>NZ_FMHY01000002.1:4800000-5400000 GCF_900090225.1 Micromonospora eburnea
CATCGGGGTGCCGCTGGTTCACCACCTGTACGGTCCGGCGGTCAACGAACGGGTGGGCTTCGGCGGGGTCGGTCCCGGCACCATGCCCTGGCCCGACGGCCTGCGTCAACTGTTCGCCGACTACGGCCTTGCGGCTCGGGCCCAGTACTCGGTCCGGGCCGTCGACCCGTGCCCGGACAGCCTGCAGTTCCCGGGCGTGCCGAACCGGCTGCCGATCCGCTACGTGCCGTACAACGGTCCAGGGGTCGCGCCCGCCTGGTTGTCCGAGCCGGTCGCACGCCCCCGCATCTGCGTCACCTGGGGAGCCACACACACCGAGATGGTGGGGAGCAGCAACTTCCTGGTGCCGCAGATCCTGACCGCGTTGGAGGGCATCGACGCCGACGTGGTGGTCGCCGTGAGCGCCGCCGACCGGGACCTCGTGACGGCGACCTCACCGAACGTCCGGATCGAGGTCGGGCTGCCGTTGCACACGCTGCTGCCGACGTGCGACGCGATCGTGCACCACGGCAGCTCGGGAACGATGCTGACCGCGGCGTCCGCCGGTGTGCCCCAGGTGATCGTTCCGGTCTTCATGGACCGCGCCGAGATCGCTCAGCTCGTGGCCGACTCCGGGGCCGGGGTGCACGTGCCGCTGGAGACCGCCGACACGGCTCACCTCAGCGCCGCGGTGACCCGGGCCCTGTCGGATCCGACGATGAAGAAGTCGGCCGAGTCGCTACGCCAGGAGATGCTCGCGACACCTTCCCCGTCCGAGGTGGTCAAGACCCTCGAAGAGTTGTCCTGAGAGGTCATGGTGAAAGCTCTCGTGTTGTCCGGCGGGGCCGGCACCCGGTTGCGTCCGTTCACGCACAACGGTCCCAAGCAGCTGGTGCCGGTGGCGAGCAAGCCGGTTCTCCTGCATGCCCTTGAGGCGATCACCGCCGCTGGCATCACCGACGTCGGCATCATCGTCGGCGACTCGGGCAAGGCGATAGCCGAGGCCGTGGGTAACGCCTCCTACCTGGGCATCTCGGTCGAGTACATCGTGCAGAGCGAGCCGCGCGGCCTGGCGCACTGCGTACTCATCGCCCGGGACTTCCTCGGCGCCGACGACTTCGTGATGTACCTTGGCGACAACATCTTCGTCGGTGGCATCGGCGCTGCGGCTGCCGAGTTCCGGCGCACCCGGCCGGCGGCTCACCTGGTCCTGACGAAGGTCGCGAATCCGTCGCAGTACGGCATCGCCGAGCTGGACGGCGCGGGCAGGGTCACCCGGCTGCAGGAGAAGCCGGCACACCCGAACAGCGACCTCGCGGTGACCGGCGCCTACTTCTTCACGCCGGAAATCCACGAGGCGGTCCGCAGCATCGAGCCGAGCGGACGTGGCGAGCTGGAGATCACCGACGCCGTCCAGTTTCTGATCGAGCGCCGACGCAACGTGACCGCGCAGTTGTTCCCTGGTTACTGGGCGGACACCGGCACCCTGGGCGATCTTCTGGAGTGCAACCGGGTTCTCCTGGAGGGCATCGCGCCCGCGACTCACGGGCTGGTGGACCACCGGTCGCAGCTCTCCGGTCCCGTCATCGTCGAGGCGGGGGCGGTCGTGCGGCGATCGACGATCACCGGTCCGGTGATCATCGGTGCCGGCAGCGTCATCGAGGACAGCCGGGTGGGGCCGTTCACCTCCATCGGCCGAGGGTGCCGGCTACGCGCCGCCGGCGTCGAGTACTCGATTCTGCTGGACGACGCGTCCGTGTTCGACGTCGGCGCCCTCGCCGGCTCGATCATCGGCAAGGGGGGTCAGGTGCGTCGCGCGCGTAAGGACGCGGCGGCTCACCGCCTGTTGATCGGCGACGACAGCCACGTCGAGGTCTCCGCCTGACCACCGATCGATGCCGAGGAGGACGACATGCGTGTTCTTTTCACCACGACGCCGCTCACCGGGCACTTCTTCCCGCTGGTGCCGCTGGCCTGGGCGTTCCGAATCGCGGGTCATGACGTGCTCGTCAGCACCTCGGACAACTTCGTGGAGCCCGTCCTGCGCTCGGGCCTGCCGGTCGCCGCGACCGGCCCGGCCGCGGACCTGACCGAGATCGGCCGAGCCGGACGCCCCTCGGAGCCGGACGCGGTGATCGGCCGGCGTCACACCCACGGGCGTGCGTTCGCCCGCATCGCCCGGCAGAACTTCGCGGGAACCCGGAGCCTCGTCGACTTGTGGCATCCCCACCTCGTCGTCAGCGAGCGCGCCGAGTTCGCCGGTCCGCTCGCCGCCCTGGCCGCGGGCGTCCCCTGGGTCTCGTATCACTGGTCGGTGTCCCAACTGCCCGAATACCGGGACGCCGGCGCGGAAGAGTTCTCGGCCGAGCTGAGCGACCTGGGATTCGCCGGAATCCCCGCCCCGCAGCGCGGTCTCAACCCGTGGCCGGTCAGCCTCCGGTTGCCGCACGCGTCGGACCACCTGGGGGTACGTCACGTCGCCTCCAGCGGGGAGGCTCCCCTACCGGACTGGGCGTTTCGCACCCCCGACCGGCCGAGGATCTGCGTGACGCTCGGCACCGTCGTGCCCCGGGCCGCGGGTGACGACGCCTCCGACTTCATGCTCGCCATGCTGGACCACCTGGCGGCGCTGGATGTGGAACTCGTGGTGGCCGTCGACGACGACATCGCCGCACGTTGGCACCGGTTGCCGCCCGCTGTCCTGCACGCCGGCCGCATCCCCTTCGGCAGTGTGCTGCCCTCCTGCGCGGCGATCATCCATCACGGCGGGCAGGGCACCGCCCTGAATGCCGTCGCGGCGGGGCTTCCTCAGCTGGTCCTACCGTGGTTCGACGACCAGTTCGACAACGGTATGACGCTCGCCGAGTCGGGCGCCGGCCTCATGCTGTCCCCGCCGGAATGCACGCCGGAAGCGGTGGCGCGAAGCTGCGCCCGGCTCCTGGCGGACGAGAAGCACACCGATGTGGCCGCCACCCTGGCCCGGGAGATGGCTCTGCTGCCGCTCCCGTCGGCCGTCGTCGCACACTTCACCGATCTGGACGCGAAATAAGAACGCCAATTAGAAGCCCTTTGGAAGCGCCGGGAAGAATCCGGATACCGGCCACGGGGATCACCTGTCGGTCCGGATCCGAAGCAGCCGCGCATCGCGGCGGAGCACGATATGGGAGGGTGCTATGTCGCATAGTTTCCAGGCAAGTAGGCAGTGGGAGCGGATCCAACGCGAGTGGGTCACCGAGGATGCCGCGGCCGACCTCACCGGTTTCAAGTCCGATCGCCGGAACTACAACATCTCGTTGTGGGACCCGACAGCGAACGGAATCAGGTACCTGAAGACCCTCGTCTTCAACTACGGTATGCAGCTGAAGCCCGAGGAATGGGCCCGGATCGAGCGCATCAAAAACCGTGACGTCGGCGATCCGGTCACGGTGCGCTGCCAGGGCCGGACGCTCTGCCTGGACTATTTGCAGGCCTCACTCGAACTCGGATTCATCGAGCGGGTGGTCGATCTGCAGGAGGGCAGGGTCCTGGAGATCGGCGCCGGATACGGACGTACCTGCCACGCGATCCTGTCGAACTACGACATCGAGAGCTACCACATCGTCGACCTGGCGAACACGCTGGCACTGAGCCGGCGGTATCTGCGTGAGGTACTCGACGACAAGCAGTTCACCAAGATCCGGTTCGTCGAGGTCAACGACATCGGCGAGGTGCTGGAGGGGCCGAGCTTCGATCTGTGCATCAACATCCACTCGTTCACCGAGATGAAGCCCGAGGTGGTCCGGGCCTATCTCGACCTCATCGACCAGAAGTGTGCCGCCTTCTACGTCAAGAACCCGGTCGGGAAGTATCTGGACAAGAGCATGGACGGCCACTTCAAGGGCGCCGAGGCCGTCCAGCTGGCCATGCAGACCGGCCCGCTGCGGCAGGTGCTGGACATTCATGACAGCGAGGCGGTGGACGCGGCCGTGCCGGAATTCATCGCGGCGTATCTGCCGGGCAGCGACTGGTCTTGCGCAGCGGATGCGCGGGCGGTGCCGTGGAGCTACTTCTGGCAGGCCGTCTACCGCAAGCGACCCGCGGCGTGATACTGGCTGGTCCCGGGCGTTCCTGAGCCGCCGTAGCGGTACCGCTGCTCCGCCGGCGCGGGGCGCCATGGCGGCCGCCCACCGCCCCAGGCCGGGAGTGCGGGCCGACCGGTCAGGATCCGTCGGCCCGCTCGGTCT
Source organism: Micromonospora eburnea (assembly GCF_900090225.1). Lineage (NCBI taxonomy): Bacteria > Bacillati > Actinomycetota > Actinomycetes > Micromonosporales > Micromonosporaceae > Micromonospora > Micromonospora eburnea. The sequence continues at coordinate 4,804,203 of NZ_FMHY01000002.1, forward strand.
TCAGGCAGTCGGCGTAGGACGGGAACAGGCCCTGCGCCCTCGCCTCGGCCATCGACGGCGCGCCGCGGTCGCGTTCCGACAGGATGATCTCGATGTCGTCGGGGATCGGAAGGCCGAGGGCCGGGTCCAGCGCCGAGATGCCGAACTCGTTCTCGGCCGCGTACTCCTCAGAGCACAGGTAGGTGACCGCGGTGCCGTCCTCCAGGGACAGGAACGCGTGCCCCAGCCCGGCCGGGAGAAACACGGCTCGGGGCGCACGGGAGTCGATGTGTATCGCGTCCCAGCGGCCGAACGTCGGCGATCCGACACGCAGGTCGACCACCATGTCGATGAACGACCCGTGCGCGCAGTACACGTACTTCATGGAGCCGGGCGGGGTGGCGGTGAAATGGATGCCGCGCAGCGCTCCCCGCTGGGAGACGCTGCAGTTCGTCTGCGCCACCGGGAAGAACGGACGCCCGGCCGCCTCGGCGAACACCGACTCCTGATAGAGGGCCGCGAACTGCCCCCGCGCATCGGGAAACAACCGGGGCACGAACTCGACAGCGCCTTCTACCTTGAGCTTACGATACTCCATGACGATCCCTTTGGGAGCCTCTCGCTCGTGCCATATTCGCGCTCGCGGGCAAGCAACGACGTGGCGAGACCTGCGTTTGCCTCGATTGACCGTCGAGGCGGCCGTTCCTCCATGATAACGAGCGCTCTAAATTGAGCCTTTCGCAATCCTTCATTGACCCTGTCGCGATATTCGAGGGTTGTTCGAATACCTTCGACAGGGGAATATTGAATTCTGACACCGGTCACCAGCCTGCGGTCGAAACGACATCGCCGCGGCCCTCGCGGCGTCCGACTCCTTGCCCGGCGGGGCGGCCGGTCCGGCTCACCATGAACGATTCAGGGACTCCACGCGGAGAAAGGGACTTCAATGCAGGTTGGTCATGGAGTGCTGAGATGAGGATTCTCGTCACCGGCGGTGCGGGCTTCATCGGCTCCCACTACGTCCGTTCGCTGCTCGACGGCGCCTACGACGGCGGGTACGAGGACGCCCAGGTGACGGTGGTGGACAAGCTGACCTATGCCGGAAACCGCGACAACCTGCCGGCCCAGCACCCCCGGCTGCGGTTCGTGGAAGGCGACATCTGCGACGGTCCCCTGCTCACAGAGCTTCTCCAGGGACACGACGCGGTGGTGCACTTCGCCGCTGAGACCCATGTCGACCGTTCGCTCACATCGGCGTCGGAGTTCGTCCGGACCAACGTCAGCGGCACCCAGAGCGTGCTCGAGGCGTGCCGACGGGCCGGCGTGGAACGGGTCGTGCACGTGTCGACCGACGAGGTGTACGGCTCGATCAGCGAGGGCTCGTGGACCGAGGAGTGGCCACTGCTGCCCAACTCCCCGTACGCCGCGTCCAAGGCGGCCTCCGACCTGATGGCTCGGGCGTACTGGCGTACGCACCGCCTTGAGGTGTGCATCACCCGGTGCTCCAACAACTTCGGCCCGCGTCAGCACCCGGAGAAGCTCATCCCGTTGTTCGCCACCAACCTGCTCGAGGGCAGGCCGGTGCCGCTGTACGGCGACGGCCGCAACGTGCGGGAGTGGCTGCACGTCGACGACCATTGCCGGGCCATCCAGCTCGTGCTCACCCGGGGCCGGGCGGGCGAGGTCTACAACGTCGGCGGGGGCAACGAGCAGACCAACCTGGCGATCACCGAGCGGTTGCTGGAGCTGACCGGCACCGACTGGTCGATGGTTCACCGGGTCCCGGACCGTAAGGGGCACGATCTGCGCTACTCGGTCGACGAGACCAAGATCCGTGACGAGCTGGGCTACGCGCCGCGAGTCGGGTTCGATCAGGGGCTGGCGGACACGGTCGACTGGTACCGGGACAATCCGGCCTGGTGGAAGGCCGTTCAGATGCGTACGGCCGGCTCAGCACCGCCGCCGGCGATCGATTGACATGGACGGGGAAACGGCGCTGATTCGCAGGCCGGTGAACCCACTGGCGACCGGGTGCGACACCAACACGGCGTTACTGACGCTTTATCGTCCCGACCGACGATGGATGCATGGCTTCCTGGGACATCCGCATCCCGTCGGCCGGGGCACCGGGCACGTCGGCACCGCCCGGTGCGACCTCGCGCGGGCCGCCGCCCGACGACCGGTCGCCGCCGGCGGCATCGACCTGACGATGACGAACACCACCACCGGGACCTGCCGATGACCGCCACGGCAAACACGGTGGCCGACCGGATCGGCATTCGCCGACGAGAAGGCGTGACGCGATGACCGCGATGGACGAGTTCATCGCCCTGCACCGCGCGGGGACCCTCCTGGACGACTACCCGCGAGCCACCGCCCTGGCACGGGAACTCAGCGACCCGGACCTGCTCCGGGCCGGACGCCTGCTCGCGGCGCTCGACCAGGAGCGGCTGCGCGCCGCACACCCGGAGGTCAGCACCGTGACCGTCGCGGTCACCGGCCACGGCACCCTGCCCGACCTCGTCGCCGCGCTCACCGCCGAACTCGCCCGCCGCCACCTGTTGCTCGTTCCGTACGCCGGACAGTTCGACGGGTACCTGCTTGAGCTCTCGGATCCGGACAGCCGCCTGCACGCCGGTCGGCCGGACCTGATCGCATGCGTCCTCGACCCGGCGGTGATCACCGACGAGGTACCCGTGCCCTGGCGCGTCGATGATGTCGAGAAGGTCCTCGACGCCAAACTCGGCGTGCTGACCGGGCTGGTCGACCGAGTGGCCGAGATCGGTTCCGGCACGCTGCTGCTGAACACGATCCCCCTCCCCCGGGAGTTCCGTGCCCAACTCGTCGACCAGCGGTCCCGGGCCCGGCTCGGCGCGGCCTGGCGCCGGTTCAACGCCGCCCTGCTGGAGCTCTCCGAGACCCGGCCCGGTCTCGTCGTACTCGATCTCGACCCGCTCGTCGGCACCGGGCTGCCCATCGCCGAGCCGCGCCTGGAGGTCTACGCCAAGGTTCACCTCTCCCCGCAGCTCCTGGCCGGGTACGCGCGCGAGGTCGCCGACGTGGCCGCCCTGCTCGCCGGACGAACCCGCAAATGCCTCGTCGTAGACCTCGACGGCACGCTGTGGGGCGGGATCCTGGGCGACGACGGGGTGGACGGAATCGAGATCGGCGACACCCGCCGCGGCGAGGCGTTCGAGCGCTTCCAGCGGGTCGTCAAGCAGATCGCGTCGCAGGGCGTGCTCCTCGCCGTGGTCAGCAAGAACGACCCCGGACCCGTGGATGAGGCTCTGCGTCGACGTGACGGCATGGTGCTGCGCGACACCGATTTCGTCCAGGTGATCGCCAACTGGCGGCCCAAGCACGACAACCTGAAGGCCCTGGCAAAGACCCTCAACGTGGGCACCGACAGCCTCGTGTTCGTCGACGACAGCGCGTACGAGTGCGGGCTCGTCCGCCGGGAACTGCCCGAGGTCGCGGTGATCCAGGTCGACGGGGAACCGGCCGGGCACGTCGCGGCGATGCTACGGGACGGCTGGTTCACGGTCCACGAACTGACCGAGGCCGACCGGAAACGCAGCGGAAGCTACCGGGCCGAACTGGACCGCACCGACTTCCTGCAGAGCTTCGACTCCCTGGAGGACTATCTGCGTGAACTCGGCGTGCGAGTGGTGCTGGCCGACGCCACCGAGGCCGACGTGCCACGGGTGTCCCAGCTGACGCTGCGCACCAACCAGTTCAACCTGGTCACCGAGCGGCTGCAGCCCGCCGACGTACGTGAGCTGATCGCCGGCCCGGCCACCCGCGTGCTGACCATCCGCTCCGGCGACCGTTTCGGTGACAACGGCCTGGTCGGCGCGGTCTTCCTGCGCCGGGACGGCACCGAGACGCACATCGACAACTTCGTGCTCAGTTGCCGCGTCTTCGGCCGCGGCATCGAGCAGGCATGCCTGGCGGCGGTGCTGCGCCAGGCCCGCGACGGCCGGACCTCGGCCGTACGTGCCCGGTTCCGGCCCAGCGCCAAGAACGGCAACATGCGGGACTTCTACGGCCGGCACGGCTTCGCGGCGGCCACCCACGCGCCGGACGGATCCATCGAGTTCGTCCACGACCTGCGGGTTCTGCCCGAGATTCCTGGCCACCTCTTCATGGCCGACAGCTGAGAGGACCTGCCCCGTGAACAACATCGACGACTTCGCGGCGCTGCTGCGGGACGAGATCGGGCTCAGCGTCACCACCGACGACCTCACCCGCGACCTGGACGAAGTGACCGGCTGGGACTCGGTGCACCTGCTGACCGTACTGATGGCGCTGGAGCGCGCGGCCGGCCGTCCGGTCCCGATGGCCGCGGCCCTGGAGGCACCCAACCTCGCCGCCATCTATCAGCTGGCCGTGGACGCATGAGGATCGGCCCGGTCGCCCCGCAACGGCGGCCGACCCTGCACCTGATGGGTCAGCTCCGTTCGTACGCCCCGGTCTTCATCGACACCGAGGTGGACATGACGGAGGTGCGCCGGCACCGGGCGTCCGGCCGGCGCTACTCCTACGTCACCTATCTGCTCCACGCGGCCGCCCGGGTGCTCACGGCACATCCCGACGCGAACGCGGCGATCCGGGGCCGGCGCTTCCCCCGAGTTGCGAAGTATTCACAGGTGAACGGCAAGCTCGCCCTGGACGCCACGGTCGGGGGCGAGCGCGTGGTGCTCTCCTGCGTCCTGCCCGGGCTCGACCACGCCGGCCTCGACGACATCCAGGACCGGGTGGAGCACCTGCGCGACGGCGACCCGGAGACGATGCCGGAGTTCGCGGGCATCCGTACGCTGCGCCGCCTGCCGTGGCCGCTCGGTGCGCTCGCCTTTCGTGGTGCGATGCGGTCCCTGCGACGGCGCCCGCACCTGCTGGGCACGTTCGCCGTGACATCGCTGGGCCACCGGCCGGTGGACGGCTTCTACTCCTGCGGCGGCACCACCGTCACCCTCGGAGCGGGGCAGGTGGCCGACCGTGCGGTGGTCCGCGACGGGGGCCTGGCGATCGCGCCCGTCATGCGGCTGAGCCTCGCCTTCGACCACCGCGTCATCGACGGCGCCGAGGCCGCGGACGTGCTCGCCGACATCCGAGCGGCGCTGGAACGGTTTCCGGTGCCGGTCTCCCGAGCGGACGCCGCCGCACCGGCCCCAGCCGCCTGACCCGCCCTCCGAGCGCCGTTTGCGGACGGAGCGCCGCCACCGCTGACGCGCTCCTCCGCCACCCTGGACGCGGGGATTCCATGGGCGGTACGGGGAAAGACGTGGCGGCGCCGGTGCGGGCACGCCAGCCCGACGGGCGGGCGTGCCCGCGATCCCACAGCCAGCCGCGGAAGGTCACTTGAAGCGGATGAACTTGGAGAACTGGTTGTTGGCGGTGCCCACCGACACCGTCCGGTGGCTGTAGGCGACCGCGACGTTGTAGTTGTACTCGTCGACCTCGAAGGTGCCGTTCGAGTTGACGCTGGTGACGAAGGCGACGTGACCGTAGGTGCCGCCCTGGCTGACCGCGATGTCACCGGCCTTCGGGCTGTTGTAGACCGGCACCCCGGCGCGTCCGGCGGCGGCGACCCAGTCCTTGGCGTTACCCCACATGGCCCCGCCATACTGGTTGTTGAATGGCACGCCGACCCGGCTCCGCAACGCCCAGGCCGCGAAACTGGTGCACTGCCCCTTCCAGAAGTTCCAGGGGTCGATGCCCGTGCTCTGGCCCTTGTACGGGTAGTCGTCCTTCGCCGGATAGCTCGTTCCGGAGATCAGCTGGTGGGACGCGTTGTTGTTCTTCAGTGTGGCGTTCAGGTTCGTCTTCGCGCCGGGTGCGAAGTCCTGGTGGGCGTAGGAGGCGTCGTAGTCGCTGTTGTAGTAGACCCGCACGGTGCTGCTGGTGCGGTTCCACACGGAGGCGGCGTTGTTCTTGATGCACAGGCCCTGGCCGGCGCCCGCGCCCTTGAACTCGTAGCAGTCCGGCTGGGTGGTGCCGTAGTTGGCCAGGGATCCGGTGTGGTCGGAAACCGACCCCGCGTGGTCGCTGTTGTAGTAGTAACAGAACTCGCCGGTGTCGCAGATCCCGTCGCGGGCGGCCGCCTGAGCGGGGGCGGTGACCGCGAGGACGCCGAGAGTTGCGGTGAGCACGCTCGCGCTGAGGGCGCTGAGGACGCGAACGGTGGTCCTAGGCATGTCCACTTTCCTTCCAACAGCGAATGAGGGCCGACCCACCCTACAAGCTATTGATCAACTCAGGGGTCCAGGCCGTGCGTGGCCCGGCTGGCGAAGCTCGTGGGCACGACCCGCCACACCTGGGCTTCCCAGGCGGGGGATGCGGCACGCCCACGTCGTCAGGCCGGCGTGCCCGCATCCCTCAGCTGGGGCGACAGGTCACTTGACGCGGATGAACATGGACGCCGCCAGCAGATTGAAGATCAAGTTAGTGGCTATGACCGGTCGTCGGGAGCCGGCGTGGGGTGTGGTCCTCGGTGCCGGGCTTGACGAGGACGAACTGCCCCATCATGCCCCGGTCCTCGTGTTTGAGGATGTGGCAGTGGTACATGTACGGCGTCATCGGGTCGATGTGCCTGCCGAACTCCACCGCTAGCCGGACCTTCGTCTTGCCGGGTACGAACACGGTGTCCTTTGGGCCGCGCAGGTGCTCCGGCGGGTTCCTGCCGTCGATGTCGAGTACCCGGAAGGCCACCTCGTGGATGTGGAAGCTGTGGGCGAACGTGATGTTGTCGATGACCCAGATCTCGTGGGCCCCGGCGGGTACGACCTCGTCGATGCGGGCGATGTCCATCTTGCGACCGTTGATCTGCGACCCGCCGAGCCGGAAGGTCCGGACCTTCGCGCCGGTAACCGGCCCGGCCACGTCCGCGAGCGTTTCGGGTAGCGCGGGCGACGGCGAGAGCTTCCCCGCCGTGACGAGCTTGAGCAGGTCGTAGTCGCCACTCTCGATGTCGGAGTCACCGGCGAAGCTCTTCAGCAGTACCTTCTCACCCGGGGCGAACTCGGCCACGATCTCGAACCGTTCTCCTGGGCTGATCCGGAGCCGCCGCACGGGCGCCGGCCGGCCGAGCAGGCCGCCGTCGCTGGCGACGACGTGGAAGGTGCGGTTGTCGGCGAACCCGATGGTGTACACGTGCGCGTTGGAGCCGTTGAGTAGGCGGAACCGGACACGCGTGGTGGTAACCGAGAAGACCGGGCCGTACGTGCCGTTGATCAGAATCTGGTTGCCGAGCAGGCCGTACGTGCCGCCGAAGTCCTCGTCCAGTTCGCCGTTATCAGTGAACTTCTTGTCCTGGATGATCACAGGGATGTCGTCGATCCCGTACGCGTGGGGCAGCGCGACGGCCGCGTCGTCGTCAACGAGGAACATCCCGGCGAGTCCGCGGTAGACGTGCGGCGCGGTCCGGCCGTGCGGGTGGGGGTGGTACCAGGTCGTGGCGGCCGGCTGGTCGACCGTCCACTGGGGAACCCACGTAGCACCGGATCTGATCATCTGGTGTGGTCCGCCGTCCATCACAGCCGGAAGGCGCATTCCGTGCCAGTGCAGGGTGCTGTCCTCATCGAGCGTGTTGTGCACGGCCATCGCGACTCGGTCGCCGCGCCTGGCCCGAAGCGTCGGGCCGAGGTAGTCACCGTTGATGCCCCACGTCCGGGCGGACTTGCCGGGGAGTAGTTCGGAGTGCCCCTGGCGCAGACGCAACCGGTACCGCTTGACTCCGTCCGCGTCGGGCGTGGGATCCAGCACGGGCGGAATGCGCAGTGGCGTGGTGAACGATACGCTGCCCGCGTTGCCCGCCACCCCCTCGCACCCGGCCAGCGCGAGCCCGGCCAGACCGGCCAACGTGAACAAGCTGCGTCGTCTCATAACCCGAACGGTATTGAACCTGCTGGTCAGAGGCGTCATCCGAAAACGGCAACCAGAGCGTACGCCCCCGGCGGTAGCGTCATCCCCCAGCAGTACACGCAGGATGCCGCCCGAGGCCGAGGCGGCGACCGGGCCCGTCGGGCACGGTTGTCGGCATGAGACAACTCCTGGCTCTCGCTCTCCTCGCCTCCTCCCTGTCGATCGCCCCCGCGGCCCTGGCCGACCCCGCACAGGCGTCCACGCCCCTGCCCGCCCCCTCGTCGGCACCTTCCGCGCAGCAGCTCGACATCGTCGTCGACGCGGACGGGTTCGACGCGCCGTCGGCACTGCTCGCGGGGACGGTGACGCTCCGCGTCCGTTCGACTGATCCGCACGGCGCCTGGCTCGGACTGGTCCGGCTGCGGCCCGGTGTCACCCTCACGCGCTATCTCGGCAACCTCGAACGGGCGATGGGCGACGACCCGGTCGACGGCGGCACGGCGGTGGCCCGGGACGTGGACATGCTGGGCGGTGTAGCCGTCGCGGACGTACCGGCCGCGGCGACGCTGGCCGTGTCGCCCGGCAGGTACTACCTGATCGACTTCAAGGACGTCGGGCTGCCCGACCTGGCGCGCCGGGTACGACCGGTCACGGTCCTGCCAGGGCACGCCGGTCTGCCGCCTACCGCGACGACGCGGATCACGCTCACCGACGGCAGGTTCACCGCGCCCGAGGTATTCCGCGGGCCTGTACACGTGGCCAACCTCTCGCGCCAGTACAACGAGGCGATGCTGATGCCGGTCCGGCCTGGAACGTCGCTGGCCGACCTGGACAAGTTCTTCACCGAGGTGGACGCCGGGCGGTACCCGAACGATGCGCCGTTCACCGGTGGCCCGACCGGCGTGGTACCGCCGTCCCCGGGGCGGTCCGTGGTGTTGGACGCCCCGCTCCCGGCCGGCCGGTACGCCCTGGTCACCTGGGTGCGCGATCTACGAACGGGCAGGATGTTCGCGGCAGAGGGGATGCGCACGCTGATCACGGTGGAGGGATAGGAACGTGCCACGACCGGTCGACATCGCATTGGGCGCCGGGCTCATCGCGGTGGTCCTCACCACCAGTCTGCTCCGCCTCGGCCCGCCGGGGCCGACCGGCCCGTTGAACGGGGGCGCGGTTGTGCTCGCCGTAGCGGCCGGCATCGCGGTGGCGTTCCGGCGGTGGTTTCCGGTTGCCTGCCTGGTGGCCGTGAACCTGGTCACGATGGTGTGGTTCCACGCCGACTACCACGGCCGGCTGATCACCGTCGCGCCGCTGATCTGCTGCTACACGCTCGCGGCGTACCGGGGTTGGCGGGCGGGGCTGGTCGGCGGGCTGCTGACCGCAGCGACCACCGTCGTCACGGTACGGCTCGCGCTGGGCGGAGAATGGCTCGGTGACCAGGTGTTCAACGCCGTTCCGCTGATCGCCGCCGCCACCGCGCTCGGCGCGGCGGTGCACTCGCACCGGGCGTTCGCGGCGGGCGCGCGTGAGCGGGCCGAACGAATCGCCGAGGCACGGTCCGACCAGGCTCGCCGGCAGGCAGCCGAGGAACGGCTGGAGATCGCCCGCGAGCTGCACGACGTGTTCGGCCACACCATGGCGGCGATCAGCGTGCAGGCCGGTGTCGCTGTACACGTCATGCAGCGCAGGCCCGAGCAGGCCGCCGAGGCACTGTCCACGATCAAACGAATCAGCAATGACGGGCTCACCGAGGTACAGGTGCTGCTCGGGGCGATGCGGTCGGAGGACATGCGTACCGCCACCGGCGGCCTGGCCCACCTGGAGAAGCTGCTCGACACCGCCGGCGTACGGGTCGACCTACGGGTGCGCGGCGAGAGCCGGACCGTTCCGGTCGCGGTCGACCTGGCCGCGTTCCGGATCATCCAGGAGTCGCTGACCAACGTACGGCGGCACGCCAACGCCTCGTCCGTACGGGTGGAGTTGAGCTACGGCGACGAGCTGGGAATCGTGGTACTCGACGACGGAAAGCCCTCGGACACGTCCACGACCGTGGGCGGGCACGGCATCGAGGGCATGCGCGCACGGGCTGAGAAACTGGGCGGGACCCTTGTCGCCGGCCGGCGGGACGACGGCTTCGAGGTACGGTGCGTCCTGCCGATCCGGAAGGACGCCCCATGATTAAGGTGCTCATCGCTGACGACCAAGCCCTGGTACGAGGCGGGTTCCGGGTCCTGATCGACAGCGAGCCGGACATGACGGTGGTCGGCGAGGCGAGCGACGGGGCGACCGCGGCCGAGCTGGCGCGTACGACCGGCCCCGACGTGATCCTGATGGACGTCCAGATGCCTGGCGTGGACGGCATCGAGGGCATCCGCCGGGTGGTGGCGGACCCGGCCCTGGCCGGCGTCCGGATCCTCATCCTCACCACGTTCGACGAGGACGAGTACGCCATCGCCGGGCTGCGCGTCGGCGCGAGCGGGTTCCTGCTCAAGAACACCGAACCGGAACAGCTCCTGCACGGCATCCGCGTCGTGGCGGGCGGGGAAGAGCTGTTGTCCCCAGGGCTCACCCGACGGCTCATCGCCCGGATGACCATACCGTCCACGGCCATCAACCATGACGTGTTCGCCCAGCTCACCACCAGAGAGCGGGAAGTCGTCGCGCTCGCCGCGCAGGGCCTGAGCAACGAGGAGATCACCCGTGAGCTGGTCATCAGCCCCGCCACCACCAAGACACACATCAGCCGCGCGCTGACCAAGCTCGACGCACGCGACCGGGCGCAGCTCGTGGCCCTGGCGTACCGGCACCGGCTCATCGAGCCCAGCTAGGTTTACTTGGTTTTCGGGGTCTTGACGATCATCGGGCCCGGATATGCCGACGGACAGGGCCGATGCGGTGGTCTCACGCTACCTCGCTGGCTGGTAGCGGGTTGATGATGGCGCTGGCTTCGTGGGCGGCGGGGCTGAGGTAGCCGAGGCTGGAGTGCCGGGCGGCGGGTGTTGTACCAGCCTGCCACGTACTCGAATATCGGCTGGCGTTGCGGGTGGGCCATGCCTTGGCGGTGAATCAGTTCGGCCTTGAGCGTGGCGAAGAACGACTCGGCGACGGCGTTGTCCGAGCGCTGCCTGCGCCGGCCCAGTGGTAGCCGGATTCCGTGCCGCTTGGCCAGGCGGGCGTGTCCGTCGCGTCCGGCGGGCTCTGGCTATTTCCGGGGTGGCAGTGGTGCGACCGGGCGGACCGCGGTGAACTGAGCGTGCTCATACCGCGTGGCGGCGAGCAGCAACAGCCATTCGTCGCAGCCCTGCCACGGGTAGAGGTCGGCGGCACCGCCGCGTACGACCCTATGCCCGTCGCCAGTGCGTGGACGGGCATCCGCCGGGGCACCCACAAACCCGGGAATCCACACGTCGGCGCAGATCTCGGCCGCCGAGCCCATCGCGGCCAGCCCGAACGCGTTCTCAGCGGCGGCCGTCCGCCGCTCATCGCCGAAGTCGTCGAGCAGTTGGTCCTCGCCGGGTTTCTCGTCGCCCCGGAAGGTCAAGGTGGTGGCGCCGGCTCGGGCGGCGTACTCCCACTCGGCCTCGCTGGGCAGCCGGAACGGCAGCGCCTTGAGCAGGTCGTCCAGGTCATCCTCGAGCCGGGCCGTGCCGGAGTCCGCGTCGGCGTAGTCGTCCTCGTACTCGGGCAACCAGTGCCGGACCTGTGCGACCGTCAACGGGTGCCGGGCTATCAGGAATGGTTCGACCCGCACCTCGCGTACCGGCTGGGCATCTCCAGCACCGGCGAAGAACGGCTCAAGAGTGTCCTCGGCTCCCCCACTGCGCTCGATCGCGCGTACCGCCGCCAATTCCGCCTCGGACATACCCATGCGGAAGGTCCCGCCCGGCACCTCCCGAAAGACCACGCCGGATGGGATATGCCGCCCGGCCACGATCTTCTTGGTCCACACGACACCGAACGCTAATGCAGTGTCCATTAACGTTCGCCAGGTTGGGGGCTGCTCCCGGGATTGTCGTGCGGGTGGTGCTTGGGATCAACGGGTGGCGTCGCCGCCGTCGGGATGTTCCGCTGGCTGGTCATCAGAAGTTGTGTCGGGAGTTGTCGGGGGCGAGGCCGGGCACGTTCGGTGAACTGGACTCGGTGGGTGCCCCGGTCGGTGTTGAGGTGGTTCTCCGATGCGTGGTTCGCGGCGGCGAAGCGCCGCCGCGATGGCGACCCGTCGGCGCGGTTTCCGCGCCGCCGCCGTACGCTGATGCCGGTCGTGTCCTGGGCAGTAGAGCAGCGCATCGGTGTGCTGCATGTGGGCGACCCCCGAGGGGTGGTCGACATCGATGCGGGGCGGCGGCACAACCTGCGGCTACGGCAGTGGCAGACCGGTCGCCTGTTGCAGCCTCACCGACGGGGCTGTCCTCGCCGGTGTCACCGTCCACCTCGTCGATCAACGGGACACCTCCTCCACCTGCTCGCCCACACAGCGAGGATCCACCAACCACACCGGAAACCCGGTGAACGCCAGTGGAAACCGCACTAGCGTCACGGACCTCGTGATATCGCCTGATTTTGCCGAGGCCCTGGTTTCACGGCGCGTTATTTCGCCATGACCAGGTGTGGTCAACTCGGCAACGTCCGGATGCAAGCAGCCGCGATTCGGTTACCTTCCGTGGCGAGGGCTTCGCGGCACGAGAGTGCCCGGCGCCAGCCCCTCGACGCAGCGAAGCGAAGCACGGATGCCGGCAACGTCGCGCGGGGGAGAGAACTCAGCGGGCGGGCACCGGCTCGGCCGACGGCCGCCACTCCCGCCTGATCAGCCCGTAGACCCACGAGTCGGAGACCTCGCCGTTCACGACGCAGTCTTCCCGTAACGTCCCTTCCCGCACGAACCCGAGCTTTTCCAGCACGCGGGCGGATGCCACGTTGCGTGTATCAGCCTCAGCCTGGACGCGATTCAGGTCCAGCGTGTCGAATGCCCACCTCAGCAGGGCACGCGCGGCCTCCGTCGCGTAGCCGTGGCCCCACGCCGCATCGTCGAAGCAGTAGCCCAGCGATGCGCTGCGGTAGTCCGGATTCCATCGGGTCAGGCTGCACCAGCCGATGAACGCCCCGTCGGAGACACGATCCACGGCCAGCCGCGCCCCGGTGCCATCCTCCGCCATCTGCCGGCAATCCGTGATGAACCGCTCGGCGCGCTCGCGTTCGCTCCACGGTGGCGCGTCCCAGTAGCGCAGCACGTAGGCGCTGCTGTGCAGCGCGAAGAGGTCGTTGGCATCCGCGTCGTCGAAGGGACGCAGTCGAAGGCGAGGGGTGTGCAGCGTGGGGGTGGGCAGCGACGTGCGCGTCATGTTCCCTCCGGAATTGGTGGCCGATCAACCAGACATCCGGTACCGGCCACTCGCAACGAGTTTTCTCGGCGGGCGGGCGGAACGACGCTTGTCCCGGCGGTCGTCCCGATACGTGGCGCGTCATTGCCTGCGGGTTCTAATCCCGGTCACCCTCGTTGGCCTGATCGGACGCATGTCGTTCATGGCGCCGTTGTGGTTGTCACGGGTCAGGAAGCGGTTGAGGCGTCGACGCGGAGCCCTCGCCCTTGTCGATACCGGTGAACCGGGCGGTGTCGTCCTTGCCGTAGGCGGAGTAGCCGCAGGTCGCCTTGGTGTTGCCGGCCCATCCGTGACCCGTTCGACATCCGCGTGCGGGTTGCAACCGTGGAAAGCGGCTTCGTCCGTGCCATCGGCGTTGTGCCTCGTCTGCGACAGCCGCTCGCCCGACAGCGCGTACCGGTACGACTTGGTCGCCTGCCCGTCGGTCGCCTCGTCCAGCACCTCACCAAGAAAACCAGGTAGTCGCAGGTGTACCGGGCGACTGACGTCGTGCCGTTGGCGTTGCGGTGCTTGTCCGCCACGTGGTCGAAACCGTCGTACACGGTGCGCAGGTGCCGCCCGAGCAGCCGGGTCGTCAGCACGTACACGATCGCGGCGAACACCGCCCGAGCCTCGATCGACGGCGTGCCACCACCCTGGGAACGTCGAGACGACGGTGGGATCGACGGGGCAGCGTCCCACGGCTCGACCGGCAACCACCGCGAGCTGACCGTCCGTCCAGAGTAGATGGGAGCTGCTGCCAGGATCAGCCGATCACCGCCTGAAAAAGCGCTCCTGGTACGCCACTCAATTGATCGCTACACTCACCTGTCTAGATCAACGATTACGCACGGGGAGTGGTCGCGTATGAGTTCTGGAACCTTTGACGTCGTCATCGTCGGTAACGGTTCAATCGGCCTGTCCACGGCCATCGCCCTCGCCGACGAGCAACCGGACGCCTCCGTCGCGGTCGTGGGTCCCTCCGCGCGGGTCTACGCAGCGACACCGGCCGCCGGCGCGATGCTGGGCTGCTTCGGTGAGATCACCGCAGCGGGCGTGGCCAGCCCCTACGGGCGCCGCAAGTTTGAACTCGCCAAGACCGCGCGCGGCTACTGGCCGGCCTGGTTCGAGCGCCTGGGCGTGGCCCCGGACAGTGTTCTGACCACTCGGGAGACCGTCGTCCTGCTCAACTCGGTGGGCTACTCCGAGGTGGACAGCGGCAACTTCGTCGCCATCGAGCGGGAGCTGCGCGACGCGAACGAGCCGTTCAGCGAAATCGACGTCAACGACATCAAGTGGATCGATCCCGATTCGAACTTCCGCCCCCTCCGGGCACTTCATCTTCCCAACGAGGGCGCCGTCGACTCGGGTGCGCTGCTCGACGCTCTGACCGCAGCGGCCGAACAGCGGGGTGTCACCTTCATCGACGCGACGGCCACCGCGCTGCGGGCCGCGAACGGCCGCATCCAGGGGGTCGACGTCGCCGGGGGCACCATCTCCGGTGGCACGGTCGTCGTGGCCGCCGGCGCGGCGAGCGGACCGCTGATCCAGTCCGTGCCGGAGCTGGCGTACCGGGTCCCGATGGTGGTCGCCGGCGGCGGGGTGTCGGTGCTGGCGCAGGTCGGTGACCAGTCGGTTCCGCCGTACGTGCTGCGTACGCCGAACCGGGCCTTCGCCTGTGGGCTCCACGTCGTTCCGCGCAAGAACGGCACCGTCTACGTCGGCGCCACCAACGACGTCTACTTCGAGCCGCAGACCGACTGGGAACTCGCGGACCTCATCTTCCTTACCGACGGGGCCATCCGGCAGGTACGGCGCGATCTGAACCACGCCAAGATCCAGCACATCGGGTTGGGTAACCGGCCGATGAGCATCGACGGCTGGCCCCTCATCGGGCCCACCTCGGTCGACAACCTCTGGATCCTGACCGGCACATACCGCGACGGACTGCACCAGTCGCCCATGCTCGCCACGGACCTCGCCCGCCGCATCAGCGGCAAGGAGGGCGTGGTCGATCTCAGCGAGTTCCGGCCCGAGCGGGAACCGATCAACCCGGTCGACAAGTCGACCGTCCTCGATGACGTGGTCCGTCACACGCTCGCCTGCGGGCACGAGGACCCCTGGCGAGTCGACCCGGACTGGCCGGGCTTCATCGCCAACGTCTCCCGGACCGCCTACAGCGCCCTCATCGACCGGCTTGGCACCGACTACATCGCGCCGCCGGAGGTCCTGCACAGCCTGCTCATGGCGGGTGACACCGAGATATCCCGCATTCAGGACTACTACAAGGCCGTCTACGCCGCCTGGCACTGATCACACGGAGGTCTCCGGGTGTACTGACACGGCGCACCCGGAGACCTGTTCTCGACATCCCGCGCGGAGGTAGGCGCCACCGCTGGTGGGTCGCGGACCCGCCCGGGGGGCGCGTCGTCCGCACCTTCGGTGCTCGATGACACCGGATCGCCGGCCTCAGCTATATCAGGAGATCCCCTATGGACGGACCAGCCGTCGAGATCATCAACGTCAGTCAGACGTACCGCGGCCGCAGAGGACGGGTCGCCGCGCTGCACGATGTCAGCTTCAACATCGACGAGGGCGAGATTGTCGGACTGCTCGGCTCCAACGGAGCGGGCAAGACGACCCTGACCCGGATCATTGGCACCCTCCTGCTGCCCACGGAGGGCACCGTCCGGGTCTTCGGCTCCGACGTGGTCCGGGACACGGCCGCCGTACGAAAGAACACGGTGGCCGTCTTCGGCGGCGAACGGGGCCTCTACGACCGCCTCAGCGGCCGGCAGAACCTGATTTTCTTCGCCATGTTGCATGGCGTACCGCGACGGGGACTCGCGGCGCGGGCCGACGAGGCTCTGGAGAAGTCCGGACTCAGCGAGGCCGCGGACCGCGCGGTCGAGACCTACTCCAAGGGCATGCGGCAGCGCTTGCACCTGGCCATCGGTATGGTCAGTACGCCCCGATTGCTGCTGCTCGACGAACCCACCGTGGGCCTGGATCCCATCGAGGCCGAACGTCTGCGCGTCGCGATCGCCGACCTGCGTGCCGTCGGCGTGACGATCCTGCTCACGAGTCACTATCTGCTCGATGTCGAACGGCTCGCCGACCGGGTCGTGATCCTGTCCAAGGGCCGGGTCGCCGGGAACATGAGCGTGGCGGAGTTCGCCCGCACCGCCGGGTACACGGCGACCGTGGTGGTACGGGGCCGGGGATCGGCACCGCAGGAACTCTCCGGCGGACTGCCCGGCGTGGCCGTGGACGAAGTCGTCGAGGACTCCGTGACGTGGACCGCGCGGCTCCGCGTGGCGGGCTGGGGTGCGGAATCCTTCGGTCAGCTCAGCCGTCTGCTGAGTTCCGGCAACATCCTCGACGTCGAGGTGCAGCCGCTACGGCTTGAGGACGCGTACGCGCTCATGGACAGCAAGCTCTCCGCCAATGGGTGACCGGCTCACGGCGACCCTGTGGCTCCTGTGGGACTGCAGCCGCATGCAGGCCCGGGAACTGGCAGGGCACCCGCTCGCGCTCATCATCGGCGTGGTCCAGCCCGCCGTCTTCCTCATGATCACCATGGGTTTCGACTCCGCGGAACTCGGAGCCGACCGGGCCACCCAGCTGGCGGTGGCTGTCATCCTCACCTCGCTGTGGGCATCGACCGTCTGGATGGCGGGCGGCATCCTGCACCGGGAACAGGAGCTCGGCACGCTGGCCGCCAACGTGGCGAGCGTGCATCCCGGCTTCCTCGTTCTGCTCGGAAAGTGCCTGGGCGCGACCGTGCGGACGGTCCTGGGCATCCTCGTCGCGGCGGGCGTGACAGTCGTGCTGATCGGCGCACCCGTCCAGCTGAAACAGCCGGAACTCCTGCTCCTCGGTCTCGTCACCGTCGTGGCCTCCGGCACCGCGCTGGGCATGCTGATGTCGTGCCTGTTCCTGGTGACCCCGTACGGCATGCATTTGTCCAGTGCCCTGATGTACCCGATCTTCCTCCTCGGCGGCATGCTGATCCCGGCAGACGTTCTACCCGGCCCGCTGCAGTTCGTCTCGAAGCTGATCAGCCTCCACTGGGCACAGGAGTTCCTGACCGGTGCCGCGCTCGGCCACACAGACGTGAACGCCTACCTGATCATGGTGGGACTGACGGTCGGCTACTTCGTCGCCGCGGTGTGGACCTTCAACCGCCTGGTGGATCACGCACGAAGGGGCGGAACTCTTGAGCTTGTCTGACACCGCATGGCGCCTCGGCTTGACGGCCCGCCTGGGGGTCGTCGAGTTCCGTGAGGCGAACCCGGACTGGGTCATCTGGTCGGCACTGGTGCCACGAGCCATCCTGCAGGCGCTCTTCTTCACCGTGCTCGGTGGCGTCATCGGTGGTGACGACGCCAAGGCGTACACCTTCGTCGGCGCGCTGGCGGGCTCGGTGACGCTCTCCGGCGCCGTCGCCGTCATCGACGTACCACTGGTCGACAAATGGTTCGGCACCTTCTTCCGGCTGCGTACCGGGCAGCTGAAGCCGATCCTGGTCTTCCTCATGCGGACGCTGCCCTACCCGGTTCTCGGCCTGGTGTTCATCCTCAGCGCGATGGTGGTGGTCGGTCCGCTGACCGGCCAGACCGCACTCGTCCTGGACCTGGTTCCCTGGCTCCCGCTCTTCTTCCTCATGTCGGTGACGACCACCGCCGCCGGCCTCGCCTGCGCCGCGCTGGCCGTCGGTAAACGGGCCAACGTACTCGTCGGCAACCTGCTGGCTTACCTCATACTGCTCGCCAGCGGGGTGTTCCTGCCCAGCGGGCAGGTGACCTGGGTCGACTGGATCGGAAGCGTGCTGCCCATCCGACACGGGCTGCAAGCCGTACGGGACGGCCTGGAAGGCCGCCCGTGGCTCGGTGGCGTAGTGGCCGAGATCGTGGTCGGGGTGGCTTGGGGCCTGCTGGCCTGGGCGGTCGTCGCCATTCAGGTTCGCCGTGCCCACCGGCACGGCTTCGACAGCTTTTCGTGATCGCTCCGGTTCCGACCCGGAGCCGAGGCGCAAGGAACGGATCGTCATGCCGACGCGGGCGATCTGTAACCGTTGAGGGGATACCCGAAAATCATGACTCAAGAACGACTGCCACTTCTGTCGGAGCAGCGAGACCGGCTGGCCTACGCCGCGTGGACCGAGGGACAGGGCCTCGGCGAGTTCGTCCGGAACTTCGGCGGCGGATTCCGGCTGCGCGGCGCGCTGGACGTCGACACGCTGAAGGCCGCTCTCACCGCCCTGGTGGAGCGACACGAGGCGCTTCGCACCGCCTTCCCGGATGGTTTCGACTCGGACTACCAGGTCGTACAGGAGCCCCGCGAGGCGGTGCTCGCCGAACAGGATCTGCGGCACCTTCCGGAGGAGGGCCGCGTCGAGGCGGGCCTACGGAGCGCGGGTGAGTACCTGAGCCGCAACCTCGACCCGGCCGGCGGCCTGATGCTCAGCACGGTGCTGGTTCGCCTCGGCGAGGAGGACCACATCCTCGGGCTCGCGCTCGACCACATGGTGGCGGACGGCGCATCGCTGGAGACCCTCGTCGATGAACTGTGGCAGCTGTACGCGGCCGCGGAGCGAGGCGAGCCTTCCCCGCTCCCGACGACTCGGTTCGACTACCGCGCCTACCTGCGCTGGGAGGACGACTGGCTGCGCAACGATCCGGTGCCGCGGCAGTCGATCGCCCGCTTCGCCGAGGTTCTGGAGGGCCCGGGGGTCCTGCCGCTGGCCGACATCAATGGCCGGCTGCGCGACACAAACGACCGCTTCACCCCCAAGCACGTGGCCGGGACGGTGAGCGGTGACGACTACAAGAAGTTCACCGCCTACTGCCGGGACACGCGGATGACGCCGTTCGTCGCCCTGCTCACGGCCTATCTGGGTGCCGTGCACGCCTGCGGGGGCTCGAGCGACATGGGGGTGATGATCCCGATCAGCCGCCGAACCGAGGAAAGCCACATCAACGCGGTGTGCAATCTGACCACGCAGGCGACCGTGCGCGTCCGGTTCGACACGTCGGCGTCGTTCCGTGATCTCAACCGGCAGGTGCGCTCGGCCGTGATGGAGACCTACCGGCTCGGCCAGGTTCCGTTGTACGAGGTCCTGAAGGAGCTGGCGCCGGAGACGGCGGGCCGCCTCTTCCTACGCCCCTGTCTCTTCTTCGATCTCGCTCCGGCGGGCTGGACGGGCGGGCGGCGGGCGGTGGGCGACCTGACCGTCGATCCGGTCGACGTACCGATCACCCTGCGGCATGAAGAGCTGCTCTCCGTCTTCGCCTCGACCAGCGAGGACCAACTGTCCTACCACCTCCTCTACCCGGCCGACGTGTACACCGCACCGGCGATCGACGATCTCAATCGCGCCTTCACCGGCCTCCTGGAGCGGTGCGTCAACGATCCGCTCGCACCGGTCGGCACGCTGTTCTAGGTCCACCGGGAGTCGAAGTACGTGCCCGGCCGGCTCACCACCACAACGCCTCACCGGAGAAAGCCCATGAGCGCCTCGGAACTGCTTGACCTCGCCATGGCGGCCGCTTCCGAGGCGGGGAGGACGCTCGCCGGAGGGCGGGCGGCACCGCACTCCGTCGACATCAAGTCGTCACCTGGTGACGTGGTGAGTGAGCTGGACCGGGCGAGCGAACGGCTCATCGTCGAGACGCTGCTCGCGGCACGGCCGGATGACGGCATCCTGGGAGAGGAAGGAGGCGAGCGAGCCGGCAGCTCCGGGATTCGCTGGGTGATCGACCCGCTGGATGGCACGCTCAACTTCCTGCGCGGCACGTCGGCGTTCGCCGTTTCGATCGCCGCCGAGATCGAGGGCGAATCGGTCGCCGGGGTGGTGTACGAGCCGGCGACCAGCCGGACGTACGCGGCCGTCCGTGGTCACGGCGCGTGGTGTGACGGGCGGCCGATCACCGCGTCCCGGCAGAAACGGCTCAGCCACGCGCTGGTCGGTACCGGCTTCGGCCACGACCTGGCACTCCGGGCACAGCAGGCGTCCCTGCTCGGTGACGTCGCCAAGCGCGTGATGGACATCCGCAGCAGCGGTTCGGCCGCCCTGGATCTGTGTGCGGTGGCGGCCGGACACCTCGACGTCTACTACGAATGCGACACCCGGTTATGGGATCGCGCGGCCGGCACGCTGATCGCCGCGGAAGCAGGCGCGGCGATCAGCGGTCGGGTTCCCGGCCGGCCGGGCGACGAGCTCGTCATCGCCGGCTCGGCACCCCTGGTGGACGCGATACGCGATCTCTGTGCCGAGCGGCTCAGACCCGATCCGGCTGGCGGGTGGTGACCGGCACCTCGACGTCGATCCAGGCGCCGCCGCGCTCCGCCGAGGTGTAGGCCGCCTCCATCACGAACGCGGTCAGCAACGCCTCCCGCATGATCGCGTCCTGACGTCCCGGCTCCTCCACGCACCGCACGAAGTCGCGGAGCATGTGAACGAACCAGCTCTTGTGGGACGGGTCGTCGAAGCCGGACGTGATGACGGAACGGGAGGTCCGCCCCTCGATCGTGTAGGTCAGGTTGTCTCCGTCCACGCTGACGAATCCGGACGCGCCCGCGATCGTGTAGGTCGTGCTCCGGTGGTCGGCGCCCCAGGAGACGGTCAGGTCGATCTCCGCACCGTCGTCGCAGCGCATGCGCATCAGCGCGGTGTCCTCCGTGTCCGCGTACTGGTTTTCCTGAAGCCGGCCCATGAGGCATGAGACCGCCGTCGGCGTCCGGCCGGTCATGTCCATGGCGAGGTAGATGCTGTGCGGCCCGTGATCGCGCAGGATCCCGCCACCGGAGATCTCCCGCTCACGCCGCCAGTGCGGCCGCCATTCCTGCACGCCGACCGCGTGCCCACGACGCAGGGTCCGGAAGGAGGCGTTGAGCACGTCACCGAAGCCGGGCGCCCGGGTGATTTCCTTGACCGCTTCCAGGATCGGGGCGAACTTGTAGACGTGGCACGGGTAGAAGACCCGGTCGCTGCGCCAGATGTCCTCGACGAGCTCCTTGAATCCCGCCTCCGCCGGCATGAAAACCGGCTTCTCACACAGCACGTGCAGGTCGTGCGCGAGGCCTAGCGAGCTGTAGTGCCCATGTGTGCTCGGCGGCGTACAGACGTCTACGAAGTCGAGATCCTCGTTGGCCACGAGATCCGCGAAGCTCTCGTAGGCATGCAGCCCGGCGGCCTCGGCTGCGGCCCGGCGTTCGGGTGACACGTCCACCGCCGCGACAATCTGCAGCGCGTCGAGCTGCTCGTAGCCGGCCATGTGGCCCATGGCGATGAATCCGAATCCGATGAGGGCTCCTCGCATGCCTCTTGTCTCCTCACTCTGTTCGTCTGTTGTTCTGCTCGGGGTGGTGTGGCTGCTCACCGCACGACCTCCGCGACGAGCCGGGCGGTCGCCGGGTCGGCGAGCAGTTCCGCACGGGGCACGGGAACGCGATGACTCGCCACGCCGAACCCCTCGGGCACGTGGTTCTGGGACACGACGATCATGGGTTTGCCGCTGTCCGCCGGGTATGCTCCGGCCCGCCCAGCGGTGATCAGATAGCTCAGGAAGGCGGCAAACCGTTCGGAGAAGCCCTTCCCCACCTCTTCATCGGCCCCGAGAGCTGCGCATGCGTCGCGCACGACACCGTCGTACACGTGCTGCAGCTCGCGCATCGCGTCCGTGAGTGTCCCGGCGGGCCGCCGGCCGATGTCCTCCCCGAGGGAGTCGGTGATCGAGGCTGCGGCCGACACGGCGGCTTCGATCCGCTCCGGTGGGAGCAGTTCCGCATAGCCCTCCGCGGAGGTGACGAAGAGTTCCTGGATCACCTCGCTGTCGACCCGGGCGGGGTCGAACAGGATGAGCGCCGGATCCCCCTGACCGCTCTCCTTGACCAGCTCTGCCGCGCGCAGGGCGAGAGCGGCGCCAGCGCAGTAGCCGAGCACCCCGCAGACCTCCAGGCCCGCGTCTCGCAGGTCGTCCAGCCACCCGCGGACGCACACGTCGGGGTCGGTGCCTTCGACCGGATCATCGGTCTGGGGCATGAACACCGGCTGCCACACGACTGCGTCCGGCGCCAGATTGGCGACGAGAGTGGAGAAACCCGCCTCCCGGCGGCCCGGTCCGAAGTCCACTGCGAGCAGGGCACGGTCGCTCGGCCCCGGAGCAAGAACCCGCCAGTTGGTCCGCATCGTCATCTCGATCCGTTCGTCGGTTGAGCCGGTTCACGCACACCGGCGGGGACCACGTAGGCCATCAGCCGGCGGTCGCCCGATCCGTCATCCCTCGCCACGACCACGGCCTGCTTCACCTTCGGGTGCCGGCGCAGCAGGGTGGCGATCTCGTCGACCTCGATCCGGTGGCCCCGGATCTTGACCTGTGAGTCAGCCCGGCCGAGGAATTCGAAGGAGCCGTCCGCGCGCAGCCGGACCAGGTCGCCCGTCCGATAGAGGCGTTCCCCGCCGGTCTCCGGGGGTCCGCTCACGAAACGCTCGTCAGTGAGGCCCGGGCGGCCGCGATACCCCAGTGCCAGGCCGGTTCCACCGAGGTACAGCTCGCCGACGACGCCGGCCGGCAGGACACCGCGGCTCGCGTCGAGCACCCAGGCCGAGGTGTTGTGGATCGGGCGGCCGATGGGTACAGCCACGTCGTCCGCTTCCGGGCGTACCTCGGCGATCAGCGACCACACGGTCGTCTCGGTCGGGCCGTACATGTTCCAGACCTCGGTGGCCACCCGGCACAGGGCGTTGGCCAGCGGACGGGAGAGTGCCTCCCCACCGCACAGCGCCAGGCGCAGGCGGAGGTCATCCGGGGCGAGCGCCAGGATGCCGCCCCAGGTCACCGGGGTCGCCTGCATGACGGTGATCCGCTCGTCCCTGATCAGGTCGAGCAGACGCTGTGGATCGCGTGCCTCCTCGGTCGAGGCGATCACGATGCGCGCGCCGACCGTGAGGGGCAGGAACAGCTCCAGCACCGAGATGTCGAAGGAGGGGCTGGTCAGCGAGAGCATCACGTCGTCGCGGGTCACACCGGGAAGCTTCGCCATCGAGTTCAGGAAGTTCACCACGGCGCGATGCGGCACGTTGACGCCCTTGGGCGTGCCCGTGGAACCGGAGGTGTAGATGACGTAGGCCGAGTCCTCCCCGCTCCCCTCGCTCCGGGCCTTCAGCGGCGGTCCGTCTGCGGCGTCGTCGTCCTCGTCCATCACCACCACCGGCGCGTCGAGCGCGGCGAACCGGTCCGCCGGCGTGTCCGGCCCGGTGACGATCACCTGCGCTCTGGCATCACGCAGGACGAAATCGACCCTGCGGCGGGGATACGTCGGGTCGACCGGCAGGTAGGCAGCGCCGAGCTGCCAGCTCGCGAGCATCGCGATCAGGGCCTCGGCGGACCGGTCGAGATGGATGGCGACCACACCGCCGGCAGCCACCCCGTGACGCGCCAGCCGCTCGGCGAGCCGGCCCGCGTGCCGGCTGAGCTGCCCGTAGGTGAGCACGCGCTGGCCGCTGCGCACGGCAGGCACGTCCCGATACCGGTCGATCACGTCGAGCACCAGGCCGAGGACGCTTCGCACGGGAGGCAGCGGGGTCCGCGCGGGCGCGCACATGTCAGCCAGTTGGCGGCGTTGCTCCTCGGTCACCAGGCTGAGCTGTTCCACCGGCGTATCGGGCTCGGCCAGACCGTGCCGGAGCAGGCTGACCGTGTGCTCCAGCAGAAGCTCGGCGCTGTCCTTCTGGTAGATGTCCGTGCTGGCCACCAGCGTCATCCGGGTCGACGAGTCCTCGTCGGCGCCGCTGACCACGACCAGTTCGAGATCCGTCTGGATGGTGCCGGTGGTCGCCGGCAACCGCCGGCAGCTCAGCTCCGGGACGTCGGCGAACGCTTGGATCGATCGCGAGGCGTTGTTGAACAGAACCTGGTAGATCGGGTTGTAGGCGAGGCTTCGCTCACCGCCGAGCTCCGCCACCACCTTGGCGAACGGGGGACGCCGATGCGACAGCGCCGTCAAGGTCTCGCCCCGCACCGTGGTGACGAGGTCACCGAAGGTTGTTCCCGCGGGCAGCTGCACGCGCAGCGCCACCACGTCCATGAAGAGACCGATCAGGCCCTTGAGCTCGGCACGGTCCCGTCCGGAGACGGACGTTCCCACCACAATGTCCCGCTCACCGCTGTGCCGGGCCAGGGTGGCCACCCAGGCGGCGGACAGCACCATCGCCGGGGAGACCCGATGCCTGCGGGCGAACGCCTGCAACGCGGCGCTGTCGTCGGCGGTCAGCGACGCGTGCGCCTCGTACGAGGACAAGGTCGGGCGGCTCGGGCGTTGTCCGGCACCGGGCATGGCGAACAGCGACGGGGCGCCCTGAAGGCGCTCCCGCCAATAGGCGAGATCCGGAGCCCAGGAGCCGTCAGCCGCGGCGGCCCGCTCCTGCTCGACGTGCCGCCGGTAGGTGATGGGCAGTTCGGCCGGCCGCCAATCACCTCCGCTGCGGAAGGCGGCGTAGGCCTTTGAGAGCTCGTCGAAGAACTCACCCATGCTCGCCCCGTCGGAGATGATGTGATGCATGACCACCATGAGCACGTGATGGTCGTCGGCGATCGCGATCAGGGTCAGCCGCACCAGCGGCAACTCGGAGATGTCGAATCGCTTCTGGATCTCCGCCTCGGCCACGCTCGCCCAGTCGTCGAAAGAGGCCACCGGCACCGTCCGCAGCACCGGCGGCGACACCTCGTGCACCCGGCCGAAGGGCCGGCCGTCCTGTTCGTGGAAGGTGGTACGCAGTGGCTCGTGCCGCCCCACGACGGCGCGGGCTGCGCGGTCGAGCACCACCGGGTCGAGCGGACCCCGGATCTCGTACGCCGCGGCGAGGTGATGCGTCACCGTGCCGGGCAGCAGCTGCTCCAGCAGCCAGATTCGCTCCTGCCCGAACGACAGGTCGGTGTTCGACGTCATGCCTTCCCCTCCCCCACGGCTACGGCATCGCGCACGCGTGCCGCGAGCGCCGCTACTGTCGGCTGCT
Organism: Micromonospora eburnea; assembly: GCF_900090225.1. Taxonomy (NCBI): domain Bacteria; kingdom Bacillati; phylum Actinomycetota; class Actinomycetes; order Micromonosporales; family Micromonosporaceae; genus Micromonospora; species Micromonospora eburnea. Next base: position 4,829,418 of record NZ_FMHY01000002.1, read on the forward strand.
CGAACACGTGCTGGGCCGGAACCCCGACCCCGTACGTCTTTCGGATGTGTGCGATCACCCGCATGGCCTGCAGTGAATTGCCGCCGAGCTGGAAGAAGTCGTTGTGGACGCCGACCTCGTCCCGGTGAAGAATCTGCCCCCAAAAGCCGGCCAGGTCCCGTTCCAGGTCGTCGCCTGGTGCGCCGTCCATATCGAGCTCGACCGTGACCTCGGGCAACGCGTTGACGTCCACCTTGTGGTTGGGCGTCTGCGGCAGGGCCTCCAGTACGACGATCGCCGACGGAACCATGTATTCAGGCAGCAGCTGACGCAGGTAGCTGATCAGCTCCTGTTCGAGCACGTGTCTCTTCCTTCCGGTGCGGTGGTCAATGGATGTCGGGACGGCCACGTGGAGCGGGGCTGTCGCGCCGCGCGACGCCGGCGGCGGGGTCCACCGCGACGATCCGCACCTCCGCCGTGTAGCCCGCCCCGTCGGGACCGGTGAGCCAGGTCTGGTCGACGTCGGGCAGCATCTCCGTGACGGTGAACCGCGTCTGCGGCGCCTCGGCCGTCCGCCGTACCGCCTTGGCGAACAGATTGACCAGGACGAGACTCGAAAAGTCGACGAAGAGCGGCTTGTCCTCGACCGGCACCTTGTAGAACGCGCGTTCGGGAAGGCCCTGCTCGGTGAGCCAGGCGCGAGCGGCCAAGTACCGGTCCGCCTCCTTCTTGATCGACGCCCAGCTGATCTCGGTGGCGTCGATGGACCACGACTCACGAGCCAGGACCAGCCGGTCGATCGTGACTCGTGGCCGGTGCGCGGCCGGTGGCAACGGGCGGAAGCCGTTTACGACGGCCGCCGACAGCAACTCCCCCACCACTTCGAGGAGATCGAGCCGGCGGTTTCCGTCGCGGGTCCTAACCACGAGTTCGCCATCCGTACGCTCCACCACCAGGCGTGCCGCCGGCAGGGGTTCGGCGGGTGTGCCGCCGGCATCGGGATGCAGGCTCCAGTAGGTGTACCGGGGCGACATCAAGGCCGACGGCGGGTAGGTCCGCGAGTTCACCGCCTGCCAGTGCTTCGGGGAGGAGAGGTACACCCGCCGGTCGCCGTGGTCCGCCTCGTCCGCCCGGAGCAGCCAGGTCGGGTCCTCGTGCTGTTCGACGAAGAGGCGGCTCTCGACGGTGTTCGAGGCGAGATGCAACTCGCCGAGAACGAGCAGGTAGTCGCCGCGGGCCATGGCCTCCGGCCCCCTGGCAGCGATCATGAGGTCCGGCGCGTGGTGGACGGCAGCCGCCCAGGCCGGCTCCGGGGCGGCGAAGACCTCGGCCACCCGGTCCGCTATTTCCTCTGCGCGTACGGCGTGGTGGCGTACCCCGACGGGCGGTCGTAGGATCTCCTGCCACCGTCGCTGGAACTCCTCGACGACCCTCGCCACCGGCCCCGGCAGCTCCCGGAGGGAGAAGAACAGGTGAGGGGTGGCGGCCGCGACCACCGCCGCCAGGGAGGCCGGAGCATCCCCGGACCGCGCGCGGACCCGCTCGTACGCCTCGTCGAAGACCTTCCGGTACTCGCGTGCCGCCTCGGCGACGAACCACCGGGCGCTCTGCAACAGCAGAGTGAGCGGCGGAGCCAGTGCGTCGACGAGTGGGGCCCCGAAGTGGACCTCCACGTCACGGACGGTGTCCTCGTACATGATGGTACGGCCGGCATAGGTCTGCCCCGGCCGCCGGACCGCGTCCACCTTGGCGAGGTCCTCGAACACCTCCGCGGCGTGGTCCAGCGCGGCCACGAGCGCGGCTTCGTCGCCGGCCGCCGCCGTCACCGCGTCACGGGCCTCCAGAAGGCGGCTCAGCCGGCCCAGAACCGCCTCCCGGACCGCCGGGTCGCCCACCCGGCCGAGCCGGTCGATCAGCTCCCGCTCGGGGTACGCACTCACCGACACCTCCAGGCCCAGGTGCAGCAGCCCCCGTTCCCGCAGGTCGACCAGCAGGTCGAAGACCGCCTCCTCGGTGGGCAGCTCGGGAAAGCCCGACCAGAGGATCTCATCGGTGATCTCCCGGGCCGTCCGGACGCCGTCGCAGAGACCGATCAGTTCCGCCTCTGGTTCGGTCAGCATCACCGGTGGCCGATTGGTCCGATGCAGCGTCCGGCCGACGAGGTCGAACGAGTTGACCCGGCGGGGCGGCAACCACGGCAGCAGCTCCGGCTCCTGCTCCAACGCCCGGGCCACCGCGTCCACCGCCCACACCTCCAGGTAGGTGGTACGCCGAGCGAGGAGCCGGGGGCCGGAGGCGACCCGGACAGCCGCGTCGCCGGCCGACCAGTGTGTCCAGCCGACCGGGCCGAAGAACCCGACCGTGTCGTTCTTGACGCAGTAGCGCTGCCAGTAGCTGGCGATCGTCGACTCGTGGTTGCGGCCCCGGACGTTCCGCGGCTCCCCGGCGGCGGCCTTGTCGACACAGTTGGCGATGAGCGCACGGTTCTGCCACGCCACCGCCTCCCGGAACGCGGGATCGCGGGCGATGAGGCGGATCTGCTCCGACAGCCGGCCGGCCGCTCGCTCATAGGCCGCCTGGAACTCGTCCCGGCTGGTCTTCCCGGCCACGGCCAGGTCGGCCGCCGACGCGAGCTCCGGGTCGCTGAGGCGGTTCGCTCCGGACACCGGGAAACCGGCGCTGCGCAACACCGACTGATTCCAGATCGACCAGTCGCTCGCGCCGAGGCGGAGAAGATGACTCGCCGTCGTCACGCGGCGCCCAGCCGTCGCAGTTCCTCGGTGAAGCTGCCGAGGGTCGGGTAGTCAAAGATGGCCCCGATGCTCAGGTCGATGCCGAACCGGTCCCGGACCTGGGATATCAACTCCACCGCGGTGAGCGAATCGCCGCCCAGGTCGAAGTATTCCTGGTCATCGGTGAGATCGGCGACGCCGAGCGCCGTCGTCCACAGTTCGCGGACCTGGTCGGTGAGGTCGGCCTGCTTCGCGGCCACCACCGGCGCGGCAATCTGCGGCTCGGGCGGAGACTGCGGTGCGACCGGTTCCGCCACGACTGGCCGGGAAGCCGGCGCCGGCTTCGCTGCCCGGGGCTCCGTTCGCGGCGCCACCACCACGGCGTCGGCGGACAGCGGTTCCGGACGATCGCCGCGAAACCGCCGGACCGCCACCTGCCGGGGCGTGCGTGCCGACAACAACGTCATCAGCAGGTCGACGCCGGTCTCGGGCGAGATGCCGACGCTTTCCACGTCGTCCTCGGCGGGACGCGACGACACCAGCGCGCTCGGGTCGGCGGTCCGGCGCATGGTGAAACCCCGGACCTCGACGAGCACGGTTCCGGCCTCGTCGAGGACGTCGAGGTCCGCCACGATGCTGTTGGCCGGCGCGTCCGGCCGCCGGCGGAGGTGGCTGAGGACGCGGCCGGAGAGCCGGCCGTGCACCGTCATCGACCGGTACATGAACGGCACGTGGATGTCGTCCTTGTCCAGGTCGCGTACGGAGGTGGTGGCGGCGTCCATCAGCGTCGGATGCACCGCGTGCCGGGCGGCCTCGTGCTGGTACTCATCCGGCAGCGCCAGGGTCAGCAGTTGGTTGTCACCGGCCGGGTCGGACCGGACCTGGTGGTAGGTACGCCAGCGCGGGCCCAGTGTGAACGCCTGCCGGTCGCTGCCGAACGGTGGCAGGGCACGGTGTTCGGACAGCTCTGCGTACAGCTCGTCCATGGCGACCCGGCGGGGCTCGCCGGTGCCGCTCGGCATCCACTGGGCGATCCGCCCCCGGACGTGGGTCTGCACCTCGGTGGGTGACGAGGTGGTCAGCGGCGCTGACGAAACCGAGAAGGCCCAGTTCTCGCTGTCGGGGCTGAAGGCGACCTCCACCCGACGCGGTGAGGTCAGCTCCAGGGCACGCTGGAACACGACATCGTTCAGCTGGACCGGCTCCTCCGCCCCGTCGAGGAACACGGCGCGGAACGCCTCGATGACGAGGTCGAGATGCCGGGTACCCGGCACCACCGGCACCGTGCCCAGCCGATGCTCGTCGGTCACCGGGTCGTTCTCCGCGCTCAACACGGTTTGCCACCGCCGGGCGACCGTCGACCGGCCGGAGGAACCGGACAGCAGCCCGCCCGCTGCCATACCCACCCCACGCCAAGCCGGCCAGTCGATGCTGAGCAGGCGATCCGCGGGGATCGACGTATCCCGGACGAAGGCGTCCAGATAGGCATTGGCCGCGGCGTAGTCCGCTCCCCCGACCTGTCCCTCAAGCGCGGCGCGGCTCGAAAAGCAGACGAAGAAGTCCAGCCGCCGGCGACCGGTGAAGACCTTCTCCAGGTTCAGAACACCCGTGATCTTGGGCGCGAAGGTCGCCGTGCCGTCCTGCGGGCCGGTGAACTGGACCATGCCCGAACCGGTCCGGCCGGCCAGGTGCAGCACGCCGTTGACCGGACCCCATTGGGCGGTCACCTCGTCGATCAGGTGGCCGAGCGCCGCCTCGTCGGTGACGTCGCAGGCGTGCGCCTGCACCGTCGCTCCGAGTGCGCCGAGTTCGTCGAGGATGTGACCGGGCACCGATCCGGTCCTTCCCACGAGGACGAGCACAGGCTGCTGACCGGTCCGGGCGATACCCCGGGCGACCTCGATGCCGAGTCCCCCACAGCCGCCGGTCACCAGGTAGACGCCGTTGCGGCGGATCGCCGGTGACGGCCCGGACGTTACGTTCAGCCGTCGCTCGCCGGGCACCCAGCGGAGTTCGCCGCGCAGCGCGACGACCGGCGGGCCGGCCCGATGCGCGAGTTCCCGGGCGAGGTCGTCGGCGTCGACCCTGCGCCCGACGTCGATCAGGCGCACGGTGAGCCGCCCGTCCTCGTCCGCCATCGTCCTGGCCAGCGGAGGCAACAGGGCGTTCTCGGGACGCACCGGCTCAGATCCGCTGACGTCGACAGCGTGCTCGGTCAGCACGACGACATGGCCACCGTCGGCCAGGGCGGACGTCCGGGACACGAGCCGCCCCACCTCGTGCAGCAGGCCGTAGGGACGTTGAAGGGCATCCGGATCCGAGCGGACGGCGGCCTCTTCCGTGAGACTCCAGGCGTACAGCACCATGATCGGACGCCGTCCGGATGCCGCGACGTCACGCAGGATGCCGGCCAGCTCGCCCACGCGACGGAGGGGCACGTGAAACGACCGCTCCCCGACGCCCGCCGTCGGGCCGGCCGGGACCGGCAGCACCCGGATACCTGCCCGTTGCAGGGCCGTCGTCAGCTCGCGTGCCCGGTCGTCCTCGGCCAGCAGCAGCGCGCTCAACTGTTCGCCACCACCGGCGGTGGTCTGCCTCGGGGACTCGACCCAGCAGGGCACCGAGAACGGCGACTCGTCCACACGGGTTTCGGCGGCCAACTGTGCCTCCATCGGCTCAACGGTCGTGGATACGTCTGCGGTCGGGGCGCTCGCGGGAGCGGACGGCTGCGGCGCTGCGGGCTCGGCTGCCGTCTCCGGCGGATCGGCCCAGAACCGCTCGCGCTGGTACGGGTACACCGGCAACGGCACACGGGTGACAGGACGGGACGGCTCGACCGCATGCCAGTCGACGTCGTGCCCGTCGGCCCAGACCGTGGCGAGACCCCGCAGAACCGCGATCTGATCCCCGCCGGGATTGGAACGCCGGGGCGGCAGTGACGCCACCGCACGATGGCCACCGTCGGCCAGGGCACGGCTCAACGAGGTCAACGCCTGGCCCGGGCCGACTTCGACCAACAACTGCGGGCCCTGGGCGAGGAGCTGCTCCAGCGCGGGACCGAACAGCACCGGCCGGATCAGCTGATCGGCCCAGAACGCCGGATCCCTCGCCTCGTCGTCGCTCATCAGCACGCCGGTGGCGGCCGAGATAATCGGGATTCGAGGTGCGCGGAGCTCGACGTCCCGGAAAGCGGACCGGAACTCGTCGGCCGCCGGCCGCATGGCCTCGGTGTGGAAGGCATGCGAGGTCCGGACCTCACGACTGCGTAGTCCTCGTTCCCGTAGCGAGACGACGGTGCGGGCCAGTGCCTCGTGCGGGCCGGCCAGCACGGTCTGCCGTGGCCCGTTCATCGCCGCCACCTGTACCCCCGGGGCCAGCAGGTCGGCGACCTCGGCGGCGGTGGAGGCGACCGCGAGCATGCCGCCGGCCGGCATCCGGCTCATCGCACGGGCCCGCGCCGCGACCAGCTCGATCGCGTCGGAGAGACGGACCACGTCGGCTACGGCGGCCGCGGTGAGCTCGCCGATGCTGTGCCCGAGAAGCCGGTCCGGCACGATGCCCCAGGACCGCCACAGCTGTGCGAGCGCGTACTCGACCGCGAACAAGAGCGGCTGGGCGGCAGTCGTGTCCGCGAGCTCGGCGTCACCGCCGGTACGCCACACCTCCCCGACGTCGACTCCGGCGGCTGAGAACAGGTGCAGCGTCTCGTCGAGCACGTCGGCGAAGTGCGGCTCCTGCTCGTACAGGTCGTGCGCCATGCCGACGTGCTGGGAGCCCTGCCCGGGGAAGAGGAAGGCGACGTCCCGGCGGCTCGCGTCACCGCTCACGACGGCGTCCGAATTCTCCGTGCTGAGCCCGGAGACCGCCTCGGCGGCGCTGCCGGCCACCAGCGCGGCCCGATGCGGGTAGGCGTGGCGACCGTGCTGGAGGGTGGCCACGGCCGCGCCGAAGGTCCGCTCACCGTTCTGGGCGAAGTAGTTCGTGAGCCGCTCCCGCTGGACGTCCCGGGCGGAGGCGGTGGCCGCCGACCACACCAGCAGTCGGGGCCGGGACACCGCGGGCTCGGCGGCGCGAAGGGGCGCCTCCTCCAGCACGGCGTGCGCATTGGTGCCGCCGATGCCGAAGGAGCTGACCGCGGCGAGCCGGGGCTGCCCCGTTCGGCGGGGCCATGGGGTGAGATCACGCGGCAGGTAGAAGGGTGAACCGTCCAGGTTCAGCTTCGGGTTGACGGTCGTCACGTTCACCGTGGGCGTGATCTGTTCCCGCTCGAGGCTCAGGACGGCACGGATGAACGAGGTGACGCCCGCCGCGTGCCCCAGATGGCCGACATTGGCCTTGGCCGAGGCGAGGGCCACGGTTGCGCCGCCGGGGTGCCCGAGCCTGCGATAGGCCGACACCAGAGCGGCCACCTCGATCGGGTCGCCCAACACCGTCCCGGTGGCGTGTGCCTCGACCAGACCGACGTGGTTCACGTCCGCCCCGGCCATCGTCATCGCTTCCAGAATCACGTTTGTCTGGCCGGTGACGCCCGGGGCGGTGAAGCCGACCTTGTGGGCTCCATCGTTGTTGACGGCCGTGGCCCGAACCACGGCCCGGACGGCGTCGCCGTCGGCCAGAGCCTGGGAGAGTCTCTTGAACACTACGACACCGCAGCCGCTGCCGAAGATCGTGCCGCTGGCCGCCTCGTCGAACGGCCGGCAGTGCCCGTCACGGCTGAACGGGCCGTCTGCGGCCCACCGGTACCCGTGACCGGGCGGCAACTCCACCTCGACGCCGCCGGCCAGCGCCACATCGCACTCGCCGTTTCGGATCGCGGCGATCGCCTGATGCACGGCGACCAGAGAGCTGGAACAGGCGGTCTGCACGCTCATGGCGGGCCCGGTGAAGTCCAGCTTGTACGACACCATGGTGGCCAGCGATCCGATGTTGTTCCAGGTGCCGATGGCCAGCCCGGTGATGCCCCGGGCCGTCTCCGGATGCGGGCGCAGATAGAGGTCGACGTACCGGTTGGTGCCCGCGGCGCTGAAGACGCCGACGTCCGTCAGCGTGGCCGGGTCGTAGCCCGCGTTCTCCACCGCGGCGTGCGCGGTCTCCAGGAAGAGCCGAAGCTGCGGGTCGCTGGTCCGCGCCTCACGAGCCGTCATCCCGAACAGCGCCGCGTCGAACATGTCCAGGTCCGGTGCCTCGGCGATGGCCCGCACATACGCGGGATCGTCGAGCGCGGAACGGGGAACGCCGGCGGCCAGCAACTCTTCGTCCGATCGCTGGCGGACGCACTCCCGCCCGGCGCTCAGGTTCTCCCAGAACTGCTCCACGTCGTGGGCTCCGGGAAACCGCCCGGCCAGGCCGATCACCGCGATGAGCTCCAGTTCATCATCCATGTCAGGACGTTCCTTCCCGCTCGTGGTTCAACTGGGCTCGGACGGCCCGCCGGCGGTCGGTGGCGCGAGTCGACTGCGGCGAAGGGCTCAGGAGTGACGCGGGACTGCCGTTCCCGCCCGCCTTCGCGAGCAGCGCGGCGATCTCCCGTGCCGTCGGATGTTCGAAGAACGCGGTTGCCGGAGGTGGGTCCGGTATCGCGTCGGCCAGCAACGTGTGCAGCTGCAGCAGTTTGATGGAGGTGAGACCGGCCTCGAAGAAGTGCTCGTCGAGGCCGATCCGGCGGCCGATGACGTCGGCGATCAGGTCGATCAGCCAGCGCTCCGTGCCGGTGTCGGCACCGCGCCGGTCCGACTGCGGGCTGCGGTCACCGCCGTTCGCGGGCGGCACCCGCGTGTCGCTGAACACCACCTTGTGGTTGGCACTGGTGGCGAGACGCCGCCGGACGTCGATCACCGCCGGCACGGCGTACCGTGGCAGCAACGACGACAGGTACGACCGGAGAGCCTGGGAATCCACCGTGCGACCCGGCTCGGGGACGACCTGCAGTGCCAGAACCGTTCCGGTCACCGTCTCGGTGGTTCCCGCGACGGCCTGGGCCACCGCGCTCGCGCGCAGTGCTGCGGCCTCCACCTCGGCCAGGTCGAGCCGGTGGCCGTCGATGTCGATCTGACGGTCCCGCCGGCCGACGAACTCGACCGTGCCGTCCGGGCCGATCCGGCCCACGTCACCCGTCCGGAAGGCGGGCCGGCCGCCCGGTCCGGGAAAGAAGCGGTCTGCCGGGCCGCTGTCGTCCAGGTACCCCGCGGCGATCCCTGGTCCGGCGACGACGATCTCTCCTGGCTCGCCTGTCCCGGCGTCCCGGTCGCCGCCGGTCCACACCAGCAGTTCGTTGCCCGCCACGCCCCGCCCGTGCGGCAGCACCGCGTCGTCCGGCCAGTGCGCCAGACCTTGCTCCGCCGGCTCGCCGCGCTTCAGCACCTGATGGCAGGCCGTCACCTGTGGTGTCTCCGTGGTGCCGTAGGCGTTGACCACGGCGGCGGAGGTCAGCTTCCGCAACCGCCGGACCAGCCCGGCCGTGAGCGGAGCGCCTCCGCTGATGACGAGCCGCAACGTGTCCAGCCGCGTCTCGGGCGCGGCGTGGTACGCGGCGACCAGCAATTCCAGCAACGCGGGGGTGGCGTGCAGGACGGTGATCCGGTGATCGGCGATGAACCGCAACAGTGCGGCCGGGTCGGCGAGCACGTCTTCCCGGGGTACCGCCACGCTCGCGCCCACGTACAGCGGGATGAGCAGGTCGCGCAGTATCGGGTCGTGCCCGAGCCCGCCGACGAGCACGAACCGGTCCGCGGCCGTCGGCTGGAAGGCCGCCAGGTACCAGGAGAACGCCGAGCCGAGCGGTTCCGGACCCACCACCACACCGGCCGGGCGTCCTCCGCTGCCCGAGGTGAACAGCACGTGACTCGCACCGGGCAGCGTCCGCGGGTCCGGCGCACCGGCTCGAACCTCCGGAATCGATGCGGCCGCCGGCGGCACGTCGATCACCGCGGCCGGCCGAAGCAACTCCTGCTGCTGTGCCAGGCGCGCATCGGGCAGCGACGCGTCGGTCAGGGCGGTCACCGCGCCGGCTCGCCAGCCGGCGAGCAGTGCTGTCGCCAGGCCGGCGGTACGACGGCCGCGAATCTCGACCACCTGACCCGGCGTGACACCCGCAGCGGTCAATCCGGCGTGCAGTCGCTCGGAGGCGGCGTCGAGCTCGCCGTACGTGATGCGGCCCTCGGCCGTGAGCAAGGCGGTCTGGTCTCCGTCGCCGCGTAGCGCCCGCGCGGGCGACCACCTCCCGTCATCGCCGGGGCGCGGCGCCGGGTCGGTCACGCGCAACGGTGACAGTGCCCGCCGCGCCGAGGTGACAAGCGAAACCGCGTCCGGTGGCGCGGAGGCGTCGGTCAGCACCTGATCGAGCACGAGCAGACACTGGTCGAGGAGCTCCCGCGCCACCTCCGGCCGGACCCGGTCCGCGGCACGGATCAGCTGCAGCCGGAACCCGTCCGCGTCCCGGTGGAGGTAGAGGTTGATGTCGAACAGGGCCGCCATCCCGGACACCCGCTGCGTGCTCACCTCGACGCCGGGTAGCTGCGGCGGCGGGGCGCCCTGGGTGAGGTCGTTGAACCACACCTGGAACAAGGGGTTGGCCAGCGTCCGCGAGGAAAGGTCCAGCTCACCGACCACGGCGTCGAAGGTGGGGGTGGCGTGAGCGACCGCGCCGAGGTGGCGATCACGTACGTGGTGCAGCACGTCGAGCAGGTCGGACCGGCGGCCCACCTCCAGCAGCAGCGGGGTGGTCTCCACCAGGAAGCCCACCAGCCGGTGGTCCTCGGCCGTACGTCTGCGGCTGACCGGCATGCCGAGCACCACCTGTTCCGCCCCGCTCCACCGGGTCAACACGACGGCGAGGCAGCCCAGGAAGAGCACCGCCGGTGTCAGCGCGTGCGTACGCAGGAACAGCTCGACCCGCCGGGCCTGCTCGGGGCCCAGCGACACGTCGTGGTCCGCCCCTCGCAGTGAGGGAGCCACCGTGTGGGCCAGCGGCAGCCTGGTGCTCTCCGTCGCGCCGGCGAGAAGCTCCCGCCAGTAGCGCAGGTCGGCCCGCCAGGCAGCACCGCCCACCAGCCGGGTCTCCGTCTCGGCGTGCTCGGCGAAGCTGGGTGCCGGCCCGAACCCGGGCTCCGCACCGGCCGACCGGGCGGTGTACGCGGCGGCGAGGTCGGCCAGGACGATGTCCATCGTGGCTTGGTCGGAGACGATGTGATGCATCACCAGCACCAGACATCCGTCAGCCGCGCCGGGCCCGTGCAACAGCGCTGCTCGCAGCATCGGCGCCCGGTCCATCGGGATGGTGACGGCCGACAACCGGTGGACGAACCGTTCCACCTCCGGCTCGGTCGGCCCGTCTCCCGTCTCCTCGATCTCCCACTCCACCTGGGCGTCATCGTCGTACCGGAGCGCCGGGCCATCGGTCACGCTCGCCCGCAGCGCGTCGTGCCGGCGCACCACGTCGGAGAGCGCGGCACGCAGCGCGGCGACGTCGACACGGCCGCGCAGGCGCAGTGAGACGACCACGTTGTAGGCGGCCGACTCGGGATGCAGCCGGCTCAGCACCCACAGGCGGTGCTGGCTCGGGGCCAGCGGGGAGGAGGTGCGCGCCCGGTGGCCCCCGGCGGAAGCCGGGATTCGTACGGGCACCGCACGCCGCCGGACCTCGGCGAGGGACAGGTTGTCCCGCAGCAGATCGGTCAACGGGATCTTCAGGCCCAGCTGCTCCCGCGCCGCAGCCACGAACCGGGCGGCAGCCAGGGACTGCCCGCCCAGGGTAATGAAGCCTTCGGCCTCGTCCTCCGCGCTCTCCGGCGGCCCGGCCGCCTCCCACCAGAGGTCGTCGAGTGACACCGTATCGGGCGATTCGTGCGGGCGGCCCGCCATCCGTATTACTCCGTTTCGTCGAGGGCGGCTGCGTGGTGCCGCTAGGACTGCCGGGCGGCCAGGACCGCGACCTGCGCTCGGTCGAGCTTCCCGTTGGCGGTCAACGGCATTTCGTCAACAGCGACGAACCGGTCCGGGATCAGGTACGACGGAAGGCTGTCCAGGAGATGCCGGCGCAACGCACGCGGGGAGACCTGGTCGCCGTCGAACACCAGCACGGCGACCACCTGCCGCTCGGAATCCGAACCGACCACTGCCACCGCAGCGGCGTGCACCTGCTCATGGGCGAGCAGGGCGGCCTCGATGTCGCCGGCCTCCACCCGGACACCACGCACCTTCAGCTGCTCCCGGTCGATCCGCCCGTGGAAGATCAGCACGTCGTCTTCCCAGGCGACCAGGTCGCCGGTGCGATACCAGCGGCCGGGCACGTCCGGGAGCGTCACGAAGCGCTGCCGAGTCAGCTCCGCGTTGCCCAGGTACCCGTGGGCCAGTGCGGCCCCGGTCACGTACAGCTCGCCCTTCGCGCCAGCGGGCACCTCGCGGCCGGCGCTGTCACAGACCCGGACCTCGACGCCGCCGATCGGGCGCCCGATGGGTGGCGACTCGCCTGCCGCACCGGTGGTGAGCGTGTGTGTCGTGGTCGCCACCGTCGCCTCGGTGGGACCGTACACATTGACCAGCAGCGGCCGCGCCGGGAGCGGAACCGGAAGCACCATCCGATCACCGCCGAAGAACAGGATCCGCAGGTTGGCGGGCACCAGCCCGTCGGCGAGTGTGTGGGTGGCGAGACCGGTCGGCAGGAACAACGTGGTGCACCGGTCCCGTTCCACCTGTGCGGCCACCGCCTCGGGGCGGATCCGGTCCGCGTCCGTGCAGGTGACCACCGTGCCGCCGAGGGCCAGGTACGGCCATGTCTCGAACACCGAGACGTCGAAACCCAGGCTGCACACGTGCAGCGAGCGGTCCGCGGCGTCGATCGAGTAGGTGTCGGCCAACCAGCGGATCAGGTTGCCGAGGGAGGCGTGGCCGACCACCACTCCCTTGGGCGCACCGGTGGTTCCGGAGGTGTAGAGGACGTAGGCGGGCGGGTCGTCCTCCGCCGGCGGCTCGAGCAGGTCCGGCCGGTCCACCGCCTGGGCCGACTCCGGGACGGTCAGTTCCTTGAGCCCCAGCGTGGCGCCGATGCCCTGGTCGCTCCCGGAGACGAGCACGGCGGCCGGGCGGGCGTCCGCCACGATGCGCCGCAGCCTGGCCGGTGGGTTGAGCAGGTCGAGCGGGACGTACGCACGTCCCGCCCGCCAGGCGCCGAGCGCACCGGCCAGGAACGGCGTGCCTCGCTCGGTCGCGATCGCCACGATCGGGCCCGGGAGTCCCGCCAGCATGGCGGCCACCTCCCCGGCCCGAGCCCACAACTCGCCGTACGTGGTGACGCCGTTCGTATCCTCGGCGGCGATCGCATCCGGCCGCGTCCGGGCCTGCTCGGCGATCGCGGCCAGGGGCCACGGCATGACGCCCGGCGTTGTCTCGTCAGGCATGGTCTCAGAGCCCTCGTTCTCTCGACGGGAGGATCGGCATCGGTTCAGCGGCGGCCGATCCGTTGATGTGGCCGGGATGCTCCGCCTATGCCTTCCGTGCGGCACTCCGGGCCAACGCCAGCATGTCGGGCAGGTCGAACACGTCCTCGACGGTCACGCTCCAGCCCTCAGCCTCGAGGAGGGTGATCAGCCGGATCGCGGCGAGCGAGGTTCCGCCCAGGTCGAAGAAGTTCGCCGTGGGCTCGACCGGCTGGCCGAAGATCCGCTCGGCGATGCCGAGCATCTTTGCCAACGCATCGTCCTCGGGTGACACCCCGGCCTCCTCAGCCTCAGCCGCTGCCGTCGCCTGCCCGGTGGCCCACGAGAACGTCTCGTCGGTCTTACCGGTCGGGCTGTTCGAGTAGCCGCCCAGGTAGTACCGCAGGGTCGGGCGGCGAGAGCACTCGATGGACTCTCCGCGATCAATCAATGCCCAGAACAGCTTGTCGTCCTCGCCGATCAGGTTCTCGGCGTCACTGGAGCTGAACTCCTCGGCGAACGTGACCTCGAGGAGGAGGCGCCGGTCGAGCAGCCAGGAACTCGTGTCGGCCGGTTCGTCGTGGAATCCGGGACGGTCGCCGACGATGTTCGACCCCGGTGTCACGATTCCCTTGGCGACGTAGTCGCGGTAGATCTCGGCCGCGTCGTCCGGGTTCTGCGCCCACGGCCACCGAGGTTCCAGATACGGAGTCCCATCGCGGTTGAGCAGCTGAACGTGACTGTGAACGGCGCGCGCACCGGTCTCGACGGCACACGTGATCAGAGTGTCCAGGTGGTCAGGCGTCCACTCGTTGTCGTCGTCCAGGAACGCGATCCACCGATCGGTGGCGCGCCGGACGCCGAAGTTGCGCAGCTTCGAGGAGCGGCCCGGCCCTGACACCTCCCAGTACTCCCGCGGCATGTACAGCACCTCAGTGCCGGCGGGCTGAGCCGCGTCGAGCGCGTCCCGCGTGGCGGGGCAGTCGTCGATCAGCACCAGGTGCCGCACCGGGTGGGCGGTGCGCTGCTCCCGCACCGATCGGATCGCCCGTCGCACCAGGTCCGGCCGGCGGCGGGTCAGGGTGATGACGGTAACGCCCCCGTCGTCCTGCGGGATCTCATTCATCGGCGGCCGCCCACGCGACGTGTTCCTCTTCCACCACGCAACCGTCGTCGATGGTGATGTCCTCCCGGGCCAGGGCCAGGAACTCTCGATCGAGCACGTCCTCGGTGGGCAGCGTCTGCCGCCATGAGCGGCGCGGCACCTCGGCATGCGGGTGGATCCGGCCGACGCTGCCCAGGCAGTTGCGACAGGCCCGCAGTGGCTTCGTCCCGTTCAGGAACTCCGCGAGCGAGGAGACGAAGCCGGGTCCGCCCTGGATCTCGATCCCGTCGACCGTACGGTCCCAGGAGACGTCCGCCAGTTGCTCGGCCAGCACCACGCTCTGGGGGCATCGGTACAGCCAGCCGTCGTGCAGGGTGTGCGACAACCACACGTGGGCCAGCTTGCAGGTGTCGAAGATGTCCCGGACGAGCCCATCATCGTCCGTGCCGCGCTCGGAGTAGGCGACACGGAAGTGGGTGTAATGGTTGATCAGCAGGTCCACGCCGTGCTGCCGTGCCCGCTCCCGGAAGACGCCGAGTTGTTCCTCGCTCAGCGGGCGACTCGGGTAGATCGACATCTCCACGGTGTCGACCGCCTCCCAGAACTCCTCCGGCGCACGGTGCAGCAGCGTCCCGTTGGTGCACACCAGCACCGAGTCGGAGACGCCGCTGGATCGGACCGCCTCGATCACCCCGAGCAGGTCGGGGTGGAGGAGCGGCTCCCCGCCGAGAAGCTTCACGTACGAGGCGTGGTAGCTCTCGGCGAGGAGACGCAGGTCCGCGCGCAGGCGCGCCGGGTCGATGTTCTGCCTTCGGTACAGAGGCGCGAGATGACTGCACGAGGTGCACCGCATGTTGCAGTGGAAGGTCACGTTGACCTCCAGGCCCTCGGGATTGATCACCCGGCCGTCCTTGACCTCGAGGGTCATGACCGACTGCCCCCGGCGTCGGTACGCAGGTGGTCCAGGTTCTCCGTCACCTTGGCCACCGCCTCGGCGATCGCGCGCACGTCGTCCTCGGTGCCGAGCAGCGCGTGGTGCAGGAACGCGACGCAGCTGTGGTAGGCGGCGGTGGCGGCCGGCAGGTCGAACCGGCTCGGCAGGAACAGCCGCCGTTCCTCCTCGGCACGCGGCAGACGCGGCGACTTCAGCGGCACGTAGAGCGGGTTCGCGTTCAGTGGCGTGTCGAGCGTCTCGAAGAAGACGTTCAACTCGGCGGTGAGCGCGTCCACCACCCGGGTCACCGGGAAGGGGCCCAGCACCTCCGGGTTCAGCCTGATCACGAAGTCGTAGTAGGTGCGTGCCGTCAGACCCTCAGGCACCGGCAGGGTGGCGACACCGGGGATCTCGGCGAGCAGCTTCTCCAGCAGCGCCCCGTTGCGGGCACGCAACCGCTGCTGCTCGTCGAAGAGCTCCAGCTGGCTGAGCGCGACGGCCGCGTGGAACTCGGACATCGAGTAGTTGTGGCCCTCGACCGCGCCGACCTCCTCGATGTCGAGCTGGCCGACCACGGGATTGGCGGTGTATCGCCGGCCGTTGGCCCGGAACTGCTGGAGGTGGTCGTAGAGCTGAGCGTCGGAGGTGATGGTGATGCCGCCCTCGCCGCTGGTGATGACCTTGGTCTGCTGGAGGCTGAACACACCGATGGTGCCGAAGGTGCCGACCTTCCGGCCGCGCCACTCGGCGCCGTGTGCCTGGGAGCAGTCCTCGATCAGGGGGATGCCGGTCTCCTCGGAGAGCTTGAGGAACCCGTCCACGTCCGCAGCCGAGCAGTAGGCGTGGACGACGAGGATCGCCCGGGTCCGTTCGGTGATCGCGGACCGGGCCGCCTCCACGGAAATGCTGAGGGTGTCCGGGTCCACGTCCACCAGGATCGGCACCGCGCCGAGGCTGGCTGCCGCCGAAGCGCACGCCACCCAGGTCAGGCCGGGGACGATGACCTCGGTGCCGGGGCCGATGCCGAGGGCCTCCATCGCGATGGTGAGCCCGGACGAGCCGTTGGTGCAGGGCACCGCGTACGGGACGCCGTGGTAGTCCGCGAAGGCGCGGGCGAACCGCTGTTCGAAGGGGGGCGTACCCGTGTAGGCGCCGCTGACCGCCCAGCGGCCCGACGTCGCAGCCTCCTGGAGCATGCGCAGCGTCGACTCCGTCGCCTGCGGCCACGTGGGCCAGGAGGTGTCATGAACCGGGGTGCCACCGAAGAGCGCGAGGGGTGAGGTACCGACGATCGTCATGAATTTCCTTCCACGAGTTGTTCAGAGGCGACGGAGCTGAGCGCGGCGGTCCTCCACCGTGCGCAGCAACTCGGCGGCACGATCCGGCTCACGCAGGAATGCCTGGATCGCGGCCATGCCTACCTCGGCGAGTTCCCAAGGGGTGTCGAGGTCGTAGAACTGCGATACGGAGTCCGCCCGGCGCAGCACCTCCATGCCTTTGGCGACGTGCGGTGCCGCACGGGTGACGTCCACGTCGTCGCGGGTCGGCAGGACGGTGAGGGTCTCCACGGTGAGCTGCTGCACCTGCCGGGAGCCCAGGTAGGCGAGGAAGGCCCTGGCCTGCTCCGGTGCCGCGGTCCGTCCCGGAGCGAAGTAGCCGTCGACGGGCGCGTCCTCCCCGACCGGCAGGCCGGGATCGAGGATGGGGAAACGGAACAGGTCGATGTCGGACTGGTCCTCCGGCAGGTACTCGTCGGAGACGTACGCCCCGATCAGAGTCATCCCCGCGCGCCCGTCGAGCAGAGCGTCGACCGCGTCCTGCTCGTCGTAGTCGGTGGGCGATCCGAGGAACCACCCGTCGTCGAGCAGCCGCTGCCAGAACGTGAAGACGGACCGTACCCGGTCGTCGGTGTAGGGCACCCGCAGGTCCAGCAGTTCCCGGTGGAACGCGGGCCCGTTGATCCGCAGATTCAGGTAGTCGAACCAGGCGGCTGACGGGCAGTGGTGTTTGGCGCCGAGCGCGAACGGGGCGATCCCGGCGGACTTCAGAGTCCGCGCGGCGGCTCGCAGATCGTCCCAGTTTTCGATCGGCGTGGTGATCCCCAGCGATTCCAGGACCGAGCGCCGGTAGTAGACCGCCCACCAGTACTGGGAGGTCGGCAGGTAGTGCGCGGTCTCTCCGCTGCCGGGCCGGAACCGCGGATCGTAGGCCCGGCTCAGGTCGTCGCGGCCCCAGAGCGGCGTGACGTCCAGCATCAAACCGTCACTGATCAGCGATTCCGACCGGTTGCCGGCCACCCAGGTCATCACGTCCGGGGGTCGCTCGTCGGCGAGGTAGTCGCCCAGCTTCTCCTTGAGCTCCTCGTGGTCGATCAGGGAGAGCGTCACGGGTACATCCGGGTGCTGGGCGTTCCACTCCCGCACGATCCGTTCGTCCAGCTGTGCCATCCGCTCGGCGGTGTGGTCGGTCAGGAAGGTCAGCGTCATCGCGAGGCACCCGCTTCCGCGTCGGTGGCGAGGATCCTCCGGAAGAACTCGATCGTCGGCGGGGCCTGCCGTCCGAAGTCGCTGAAGTCCTCCTCCACCGTGAGGCCGCCGGTGTACCCGGCCGCCCGGAGTGCGGCGACGAAGGCGGTCTGGATCTCTTCGCGAAAGTCCATGCTGCCGCGTGGAATCGAGGAGGTGTGGGCATGCCCGATCGCCCCGGCGGCGACCCCGACCTCGTCGGTGACGTTCAGCCCTTCGCTCGCCACGTGGTAGCAGTCGACGGCGATCCGCACGCCGGTACCGGCAAGTTCGTCCACGATGGGCCGCGCCTCGGCGCAGGAGTTGAGGAAGTTGGTCTCAGCAGCCGTGAGGGGCTCCAGGGTCAGGCTCATGCCCCGGCTCTCGCAGTCCTTTGCCGCCTGGCTGACGAAATCGAGGAACTGGCGGCGGGCCGTGTCGACCGGAAAGCCGTCGGGCACCGAGCGCGCCTGACCGCTTCCGAGGACCACGGTGCGGACCCCGAACCGGGCTGCGCGGTCGCACATGTCCCGGAAGACGGTCAGCGCCCGCGTGTGGTCGGCGTCGTCACCGACCACGCGGCACTTGAAGCGGCGGGGCAGCGGCGAGGTCATCGCCGCCGCGGGCAGACCGGTGGCGCGCACCAGCCCGACCAGCTCCTGGATGTCCTCCGGGCCGACACAGAGCATGTCGCCCTTGAGTTCCAGGTAGTCGGCGGCCAGGCCAGCGGCCTGCTTGACCTCGTCCGGGGTACGCACGATGCACCCGAGGGCGGGCGAAGAGGTGGTCATGTCAGCTCTCCTCCGGGATCCGGACCGTGCGCAGTACCTCTTCGAACGCCGTGAGGCCCTCGTCGAGCTGCTCCTCCGGGATCGTCAGCGGTGGGTAGATGCGGATGCGGCTGTCGTACGCCATGGCCAGAACCCCCCGGCCGACCAGCCGCCGGAAGATCTCCTGGGTGATGTCGCGGGGCAGGACCTGGCGGGTACCGGGGTGGACCAGTTCGACACCGATCATCAGGCCGGTGTTGGCGGCGTTCCCGACGATCGGGATGTCCCTCGACCAGGCCGCCAGCCGGGCGGACACCCGCTCGCCGAGGACCCGGGCCCGCGCGGGCAGTTCCTCGTCCAGCAGGATCTGCAGCGTCGCGAGCGACGCAGAACTGGCGAGCGGGTTGCCACCGAAGGTCGAGGCTGCGGCGCTCGGGGCCCCGAACGGCGTGCCCGCGATCAGCTCCGGCCGGCTGACGATGGCGCTGGCCGGCACTCCGGATGCCATCGACTTGCCGAGCACCACGATGTCCGGCCGGATCTCCGGGTCATGTTCGAAAGCGAACAGCGTCCCGGTACGCCCGAACCCCGTGATCACCTCGTCCAAGATCAGCAGTGCGCCGTACTTGTCGGCGAGGAGCCGCAGGCCCCGAAGGAAACCGGGCGGCGGAATGATGTTGCCGTTCGTGCCCTGGATCGGCTCCACGATGATCGCGGCCAGGTCGCCCGTGCCGTTGTAGATGATCGATTGCTCGGCGAAGTCCAGGCAGCGGCCGACACAGTCGGAGCAGTCGGCGCCGAAGGGACAGCGGTAGGGGTCGGGAAAGGGAGCGTGGTACGAGCCCGGAGGAAAGGGTCCCGAGTGGTGCTTACGCGGGCCCGAGTGCAGCGACAGAGCCCCTTGGGTCTTGCCGTGGAAGCCTCCCCAGAAGCTCAGCACCTCTTGCCGGCCGGTGGCGGAGCGAGCGAACTTGACCGCCGCCTCGACCGCCTCGCTGCCGGTGGAGAACATGTGGATGCCGCGGAGCTGCTCGGGAAGCCGCTCGGCCAGCAGCTCGTAGTAGCGGGCCCGCACGTCGGTGTAGAAGGAGCCGACGATGCACCGGTCGAGCTGCGCGCCGACGATCTCCCGAAATCGGGGGTGTGAATGACCGATGTTGCAGACGCCGACTCCGGTGAAGAAGTCGATGTAGCGCCGGCCGTCGGTGTCCCAGACCTCGGCGTTGCGGGCTCGGTCGACGACGATCCCGGCGAGGTCGGACATGGACTGAGAACCGGGCAGCCGATAGCGCCTCTCCCGCTCGATCACGTCGGAGGCGCCGATCCGGGTGATGGACGCTGTCATCGCCACCTCCCCGCCTCACCGCCGAGTCCGGCGGGTGCTCCGGCGGCCAGGATCCGCTGTAGGACGACGATGTCGGCACGCGAGTCCGCCACGTCGGTCAGCGGCGCCTTGCCGCCGGTCACGCAGTCGTGGAACGCCCGGAGTTCCTCCCGGAACGCCTCGTCGTAGGACGCCTGCACCCGGCTCTCGATCAGCGCGCCGTCCTCCATGCGCTGGACCACCACGGGCGTGGGCCAATGCTTGAGGAACGGCGACGGGAACTGGATGCGAACCCGCTGGGTGGGCGAGAGGACGGCCAGTTCCTCGAAGTAGTCGCGCACCTCGGCGAGGTACGTCCAGGTGTAGGTGGTCCGCAGGTCCCCGGGGTGCCGCAGCACGGTGGTAACCGAGGGAGTCGTCGAACCCGCGGGCCAGACCTCCGTGAAGAGCACGTCCTCCGGTTCACCGACGAGCGCGCGCAGTGCGTTGATGTCGTGCACCATGCTTCCCAGGAACACGTCGTAGTAGACGAACCGCAGGCTGTCGCTCAGCCCGCCGACCGCCTCGTCGAGCAGTTCCTCGTGCGCCCGGGTGGCGCGCTGGGCGACCTCGGGCGGAACGTCTCCGAACCGCAGCACGCCGTGGATGTCGATGTACTGGTCCTCCGCGGGATGCAGCGTGTTGATCTGTACGTACCGCGCGTCCGACATGGCCTTGACCATCTGCTGGCCGTACAGGTAGCCGGGATCGAACCGCTTCATGTAGCCGACCATCACGGTCACGCCGGCCTTTTTCGTGGCGGCCTCGATCTCGTCGGCTTCGCGGACGGTGAGCGAGAGCGGCTTCTCGACCAGCACATGCTTGCCCGCGTTGACGGCGTCGAGCACCTGTGGGCCGTGGCTGCCGCTACTGAGGACGAGAACCGCGTCGACGTCGTCGTCGAGCAACGCACGGTAGTCGGTGTGGCGATGCTTCTCGGGCACGCCGTACATCCGGCCGATGGCGTCAACGAGGCCGGGCGAGAGGTCGCTCACCGCGGCGATCTCGAACAGGTCGGGAAGGCTGCGGAGATACGGCAGATGCATGATCTGCGCGACCGTGCCGCAGCCGATCACGCCAACCCGAAGGCGCACTTCGTTCAACATATCGTCCTCTCGTGAAACAACGGAGCCCCTGCCAGCGGGGGTACACCCGGATTTCGACGTTGAGGTGGCCGCGCCCGCACCCGGATCGCGGGCGGCCGCCGGACACGTTGTTCGACGGCGTCCTCACGGCAGCACTGAGCCACCCGGCAGCTGTTCATCGAGACTTGCCGACTTCATCGCCATGGACGTCACGACGAGGCAACGGCCACCGCACGGCGCATCAACAGCGCCGAGCGCCCCAGCTCAGGATCAGGCACCACGGCTCTGCCGGCATGACCGGGAGAGCGCGTTACCTGACAATGACGGCAGACGTGAAATCGCCCGGACCCGGCGACACGAGAAGTCGCCGTCTATTGCGGCTTGTCATCGTTGATCCGACACAGGGCCGCGAATTCCACTGACAGGCCAGACCTTTGAATTATCGCCAATAACGACTGACCGCGCGACCGACATGCTCGCCGACCAGAATTCCTGGTTTCCGCCCAGGACACGCATTCCCGTCACATCAGGCTCCTCGGTCAGCTCGACGCTCCCGCTCCACCGGCCCTGCGGGCCGGAGGACGTCGAAGTGATCTCCATCGTAGACGAGAAACTCTTTGAACCGCGACCCCGATTTGATCTTTCATCACCGCGCCCGGAATGATATGGGCATCCAGCCGCGCCTCTGTCCCTCGTTGATCACGCCAGCACGGCGATGACCTGCGGAATCTCGCCTCCAGCAGGCCGCGGACCGGTGGCACCATTCACAGGCTTCACAGGACAACCCGCGGAAACAGCGGCCCAGGTCGGGCCTGCCCGGCCGGACCCCGGGGCGGAGGGCGAAAGCCCCCGCAGACGCCACGCCGCCGGGCTCAGCGCCTCGCCGAGGCCCGTCACGGACCCGGAGGCATGAGCCCGGCGGCGGGCCGGGAACAGCGGAAAGACCATCGATCGGCCCTCGCCGCGACTCACTCTGAGCCGGAACGGCGAGACTCAGGCCGACGCGGCCTCAAGGTTGAGGGCGAGGTACTTCAGCGCCGCGGCGGCGTCCTCACCTTCGCTGTGCGGACGGCGGAGGTCGTCGAGGAAGGCAGCAACGTCGGCGAGCGGCCACCAGAGCCGGTAGAGGGCTACCCCGGCCGGCGACACGGTGCGGTCGCTGATCCGGCTGTACTGGGCCAGAAGTTGCTCGTCAGCGCCGGCGGGCTCCTCCCGGAGCATGCCGGCGAACGCGTCGGTGAGCATCCACATGTCTCGCTCCAACGGCGCCATCTGCACGGTCGCCCAGTCGATCAACCAGGCCCCGGTGGGTGAGCGCATGACGTTGCCGGGATGCGGCTCACCGTGGGTGACCACCCAGTCGGACCCGTCGCCGCGCACCTCGTCGACGAGCCGGTCGAACCTGTCCAGCCACTGCCGGACACGCTCCTCGTGAAGGGTCAGCAGATCCCGGGCGGCCTCGGAGTGCGGGCCACCGGTCCAGGGACGCCCCAGATCAGCGAGAGCCGCGTTCAGCCCGTCCCTGCCGGGCAGCAGCAGTTCGGCACGCGGCGCCAGGTGAGCGACCGCGGGGGTGGCACGGTGCAGCTCGGCCAGGAACCCGGTCACCTCGGCGAGATCCTCGCGCCGATGGGGGCCGAACTCCCCGGCGGTGCCGGCGATCATCGGGAACACCGACAGGGCGTACCGCGACGACAGTCTCCACAACGGTGCGCCGTCCTCGGCCGGAACGGGAGCAAGCACGAATTCGAGTCCCGCGTCGCGGTGCAGGGTCAATGCGGTCCCCTGTGAACGGCCGAGCCGGCCGAACTCCTCTTCCCTCCCATCCTCCGCGAAGCCGAGGTCGTCAACCTTGACAAACCATTCCGATCCGTGCTGGTCAGTCGCCGACCAGTGGTAACTGCCGAACCCCACCGGAAGGTAGGTCAGTGATTTGACCCCGATGGACCATCCTTCTCTCAGCGCCGTAAACAATTCTTTTTCATCAAGGCCGACTGGCTTGTCCCGCATGTATTTCATTCTGCCATGCATCCAGCGGACGCCATGCCACCGGCTGGATCACCGGCCCCGTCCGGATCGACGCCCGGCACTGCCACCCGCGATCTCAGCCGTGCCAGGAACGCCACAGCGCGGCGTAGGCGCCGCCGGCGCGTACCAGGTCATCGTGGTTGCCGAGCTCGGCGATCCGCCCATCGACGAGCACGGCGATCCGGTCGGCGTCCCGCGCCGTGTTGAGCCGGTGCGCGACGGCGATGACCGTACGTCCGACCAGCACGGCGGCGAGGGCGCGTTCCGTCCGCCGGGCGGTGGTCGGATCGAGCGCGGCGGTCGCCTCGTCGAGGATCATGACGTCCGGGTCGGCCAGCAGCAGCCTGGCGAGCGCCAGCTGCTGGGCCTGGGCGATGTCGAGCCTTTTGGCCCCGTCGCCCAGCTCCGTGTCGAGGCCGGCGGGCAGTGCGGCGTACCAGTCCGCGCCGACACTGTCCAGTGCGGACAACATATCCTCGTCGGAGGCGCTGGGCGCCGCGAAGGCCAGGTTGTCCCGCAGTGACCCGATGAAGACGTGGTGCTCCTGCGTGACCAGCGCGATCCGGCGCCGGCGCTCAGCCGGGTCCAGCGCGCTGACCGGACATCCGCCGATGCTGACGACGCCGTCGCGGGGCGCGTCGATTCCGGCGAGCAGCCGGGCCAGAGTGGACTTTCCTGCTCCGGAGGGACCGACGATCGCGAGGCGTTCGCCCGGACGCACCTCGAGATCGAGGCCGTGCAGCACGTCGCGGCGGCCGTCGTACGAAAACCGTACGCCGCGCAGCACCAGCCTGCGGTCCGTGGGAACGCAGGTCCGCCCGAGCTGCTCGGGCGGCACCTGCCCCACCCCGAGGACACGCGTGAGGGAGGCGAAGCCGCGCTGCGCCTGTTCCGTCCATTGCAGGATTCGGTCGATCGGATCGATCGCCTGCTGAAGGTAGAGCGCCGCGGCGACCACCTCACCGAGGGTGACCATACCCTCGGACAGGAGAATGCCACCGAGAAGCAGCACCGCGGCGATCGGCAACGAGTAGGTGGTTTCCACCACCGGCATGAACACCGACCGCAACCGCAAGGTGGCCCGCCGCGTCACCCACGCCCCGTGTATCCGCTCCCTGCCGTACGCGATACGGTCGTCGGCGAGGCGAAGCGCCTCCACCGTGCGGGCGCCCTCCGCGGTCGTGGTGAGCGCGTCGGTGAGCTCGGCGGTCGCCGCGCCCTCGGCGAGGTACGCGGGAGTGCCCCGGCGCAGATACCAGCGGGTGACGGCGTAGATCGACGGAATCCCGACCAGCGCGACCAGGCCAAGCAGCGGGTGCAGCAGGAACACGGCCCCGAAGAGCAGCGACACCTGCGCCCCCGCGACGGCGATGGTGGGCACCACGTCCCGGACAGTCGCTCCGACGTTCGCGACGTCGACCGAACTGCGGGTGGACAGATCGCCGACACCGGCCCGCTCGACCACCGAGACGGGCAGGGCGAGCGTCCGAGAAACGAACTCCTCACGTAGCCGGGCCACGGCCCGCTCGCCGAGCCGGTGAGCGGCGTACCGGGCATACCGGGAGAGCAACAGCTGCGCCAGGACACACCCGACGATGGCCAGCGCCAGCCGGTCCACAGCGGCCACGCCGGCACCTGCACCGACCTCGTCGACGATCCGGCCGAGCAGCCACGGCGCGCCCAGGCCCACGATCGCGGCGGTGCCGTGCAACACCAGCACCACGGCTGCCGCCCTGCGGTCCCGGACGAGGAGACCGGCCGCGGTCCGGCGGACGGCGGATCGGTCCGCCACGGGAAGCCGGTTCACCGCACCGCCTCCTCGGCGACCGTGGCCCGGCTGGCCTCGCCGGATCGGCTCTGGCGTAACACCAGCTCCCGATAGCCCGGATCGTGCTCGACGAGTTGGGCGTGGGTGCCGGTGCCGGTGACCCGGCCACCGCTCACGTGAGCGACCATGTCGGCCCTGCCGAGCAACAGCGGCGATGTGGTGATAACAATCGTGGTCAGGCCGTCCCGGAACGCCGCCATGCGTTCGGCGATTCGAGCCTCGGTGTGCGCGTCCACGGCTGAGGCCGGCTCGACGAGGATCAGCACCCTGGGCCGGGCGAGCAACGCCCGGGCGAGACGTATCCGCTGCCGCTGGCCGCCGGAGAGATCGAGCGCGCGCGTGCCGACCGGCGTGTCGAGCCCGTCCGGCAACGCCTCGGCGACGTCCTCGGCCGAGGCCGCGTGCAGCGCCGCTGTGATCTCGGCGTCATCGCGTCTCACCGGGCCGCGAAGGACGTCCCGCAACGTCCCGGCGAACAGGTACGAATCGTGCTCCGCGACCAGTATGCTCGCGCGTATCTCGCCGAGCGCGATTTTGGTCACCGGCACGCCGCCCCAGGTCACCCTGCTCTCGGCGTATCGGCCGAGCCGGTCCGCCAGCGCCAGGCCCTCGGCCGGGTCGTCGACCGCGACGCCGAAAAGGCCGCCCTCCGGCACGGTCAGCCCGGTGACCGGGTCGTGCAGGTCGGCGGGGCGCCCGGGCGCCGGCTCGGCTCCAGGCCCGTCCGCGTCGTACGGCTTGATACCCAACAGGGCGATGATCCGGCCGGCGGCCACCCGACCCCGGATGAGGTCGTAGCTGTCCTCCAGGAGGAACCAGACCGGGACCATAAGGGCCGCCGCGTATCCGTAGACGGCCACCATCTGCCCGATCGAGATCTCGCCGGTCACGGTCATTCGCGCCGTGAGCCACACCACGGCGGCGAGAAAAGCGCCCGGTATCGCGACCGTCAGCGCGTCGACCCAGCTGACGACGGCGCCGACCCGGTAGCCCCGAGCCAGCGCGACCGCCGATCGGGCCGCGTACCGGCGGGCGAACAGTTCGCGCCCGCCGACCCCGGCGAGCACACGTAGCCCGGCGACGATGTCACCCGCACGGGCGGTGAGCAGGCCCTGTTCCTGGCGGTAGGAACGTTCGGCGCGGTCCAGGCGACGCAGCAACGGTCCCATGGTGGCCACGATCACCGGTATGCCCAACAGCACGACCAACGCCAGGAGTGGGGAGACCGTCCAGAGCAGGACGGCGACGACCCCGTACGCGATGATCCCGCCCAGCCCAGGCCCCGCCAGCGAGAGCACCGCCGCGACCTGGCGGACGTCGGAGCCACCGACGGTCGCGACCTCCCCGGTGGCGAGCCGGCGGGGCAGCACCGCGCCGACCCGTGACAGGTGACGCAGCAGGACCTCGGCGCTACGGGCACTGGCGTCCTCGCGCACCATCGTCATCGTGCGATGTCGGAGGATGGCCAGGTGGGCCAGCGCCGCGCCGGCGACCACGATGGCGGCGGACCACAGCAGTAGGGACACGGTGTTCCCGGCGCGCAACCCGTCGTCGATGGCACGGGAGACGAGGTAGGGCCGGGCAGCCAGCCCCACCATCCACGCGGTGCCGAAGAAGGTCCCGCGCAGCACCCTCCATGGCTGGCAGCGGGCCAGCCACCAGATGTACCGCAGCGGGCTTCGCGTGTCCGGGCTCCCAGGTTCGGCATGAGGAATCTGCGGGGCCATCGGCTCAGGTTACCGATCATGACCGCCGCCGCGCTGCCCACGAAGCCGGACAGCGCGCGCTGCCCACTGTGGATAGCATGCGGCCATGGATCTGAGGATCATGACCGAGCCGCAGGAAGGTGCTTCCTACCACGATCTGTTGCGCGTGGCGCAGGCTGCTGAGGCTGCCGGTTACGACGGCTTCTTTCGCTCTGACCACTATCGGGCCATCGACGGGCCCGGTGCCCCGGGCCCCACGGATGCGTGGACCACCCTGTCGGCACTGGCCGTCCAGACCGAGCGGATCCGCCTCGGCACGCTCGTCACCTCCGCTACCTTCCGCCTGCCCGGCCCGCTCGCGATCGCGGTCGCGCAGGCCGACCAGATGTCCGGCGGGCGCATCGAGTTCGGCCTCGGCGCCGGATGGTTCGAACCCGAGCACACCGGCTACGGCATTCCGTTCCCTCCCCTCGCCGAACGCTTCGCGCGCCTGGCGGAACAGCTCGAGATCATCACAGGGCTGTGGGCAACGCCGCCGGGTGAGACCTACACCTTCGCCGGCCGGCACTACACGCTGACCGACTCTCCGGCGCTGCCCAAACCGACGCGGAGGATCCCCGTCATCGTGGGTGGCACGGGGCCACGGCGGACGCCGGCTATCGCCGCCCGCTTCGCCGACGAGTTCAACGTGCCGTTCGCACCGCTCGGTGAGGCCGCCGACCAGTTCGACCGGGTCGCCGCGGCCTGCGCCGAGGCCGGACGCGATTCCTCCCGCATCATCCGCTCCTTCGCGCACCCCCTGGTGATCGCCGCCACCGAGGACGAGGTCGCCCGGCGCTGCACCTCGCTCGGCCTGGACGAGGAGGACATTCAGGCGAGCCCGCTCATCGGGACGCCCGCACGGATCATCGATCAGCTGGGCAGGTGGCGGGAGAAGGCCGGCGTCACCCGGGCCTATCTGCAGCTACCGGATCTGACCGACCTCGGCAGTCTGGATCTCTTCGCCTCGGAGGTGGCACCGCAACTGGCGTGAGACGCCGCGGCATCCCCCTTGAGAGGTCGATCACGAAGAACCAGGTGGTCTTGTCCGGCGAGGATTTCGGCACCGGTCAGCCGAGCCTGGTCCAGTGCAGTCCATCGGGCGAAGGCGTCAGGCCGCCCGGGCGGACCGCCTCCTCGTAAAGCACCTCGCCGGCGGCGGCCTGCATCTGCAACTTCGCGCCCTCCTCCAGAACCAGCTCGACCAGGGACGATTGGAACAGCTCGCGGTCGTTCGTCGTGTTCTGCGGTTCGTCGATGAGGTCGGCGAACTCCCGGAACTGCTCCCGGCGGTCCTGGTAGGAGCCGGCCCGCACCAGGCCCCGTTCCTGGGACGCGCCACCGCCGACCAGTTCCACAAAGGATTCCAGGTCGCTGGCGGTGTTGCTGGTGACCTTCTTCGCCGTCCAGAAGTACGAGTTCTCGTCCTGGTGCATGTCGTAGAAGGCCAACAGGAAGTCATGAAACACCGAGTACTCCCGGCGATACCGAAACTCGTACTCCTCGAAACACGTGCGCTCGTCCAGTCGGCCTGCGAGCACGGTGTTGATCGAGCGAGCGGCCAGCAGGCCGCTGTAGGTGGCCAGGTGCACCCCGGAAGAAAAGACCGGATCGATGAAGCAGGCCGCGTCGCCTACCAACACCATCCCCGGCCGGTGAAAGACGTCACGGCAGTATGAGTAGTCCTTGCGAATCCTGATGTCACCGTACGGTCCACTGGTGACCCGGGTCGCGTTCGAGAGGTGATCGGCGATGAGCGGACATTGCTGGATGAGGTCCGTGAGGGCTTGCTCCCGGTCGGCCTGAACCGCCGTCTTCAGCGTCTCCGGCCGCAGTACCGCACCGACACTGGTGAGTTCCGCGGTGAGCGGGATGTACCAGAACCAGCCTCCGTCGAACGCGGCGCACAGAATGTTGCCGGAGTTCGGCGGAGGCAGTCGCTTGCCACCGGTGAAGTAGCCGAACAGCGCCAGGTTGCGGAAGAAGTCGGGGTAGTGGCGGGTTCCCCCGACCCGGTCCTGGATCCGGCTGCCGTTGCCGGAGGCGTCGACGACGAACCGGCTGCTCACCTCCCGTACGACCCCCTCGGCATCCCGGTAGCGGACACCGCCGACCCGGTTACCGTTGGTCAGCACGTCGACGGCCGAGCACTGCTCCCGAACGTCCACGCCGTGCTTGCGAGCGTTGTCCAGCAGGATCTGATCGAACTTCATCCGTTCGACCTGGTACGCAAGAGAGGTGGGGCCGGAAAAGGTGTCCGACACCGAGAACGAGAAGGTCCATGGCTCGGGGCTCCGGCCCCAGCGGAAGGTGCCACCACGCTTGGGCATGAAGTTGGCCTCGCGCAAGTCGTTGGTGACCCCGAGCAGGGCACAGATGCCGTGCACCGTGGACGGCAACAGGGATTCACCGATCTGGTAGCGGGGAAAAGCCTCCTTCTCCAGCAGCAGAACCCGGTGCCCCTGCATCGCGACGAGCGTGGATACGGTGGAACCGCCCGGCCCGCCACCAACGACGATCACATCGGAATCGAGCTCGTTTTCCATGTCACGCTCTCCTGGTCAGGTCAGGGGGAGATGTTCCCGGCTGGATCGAGGGAGAAGGAACAACCTGTGCCCGTTCAGCCGTGCCCGCTCCTCGCCCGTCTGCTCCAGACGTCGCTGGCCATTCCCAGCACCGGCGGCGCCGGCATCATGGTGCCGGCGCCACGAAACCGACGACGGTGAACAGCTCCGGTGTGAGGATGCCGAGCCGAAGGCCGGCCATCGCGACGACCAGACCCACTGCGCCCGCGCGTTTTTTCCGGCACCGAGCACGGGCCCTTCCCACCGGTTCAGCCGGCTCATCCGGGCCCCACCAGGTGGGCGCCGACGATCGCCGCGGTGGTGGCCGCCGCGGACAGCAACAACAGGATGGCCAGGGACAGCAACACCCAGCCGACGATGTCGTCGATCATGGCGGCGCGGAGAGCCGGCTGACTTGGGTCGCGGTGCAACAGGTCGAGGTCGGCCAGGGTCTTGGCGACCATCGGGATGGCGCTCGCGATGACCGTCACGATCCCCGCCCCCCGCCACCGGCGTCCTCGGCGGCACCGCGGGCCCGGCCACCGGCGCCCGTGTCACTGGGCCCGTGCAACCGCGCGCCGACATCGTCTCCCACGACGATCGGCTGCCCCTGCTCCGCTGTGGCACGTCGGGTCGCCCGGGCCGCCTGCCGGGCGAGCCGGATTCGGTCGACCTCCGAAAGCTGCGCCTCCCGGGCCGGGCCGGCCTGGCCGAGCGGCAGCGGTGCGGACCGCGGCGCGGGCCGGACCGCCAGCGCCGCCGCGAGGGTGCGCAGCGTCGGGTAGCGGAACAGCTCGACCAGTGTCAGCTCCGGGGCGACCTGGTCCGTCAGCCGGCGGTGCAGCCGCAGCAGGGCCGCCGAGGTGCCGCCGAGTTCGAAGAAGGTCCGGTCGGGGTCGAGCTCGGTCTTCCCCAGGGTGGCCCGCCAGGCATCGGTCAGGGCGGTGAGCAGCTGGCCCGCCGGCGGCGGCTCGGCCGCTGTGGAACGCTCCCCCAGCTGCCGCGTCAACGCCGGCCGGTCGACCTTCCCGTTCGGGGTGAGCGGCAGTCGGTCGACGACGACGATGTCTGTGACGAGCAGGGCTGGCGGCACCCGCTCGGCGAGGTGCCGGTGCAGCTGCCCGACCGGCACCGCGGGATCGCGGAGGCGGACCGCGGCGGTGGGCCTGCCCCGTACTGAGGTCACGCAGCAGTCGAGCACCTCAAGATGCCCGGTCAGCGCTGCCTCGATCTCCGCAGGCTCTACCCGGTGCCCGTCCACCGCGAGCTGGTCATCCAGCCGGCCCAGAAACTCCACCGAGCCGTCGGGGCGCAGGCGTCCCCAGTCACCCGTCCGGTAGAGCCGCGATCCCGACCCGGCGTTCCAGGGGTCGTCGACGAACCGCGCCGCGGTGAGTTCCTCGTCTCCGGCGTAGCCGAGGGCGAGGTACGGGCTCCGGACGTATACCTCGCCGACCTCGTTGGTCGCCGCGCGCCGCAGCGTGCCGGCGCGCAGGACGCCCAGTTCGGCGCTCGGGCTGCCCCCGCCCAGGGGAGGATGCCCCGGCGCACCTGCCGCGAACTCGACGTCGAGATCGGTCAGGCTGACGCCCTGCGGCGTCTCGGTCGTGCCGTAGAAACTGATGCGCCGAGCCCGGGGGAACAGCGCGCGGGCGGCCCGGTGGTCGGCCGCGGTCACGGCGGCGCCGCCGAGGGCGACCAGTCGGACGTCGGGTGCGGTGTGGCCGTCCGCGGCCGCGGCCAGCAGCCGCAGCATGCCCGGCGTCAGATGCACGACGGTGACCCGCTGCCGCACGAGCCACCGTAGCTGGGCCGCCGGCCCCGGCAACGTGGCGGGTGGCAGACAGGCCGTGGCCCCGAGCCAGAGCGGCAGCAGGGTCTCCCGGAGCAGCGGATCATGCGAGAGCCCGGCCAGCACCGAGAAACGGTCGGACGGGCCGAGCCCGAAGGCCGCCGAGTACCACTCGAAGAACACGACGAGCGGGGCCTCGGCGCCCACCACGTACAGCGGACGTCCGGTGCTGCCGGAGGTCTGGAGCACGTATGCGGCCTCCAGGCCGACCTGCCGGACGGGGCCGTCGAAGCCGGTCGGCGAGGGGTCGACGACCGAGCCGCCGACCGGAACACCCCCGTGCCGTCGGGGCCGGTCAATCCAGGCCGACGATGTGTCGGTGCCGCCGTCGAGGACTGCGCGGGGCCGCAGCGCGGTGATCGTGGCGTCCACCCAATGTTCCGGATGTCCGGGATCCAGCGTGGTGAAGGCAGCGCCGACAGACCGGGCGGCGACCATGCCGACCAGCAGCTCGGGGGTGCGCCCGGTGGCCAACGCCACGATGTCACCGGCGGCGACACCGTACCGGGTGAGGTGTGCCGCCGACCGCCGGGCCGCGCCCAACAGCTCGTCGTAGCTGACGACGCGACCGTCCTGTTCCACGGCGGTGCGGTGGCCGGGCTGTCCGGCCGCCCGGTCGAGCAGGCCGGCCCGGGGCGCCTCCGCCACGGCAGCCGGGCCAGGTGGGTCGACGCCGAGCGGCACATCGTCAACGGTTCGGCTCGGGTCCCGGCCAATCTGGTCGAAGACCGTGACAGTCTGCGCCAGCATGACGGCGACCCGGTCGGCCAGCAACACGTCCGGGTTGAACACGAACCGGACGTCGATCCCGTCCGGACCGTCGTCAACGTACGCGGTCAGATCGAACAGCGCCCCGGCGAGCGGAGGGGGCAGCTGCCGCACCCGGGCGGCGCCGAGGGTCAGCGGGTGGCTCTGGTACGACAGCATGTTGAACCAGACGTCGAAGAGAGGATTCTTGCCCGGCTCCCGGTCCGGCACCAGTTCCGCCACGAGCGACTCGAACGGCACGTGCCGGTGCGCTAGAGCCTCCACCACCATTCGATGCGTCCGCTTGGCCAGCGCGACGAACGACTCGTCCGGGTCCACGGCGCACGGCAGCACCATGGTGTTGTTGAAGAATCCGACGACATCCTTGGTACTGGAGTCGTCCCGGACGGCCAGCGGGGAGCCGACCGTGAACCGGCGCTGACCACCGACCCGCGACAGCATCAGCGCGAACCCGGAGAAGAGGACGCTGAACAGAGACACGCCCTGTGCCCTGGCGAGGCTACGCAACGCCGCGGTGGTTTCCGGCCGCAGTCGTATCGCGACCTCATCCGCGGTGAAGGTGGCGTGGTCCGGTCGGTCGACCCGGGTGGGCAGTTGCAACGGCATGCGGACTCCGGCGAGCTGCCCCAGCCAGAAGGACTTCTCTCGCTCCGCGCGGGCCCGGCCCTCGGCGGCGGCCTCCCATTCGGCCACGTCGGCGAACTGGAGACTGAGCTGCGGCCAGCTCGGAGCCACGCCGGCGACGTCGGCCTGGTACGCCGCGGACAGGTCGCGCTTGAGTAGTTCCATCGACCAGCCGTCGGTCACCAGGTGGTGCACGACCAGGAGGAGTGCGTGCCGTGCCGCGCCGTCGGAGTAGAGGGTCATCCGCCACAGCGGACCGGCGGTCAGGTCGATCGGCTGGCGTACCGCCTCCGCCATGCGGCGTCGCAGCGCGTCCTCGCCGTCCGTTCCGGGAGACGGGAGAGCCGC
Source organism: Micromonospora eburnea (assembly GCF_900090225.1). Taxonomy (NCBI): domain Bacteria; kingdom Bacillati; phylum Actinomycetota; class Actinomycetes; order Micromonosporales; family Micromonosporaceae; genus Micromonospora; species Micromonospora eburnea. The sequence continues at coordinate 4,862,059 of NZ_FMHY01000002.1, forward strand.
CCGTTCGATCCTGACGTCGAGCCGGGCGGAGATGCGCTGCACCGGCTCGCCGTCCACGACGGTGATGGTGGTACGCAGCGCGTCGTGCCGGGCCACCACGGCGGCCAGTGCCCGCTCCAGCGCGGGGACGTCCAGCGCGCCCGCGATCTCGAAGGCCATCGGCACGTGGTAGGCGGTGGTGCCCGGGTAAAGCTGATGGAAGATCCACAAACCGTGCTGGAACGGCGACAGCGGCGCCGAGTCCCGGCCCGGGCGGTGCCGAACCCCTTCCCCGTCCCGTACCGGGAGGCTGTCCAGCAGCGCGCCGAGGCTGCGAAGCGTGGTGTGGGCGAAGAACTTCGCCAACGACACCCGCTTGCCCAGGTCGTGGCGCAGCCGTGAGGTGAACCGCATGGCGGTGAGCGAATGGCCGCCGGCCGCGAAGAAGTCCTCATCGGAGTGCGTGGGCCCCCGGCCCAGCAGGTCCTGCCAGAGTGTCGCCAGGTACTTCTCGGTGGGCGTGAGCTCGCCGGCCTGGGTACCCGTTTCTGGTGCGCGGTCGCTCGGCTCGGGCAGGGCGGAATAGTCGACCTTGCCGTTGCGACTCAGTGGCAGCTCGTCGAGCAGCTCGACGAACGCGGGCCGCAGGTATGGCGGCAGCCGGGCGTCTACGTATGCCCGGATGTCCTCGACGCGGACGCCGTCGCTCACCACGTAGGCCACCAGTTCCGATTCGCCGTCGGCGGCCCGTCGGGCCACACAGCACACGTCGCGCACCCCGGAGAGGGTCGCCAGGACGTGTTCGACCTCGCCCGGTTCCACCCTGTGGCCGCGGATCTTGACCTGGTTGTCGACCCGACCGACGAACATCAGCGAACCGTCCGGTCGCCGGCGCACCAGGTCGCCCGTGCGGTACATCCGGTCCGCGCCGGGCGGCGGGTCGAACGGGTCCGGCAGGAAGCGTTCCGCGGTCAGCGCCGGATCGGTGTAACCGCGGGCCACGCCGGGTCCACCCACGTACAGCTCGCCCACCTCGCCGGCCGACACCGGCCGCTGCGCGGCATCGAGCACGTGGATCCGCGCCCCGGTGACCGGCAGCCCGATGGGCACCGGCCCGTCGGTGTCCGACACTAGGATCCTGCGGTGCAGGGTGGTGAAGGTGGTCGTCTCGGTCGGCCCGTAGCAGTTGCTGATGCGGGTGTCGGGCAGCAGGTCGACCGCCTGCCGAGCGTGCACTGGGGAGATCTTGTCCCCGCCGGTGAAGAGCAGGCGTATGCCGCGCAGCCCGGGCGCCCCGGCCTCCATCACCACGTTGAACAAGCCCTTGGTCAGGTGCAACACGGTCACCGCGTGCCGCTGGACCATCGTGCCGATCTGGTCGGGTCCGAGCAGGCCGGCCGGTGGCACCACCAGTCGGTGGCCGTTGCAGAGGCAGGTCCAGATCTCGAAGGTCGAGGCGTCGAAGGCCAGCGGGGCGACCAGGCAGAAGGTCAGCTCCTCGGCATGGTCGACGTGGTCACCGCTGACGAAGTGCACGACATTACCGTGCTCGGCCTGCACGCCCTTGGGGCGGCCCGTGGAGCCCGAGGTGTAGGAGATGTAGGCCAGGTCCCGCGCCCCACCGGGGACGCGTGGCGGCGTACGGGGAAAGCCCGAGAGTTCGTCGCCGACCCGGTCCAGGTCGATCACCCGCACTCCAGGCAGGTCGTCCGTCACCACGTAGTGCCCACCTGCCGTCAACAGCAACCGGACCCCGGCGTCGGCCAGCACCATCCGTTGCCGGGCCGGCGCGTCGTCGTGGTCGACGGGTACGTATGCGGCACCGGTCTGGAGGATCGCGACCAGGGCGACGATCATCCCGGGGCTCCGCGGCAGCAGCAGGCCCACCAGGCCGCCCGGTCCCGCCCCCGCCGCGGACAGCAGGTGTGCGAGCGCGGCGGCCTCGGCCACCAGCTCGGCGTACGTCAACCGGCCGGAGTCCCACTCGACCGCGATTCGGTCGGGGTGCCGGGCCGCCTGCTGGGCCACCAGTTCGTGCACTCGGGGGGTGTCGTTCAAGTTAGGTCACCGTCCTCGGATCTGTCGCCGGGCAGTGCTTGCTGGGGGCGGATCGACGGCGAGCACGCGGAGTTCGGACGTGTACGCCTGGCCGTCGGCGTCGGCAAGCCGCTCCGCGAAGGTCCGTCGGTGACAGGTGCTGCCGTCACAGAGAGCCGCCGGATGGGCAACCGCAGCAGCGTCTGCTGGCCCCCTGTTCGCTGGTCTGACAGGAAGCGCTCGTACCGGCCGCGCATGCGGCTCGATTGCCGCACTCCGGCACTCAGCCGGACTCCTTCGGCGCGGACCTGCTGGATGCGCAGGGCCGCAACATGCGACAAGAACACCCTCAGCCCGTGATCACCGCACGGCGACCCCGGCCGTGTCTCGTCGTGATGTGGATGCCGGCAGTCCGGCGCCTGACCGACGGCCGAGCCACGAGGATCGCCGTGGGGAGGCAGGGCGTGCGCGACGGGTTCGGGGTCTTTGTAGGACTCGACCTCGGTAAGGAAGGGCATCACGCGGTCGCGCCCCCAGCGGCGGTGCCGGCCCCGAGGACCAGGAGCCCCAGGGAGCCCGCCCGGACCGTGCTTCGCCGGGACAGCGACCGCTCGGGTATTTCTCCGGCATACGTCGTCGAGGAGTTGTTTGATTCCGGGTGTGCGCACGTGTTCCCGCAACGATGGCGGCAGGTCATCGGATCGCGTCCGACGCGCCGAAAGGAAAACTCACCACAGGAAGAGGAAAATGCTCCCTGGCCATGTTCTCTCCCGTCAGGGATTCGTTGAGACCATGCGAATACCGTCGGGCGGCGCAGGTCAACCGATTCGGTTGCCGCCGGCGACGACTGATCTGAAAAGAACAGCCATTTATAGGGGCGGCGCGGTTTCCGTCGCGGTGAGGACGGCGGCCAGCGGCTGCGGACCGGCAGAGGTTACAGCGCCAGGCGCCTGAGAATGGGCCTACGAGGTGCCCAGCGCCCGTTCCTGAGGCGCGATCGGTACCAGGTGACAGGACGATGGCACGATGTCCTCGTCCGATTCTTCGACTGACATGTCGCCCCCGTTTCCGCGACCCCGCAAGCAGTCGGTGCCGACCAAGTCCACTACGGACATCGGCAGTCATCATGCCCGAGGTTGGGCGACATGGCAATACCCGGCCAATGCACGCCCTTTCCCACCGACTGATGGCCCCCGGAATACGGCCTCGGTGGTAGCATTCCGCTGGGCCGGTAAGGCCAACCACCCGGTCCTCATTCGGGCAAATCGATGGATCGTCCGCCGACGACACCGCGTGCAGGAGTAGGAACTCCTGCAACGACACCCGCCGAAGGCCCTGGACTTCCCGCATGCCAGTCAGGCCCTGCAGGTCACCGCCGCGGCAACCCGACCAGCGGCCGCTGGTCCACCCTCACCGCCCACGGGACCACCAGCCTCACTGCCGCCCAGGCCAGCCCAGCAAACCTGGCCGACTGGCTACGCGGGCACCGGGCCATCGCGGCCCTGCACCACATCCGCGACACCACCCAGCACCGCCACCAGCCTGCTCCGCCTCGGCGGATATGTCCCAACCTTGGAACGCCTGCACGGACTGGTGCCGCAGCCTGCGGAAATAATTCGGGGCGGCGGCGCGATTATGCGCCGGCACCACAACAGAGATATCGGTCGCGTCAGTCCACGCACCGGTCGACGGCCCAAAGGGGCCACGCCTGGCGTGTCCACGCCGGCGAAGAAACGGCGGAGCCGGAGCCCGTCGAAAGCGATCGCGACGACCACAGGAGGCCGGGTCGCCGACACGGATGAGCTGCCATTCGATGTATGCCACGAGTCTCGCCATTCTGACGGGAACGGAATCGATCAGCGGCCGGGAACGGGACCACACCGACCACTGTTGATCGGAAACGGCCGAGCGGCGCGGGAATCGGTACTCGATCGCTCCCACAGCAGCCGAACTTCGGTCAGAACGCGCCACTCGGACATTAAGGATAGCAACTGGCCGCGTTTCCCTGCGCCCGTGGACGACGGGCTTCGTTCGTCGTGCGGCCACGAAAGAGGTGTCCGCGACCCGGACGCCGATGGCTGCGGCGACATCGGACGAAACCGCCAGGGACACCGCCGGCCGATACATAAGGAGCCGGACGGCCTAGCGCATTGATCGTCCGACAGCTATGGTCCCAGTGTGCGGTACAGGGCACACTGCCCGGCCCGGGGTTGACCTCGGACTATGTCCGAACCCACCTCCCCGCGCCGCGCTGATCCGCTGCCTTGTGCACAACGGGGATGAGGTTGGCGGCGATGGACAATCGCACTGAGATCGTTCGTGGCAACGAAATCGGCGAACCCTGCCGACGAGGGGCGGTCGATAGGTCGCCTCCCGCGAGGCCCACGCGCTCGTGGGGTTGACCCGGCACGCCACCGACGCCACCGGGCGGGTTAGGGCGCTCCGGCGCGGGCGGCTCGTTCGTCGTCACCGCCCGGCGTGCCAGAAGCCGGGCCTGACCACCGTTCCGGGTGCCCGAGCACGCCCCGGCCACAGCAGCGCCGGTCCGTCCGACGGGCGGGCCCAGTCGGCTGCCCTGCCCGGGTCATGCCCGGAGCTGCCCTTCCTGCTCCGACGGCCGACGGCACTTCCCTGCACGACGCGGGAATCCCCACCGGCTGCCGCGAGACCACGAAGAGATGGTGAGGATGGACACGAACATCGACTCCGTCGCGATCATCGGGCTGGCGGCGCGGGTGCCGGGTGCCGCCGACGCGGAGCAGTTCTGGCAGAACCTGAACGAGGGCCGCAACTGTGTCCGGATCGTCGACGAGGCCGAACTGGTCGCGGCCGGCGTCCCCCGCGAGACGCTCGCGGACCCCCGGTACGTCAGGGCGGTGGCCCAGGCCCCCGACATCGATCTGTTCGACGCCGAGTTCTTCGGCATGACTCCGCGTGAGGCGCAGGTCTGCGATCCACAGATCCGCCTGTTCCTGGAGGCGGCACACGCCGCGGTCGAGGACGCCGGATATCGCCCGAGCCAGCTCAGCGACGTGGGCGTCTTCGGGGCTGCGGGTAGCAACCGGTACCTCGATCTGTACCTACGGCCCGACGCCCGCTCCCACCGCAGCCTGACCGGCATCTCGCTGGGCACCTGGAACAATGCCGACTCGCTGGCGACGCTGGTGTCGTACAAGCTCAACTTTCGCGGGCCGAGCATGACCGTGCAGACCGCCTGTTCCAGTTCGCTCACCGCAGTGCACCAGGCCGTCAACTCGATCCGCATGGGCGAGTGCGACATGGCGCTGGCCGGTGGCGCGGAGGTGGAGCTGCCGCTCAGCCAGGGCTACTGGTGGACCCCCGACGGGCCGTTGAGCCGGGACGGGCTGTGCCGGCCGTTCGCCGCGGCGGCCACCGGTACGGTGTTCGGGAGCGGTGTGGGCGTCGTCTTCCTCAAACGGCTCTCGCAGGCCCTCGCTGACGGCGACCAGATCCGGGCGATCATCCGGGGTACCGCCGTGAACAACGACGGCGCTGGCAAGATGAGCTTCACCGCTCCCGGGGTCGACGGGCAGTCAGACGTGGTCGTCGAAGCACTCACGGTGGCCGGCGTCGAGCCGCGCGACCTTTCCCTGGTCGAGGCGCACGGCACCGGCACGGCGCTCGGCGACCCGATCGAGGTGTCGGCGCTGAAACAGGCCTTCGCCCGGCTCGGCGCCGCCCGTAGCGACGCGCCATGGTGCCGACTCGGCTCCGTGAAGGCCAACATCGGCCACCTTGGGCACGCGGCCGGCGTCGCCTCGCTCATCAAGACGGTGCTCTGCCTGGAGCACGAGCGGGTGCCGGGTCTGATCAACGTAGACCGGCCCAACCCGGAACTCGGTCTTGAGGGCTCCCCGCTGCTGATCGATCAGAACCCCGCGGAGTGGCCTCGCACGATGGGGCGCCCCCGACTGGCCGGGGTCAGCTCACTCGGCGTGGGCGGCACCAACGTGCACGTACTGGTCGAGGAGGGCCAGGTCCCGCAACCGCCGCGTATCGACGGCGACCCGAAGATCATTGTCTGGTCGGCGAGGTCCGCCGAGGCGGCGGACGCGTACCGGGGCCGGCTGGCTGAGTTCTTTGCGCGGCCCGGCGAGCCGGACCTCGCTGCCACGGCGAGCACGCTCCAACACGGCCGCACCGCCTATCCGTACCGGAGCGCAGTGGTCGCTTCCAGCTCGGCCGAGGCCGCCGCCTGCCTCACCGCCGTGGACGCCTCGGCGGTGCGCCGCGCGGCCGACCGCTCCGCGGACGTGGCGTTCCTCCTGCCTGGCCAAGGCGCCCAGCATTCGGGGATGGCTGCCGACCTCTACCCGCACGAGCCGGCCTTCGCCACTGCCCTCGACGAACTCTTCGACCTGTTCGCCGCGGAAGGCCTACCGGTGGCGGACGCCTGGCGTTCCGGCACGGATCGCGACCTCGCCGACACTCTCGTCGCGCAGCCGGTGCTGTTCGCGGTGGAGATCGCGCTGTACCGGATGTGGCAGTCCTACGGCGTCCGACCCGCGTACCTGCTGGGCCACAGTGTCGGGGAGCTGGCCGCGGCGGCCATGGCGGGGGTGTTCGATCTCCCCGACGCCGTCCGCGTCGTCGCCGCCCGCGCTCACGCGATGGCTCGTACGCCGGCAGGCGCGATGCTCGCCGTCGCCGCTCCGGCCGACGAGATCATCCCGCTGCTGCCCGACGAGTTGACCCTCGCGGTGGACAACGGCCCCCGGCAGTGCGTGGTCGCCGGAAAGCCGGAGCACGTCGATGCCTTCGCGCGCCACCAGCGGGCGCTCGGACAGCGGGTGCGACCGCTGCCCGGGCCCTACGCGTTCCACACCGCCGTCATGGAGCCGGCCGCAGCCGAGTTCGAGAAGACTCTCCGCACGGTCACCGCACGGCCACCGTCGCTGCCGCTGATCAGTGCCCGCACTGGTCGCCCGATGACCCCGGAAGAGGCCGTTGATCCGCGCTTCTGGGCGGCCCAGCTGGTGCAGCCGGTCCGCTTCGGGCCGGCGCTGGCGCACCTGCTGAGTCTGTCGCCGCGGGTACTGCTCGAGGTGGGCCCCGGCCGTACCCTGGCCTCGCTCGCCCGGTCCCGTTCGGACGGCGATCCCGACGGGTACCTGGTGCTCGGCACGCTGCCCCCGCGACGGGCGGAACCACCGGCGGACCGACGCGCGGTCCGGCACGCCGTGTCTGCCCTGTGGAGCGAAGGGCTCGACGTGAACTGGTCGGCCGTGTCTGGTGCTGGCATCCGCCGGGCCGCCGTGCCCGGTTATCCGTACCAGCGTGTCCGCCATTGGTGCGACGCGCCGACGGCCGGCCGGGACACCCCGAAGGCGCAGTCCTCGCCGGTCGGTCCCGGCTTTTCCGCGCCCGCCGTCGCCTCGACGAGCGTGGACGGCACGGTGTCGCCATTCACCACGATCGAGTGGGCCCGCGAGCCGGAGCTGCCGCCCGCGCCGACGACCGGCAGCCCCGGCCCGGTCGATGCCTTGGCGCTGCTGCCCGCCGACGACAGCCGCGCCCGTGACCTGGTGGTCGCGCTCAACCGGGCCGGGCTGCGGGTCACCGGCGTACCCCAGGGCCCGGACGACGGCGGCTTCCACCTCACGCCGGGCCGGCTGACGGACCTGGCCGAGGTTCTTCGCCGCCTCGCCGGAGAAGACCGGTACCCCCAGGTGATCGTCCACGGGTGGACCCTGGACCACGACCCGGACGATCCGGTCGCCGAGCGGGTGGAGAGCGCCTACCACAGCCTCGCGGAGGTGGTCCGCCAGGGCGTCCGTTCGGCCCCCTCCGGTCGTCCCGGGCTACTCGTGCTGACCCGGCGGTCGGTCGACGTCAGCGGCTCGGAAGCGATCGACCCGGCGACCGCGGCGCTGCATCCGCTGCTGCGGACCGTCGTGGACGAGGAGCCGGGAATGAGCGTCAGGCTCGTGGACGTCGGCGACGGCACGCCCGAGGACGCCCTCGTCGCCGAGCTGGCACGCTGGCGCGAACCGGGTTTCGTCGCGCTGCGCGGACACCGACGCTGGTGCGGCTTCGAGGCACCGTACCGGCCGGCGACGCAGGACGGCCCCGCGCTCCGGCGGGGCGGCGTCTACCTACTCACCGGCGGGACCGGCGGGCTCGGCCTCGCCGTGGCCAAGGCGATGGCCGCGACCGGCCAGCGCCCGTACCTCGCCCTGCTCAGCCGCAGCGGGACAGCCCCGGCGGCGGAGCTGGCCGCGATCCGTGCGTTGGGCGCCGACGTACGCGTCCACGCCTGCGACGTCAGCGACCGGGAGTCCCTGCGGGCCCTGGTTGACGAGATCACCGAAGAACGCGGCCCGGTGGCCGGGGTACTCCACCTCGCCGGGGTACCCGGCTCCGGTCTGGTGCAGTTCGGCAGGCCCGACCGCGTGGCCGACACCCTCCGGCCCAAGGTCCTCGGGGCGCTCGCCATCGAGGACGTCTTCCGGACCAGGCCGCCGCTGGACTTCCTCGTCTTCTTCTCCAGCCGAGCCGCCCTGGAGGGTCAGCCCGGCGGGGCGGACTATGCAGTGGCGAATGCCTTCCTGGATGCCTTCAGCCGTACGTGCGCCGTGCCGGCCGTCAGGACGCTGAGCATCAACTGGCCCGCGTGGAGCGGGGTGGGCATGGCGGTGGCGCCGGCGCTGCCGGCGGCGGCCGGCTCGATCCGCTGGCACCGGGTGGTCCGCCCACCGGACGAGCCCGTCATCGACGAGCACCGGCTGGACGACGTGCCGGTGGCCCCAGGCACCAGCCATCTCGACTTCGTTGTGACCGCGTTCCGCGAGGCGGTTCTCGACGGGGAGCGGGCCACGATCCATCTCGAGGATGTGGTGCTCCAGCAGATGATGACGCTGTCCGACGACCGTCGACTCGAGGTTCTCTTCGAGCCGGGCCGGGACGGCGGGTACCGGTTCACCGTCGCGTCCGCCCCGCTGGCCGACTCCGCCGGAACAGCGTTGCGGACCCACGCCCGTGGGCTCGTCCGTCGGGCGGCCACCCAGCCGCGATCCATCGACCTGGCAGCCCTGCGGCAACGGCTGGCGGTCGTGGTACCGGCCCCCCGTGAACCGGAGGGAACCCAGGCGTTCACACTCGGCCCACGGTTCCGGACCATCACGGCGGTGCATGGCGGCGTACCCGGCGAGAAACTCCTGACGCTGGCGCTACCGGAGTCGTACGCGCCGGAGGTGGCACGGCACAGCCTGCATCCCAGCCTCCTCGATGCTGCGACGACCTCGGCCCGGGACAGGGCCCGGGACGCCATCCATCTCCCGTTCATGTACCGGAAGATCCTGGTACACGACACGCTCCCGGCGGAACTGGTCAGCCACATCCGGCGTCGCTCCGGCAGCCCGGACACCATCGTGGCCGACCTGGACGTCGTCACACCCGACGGCCGGCTGCTGGTCGAGGTCGAGGGTTTCACCATGCGGCGCCCCCCGGAGCACCAGAGTCTTGCCAACCTCGTCCGGCCGGACGGGCGAGCACCGCTGGTGCCGCGTCCCGCCGCCGGGGGCAACGGCCTCCCGCCGAACCTCGGCGCGGATTTGTTCCTCACGCTGCTGGGCTCCCGTACCCCGCACCAGGTGGGCGTTCTCCGCTATCAAGGAGGCGGGTTCGTCGCCGGCGCAAGCAGCCCGACGGCCCAGGCGACGCTCCCGTCACCGCCGTTCGGCGCCGAGGCGCCCGTGCCGTCCCCCGGGCCCGGCGCCGGGCCGGCGGTCACCGCGTCCGCCCCGGAGGGACCGCCGAAGTCGGTGGTCGACGGGATCACCGAGCAGCTACGTGCCATGTGGGCCGACGCGCTCGGCATACCCGAGGTCGGCCTGACCGAGGACTTCTTCGAGCTCGGCGGAAACTCCCTGACCGCCATCGAGCTGATGTCGGTGATCCGTGAACGGCTCGGGGTGGACCTCAGTGTCGCGGCGGTCTTCGATCACTCCACCCTCTCCAGCCTGGCTGCCGAAGTCGAACGCCGGCTGGCCGAGACACGCGCGGGAGGATGACGTGAGCCCGACGACCGAAACCGGGCCGAGCCATCTCGTCCGACTAGGCGCGACCAGCTGGCAACTGTGGCGGGAGGCGGTGCTGCGCAGCGCCGGATTCCCCGCCGCGGGCGTACGGCTGCTCGCCGACCCGGAACTGGCGGCGGCCGCGGACCGAGCCGACCGGACGGTCGACGGTGGAGCCGCCTACCAGGACGCGTACTGCGCGGCCACCCGACGGCTGACGGCACGGATCCGCCAGATCGCGAGCGATCCCCGCTTCCGGGAGGCGGTCGCCTGGCAGAACCGCCAGCTCGTGGGCGACTGCGTGGACAAAGCGGCGGCCGGGGAACCCCGCAACGTCCGGGGGCGCAACCACGAGCTCGCGATCGCCGGGTACTGGCAGCGGTACTGCATGAAGAACGACACCATCGGCTTCTTCGGGCCGGTGGCCTGGGCGAGCTGGTCGCAGTCCCCGGAGCCGCTGCGGGTCGTGCCGGGCGCGGCCATCCTCGACCGACGCACCACCTACTTCGAGGTGTGGGCGATCGACGCACTCGGCGAGGCGTTGGCCGGCGATCCGGAGCTGCTGCCATGGTTGTCTCCCCGCCAGGCGGCCGACTGCCAACTGGACGGCGCCGTCCTGCACCGCCCGTCGCGCGGCCCGGTGCTGCTGACCGAAGCCGAGGCGGAGACGCTGCAACTCGTCGACGGCCATCGGGTGATCCGGGAGATCGGCGATGAGCTGCTCTGGAGCGGCGCTCCCGGGTTGGCCACCGAGCAGGACGTGATCGACCTGGTGCTGTCGATGCGGGACCGGGGACTGCTCCGCCTCGACCTGGAGGTCCCGGTCTCTGCCCGCCCCGAGCAGGATCTGCGGCGGATGCTGGAGCGCGTCGGCAGCCCGGAGCTGCGCCGGCGGGTCGTGGGCGCGCTCGACGAACTCGTCGCGGCACGCGACCAGGTGGCGACGGCCGCCGGGGATGTCACTCGGTTGCTGCCAGCACTGGACGCAGCCAACGAGACCTTCCGCCGGCACACCGGCCGGGCGCCGGTCCGGCGTCCCGGGGTCACGTACGGCGGCCGGACGATCCTCTACGAGGACACCACCCGAGACGTGACGGTCGAGATCGGCCGACCGCTCCTGGAAGCCCTGTCGGCGCCGCTGGGCCTGCTGCTCGACAGTGCCCGATGGTTCGTCGCCGAGGCCGCCGAGCGCTACCGGGAGGTGTTCGACGACGCCTACGCCCGCGCGAGCCGCCGTAGCGGCGAGACCCTGGTTCCCCTCGCCTCGGTCCTGGCCATCGCCACCCCCTCGCTGTTCTTCTCCCTGCGGGAGCTACCCGAACCGGTCCGGAAGACCACGGCCGAGTTGCAGCACCGGTGGGAGGAGATCCTCAAGCCGCCGGCCGAGGGGCAGCGACACCAGGTCAGCTCAGCGGAGATCGCACCCCTGGTCCGGCGGTTCTTCCCCGAGACGGCGCCCGCCTGGTCGGAGGCGATCCACCACTCGCCCGACGTCATGCTGGCCACGACCGGGCCCCAGGCGGTAGACCGCGGGGACTACCTGTTCGTGCTGGGCGAACTGCACCTCGCGTCCAACACCGTGGAGAGCCGCCTGTTCGTCGAACAGCACCCCGACCCTGACCGGCTGCGAGCGATGGACGCGGCGGATCACGGCGACCGCCGGGTGTATCTGATACCGCCGAAGCACTGGCAGGCGGTCAACTCGCGTACCTATCCGCCGTCGGCCCTGCTGTCCCCACGCTACGCGTACTGGTCTCTGCACGCCGACGCCGGCGGCGCGCCGGGACGCTCGATACCCGCCGCCGCGCTCCTGGTCGAACCGGTCGACGATCGCCTGGTCGTGCGCACCCGCGACGGCGGGCTACGGTACGACCTGCTGGAGACGACGGGCGAGCTGCTGTCCGCAGCGGTGGTGAACGGTTTCCGTCCGTTGGCTCCCCGCCGGCACCGCCCCCGGGTCACCGTCGATCGGCTGGTGATGGCTCGCGAGTCGTGGACGATACCCGCCGCAGAGGCCGAGTGGGCGAGCCTCCGGGACGAGAGCCGCAGGTTCCGGGAAGCCCGCGCCTGGCGCCGAGCGCTGCGGTTACCGGAGCGGGCCTTCTACAAGCTGCCCACCGAGGACAAGCCGGCATACGTCGACTTCTCGAGCCTGGTGCTGGTGAACATGCTGGCCAAGGGGTTCCGCAAGGCGATGGAGACCACCGGGGCCACCGTCTCCCTCACGGAGCTGCTGCCCGACCACGACTCGTTGTGGCTGCGGGACCACGCGGGTGAGCGGTACACCTCGGAGCTGAGGCTCGTCGCCGTCGACCCCTCCGGCGCGAGCACCGGTCGGCCGGCGGGAGGCGTGGGGTGACCGGCCCCCGAGGCACCACCGCCGCAGCGGGCGCGAGTGGCGCGATGGCCGTACGCCGCGGACCCGCCGGACGTGCCGCCGAAATGGTTAGGAACTGCGATGGCCGGGAGGCCCAGGATGTCCGCTGACGAGCTTCTCACCTATTTGCGCCAGTTCCTGCCGGAGTACATGGTGCCGTCCGCCGTCGTCGTACTCGACGAGCTGCCCAGGACGCCGAATCACAAGGTGGACCTCAATGCCCTGCCCGCGCCACGCCCCGCTCCCGACGGCGAGCTGGGCCCGCCGAGCGCTCCGTCCGACGAGCTGGAGCGGGCGCTGGCCGCTCACTGGGGTGAGCTGCTCCGTCGCGACCAGGTGGGAACCGACAGCGACTTCTTCCGGCTCGGTGGCAACTCACTGCTGGTGATGCGGGTTCTCGCGTTCGTGCAGAAGACTTACGGGGTGCAGGTTCCCGCCCGGCACCTCTTCGAGAACCCGACCATCTCGGCGTTGGCGTGCTACATCCGCGAACACACGGCCTGCCCGGTCGACGGGCCGAGTGCGCTTGTCGAGCCGGCTCCAGGCACCGGCGCTCGGATCTGACCGGACGGAGGGGGAGCACCGTGGAACTCAGGAATCCGCTGTCCTTCGGGCAGGAACGGATCTGGTTTCTTGAGAGGCTCATGCCGGGCCTGCCGATACACAACATCTCCATCTCGTACGAGATCACCGGTCCGCTGGATCCCGTGGCACTCGACGCGGCGTTCCGGCATGTCGTGGCGCGCCACTCGCCGTTGCGCACCAGCTTTCACGAGGCCGACGGCCGTCCGTACTGCGTGGTACACGAGGACGCGCCGGCGGTGCTCGACGTGGTCGACGTCAACGAGGCGGACCTGCTCGACCGGGTCCGCGCGGTCACCGACGGGATCTTCGACCTCAGCACGTGGCCGCTCCTGCGGGTCGAGCTCTGTCGGACGGGTGAGGACATTTGGGTGCTGACCGTCGTGGTGCACCACATCGTGGCCGACGGATGGAGCCTCTCCGTCCTCTTCGACGACCTCTGCGCGGCCTACAACGCCCTACGGGCCGATACGGCATGGCGCCCGCCGATGCTGCCCCTGACGTACGAACGACACGTGGTCCAGGAACGGCAGGCCGCCCGCAACGGCAGCTGGGACCGGGACATCGCGTACTGGCGCGGACTGCTCCGGGACGCACCTCCGCTGTTCAGCATGCCGGGAAGTCGGCCGCGGCCGACCGCGCCGACCCAGGTGGCCCACCAGACGGACGTTCTGCTGGAGCAGGCCGACGCCCTTGCCGTGCACGCTTTCGCGAAGCAGCGGCGGGCCAGCTCCGCCATGGTGTTGGCGGCGGCGTGGGCGGTCGCCCTGCACCGGCAGAGCGGCGCCACGGACATCGTGCTGGGGATGCCGGTCTCCGGTCGCGACCGGGCGGAGCTCAACGGTCTGATCGGCCTGTTCATGAACCCGGTTCCGCTCCGGGTCCGGGTGGCGCCCGGCATGTCGTTCGACGATCTTGTCGATCATGTCCGGGACCAGATGCTCGGTGCCCTGGCGCACCGGCGCCCACCCTTCGCGGCCCTCGTCGCCGAGCTGGACGTGGAACGCAGCCTGGCGTACCTGCCCATCTTCCAGGTCCTGTTCAACCACGCCACGGTGTCCCCGCAGCCCTTCGCCGCCTCGCCGGAACTGGGCTGCCGGCGGCTGCCGGCGCCACCCGGTCTGACCCAAGCCGACATCGGGCTGGTCGTGGTCGACGCGACTGACGCCGACGGGGCGCTGCGCCTGGCGGTGGAGTGCAGCGGCGACATCTACGACGATCAGACGCCGAAGCTCCTACTGGGCCACCTGGTCACGGTGCTCCGCCACGCGCTGAACAACTCGCGGGCCCCGCTTGACCTGTTCCGCACGGTCACCGCCTCCGAGCGCGACCAGCTCACCGCCTGGTGCGCGCCGCCCGAGACGCCCGTCCCGGCAGCGGCGAGCGCCCTCGAACTGGTGGTCGGCCAGATCGCCCGGACCCCCGACGCGCCAGCGGTGACCGGAGCGCTGGGCTCACTGACCTACGCCGAGCTCGGTCGGGCCGCTGCGGCGCTCGCAGAGCGGTTACGCAGACACGGCGCGGGGCGCGGAACGGTGGTGGCCGTGAACCTCGACCGGTCGGTGGAGGCCCTGACCGCGATGCTGGCGGCGTGGCACCTCGGTGCGGCGTACCTGCCGGTGGACCCCGGCTATCCGGAACAGCGCCTCAGGTTCATCCTCGACGACGCGGGTGCCGGGTTGATTGTCAGTCGGGGGGTGGTCCGGTCGACACGGTCTCCGCGTCGGGAACGCCCGTCGTCTTCGTCGACGACCCGGACGAGACAGCGGCCGACGACCCGGCCGCGCTGTCGGTGCCGCCCGGGGCCGGGCCCGCCGATCTGGCCTATCTCATCTACACCTCGGGATCGACCGGGACACCGAAGGGGGTGGAGATCCCGCATCGCGCCGTGGTGAACTTCCTGGCCGCGATGGCCCGGACGCCCGGTGTCGTGGCGACGGATGTGGTGCTGGCCCTGACCAGCCCGTCCTTCGACATCTCGGTGCTCGAACTCATCGTGCCGTTGACGGTGGGAGCCCGGACGGTCGTCGCCTCCACCACCGACGCCCGCGACCCGCAGCGGCTCATCAACCTGATCAGGAGAAACCAGGTGACGGTGGTCCAGGCGACCCCGGTGGCCTGGGGTCAGCTCGTGGACTTCGCCCCGCAGGATCTTCGGCTACGGCTCGCCCTCTCCGGGGGCGAGGCTCTCAACCGGTCGTTGGCCAACCGGTTGTGTGCCCTGGCCGACGAGGTGTGGAACATGTACGGGCCGACCGAGACGACGGTCTGGTCCCTCGCCGGCCGGGTGCGGCCGGACCAGGAGGGGGCGCCGGTGCCGATCGGGCGGCCCATCGACAACACCTCGGCCTGGGTGCTGGACCGGGCCGGTGAGGTGCTGCCGGCCGGGGTCGTCGGGGAACTCCACATCGGCGGCGCCGGGCTGGCCCTCGGCTACCGTGGCCGTCCGGAACTCACCGGACAGCGGTTCGTCCCTGGCTCCACCGCGACCGGCGGGGCACGGCTGTACCGGACGGGTGACCTGGTGCGCCTACGCGGCGACGGCGAGTTCGAATTCCACGGGCGGACGGACACCCAGATCAAGATCCGGGGCCACCGCGTCGAGCCGGACGAGGTGGCCGCGTTGCTGCGGCGGCACCCGCAGGTGCGGGACGCGGTGGTCGTGGCCCGGTGGGACGACGACCAGGAACCCCGGCTCGTCGCGTACGTGGTGCCCCGCGACGCTGAGGCCGCACCGCCCGGCTGATCGGCGGGCCGGCGGTAGGGTGGCGTCCAGCCGCGACCGGGCCTGCTGTTCGTACTCGGCGAGGCTCAGTGCGGCCACCAGTGCCCGACAGTGACCATCGTCGTTCACTGCGCGGCCAAACGGTCGTGTTCGACCGCCTCGTAGAGCGCCCGGATGTTCAAGCTGCCGAAACCGCGCGAGCCTCGGCGCTGGATGAGCTCGTAGAACAGCGTGTTCCGCTCGTGCGGCGAACGGGTGAACAGTTGCAGCAGGTATCCCCACTCGTCACGGTCGGCCAGCACATTGGTGGCGCGCAGCTGGGCGATCTCCTCGGCCATCCCGTCGAACCGGCCGGCGAGCAGTTGGTAATACGAGCTCGGGGTGCTGAGGAAACGTACACCGCGTCCGGCGTACTCCTGCACGGCCGGGACGATCTCGTCGACCAGGAATGCGAGGTGCTGCACGCCGGGTCCACCGTTGCGGCTGAGGAAGGCGTCGAGCTGGCCCGCTGCCTTCCCCGGGTCGGGAGCGACCAGGGTGAAGGTGACCTGGCCGGATTCGCTGCGTACGACGATGGAGTCCATGGCCTGGTCACCGACCGCGACGTACTCGCTGGAGTAGCGCTCGAAGCCAAGGGTGTCACGGTAGAAGTCGGCCTGCTGCTGCAACGTTCCGCCGGCGAGACAGACCGCCACGTGGTCGAGCAGCACCAGCCGGCCGGCCGCTCCGCCCGGGGCGGGCGCCGCAGGGGTCCACGGTGCGGTGCCGGGCAGCCCGGGGGTGTCCGCCCGCTGCGGCACCAGCGAGTGCGTGACGTCGCCGAACCCGGCGATCACCGGGTCCCCGCGGAACGACCGGGTCACCTCGGCGCCGGCGCCGGACGCCCGTCGCCGGGTGGCGGCGACGTCGTCGCAACTCAGTGCGATGTCGGCGATCCCGTCACCGTGGGCATCGAGGAACTTCCAGGTCGCGGGACCGGAGGTGACGACGAGCTTCACCTCGCCCTGTTGTAGCAGCACCGATCTCGTGTCGTCGATCGAGGACTCCGCCATCCGGACGAACCCGAAAGACGAGACGAAGTAATCGACCACCGCTTCTTGATCAGTTGCGTAGAGCTCGACGTACTCGATGGTACGGACAGCCACGACGGCATCCTTTCGCTGACGGATGGCGGAAGGGCGCGGAATGAGAACAGGACCCGGCATCGGCGACGCATCCCTCGATCGGTGCCCGATCACTCCGGCGCGATGACTGCTGGCCACTGCCGAGCACGAGCATCACCCTCACACCGACCACTATGGACCAGCTCGACATCGTGCATCAATGCCACTAAGGCATGAAGTTAAGGCGTTGGGGCTGCTGTCAAGGGCTGTCCGAGCATGATGGAGAGTGCTGGCAACGAGGTGACGGAATTCCGGTAGAACGGCTTGTCGACCAAGACCAGCCATCTACGAGGAAATCCCGCCGTCTGAGTATCCCGTCATACTCGCTACGCCGACAGAGCCTCGGCGTCGACCGCCGCAGCTACCTCGCCACACTTCGCTGGGGACGGCGTTGATCGATGCCGGCTGCGGTGCCACAGTCAAGGTGCCGCAACGACCGAGGGGGCGACGATGACCACGTTGCACGAGGCAGGCAGGACCGGCCGCACCGCTGCCTTGCTTCACACGGACGACCTGCACGGGAGTCTGTCCGACCCGCTGCTGGACACCATGAACTTCCTCAACGAGGTGACAGCACGCTACCCCGAGGCCATTTCCTTCGCACCAGGGCGTCCGTTCGACGGCTTGTTCGACATCGAGCAGATCTTCAGCAGCATTCGCGGATACCTCGACCACCTCGCTACCGAGGGCCGTTCCCCGGCCGAGATCAAGGACGCCGTCTTCCAGTACGGCCCGGCGGGCGGCCGCATCCGCAAGGTGATCGCGCAGTGGCTGCGGCGTGAGGTCGGCATCGACGTGGCACCGGAGTCCATCGTGGTCACGGTGGGCGCCCAGGAGGCGATCGTACTCGCGCTGCGGGCCCTGATCCGCGACAGCGGTGACGCGCTCTTCGTCTCCAGCCCATGCTACGTGGGCATCACCGGCGCCGCCCGACTGCTGGACATCGAACCGGTCCCGGTGGCAGAGCACGCTGACGGATTCCACCCCGAGGACCTGACCCGAGCGGTACGGGCGGAGCAGCGCCGAGGACGCCGTCCCCGTGCGTTCTACGTCGTACCCGACCACACCAACCCGTCAGGCGCCACTATGTCCGAGGCCGCCCGGCACGCCCTGCTCGACCTCGCCGACGAACTCGACCTGCTGGTACTCGAGGACAGCCCTTACCGTCTGGTCAGCCCGGGCCGCCAGCTACCCACTCTCAAGGCGCTCGATCGGCGACACCGCGTGGTGCACCTCGGCTCGTTCTCCAAGACGCTGTTCCCTGGCGCGCGGGTCGGGTTCGCCATCGCCGACCAGCCGGTCGCGGACACCGCGGGCCGCACCGGCTTGCTCGCCGACGAGCTGTCGAAGATCAAGAGCATGATCACGGTGAACACCTCGCCGCTGAGCCAAGCGGCGGTGGCCGGAATGCTGCTGGCCGCCGAGGAGACCGCGACACCCGCCGCCGGGGAAAGCCCCGCGCACTACGGCGCGAGCATGCGGCGCACCCTCGACCGGCTCGACGAGTTCCTGCCGGCCCGCCTGCGTGATGCCACAGGCGTGCGCTGGAACAAGCCGGCCGGAGGCTTCTTCCTTGCGATGACCGTGCCGTTCGAGGCCGGCAACGCCGCCCTGAAGCGCAGCGCCGAGGAGTACGGCGTGATCTGGACGCCGATGTCGTACTTCTATCCGGCCGGTGGCGGCGAGCACGGCATCCGGCTGTCGATCAGCTATCTGACGCCGGAGCAGATCGACGAGGGCGTGGCACGGCTCGCGCGCTTCGTCACCGCCGAGGCGTCCAAGCCATGACCTCCGCCGGGGTCGCTCCGGTCCTCCCCCGGCCGGGCGATCGTCCGCGGTCACTGTGATCCCACCCCTCGACACCTGGCGAGGGTGACGGAGGCTCTGGCTTCCGCGCGCACGATCGGCGGCATGGGATACCGGGCCGGGGAGGTTCGAACCCGTCGGATACGCACGCCGGAGGGCCCCACACCGACGAGGAGTCGTCGAGCGTGTGGGGGCGCCTTCGCCGGTGTCGCTACAGGTCGTCAGTGCGCACCACTGGGGGGCGGGACGGGATGCTCGGCGGCTCGGCTGACCTGCTCCCAGCCTGCCCAGGTGTCCATTCGCCAGCGTGCGATGTCGAACGCTAGGTCGTACACCATGCTGCCGAGCAGGAGGCGCAGCGGCGGGTCGTCGCTGTCGACCAGTTTCAGCAGCGCCTCGGCAGCCAGTCGCGGCTCACTGTCGATCGAGCCGTCCGCCCACTGCCGCTCCAGTTCAGCCCGCAGCGGGCCATAGGCCTCCATCGGCGTGGTGGTGGCCATGTTGCTGTATAGGTCGGTCCAGTAGCCGCCGGGCTGCACGATGCTGACCTTGATGCCGAAGACTGCGGCTTCCATCGCCAGGGCCTCGCTCATGCCTTCCAGTGCGAACTTGCTCGCGCTGTACATCCCGGTGCTCGGGAAGCCGCCAAGTGCGGCGACGCTGGAGATCTGCACGATGTGGCCGGCCCGCTGGGCGCGTAGGTGCGGCAGCACGGCCTGGCTGGTCCAGAGCGCGCCGAAGAGGTTGACCTCGAACTGGGACCGCGCCTCGGCCTCGGTGAACTCTTCGATCATGCCCATGGACATGGTGCCGGCGTTGTTGACGACGATGTCGAGCCGCCCGAAGTGTTCGACTGCGGTGGCCACGGCGGCGAAGACCGCCGCCCGGTCGGTCACGTCGAGTGTCAGGGTCAGCAGCCTGTCCCGGTGACGCTCGTCGAAGTCGTCGGCGACGATGGTCCGGGCGGCAGCGACCACCCGGTCGCCGCGCTCAAGCGCGGCGACCGTGAACGCGCGGCCCAGACCGCGGCTGGCGCCGGTGATGAACCAGGTACGCGGAGCGGTGCTGGATGAGGTGCGCATTGTGGATCTCCATCCTCCGGCCATGAGACGAGACGGTCCGTCTCGCTGTTCGATGACGGTAGGTCATCTCGCCTCGCCAGTCAAGACGAGACGGTCCGTCTCGCTTTCGGTATGCTGGGCACATGACGACGCAACACCGAGCCACGCCCAACGCGGCCCGCCGGAAAGAAGCCTCGCGGCGGGCAATCCTCACTGCGGCGTTCGACCTGCTGCAGGAAATCGGATACGCCAAACTCAGCATCGAGGGCATCGCCGCGCGCGCCGGCGTCGGCAAACAGACCATTTACCGCTGGTGGCCATCCAAGGGTGCGGTCATCTTCGACGCCTTCCTCATGCTCAGCGAGGGCAGCGAGGGCGAGCCTCCGGCGCTGCCCGACACCGGCGACCTGGAAGCCGACCTGACAGCGGTGCTGCGCGCCACGGTCGCGGAGTTGAACGATCCCCAGTACGACCAGCCGATGCGCGCGCTGGCCACCGAGATCGCGCACGACCCCGAGCTGGCAGCCGCCTACGTCGAACGGCTGGATGGACCGTTGAAGGAGGCCAAGCAGCGACGGTTACGCAGTGCTCAGCGGGCCGGGCAACTCGCCGAGGACCTCAACCTCGACGTGGCCGTGGAAATGATCTGGGGCCCCCTGCTCAACCGTTGGCTGCAACGCAGTGGGCCGCTCACCGCCGAGTACGCCGACGACGTCGTCACCACCGCACTCAACGGCTTGCGCCCACGCCCGTCCGGCCGTTGACCAGATACGACGCGATGGCCTCCCGCGATGCCGCCGTCCTACGCTGACCCGCATTGAGAACGCACTGACATCGGCTAGAAGCGGATGCGGATTGGCTCGCCGAAGCGAGGGCCTCCGTTACGCAGTGTGACAGTGGGGGCTGCAATCGTAGGGCCTCAGAGCAACGGCCCCCTCCGCTGTCCGCGCACTACCCGGCGTCTACCTCTCGGGTGTGGCCGTGACGGTGGCGAGCGGGTGGGTTCGCCCGTCATGGCGTGCCCCGCGGGAGCCGACGGTGTGCATCCCGTCGGCCATAATGGTGATGAGCAGCAGGCTGTCGGTAACGTCGATGTAAAGACGGTGACCGGGCGGCCAGGACAACGCCTGCAGCAGATCCCGGGCAGCGAGCGACCTCCGGGTAGGGCCACGCCAGCTCGGGGAACTCAGGCTCCAGCGGGTGCCGTTTCCATCGTTACTGCGGCTCAGTGGGTGGCGGTATCGGTCAGCCGAGCAAGTTCCGTATCGGCGATCCGGCGCACGGTCGGGTCGGCGTCGCTGGTGAACTGGTGGAGGATGTCGGGGGCGGCGTCGGGGGCGAGGCGGCGTACGGCAACGGCGACGCGCTGGCGGACCACCGGGTCTGGGTCGTTCGCCAGCCCGACCACAAGCGACGCCCAGCGCGATCGCACGCTGTCGGTGCTGACGAGTCCACTGATGGTGGCGGCGCGCACCGCCGGCTCGTCGTCTTGCGCCAACGTCGTGAGCTGCTGCGGTATGCGCGGATCCGAGTCCACCGCCCTGCCGAGCGCCCGAGCGGCCTGGGCTCGCAGCAGCGGATCCGCGTCAGCGGCGATCAGCAGCAGCACGTCGACCGCAGCCGCCCCGCCGACTGAGCCAAGGGCTTCGAGGGCGTTCTCGCGGACGTGCCGATCGGGGTCGTGTCGCAACCGAAGCAACACCGGGGTCGCCTCCGCCCTGCCCAACTGGCCGAGGGCGTACGCGACCATGGACCGTACCCGCGGCGCGGGGTCGGCGGCGAGGGCGGTCAGTGGCGCAACCGCGTCGGCCAGGCCGGTGTAGCCGAGCCTGCTGACGGCCGAGATGCGTACCTGATCGTCGAGGTCACGCAGCGCCATGACGAGCACCTGGAACGCTCGGTCATCGCCAGCAGGGTCGGGAATCGAGCCGATCGCCACGGACCTGACCCGCGGGTCGGCGTCGGTCGCGGCTGCGGCCAGCAGTTCGACATCCTGCGCTTCGACCACGAATCCCAACGCCCACAGCCCTGCCCGGCGCAGTTCGGGGATGCCACCCGTAGCCAGGTCCAGCACCGTGCGGCGCGCGACTGCCTTGTTCGTGTGCAACAGGTCGATGATCTCGCCAGTCAAGCTGTCCTGGTCGTCACCGAGATCGCGAGCCGATGCGCGCAGCAGCGCCGGGAGCGCAGCCACGCCCTGGATACCGGCCAGAATCCCGGCGATCAGGTCCCGACCGTAGAAGTTCTGCTCATCGAGGAACCGGTCGAGCGCCTCGTGTAACCGGGGCACCAAGGTGATGTCCCCGCACGCCGCCAGAGCGGTGAGGATCGGCGCGATGTCGTCGTAGTCGTCCTCAAGCTCCATAGCATGCCGGACCACGGCCTCCAACGCTGCACTGTCGATCATCCGCGTCACCATGCCACACGCCGCCGTCTATTCCAGCGCACGCTCCCCCGAGACGGCGCTGAACCCCTCGGTCGAAGCCCCCACCGCCGGCGCTGACGCACACCCTCTAAACCGTCCTAGGACATCGACTGCAGGCAGAGTAGGGCCCACTGGCGCCCGACCACGAGCGGCACCCAGCCGATCCGGGCCATCACCCGCAGGTGCGGACGGCATCAGTACGCCCGCCAGTCTTGTTGCCGTCACATCGGTACGGGCGCGGCCACGCCCGCTTCTACACTGGGGCCGGATCGCGATCAGCGGTGAATGGGCGGGGTGTATGGCGGACGTCCGCGTGCTCGGGCCGCTTCAGGCCATCGGCCCCGCCGGGTCGGCGGCACTGAGCAGTTCCCGGCAACGCGCTCTTGTCGGCCTGCTCGCCCTGACGCCGAAATATCCGATCCCAGTATCAAAGCTGGTGGACGGCATCTGGGGCGACGATGCTCCGCGAACCGCGGTTCGGACGCTGCAGAGCCACCTCACTCGGGCGAAGCAGGAGCTGGCCGCCTGTGGGCTGCCAGACCTCCTGGTCGCCACCCGGGTTGGCTACATGATGGTCGTCGATCCGCCAGCCGTTGACGCACACCGGTTCGAGGGGCAGGTACGCGCCGCTCGACGCCTGCTAGCGGAGGGTGATTCGGCGGGCGCCGAGGGTGCCCTGAGCTCGGCTCTCAAACTCTGGTACGGCGAGCCGCTGCAGGGTACAGAGCTGTACGGCTGGGGCGCGGCCGAAGTCGCCCGGTTGCAGGAGGCGCGGCTGGGCGCCGTCGAGGACCTCTGCGACACCCAGTTGCGGCTGGGCGCTTACGCGAAGGCCGCGGACGAGTTGGAGCGCCTGCTCGCGGCGTACCCGGCGCGCGAACGCCTCGTCGGCCTGCTCATGCTCGCGCGCTACCGGTCCGGGCGGCACGCGGAGGCGCTCACCTCTTACGCGCGGCTGCGCGCGCATCTGGCCGAGGCGCTCGGCGTCGACCCGGGGCCCCAGCTGCAACGGCTGCACACGGCGATGCTGCGCCGGGACCCGGCGCTGGACGTCGCCGAAGCCGCCGGGCCGGTGTCTGTCGCCGCTCCCGCAAAACGGCTGATCCCACACGAGCTTCCGTCCCCGGTCGGCCACTTCACCGGCCGGGGCGACGAGATCGCAGCGTTGGACGACCTCCTGGGCGATCCCACCGCCCCCGGCGGTTCGGCCGCTGACAAAGCACGCGTGGCACTGCTGTGCGGGCCGGCCGGGATGGGCAAGACCGCGATGGCGGTGGAGTGGGCGCACCGGGTGGCTGATCAGTTCCCGGATGGCCAGATCTTCGTCGACCTCCACGGCCACGGCCCGGCCGCCGCGGCAACCGCGCCGGACGTCGTCTGCCACACCCTGCGGGGGCTCGGCGTGCCTCCGGGCCGGGTACCGGCCGACCCGTCAGACCAGGTACGCCTGTTCCGCTCGCTGCTGCGCGACCGCCGAGTCCTGCTGGTGTGCGATAACGCCGGATCCGCCGAGCAGGTCCTGCCACTGGTACCTCCGACGTCCGGCTGCCTGTTGCTGGTGACCAGCCGCAACGCGCTGCCGGCGCTGGGCGTCCGGAACGCCCTGCGCCGGGTGGAGTTGGATGTGCTCGACCATCCCGATGCGATCAGCCTGTTGGAGCGGGTGCTCGGTGTCGAGCGGGTGCGCCAGGAGGTCGAGGCAGCCGAACAACTCGTGACGGCGTGTGGCGGGATGCCGCTGGCACTGCGGACCGCCGCGGCGAAGCTGGCGTCCCGCCCTCGGCTACGCATCGCCGATCTCGTCGCCGATCTCGCCACGGAGCATCGCCTCGATGCGCTGTCGGTGCCGGGCGACTCGCGTGGGATCCGGACCGTCTTCGCCAGCGCCTACGACACGGTCAGCGAGCTGGCGGCGACCGCCTTTCGGGCGATCGGCCTGCACCCCGGCCCGAGCTTCGCGGCCCCGCTGGTCGCCGCGGCGACCGGTACGTCGCCGGCGGTCGGGCGACAGGTCACCGACGAACTGGCCACCGTGCACCTAACCAGCGAGCAGGCCAGCGGGCGGTTCGCGTGCCACGACCTGATCCGGTTGTACGCCCGGGAGTGCGCGCTCGCCGTTGACCCACCGGATCGGCGTACCGAGACGGTCGAGCGCATCCTCGACTGGTACCTGGCCATCGCCGACGCGGCCAACACGATCCTGACCCCGGCGCGCACCCGGGCCACCGTTACGCTCCGCCACGGACCGATCGAGCTGCCGTTCGCCAGTCGGCATCGAGACGCGCTGGTGTTTTTGGACGCCGAGCGGGAGAACCTCGTGCCGGTGTCGCGGTACGCGGTCGGCCATGGGTACGACACCGCCGCGTGGCAGTTGGCGTACCTGTTGATGGGCTTTTTCAACTCGCGCGGCCACTGGGTCGACATGCTGGAGATCTGCCGAGGCGGACTGGCTGCCGCCCAGCGGCAGGGTGACCGGCATGTCGAGGCCCTGATGCGGGGCCAGTTGGGTGTCGCCTGCATCCAGGTACAGCGCTACGAGGAGGCGCTGCGCGAGCTGCGCTCGGCGCTGCCGTTGATGCAGGCGGCAGGTGACGCCTGGGGGGAGGGCAGTGTCCACAACAACACGGCGGTGGCGCTGACCATGCTCCGGCGCTTCGACGAGGCCATCGCGGAGTACGAATACGCGCTCGCTGTGCACACCGCCCGCGGCGTCAGTTCGGACGTGGCGTACGCGCTGCACAACCTGGGCGACGCCCACACCCGGTGCGGACGTCCCGACGTGGCCCTGCACCACCTCGCCCGGGCCCACGACCTGGCCGTCGCCCTCGACGACCAACGCCTGCACGCGGTGATCTGGCAGGCCTCCGGCGCGGCGCACCTGCGGCGCGGCGCGTACCAGGTGGCGCTGCAGTTGCTGCACAGCGCGCT
The DNA here is from genome assembly GCF_900090225.1 of Micromonospora eburnea. Classification (NCBI taxonomy): domain Bacteria; kingdom Bacillati; phylum Actinomycetota; class Actinomycetes; order Micromonosporales; family Micromonosporaceae; genus Micromonospora; species Micromonospora eburnea. Next base: position 4,887,181 of record NZ_FMHY01000002.1, read on the forward strand.
GGCCCTGCACCGGGAGATCGGTGATCAGAGCCGTGAGCTCGACACGCTGCGGGACATCGGGTCCGCCCTGCTCGACGTGGGTTCGGTGTCGGCGGCACTGGATATCGGCGCGCACGCGCTGCGGCTGAGCCGCCAGATCGGAGATCCTCATCGGGAGGCCGTGGCGCTGCAAAGCCTCGGATTGGCGCATCTGAGGGCTGGTTCCTTCCCGGAAGCCGAACAGCATTTCCAGTTCGCGCTGGAGCTTCGATTGCGCATCCCGGATGCGTACGAGGAGGCGGAGATACACCGCGCGTTCAGCGAACTCGAAGCCCGTCGGGGCAGCCCGGCCGCGGCCCACCGCCACCACGGCACCGCCGTCGACCGGTACCGCAGCGCGAACGCGACCGTTGAGGCGCACGAGCTGGCCTCGGCGGGCTGGGCGGGGCAGCCGCACGACGGGGTAGCCGCCGCGCCCGTCCGCTCGTGACGGCACGGATGAGACGACCGGTGGTTGTCCCATCCGTGCCGAACAGTGTGGTCAGGAGTTGTATCGGAACGAGGTGATCCAGTTGGTCGTGCCGTTCGCCACGTACGGCGTGACGAACAGTGGCCGATCCGGCGGGCTGGCCACCGCGTAGTTCACCAGGGCTTGCGGCGAGGTGAACGAGTGAACCCGGCCGTCGCCGTCAAGGGCGACCGAGGCGACGTTGAACGTGCCGTCGGGGTTGGCGCTGATGTCCAGCACCGACTGCCCGTTGCAGACGTTGTTCAACGCGGCCCGGCTGATCCCCGCGTACCAGCACCAGCCGTAGCCCGGGGAGTTGTTCACGAAGATCACGACGAACCGGTTCTGCGCGTACGACACGATGTTGGTCAGCCGCATGGTGGTGCCCAGGCACGAGCCGATGCCGGCGAAATCGGTGTCGCACCAACCCCACGCCTTGGCGTTGGCGCCGATGTTGGGCACCATCACCACCGCATAGACGCTGCCGTACCGCACGGCGCTGATCAGCCGGGCGTTGTTGGTGGACAGGAGGTTGCTGACCTGCGTCATGGTGACGCCGTAGTACCACCAGTATCCGCTGGCGTAGGCGCCGGTGTTGCGGACCATCGTCACCGAGAACCGCAGCGGCGACGCGCTGAGCACCCGCAAGTCGGTCGGCCGGGCATCGTTGCTGCTGAGCAGGGCCGAGACCGTGTCCGGGTCCACGTTCTGGTACGTCCACCAGCCCGTCGGCGTCGAGTTCATCCGGTCGTCCGTGGTCGGCACCGAAGAGGACGTCCCGGTCCCGCCTCCCGTGATCGGCTCCGGGCAGCTGGCGCCCGCGCCCAGGCCCGGGTAGCGGATGAACATGCACTCGGGTCCCGCGGACGCGGCGGTGTGCGGCAGCATCATCGCGGAGACGGCCAGCAGGCACGCGGCCGCACCGGTGACGAGGCGTTGCATTGCACGTTTCATGATCCATTCCTTTGTTTGTGGTCTCCGGCACGGGCTGGTCGCCCGGCCACCGTCAGCATCCGCAGTCCCTGTTGTGCCGACGTTGTGGCGGGACGGCACGGTCGCCTGCCGTCCCGATTCGCGCAGCTCGTGCGCTTACCTCGGGGGCGGCGAGACCAGCGCGATCTTTGCCACGTTCGAGGACGCCTGGATGCTCGCCGGCGGGAGGTTGGTGTCCAGCGCGCTGATGAAGGCGACCAGGTGGTTGCCCTCCGGGCTGGTGGGCGTGTACGTGCCGGAGCAGGTTGTGCTGCTCGGGCAGGCGGCGATGCGGGTGCCGCTCTCCTGGTCGAAGATCTCAATCCAGTACGCGGTGGTGCCGACGTCGAGCGACGCGGTGGCCGTGACGATCACCGCACGGTAGGCGGTGGCCGGCGCGCTGAGGCCGAGTTGCCAGATGGTGGGGCCGGTGGTCCAGGTGACGTAGCTGGTGCCCGAGGTCGCCACCGTTCCGGACGGTGGAAAGGCGGTGCTGGAGTAGGAGACGAAGGCGCGATAGGCGTGCGTGGTCGCCACCGCCTGGCTCACCTGCACCGAGCACACGGTCCCGGACGCGCAATTCGTCAGGTAGGTCCCGGTGGTCACGTCAAAGATCTCGATCCAGTACGGCGAGGCCCAGACGTCGTCGAAGGTGGACGCGGTCAGGGTCACGGGCTTGCCCATCGTTATCGAGGTGTAGTTGGCGGTCAGGTCGATCGTGGTGGACGCGTGCCAGGTCACCTGATAGCCGAACGGACTGTCCGCGTCGGGATCGTTTGCCACCACGTCCGAACGGGTGAAGTTGGAGATTTCCGCCCGGAACGAGTCGGTCATCTCGGTGTTTTCGGTCCAGGAGAGCGAGCAGGTCGTACCGGTCGCACACGACGCGATCTGGCTGCCGTTGCGGAAGATGCGGATGTAGTAGGCCGTCGGACCGACATCAGCGCTGGCGGTGGCGGTCAGCGTGGTGGACCGGCCGACCCAGGGCCGCCGCACGGTGATCGCCAGGCTCACCGTCCACGCGGCCAGGGTGCTGGCCGTGGCCGTCTGATGGCCGGCCTTGGCCGGCAAGTCGGCGCCCAGGTGGACGTTGGGACCGACAAAGTCCTTGGCGGGCGCCGGCTTGGCGGCTGCGCTCCGCTGCGCCGCGGCGTCCGTACCATGGCCGCCTGCGGTCACGGCGTGTGCGCTCCGGGCCGTAGCCGCCTGCGTCGGCCCGGCCATGCCGAGCAGGAGCGCAATGGCAGCCACGCTGCTGGCCAGCACTCCGGTTGCGGTCGTTCGTAGCCGCATGAGTCCTCCACTGTGATCAGAGTCGGTCGGCCTCCCACGGGCCGGTCCGATGCAGCTGGGAGCGGCGCGGGTGCGCCGTCACATCCACGGTGCGAGGCTCCTGTTGTCGACCGGTTGTGGCGGCGCTGTGGGCGCGACGGCCACTGCCCAGAGGAAGCGAGAAGTGGTTTGTCGTCGGCAATCCCGGCGAGTTCGCCCGACGTCAGCGAATGCTGGGCCGCCTTCCGGCGGGCGCATCACGACCTCGGCTTCGATCCGCCCGCCAAGCCGGTCGCCGTCAGCCGGCAGCAGGGCCGACGGGGTGCTCGCCGCCGAATAACTGGTGGGCGGTGCCAACCCAGGCCCGCCGGCGTAGTGTGCGCTTCGGTGCGCCCGGGACGGCGCAGGGTTCATGGGTATCTGCGGGAGGCGCGTGAGGCGCTGCTCGGAAAGCTCGACGGGCTGTCGGAGTACGACGTACGGCGCCCGCCCGTGTGGACCGGGACGAAACTGCTCGGGCTGGTCAAGCACGTGGCCTTGGTGGCCGCCGGGTATTTCGGCGAGGTGTTCGACCGCCCCTTTCCGAACCCGTCGCAGGCCTGGACGAGCACGCCGAGTCGAACGCAAACATGTGGGCCGCAGCCGACGAGTCCCGCGACGACGTCATCGGCCTTTGGCACCGAGTCTGGGCACACGCGGACGCGACAATCGAGGCGCTCCCGATCGACGCGCCCGGCTCGGTGCGGTGGTGGCAACACACGCCGGTGACGCTGCACCTCATCCTCGTGCACGTGCCTGCTGCGTCAGTGCTGCTCATCCGCCGCACCGCAGCACCGGCGAGCCGGCCTTCTACCTGTGCTGGTCACCCCGCCCGGTGCCCCTGCACACCCTCGGCAGGGTGGCCGGATCCCGCTGGAGCATCGAGGAGTTGTTCCAGGCCGGCAAAGGCCAGGTCGGCCTGGACCTCTACCAGGTCCGCAGCTGGAGCGGCTGGCACCGCTTCGTCACCCTGGCCATGCTCGCCCTGGCCGTCCTGACCATCCTCGCCGCCCAGCAACCCGACACCGACCCGGAACTCATCGCACTGACCGTCGCCGAGATCCGCCGATTCCTCAACGCCCTCGTCCTCACCGCATCGCTACCCCCAGGGCACATCCTGCACCGGTCGATCTGGCGACGAACATCCCAAGCCCGAGCCCGCCGATCCCGCTACCAGCGCAGGCAGGCCAAGTGACGTTGGAGTGTTAGAAGCTACTGACCAACTTGACGAATGCGTCGTCGATTTTCGTCGGGTCCCGGGCGTCAAACGCCTTGCCCGCGGACGCTTTGGCGATCCGGTCCAGGGTCGCGAAATCGGACTGCTCGTCGAAGGCGATGCAAAAAATCTTGACCGGCCGTTCCGGATCCAGCGCGACATCCTGAAGTAGTCGGTCGAGCTTGTTGTCCTTGTTGTACTCGTTTTTGCCGTCTGTCAGTACGACCACCGCGTTGATTCGGGACTGGTCATAGTGGTCGAGCATGTGCCGGTGTGCCGCTCGTACGGTGGCGTACAAAGCGGTGTTGCCTCCGACATGAAGGTTGTTGATCTTGCCGGTGAGGGCCTTCTGGTCGAACGCCGACAGTCGGACCTCCTCGCTGTAGGGCGAACGCGGCCGTTGTGGCGTCTCGGAGGAAAACGACCAGAGTGCGACCTGGTCCTCGGAGTTCAACAGGCCGAAGCCTTTGGCGGCGGCCGTGGTCGCTACCTGGAACCTGCTCCGGCCACCGATCTTGGCGTTCATGGAGCCGGACGTGTCAACGGCGACGAGGATGTTCGCCTTCTTGCGCAGCGTGCCCCAGTTGGCGAGGATCGCCTTGACCACGGTCGGGTCTGGCGGGTCGAAGTAGGTGAGATCCGGGCCTGCCCCGCGCCCGCCGACGGAGGCGACCAGCGGGCCGGACGCGTTCCGCTCGTGGTCGCGGAACCCGAGCCGGCTGAAGCTCCGCTGTTGTGGCGGCTCCTGAAGGAACGCCAGAAAGTCGGCGGCGCCGGCACGTTGCTCCTGGCTGGCCGAAGGGAGGACCACGTACGGGTGGTCGAGGTTGAACGTGCCCTCCTTCGGATACACCGCGACCAGCGGGACCTTGGGCTTTTCGCCCGGGGTCGGACTCAGCTTCCCCTCGTTGTACTGGTAGACCAATTCCTCCTGTGTCACGATCGCGCTCATATCGGTCAGAACCTGCGTCCCGGCGCCGGACAGATCCGCTTCGGCGAGGTTTTTCAGCAGGTCCACCACGTCGTCGCTGTAGTGGGACACGTTGGCCTCGATGCGGCGGACGAACTGGGTCACCCTCGGATTTGCCAGGTCGCTCTCGGTGAGGTCGCTGGCCCGGTTGATGGCCGCGTAGTACGTCGCGATGATGGCCGCCAGCCCGGAGGTGGACAGATTCGGGTTGACCTTGCCGAACGCGAACCGCCCCCACTCGGGGCGACCGAAGGTGGCCCAGCCCGTCTGCCCGGACAAGCCCAGGATCTCGCCCCAGCCGAGCTGACCCTGTTGTTGGAGCAGCTCTCCCTTTGGCCGCGGCATGGCGATGACCAGCGGGCTGTTCGCCACCGACGGGTACGGGCCGGAGGTCTGCGCCGGGCGCCCCGCGGCCTCGTCCAGCAACTTCAACTGCCCGGTCCACAGGGTCGACGTCGGCATCCACACCTGCGGTCGTGGGAGATTGGGCTGCTTGGCAGTCCAATCGCCGGCCAGCGCGTCCGTCGCCGCACCGGAGGTGAGGCCGTGCACGGTCACGGCGGCGCAGCGGCCACCAAAACGCCGATTACTCTTGTTGTACCGCTCGGCCAGCTCACCAAGCAGCACGTCCTTCTCAACCGACGAGCTGACCTCCAGCGGCGTGCACCCGGCGTCTGCCGCTGGCCGGACGATCAGGTAGGCCGCCACGACGACCGCGGCTCCGGCCACGATGGCTGCGGCGTACGGCAACCACGGCCGGGCAGCGGATCGACCTGAAACCATTGGTCCTCCAGGGTATCGGCTGACGGTACCGGCATCAGCCATAGTGCAGCACCGTACCGGTGTAACTCGACTCGCTGGCACAACGCCACGAGCCTGACGATCTGCGCCCTGCATGCACGGCTGGCCGATCGGCGCCGGAGGTGACGACACATGTGCATCGCAGACGACCTGGAACGTGCCGTCGACACCTGCCTCAGCCCCGCTCGGCCGGACGGGACTGCGGCGAGGTGTGGTCTCGCCCCGTCCGGCCGACGGGATGGCTGTACCACAGCTGCCCTTGTGAATCAGGCCCGTGGGCAGTCAGAAGCTGCTGACCAGCTTCACAAACGCCTCGTCGATCCTCGCGGGATCGGTGGCGTCGAACGCCTTGCCTGAAGACGCCTTGGCAATGCGGTCCAAGGTGGCGAAGTCTGATTCCCGGTCGAAGGCGATGCAGAACACCTTGACCGGGCGCCGGGGGTCTAGCTCGACATCGGCAAGCAACCGGGCCAGGTCGTTGTCTCGGCTGTACTCGTTCTTGCCGTCGGTCAACACGACCACAGCGTTGATCCGTTGCGGGTCATACCGGTCGAGTACGTACTGATGGGCGGCCCGGACCGTCGCGTAGAGTGCGGTACCCCCTCCGGCACGCAAGGCGGCGGTTCGACTGTTGATCCGCTTCTGGTCGAAGTCGCCGAGCCGGACCTCCTCACGGTACGGGCCGGTGGGCCGCTGCGGGGTCTCCGAGGAGAACGACCAGAGCCCGACCCGGTCCTCCGCGTTGAGCAACGCGAGCCCCTTGCCCGCCGCCGCGGAGGCGACCTGGAGGCGGGTACGGTTGCCAACCGCCGCTTCCATCGAACCCGAGGTGTCCAGCACGATCAGGATGTTGGCCTTCTTGCGCAGCGTGCTCCACCCGCCGAGCATCGCCTCGACCACCTGCGGGTCCGGCGGCTCGAAGTAGGTCAGCCCACCGGTGGGCTCGGTGCCGACGCTGGCGAGCAGCTGCGCGGAGGCCCGGCGCTCGTGGTTCCGGAACCCGAGGCGGGCAAAACTCTCCTGCTGCACATCATCGGTCAGGAACGCCAGGAAGTCGGCTGCCGCCGCACGCTGACGCTCATCGGCGGACGGCAGCACCACGAACGGGTGATCCAGGTTGAAGGTGCCTTCCCTCGGGTGGACCGCGACCAGTGGCACGCTCGGCCGCCGGCCCTGCTCCTGGCCGTCCTGCCGCGGGCTCAGCCTGCCCTCGTTGTACAGGTAAACCAGTTCCTCCTGCATGACGATGGCACTCATGTCGTCCCTGCTGCTGCCCCTACCGACCAGATCGGCTTCGGCGAGGTCTCGTAACAGGTCCACCACATCGTCGCTGTAGTGCGACACGTTGGCCTCGATCCGCCGTACGAACTGGGTCACCGCCGGGTTGGCCAGGTCGGACCGTGTCAGATCGCTGGACCGGTTAACGGCGGCGTAGTAGGTGGCAATGGTCGCCGCCAGCCCGGAGGTGGACAGGTTCGGATTGTCCTTGCCGAAGGTGAAGCGGCCCCACTCCGGCTTGCCGAAGTCCGCCCAACCCGCCCGCCCTGAGAGGCCCAGGATCTCCCCCCACCCCAGCGGCCCGCGCTGGCGCACCAGGTCGCCCTTGGGCTGCGGCATCGCGATCACCAACGGGCTGTTGGCGATCGACGGGTAGCGGTCCGGGGTCTGCGGTGCCCGCCCAGCGGCCTGGTCCAGCCGCCGAAGCTGGCCGGTCCACAGGCTCGACGTCGGCAACCAGACCTGCGGCTTCGGCAGGCCGGTACCGCCCCAGCCGGCGGCCAGTTCCTCGGCTGCCTTACCCGAGGTCAGCGCGCTGACGTGCACCCGGGCGCAGCCGCCACCATCGAGCGACCTGCCACTGCCGTTATACCGCTCGGCCAGCTCGACCAGCAGCGCTGCCTTTTCCGTCGAGGAATTGACCTCCAGGCTGATGGTGCAGTCGGCGCGGGGACGGCCGCCCGCGTCCCGCTGCCGCACGAACGCGAACGTCCCGGCGATGACCAGCAGCCCGGCGGTGACGGCGGCGGTGTATGGCAACCACTGTCGGGTACGCGTTGGGGCTGGGGCCATGGGGACCTCCTCCTTGGCGATCAACTGATGGCAGTCAACCTATCGACTCAGCCCACGCGCGCGAGACCCGCGTGCGGTCGTCACGGGCGGTCGGACCGGCCGGCGAGTGCTGCCGCGACCAGCAGCCGAACCACATAGACCACGACGAAGGTGGCCGCGCCGGCCGCCGCGGCCTTACCCACCGCGCTCGACGCGACGTAGCCGGCGGCGGCGCCGACAGAGCCGAGGAAGATCGCGATCGAAATGCCTCCGGCGTCGACGGACTCGCGGCGGAGACGCCACCCCCAGCCACCATCGACCTCAGCCGATGCACCGAATGCCGACACCGAGGAGCGACCCCGCGGCACCGGTTGGATCTGGGTAGATGCCGGCCAGTTCTGCGGCAACGTCGGCGCGGGCAGCGGCTGATTCGGCGTCGGCGCGCTGGCGGTCTCATTACCCATCTTGAGCACGGTCTCCCGGCGAAGCGGGCCGGTGACTCTGGCGTCCTGCCTGAGCAGCCGCATCAGTACATGCTCGGCCTCCGGCCGGTCCGCCGGTTCCTTGGCCAGGCATTGCCGGATCAGTTCGTCGAGACCCGGAGGCAGCGGCGACAGGTCAGGCGGCTCGTTCAGCACCCGGTGCATCACCGCGAAGAGCGAGTCGTTGCCGAACGGTGGCCGACCACCGGCGGCGAAGGCGATCGTGGCGGCCCAGGCGAAGATGTCGCAGGGCGGGCCGACGGAATCGTTGCGGAACCGCTCCGGCGCCATGTACGCGGTGGTACCCATCACCCGGCTGGTCACCGTCTCGGTTACGCCCAACGCACGCGCGATGCCGAAGTCGATCACCCGCGGGCCGTCGCGGCCGAGTACCACATTGTCCGGCTTCAGGTCGCAGTGAACGACATCGGAGCGGTGGATCGCCGCGAGCGCCGTGGCGGTGCCGACGGCGAGCCGGTGCAACTCGTTGCCGGCGACCGGGCCGTGCTCGCGTACGTGCCGGTGCAAGGTCGGACCCTCGATGAACTCACTGACCACGTAGGGCCGTTCACCGTCCACCTCAGCGAAGAGCACCTGCGCAGTGCAGAAGGGGGCAACGCGCCGCGCCGCCGCGATTTCCTTCATGAACTGCGATCGTGCCCGGGGGTCACTCAGGTCGATGTTGATCATCTTGACCGCCACCCTGGTACCCTGGCCGTCATCGCCGAGGTACACCACTCCCTGGCCGCCCGCGCCCAGCCGACCGACCAGTCGATAGGGACCGGCAGTGACCGGATCGTGCGTCCACAGTGGGGTTAGCCCCGGCACTGGCGCGCCGGCCAGTCCTGTCATCCCGACTCCATCACCATCATGTCCCGGCCCACCGGGCGGCGGAGGACACCGGTCATGGTGCCATGCCCCCGCCGCCTGGACGATGGCGTCCGACCGACCGTTCCTGGTCGACCATCACAAGGGCGGCATGACCCTCGACAACAGCCGAGGGAACGGGCCATTCTCCTGAACTCGGCGGGCGCCAGGACATCCGGCGGTGAGCCACAAGAACGCGGTCTGGAAGGCCGCTTCTATTCCCTCGGCGAACTCGCGGCTGGAGTACCAATACTCCAGTCGTAGCTGGTTGATTCGGTGTCTTCGCTGGTAGTGGGCTTGTTTGGCGCGGTACTGGTGTCGGCGTCGCCATCGTGACCATCGATAGATGGCACGCCGAGTTACGCCTGGGCACCGGGGTCAGAAGCGGGCGCAAACGCGCCGCCAGGCTGATGCGCCAGGCCGGGCTGCAGGGCTTCTGCCGGCGCTGCCGTCACGACTGCAAGGTGCGCGAGTTGAATGCGTGAGTGGATGCCGAGCTTCCGGTAGACGCGGGTGAGGTTTGCTTCGACTGCTTTGACACTGATGGTGAGGGCGGTGGCGATGTCGCGGTTGCTCGCTCCGCTGGCGGCGAGCTCGGCGCAACGCTGTTCGGCGGAGGTGAGGCGGCGGAGCGTACTGCTGTGTGCGGGAACGGGCTCCAGTTGGTGGAGGGTGCGGGTGGCGGCTTCGATCCAGGGGTGTGCCTGGTGCGTGCTGAAGAGGTCGGCGGCGCTCTGCGCGGCGGTGCGGGCGCTGGCGCGTCGGCGTCCGCGTCGTTCGGTGTGGCTGAGGGCCAGCAGGGTTCGGCCGCGTTCGATGGGCAGGTGGCGGAGGCGGTCGGCTGCGGCGGTGAGGCGGTCGGCGGCCGCATCGTAGTTGCCCAGGGTGGCTTCTAGGAGTGCCTGGGAGCGGTCGAGCGCGGGGAGGACACAGCTTCTACCTAGATCAGTCGCGGTTTCACGGGTGTCGGTCAGCAGTTCGCGGGCTTGGTCGAGGTAGCCGAGGGAGATGAGGGCTTGGGCAAGGTCGGCGTGCCAGCGCAGGACGGACGGGTCGCGGACCTGCTGGCGATTTTCAAGTGCACGGACCTCTTCCAGCGCCTCCAGGGCTTCTTTCGAACGCCCGGTGACCAGGAGAAAATGTCCGAGGGCGAAGAGGTTTCGGGAGAGGAAGATTTTGTTGTCCTCCCGCCGGGAAATGTCCGCCCCGCGGCGTGCGTGAGCGAGGGCGGAGTCGGTGCACGAGGCGGTGCCCTCGACCAGGGCGGAGGTGTAGCACGCCGGGGCGGGGTCCAAGGCGGCTCTGTCGGTAAGTGACAGGGCGCGGCCGGCGTAGTCGAGGGCCAGTCCGCACCGTCCGGCGCGGATCTCAACTTCGGCGAGGCTGCGCAGGACATCCACGGTGCCTTCGGCGTCTCCGGTCCGCTCGGCTTCGACGAGCAGGGGCAGCAGTGCGCTGCGGGCTTCGTTCAGACGGTCGTCGAAGATGGCGTGCCGGGCGGAGAGCTGTTCGGGTGTGGCGTTGACGGGGATGTGAGTGCTGCGTGGCAGGGACAGGGCGTGGCCGAGCGTGGTCTCGGCTTGGGGGCGGCCGAGGATGCGTTGGATGCGGGCCTGCATCGTGAGGGCCATGGCGGTGGTGGCGGTGTCGCCAGCGTTCCGGGCGAGGCTGGCGGCCCGGGCGGCCTGGGCACATGCCCGGTCGGGATTGCCGTTGACGTTGGCCCAGATCGCCTGGCGGATGAGGATCTGCGCGGTCAGGTCCGGATGTCCGGCTGCTTCGTGCAGTGCGTCGGCGAACAGCTTGTCGCCGTTGTACAGGTGTTGTCCGCCTGAGTCGATCAGGGCGATGAGAGCGTTGACGCGGTTGGCGGGGCTGCTGTCGTGGTGCAGGACGAGGCGGACGGCAGCCTGGCCGCGGGGCAGGTCGCCGTTGTGGGCGGCGTCGCGGACGGCGGTCAGCGCCCGTTCGGTGAGCAGGTCGGCGTCGGCCTTCGGGGTGCGTTCGGCGGCGAGCAGAGAGAGCTCGGCCGCTAGTGCGGGTTCTCCGCGCAGCCGGGCGCGGGCGGCGGCACGGTCGGCGCGGTCGGCCGACTGCGGGTCGTTGGTGTCGGCCGCCAGCGTGGTGTGACGGTCGCGGCGGATGCTGTCGCGGCTGGCTTCGGCCAGGCGGGCGTGCAGGAGCCTGCGTGTGGCGACTGGCGGTCGGGCCGCGAGTTCGGCGCCGATCGCGGAGGCGGCGAACCGGATCTTCCCGTCGGCCTGCCCGATGTTGATCAGTCCGGCTGCCTCGGCCTCGGCTAGGAGGTTCTCGGCGGGCGGGCCGGCGAGGCGGCTCAGCAGTTCGCGGTCGGGTCGGTCGTCGAGTGCGGCGACCGTCAACAGTTCCTGAACTTCGGCCGACACAGTGCCCAGCCATTCGTTCACCAGTCGGCGGGCGGCCGGCGGCAGGACTAGGTCGTCTACGGCAAGGGGTCACTTGTGTGACTGCTCCGAACTCACAGCGGGCAGCGGAAGCGGCGTGTCCGCCACCGGTAACCGACGGGCGGGCATCGACGACACGTGGACCGCCCGGGAACGGCGGAGTAGACGGGTCCGACCCAGGGCTTTGAGGTGGTGATCGGTCGAGGAAGGTGAGACGAGGTCAACCCCGACGCCAACTGCCCACGCCCTACCGAGGCCGCCAGGTCAGACGGACCGAGGGGCGTGGCGACACCGCCCGACGCAGCCCGCCGGCGGGGGCACTTCCCGACCGAGCAGGCCGCGATGAAGGCCCTATACCTCGTCGTTCAGCAGAAATGCCGGGGCGGCGGGAGTATCACCGGCCGGGTCTACGGTTGGACCAAGGCCCTCAACGCCCTGATCCTCGCCTACGGCGACCGGATCACCATCTAACAACCTCGATCACACCACAGGCCCAAACACGGAAACCGACATACTCCCTCGCCCGAACCTTCTCACGCGTTGACCCAGTTACCCAACGTCGCGTCATGGATCCCCGGATCACGGGCCACGGCCGCGATCGGCTTACCAGTCTCGATCACCATCTGCACAGCCTCGACCTTGAACTGCGGGCTGAACCGACGACGCTGCTCGGGCATGGACTCATCCTCTCAACTCGGAGGACATGTCCAGGATCCTTGGTACACCTCAATCTGATCAGGACGGGTCCGGGAGGACACGTGGGGGCGGCTCTGCAATCCAGCGCGGCCGACCCGAACCCCGAGATCGACACTTCGGAAAAGTTACTTCCCGGACCCGCCAACCCCCAGCCTAGAACAACCCTCGCCGCAGCCTCTCCGCCTCCACGATTGCCACGGCCAGTCCGGCCTCGGCCAGCCGGCCCGGCCGCCACCTCGCCGCCCGGGCCGGCGCCGATCACCACCACGTCAAAATTCTGCATGCCTGGATGCTCGTCACGGCAGGCACCCGATCGCCCCGGGGTGCCCCTGGTCCTGCACCCTGGGGTGCCCGGTGAGCCCGGGCGGGGCGGCCCCGGGCGTGCGGAGGGCCGGAATGTCCTGCCCAGGGTCTCTCCCAGGGGCGGTCGGCCGGTACGGGCGATCAGAGTGACTCCGGTAGCCGGAAAGCTGAAAGAAAGTGGGCGTGCATGAAGCGGTGTGTGAATAGTTCCCAGCGAAGGAACAGGCAGGCCAGCCGAAACCGCGGCCCGGCTGCTCATCGACACCTTGTCGCGCGCGATCCAAGACCGTCAGATGTTCAGGTTTCGGCGTTGATGCATGCGCCCGTCCCTGTCGAGTTCGATGACCGTGTCGACGCCGATCCGCTCGAGGAACGCGAAGTCGTGGCTGACGATGAGGAGCGCTCCGCGGTACGCGTCGAGAGCTTCCGCGAGCTGTTCGACGCTGGCGATGTCGAGGTTGTTCGTCGGCTCGTCCAAGACCAGCAGTTGAGCCGGCGGCTCAGCCAGGAGGAGCCGTGCGAGGGAGACGCGGAACCGCTCGCCGCCGGAGAGCGTGCGAAGCGGCCGATCGACGCTGTCGCCACGTAGGAGTAGGCGGGCGAGTTGGTTGCGGATCGTACCCGCCGGTGTCCCCGGCGCTACCGCTTGCACGTTCGACATAGCGCTGGCGTCGTCATCGAGCCCGTCGAGACGCTGCGGAAGGTAGCCGACCAGCTCTGTCACCAGGCGCCCGTGCGGTCGATCGGGGGTAGGAGCCGTGCCGTGCACGAGCTGTTCGATCAGAGTCGACTTTCCGGTGCCGTTGGCGCCGACGAGCGCGACTCGCTCCGGCCCCTGGATCACGATGGTGCGGTCCTGGTCCTCCAGCTCCGCGAGGCGCCGTCCGCGCGGGACGTCGGGATCGGGCAGGACGAGATGGATGTGTTCCTCTTCGCGGACGCGGGCATCCGCAGCGTCGACGGCGGCTTGGGCCGCCTGAACCTTGTCGTCGAGCGTGGAGCGCAACGAGCCCGCCGATGCCTGAGCCTTGCTGGCGCGGTTGCCGGCCAGGATCTTCGGGATGCCACCGTCCCTCTGGGTCTTCTTCGCGGTGCGCTCCCTGCGCGCTAGTTTCGTCTCGGCCTCGACACGCTGCCGCTTTTCCACCTTGAGCGCCTGCTGAGCCGACCGCGCAGCCTGGACCGCCGCCGCTTGCTCCTGCTCCTGATGTTCCTTCCACGCGCTGTAGGGGCCGCCGAAGGTGTCGAGCGTGCCACCGTAGAGCTCGGTGGTGTTGTCCATGTGCTCCAGCAGCTCGAGGTCGTGGCTGACCACCACGAGCGTTCCGGGCCACTGGTCGACGAGCTCGGCGAGCTTGGCGCGCGTGGGCCGGTCGAGGTTGTTGGTGGGCTCGTCGAGGAGGGTGATCGGGGTACGGCGGATGCGCAAGCCGGTGATCGCGATGAGCATCGCCTCCCCGCCGGAGACCTCGGCCACGCGACGGTCGAGGTCTGCGGCGGCGAATCCGATCTGGTGGAGAGCCTCGTCGGCGCGGGATTCGATGTCCCAGGCGTCTCCGATGGTGTCGAAGTGTCGCTCGTCGACGTCGCCGGTCTCGATGGCCCTCATCGCGGCGATGATCCCGTCGATTCCGAGGAGTTCGGCGATCGTCGTCTCGTGCCGGAGCGTGAGCGTCTGCGGTAGGTATCCGACCTCACCGATGGTGTCGATCTGCCCGGCGGTCGGCCGCAGGACGCCTGCAATGAGCCGAAGCAGGGTCGACTTCCCGGCGCCGTTGCGGCCGATCAGGCTGGTACGGCCAATGTCAAACGTGCCGTTGGCGTCGGAGAGCGCAACGGCCCCGTCCGGCCATTCGAAAGTCAGATCGCGGAGTGTGATCGCGGACTTCGTAGACATGGTTGGTGTTTCTCTTCTTTCGTCCCGTCAGCTGTGGACAGGTGTGACTGGGATCAGTTCGGTGTCGATGGGAGCGGCGACCGAAGGGGTCGCGGCGAGGTACTTGCCGTGGAGCTGCCCGCAGGCAGCGTCGATGCCGGTGCCGAACTGGCGGCGCCTGGTCGCGTGCACACCCCGCACGGTGAGCCCGCGCACGAAGTCGTCCACTCGGTTGGAGGAGGGGGTGCGGTATTCCGGCGCCGCACCGACCGCCTCGTTGTAGCGGATGACGCTGACATGGAACAGCTCGGGTCGGGACCGCGCGTGGACCAGTTCGGCGAGAACGGCGAGGTGCTCGTCGCTTTCGTTGACGTCGGCGATGAGCAGATAGGCGAGGTAGACCTTTCGGCGGTTCGTGGCGGCATGCCGGTCGAGGATGTCGAGGTTCCACGTGAGCGGGAACCGTTCCTCGAGGGGAATGATGCGTGCCCGCTCCTGCGTGAACGGCGAGTGCACGGACAGGGTGATCGTCACCTGCGGGTGCTCGTCGACCAGGCGTGCCAGGTTCGGCGCGAACCCCACGGTCGACACGGTGACCCGACGTGCGGACATCCCCGCGTATCCGGCGTCGGTCAGCAGGGTGAGCGCGTCGAACACGTAGGGGTTGGCGAGCGGCTCTCCCATTCCCATGAACGCGACGCTCGCGGGCCTTGGCAGCCCTTCGCGGGTCCAGTGCGGGTGCATCACCTGCGCGACGATCTCGTCGGCGGTGAGATTGCGGACCAGGCCCACCGCGCCGGTCGCGCAGAAGGTGCAGCCCAGGCCGCACCCGGCCTGCGATGAGATGCACATGGAGTCCCATCCGGCTCGATAGTGCGAGACGACGGTCTCGATGCGGGCACCGCTGTCGGACGCGAAGAGCACCTTCTCGACCTGCTCGTCTCGCTGCACTTCCAACGGGGTCAGCGGATGCAGCCGCGGGCCAAACTGCTCTGCAAGATCGGCGCGCAGGCTGGCCGGCAGTGCGTGGACGTCGGCGAACGTCTCGGCCGTCGAGCTCTGCCACGCGGTGATGAGCTGGCGGAATCGGAACGCCGGGGCGCCGGTCTGCGCAAGATGATCGCAAATGCGCATCCAGCGGCTCCCCTTGGTGAGGACGGTGTTCACGAGTCACCGCCCTTGGGAGGAACGACCTCGCGACCCCGGTAGAAGCCGCAGTGCTGGCAGGCGCGGTGCGGCGGCGTGGGCTTGCCGCAGGCGGGATTCGTGCAGGTGGTGAGCGCCGGAGCGCTGGTCTTCCAGTGGGCGCGACGGTGGCGGGCTCGGGAACGCGACGTGCGGTGCTGCATGGCAATGGCCTTTCGTGAGTGGTTGTGGCTGCCAGCGGAGCTGGCGGGACAACCGACCACGGGCCGTGAGCCGATGCAGCGAGAGATTCGACCGGACCTGCCGAGGCGCCATCCACCTGCGGCGTCAGGCCGCTGCCCGGGTGACGGGCGATGGACGGATGAGTACGGAGGGGATCGAAGTCGCGCGTTCGCAGGCACGCACTCTGGACCGAGGTCGGTGCGGTGCGAACGTGCCGGCGAGGTTCACGCAGGGATGTCGACGCCCGGGGTGGGCGGACTCGCGCTGCGTTAGGGGAACGATCATTCACCGATGCGGAAGCTGCCCGCACGAGTGAAAGCCACCGGCAGTTCGGTGGCTAGATTCTGTCGACCTCAATCATTCCCATGTCACCCATCGTATCAGCCCATGATCGTCCGCCCAAACGCACCCGGGGGCGGGGAGGGGTTCTTCCACCCCCTCCCCGCACACGTGGGCTTACTGCGCGTCCGTCGCGCGGCGGTCGCGATTCATGAGCCCCTCCCTCAGACTCGGCTGGCCGCGTCCGTCGGGTGAGCGCTTGACCAACTCAGTGTTGAAGCAGGACGCTGCACCCACTCTGACCTGCAGATACGAGAACCCGCAGGTGGAGGCGGGTGCAGTTGAGCGCCGGTGGCGCCACACGTGCTCATCGACGCCGATCGCGTTGACGCCGTCGAGCCGGTGAGGGTCGTCGATCAAGGTCCGATTGCCTTCGGCGCAAGGACGGCGTCGTTGGCGGTGCTCCACGCCACCCCGAGTCTCTCGGCGACGCGGGCAACAGTCAGATGCTGGACCACGATCCCTTCCAGCGCCCAACGCAACCCGCGACGCGAGAGCTTCGCCCGCGGCTCGGCGGCCGTTGTGGTGTCTTGGCGCCACGCGTGCCCGCAGTCGGCACATCGGTAGCGGCGCACGACGACCTCGAGCATTGTGGGTCGCCAACCCAGCGGTTCGTGCGCCAGGCGCCGGACGACGGTGTCCCGCGGATTGCCCTCGCAGCCGCAACGTCGGCACCACTGGTCCGGTTCGACAACGCGGCAGGCAAGAACCGCGCGGTCGGGTTCGAGCCGCTGCCCGGTGACGACGAGGCCGAGCTCGTCGAGGCGGCAGAAGGGTGGTCAGATCAGCGCAGGCAGAGCCCGCAGCAAAGGTAGCGTCGTGCACGTGGTCTGCAGGTGCCTTGGAGCGTCAGCGTCCTCTGCGCATGTAGGCGCGGAGCGACAGCGGGGCGAAGATCACCAGTAGCGCGGCCGACCAGAGCAGGACGGTGGTCACCGGATGTGCGAGTGGCCAGGCTACGTTTCCGGACGGGGCGCCCGGGTTGCCGAACAGCTCCCGGGTGGCGGCGGTGAGCGCGCTGACCGGGTTCCAGTCGGCGAGGAAGCGCAGCCAGCCCGGCATGCCGTCGGTTGGGACAAACGCGTTGGACAGCATCGTGAACGGCAGGCCCAGCGGCACCATGGCGTCGGCGACCTGGTCGTTCTTCACCGCCAGGCCCACATAGACGCCCACCCAGCTCAGCGCGTACCGCAGCACGATCATCAGCAGGAACGCCTGGGCCGTGGGGATCAGGCCGCGGTGCGGCTGCCAGCCCACCAGCAGGCCCGTGCCTATCATGATGGCCAGCATCAGCAGGCCGGTCAGCAGGTCGGCGCCGGTCTGCCCGAATGGCACCGCCAAGCGCGCCATCGGCATGGAGCGGAACCGGTCCATCACAC
Organism: Micromonospora eburnea; assembly: GCF_900090225.1. Classification (NCBI taxonomy): domain Bacteria; kingdom Bacillati; phylum Actinomycetota; class Actinomycetes; order Micromonosporales; family Micromonosporaceae; genus Micromonospora; species Micromonospora eburnea. The sequence continues at coordinate 4,904,720 of NZ_FMHY01000002.1, forward strand.
CGCGGGAGGCGTCGCTGGCCGTCCGCGTCATGACCCCCAGCCACGCGGAGAAGGTGACCATCGCGAACAGGCCTGGCATGAGGTACTCGCGGTAGTCGCCACCGGGCACCTGGATCGCGCTGCCGAAGACGTACCCGAACAGCACCACCATGATGGCCGGGAAGATCAGCGCGGCGACAATCTGCCCAGGTTCTTGCCGCAGCCGTCCCAGCTCGCGGCCGATCAGGGTCAGCCCGTCGGTGAGCGTCCAGCGCAGGCGACTCGGCGTTGAGGTGAGGGTGGTCATCGGACGGGCTCCTTGCGGTCGGTGAGGCGTAGGAACACCTCGTCGAGGGTGGGGCGGCGCAAGCTCACGTCGGCGGCGGCGACTCCGGCGTGGTCAAGCTCGCGCACGATGTCGGCAAGGCGGAGGCCGGTGGCGGGCAGGGCGACGCTGAGCCCGTCGGCGTCGGTCGTCGTGGGTTCGGTGCCGGTGAGGGTGTTCAGGACGGTCATCGCCGCAGGCAGCGCGGCGGGGTCTTCGAGGGTGACGTCGAGGCGGTCCCCGATCGTGGCCTTCAGCTCGTCGGGCGTGCCGGTGGCGATCACCCGCCCGTGGTCGATGACGGCGATGTCGTTGGCCAGGTGGTCGGCCTCGTCCAGGTATTGCGTGGTGAGCAGCACCGTGGTGCCATCGGCCACCAGCTCGCGGATGCTGTCCCAGATCTCGCCGCGGCTGCGTGGATCCAGGCCGGTGGTGGGCTCGTCCAGGAAGAGCACCTTGGGGCGCAGGATGAGGCTGGTGATCAGGTCGAGTCGACGGCGCATGCCGCCGGAGTAGCCGGCGACCGGGCGGTCGGCTGCGTCCATCAGGCCGAAGCGCTCGAGCAGCTCGTCGGCCCGCCGGTGCGCCTCGCGGCGGGGCAGGTGGTAGAGGCGCCCGAACATGCGCAGGTTGCCGCGGCCGGTGAGCTTCTCGTCCACGGCGGCGTACTGGCCGGCGAGCCCGATCCGCTCGCGCACTTTGCCGGCGTCGCGGACGACGTCGTATCCGGCGATGCGGGCGTGTCCGGCGTCGGGATCGGACAGGGTCGCCAGGATGCGCACCGCGGTCGTCTTCCCGGCGCCGTTGGGCCCGAGCACGCCGCAGACCGTTCCTCTCGGAACGCTCAGGTCCAGCCCCCGTAATGCATGAGTGTCGCCGAAGGACTTGTGTAGCCCCTCAGCGGCCACGATCGGATCCGCCATGATCCCCCCACTGGGTACGTTGTACGCGGTTATGGCGGCCAGATTAAGGGACTGGGTACTATGTACGCAACCAGGAGGGTGGAACGGTGGCCGACGCCGAGTACGTGAACATCTGGATGCGACCCGAACGCCCGGCCTACGGGCCGAAGCCGGCCTACAGCCGCGCGCAGATCACCGAGGCGGCGATCCGGATCGCCGACGCCGAAGGGATGGAGGCCGCCACCATGCGGCGGATCGCCGCCGAGATCGGCGCCGGCGCAATGTCGCTCTACCGGTACGTCCCGAGCCGCGACAACCTGGTCGAACTCATGGCCGACCGGGTGATGGGCGAGATCGACGTCACGGGCATGCCCTCGGGCGACTGGCGAGCCGACCTGACCCGCTACGCCGACGGGCTGCGGGCCATGTGGCTGAGGCACCCGTGGATCGCCACCGTGCAGCGGTCACTGCCCAGCTTCGGCCCCAACCAACTGCTCTTGATCGAACGGCTGACGGGAGTGCTCGACGCCTTTGTTTCCATCGACGAGAACCTCGGCCTCATAGCCATGCTGAACAGCTACATCGAAGGCACCGTCCGCGAGGAGATCAGCTCGGCCAAGGAATTCCGCCGCATCGGGCTCAGCGAGTCGGAGTGGATGGCGCGGAGCTACCCATACGTCGACCAGCTGGTGAAGAGCGGCAAGTACCCGATGTTCACCAAGATCGTGATGGAGGCGCGCCAGCCGCACCTGAGCCGCGACGACCAGTTCCGGAACGGGCTCCAGCGCATCCTCGACTGCATCGCCGCAGCCCTCCCATCAAACGGCCGAGTCTCCGAAGGCTCCCGCGATTGACCTCAAGTCCACCGTTGAGAAGTGACGATAGGAACGACATCGACGTTGACGGCATCGACATCGCAAGGATTTGACCGCTCTGCTCGGCGGGGCCTCCGGCGATTGAGATGCGCGGTCGACGGCGACTGACGCGCCGACCCAGCCCTACACCCTCAACTGAGAAGAGCCGTTAAGACCTTGGAGCGTCTCGTAACTTCGCTTCGAAGATTGCGGCCAACGATGCCCGAGAGAGTTCGTCTTCGTTTAGGCCTGCCCACTCACTCACCGATTTTCGAGTCAGCATCTTCGCCGGGGCCCTGACGGCGGCCCCGGTACCGCGTCGACGCCCGGGTACAGCAGGCGGTGACGGAACGTTTCGTGGACGCCGCGCTCGGCGGCGACCTGCAGGAGCTGCTGCGGATCCTCGCCCCTGACGTGACCCTGTGGACGGACGGCGGTGGCAAGGGGCCGGCGACGAGTCTTCGGCCGGTGCACGGCAGCGTCGCCGTCGCGAAACTGCTCGTGGCAGTCGCCGCGAACGTCCCCGGATCTGCCGTGGTCCGGTACCGCCGGGTCAACGGCGACCCATCCGCGCTGGTGTTCACCGGCGACTCGCCGCTGGCCGTACTGGTCCTCGACCTCACCCCGGACGGCCACCGGGTGCGCGGCGTCTACTCGGTCACCAACCCCGACAAGCTGGCGCGAATCCCACGCGACTCGGCGCTGTGACGCCTGGCCGCGAGGCCGCCCGTCTCACTTTTTCGTCGCTGAGGGCGTACAGCAATCCACATACGGGAAGGGCCGGCCAGCTTGGCCGGCCCTTCCCGTTTTTTCAGGACTCGACGTCGAGGTCGCCGCCGCCGGTGCGGATCGAGACCGACGGGGACGGGTACGAGCCCGGCGGCAGGTGCAGGGTGGTCCGGCCGCCGCCGCTGTCCACGGCCAGACTCGCCGGGGCCGTGTCCAGGCGCACCGCGACGTCGCCGCCCGCGGAGCGGATGTCGAGGCCCGCGACGGTGCCGCGGACATGCACCGCGCCGCCGTCGCTGGCCAGCCGGATCGTGAGGCCGGCCGGGATCTCGACGCGGTACGTGATGCCGCACGCGCCGTGGTGGCCGCCGCAGCCCGCCGTCGCCAGGGCGACCACGCCGTCGTGGACGTCGAGCGTGGCGTGCGGCGCCTTGCCGGTGTAGGTGGCGGTCTCGGTCACCCGCATCGCGCCCGTGGTGGGCACGAGCGTGATGTCGCCGCCGGAGCTGGTGATCTCCAGGCGGGTCGCCGGGCCGGGGATGTCGCGGGTCGTCGTGGTGGTGGAGGTGGGGCCGGAGCAGGCGGTGGTGCTCAGGGCGAGCGCGACCAGGGCGAGCGCGATCGGCGGGAACTTCCTCATGGCAGCAGCAGCCCCCAGTAGAGCGCCCACGGCAGGAAGGCCGCGGCGCCGATGTTCAGGACCGCCAGCCGGACCCGGTCGCGGTCCTGGCGCCATGCGGCCAGGGTCATGACCGCGGCGATGACGGTGACCAGCGCAGCGGCCTGTAGCGCGAGCCACACCACCGGGCGGCCGTTCACGACCGGGCCGACGTCAACACCCTTCCAGCCGGTGCTGGACTCGACGGCGAACAGGTAGGCGACGAACCCCAGCGCGGTCACCAGGCCCGCCGCGCCGAAGACGGTGGCCGGCCGGCGGGCCGCGGCCGGCCGGCGGACCAGCGCCGACACGAACGCCGCCAGCAGCACGACCAGGGCGGTGAGCTGGGCGGGCCAGCCCTCCCACCAGGCCGAGGGTTCGAGGTCGGTACTGCGCACAGCCTGCTCCGGCAGCGCATCCGAAGCGCCGGCCGGTGTCCGGCCCGACGCGACCTCGCGGACCCAGGCGCCGACCAGGTCGGCGTACCCGGGCACCAGTTCGTCGGTGTAGTCCCCGGCGGCGTCGCGCACGTGCAGCGCATGGCCGGCACCGGGCAGGATCCGCAGCGCGAACGGGCCGGGGATGTTCGCCCGCAGGACCGAAGCGCTCTCGGCCGCCGGCACTTGCTCGTCGGCACCGCCGTAGACGGCCAGGACCGGCTGATGCAACGCGCGCAGGGCGGGCACGGGGTCGTAGTACGGCTCGGCGAACAGGCCGGCGTCGGCGGAGAGCCGGTGGGCGCGGTCGGTCAGCGTGGTGGCGAACGAGCCCGTGACGCCGGCGCGAGCGACCTTGTTGCGCATGTTCCAGTTCTGCGTGCGCAGCGGGGGCAGGCCCGGCGCGGACGCGGCGACCAGGAAGGCGGCGCCGGAGCGGCCGGCGGCGATCGGCGCCACCCAGCCGCCCTCGCTGATGCCCCAGATCCCGACGTAGCGCGGATCCACCTCCGGCCGCCCGCGCAGCAGCTCGTAGCCGTGGACGGCGTCGCCGGCCAGCTGGGCGTAGTCGCGGTGGGTCTTGGTGTAGCCGCGGTACCGCTTGTCGTACGCGAGCACCGCGATACCCTGCCGCGCGAACGCCTCGGCCTCCGGCGCGACCTCGGACCGGGGCGCCTCGCCGGAGCCCGCGACGAGGACCAGCCCGGGCAGCGGGCCGGTGGCGTCGCGCGGCGTGTACAGCGTGGCGGCGAGCCGCTGGCCGTCGTCGGTGGTGAAGGAGAGCTCGGCCGTGTTCAGGTCGGTGGCCGCGGCGGCCGGGCGGATCGGGATCAGGACGGCGGCGAGGACCGCCGCCAGGGACAACAGGGCGCGTCGAAACATGCCCATAGCCTCTCGATCTTCGGCATTCGGCACATCGCCGCGCGGAGCCGACCGAGATCACCGCCGCCGGTGAGCGTCACTCACCCGGCAGGATGAGCCCCGACTCGTACGCCACGACCACCGCCTGCACGCGATCGCGCAGCTGCAGCTTGCTCAGCACGTTGCTCACGTGGGTCTTGACGGTGTGCTCGCTGAGCGTCAGCGCGACGGCGATCTCGGCGTTGGACAGCCCCCGCCCGACCAGCGCGAGGATCTCCCGCTCCCGCCCGCTGAGCTGGGCCATCGCCGGCGGTTCGATGGTGGCGGGCCGCCGGTTGCGCACCGCATCGTGGATCAGCCGCGTGGTGACCGACGGCGCGAGCAGCGATTCGCCAGCCGCGACGATGCGAACGGCCGCGAGCAGCTCCGCCCGGCGCACGTCCTTGAGCAGGAAGCCGCTGGCCCCGGCGCGCAGGGCGCCGTAGACGTACTCGTCCTGGTCGAACGTCGTGAGCACGAGCACCCGGGTGTCGGTCTCGGCGCAGACCAGGCGGGTCGCCTCGACGCCGTCCATGAGCGGCATCCGGATGTCGACGACGAGCACGTCGGGGCGGTGCCTGCGGACCGCGGCCACCGCCTCCGCGCCGTCGCCCGCCTCGCCCACCACGGTCAGGTCGTCCTCGGCGTCGATGATCGCGGCGAACGCGCCGCGGATGAGCTCCTGGTCGTCGGCGACGACGACGGTCGTGGCGCTCATCGGACGGCCGCCGGCAGGCTCGCCTCGACCCGGAACCCCTTGCCGCCCGCCCCCGCGCCCCACCGCGCCTGCCCGCCGCAGGCAGCCGCGCGCTCGGCGATGCCGGTGAGCCCGCGCCCAGCGCCGTCGGCTCCGGTCCCGGCACCGTCGCCTCTGGCGCCGACGCCGTCGTCGGTGACGCGGACGGTGAGGCCGTCGCCGGTCCAGGCGAGCGCCACGTCGACGCGCACCGCGCCGTGGTCCGGCCGGGCGTGTTTCAGCACGTTCGTGAGCCCTTCCTGCACGATCCGGTAGGCGGCGGCCTCGACGTCCGCCGGGAGCTTTCGCGGTTCGCCGGCTTCTGCCAGGTGCACCGCGATAAATCCAGGTCTTTCCACGCTATTCGTCAGGTCCGGCAGCCCCGCCAGCGTCGGCGCGGGCACCAGCTCGTTCCGGCCGTCGCCGAGCACCCCGAGGACGCGTCGCAGCTGCGCCATCGCCTCCCGCCCGGCCCCCGCGATCGCGTCGAACGACGCGGTGACCCGGGCGTCGTCCCGCCCGACGAACACCGGCCCGGCCTCCGCCTGCGCGATCATGACGCTCATCCCGTGCCCGAGGACGTCGTGCATCTCCCGCGCGATCCGTGCCCGCTCAAGCGCGGCCTCCAACTCCCGCGCCCGCTCCAGGTGCCGCGCCCGCTCCTTGAGCGCCGCGGTCTGCGCGCCACGCGCGGCCCAGGCGCGCCCGAGCGCGTAGACGGTCACCCACAGCAACACCCCGCGGGCCGCCGTGTCGAGCGCCCCGGTGAGCAGCACCGCCCCCCACCCGATGAACACGAGTGCCGTGATCCGCTGCCACCACGGCGCCTGGGCGGCGAGCGTGAACAGGGCGAGCAGCGCCCCGTACCAGATCGGCTGCGGCGCCCCTTGCGGAAAGAACGCGTACAGCCCGGCCCCGGCCTCGGTCGCGATGAGCACAGCGAACGGCGCCTTGCGCCGCCATACGACAGGCACGGTGGACAGCAGGATCGGCAGAAACATCGCCGGCTCCCACCCGTCGTGTCCCGGCGCCGGTCGGTTCGACACGAACGGCGCGAGCTGCGCCAGCAACACCGCCACCATGAGCGCGACGTCGCCCAGCACGGGCGGAACCCGCCACCTCATCACAAGACCAACGTAGGCCACTCCGCCGCCCGGCCACAAACGCTCACCTTCCGGCGGCGAACTCGCCGAGGAAGGCGAGCTCCGGGCGGGTGCCAGCGGTGATGTAGGGCACGAATCACGATCTGATCCTGAAGGCGGTCGCCCACCAGGTTGCCGGCAATCCGGGGCGGCGGTGGATTCTGCTGTATGCGCAGCGGTGGCTGGCTGCGCCGGGCTGGCGTCGATGCCCCTGCGCTGCCGCTCCGCGAAGTACCCGGCTCAGGCCGTAGTCCCAGCCGCCTTCCCTTGCCCGCCCGCATGATCCATTCTGATGTCTCCATTCATGATCATCGGGTGGACGAGCCTCGTGGCGCCGCAGCCGGAGCATCCGAGCGGCGAAGAAAAGGTAGGACGCGCCATGACCGGTCAGCTGTCCGAGAATCAGCGAAGGTACAGCCCTCTGGCGATCACGGCCTGCTGCATGGGCCTGGTTCCGCTGCTGTTCGCCAGCGCGGGCTATGCCTTGCTGATAGACCTGAACATCAGACTTCTACTCCCTGCGCTGGGGCTCGCTGTCTGCGCGGTTGCCGTAGGCGTCGCGGGACTGAAGGAGATCAAGACGACCGGGCAACGTGGTCGCGGTCTGGCGATTGCCGAGTGCGTGGCTGGCGCAGCCGTATTTGCGGTCCTGGCCTTCTCCTTCCTGTATCTGATGGTGGTGGGCCCTTCGCCTGCTGGCTGCGCCCCGCCCGCCCCCTGCTGGTGAGTCGTGAACGTCGGGGCCTTGACTTCAGCAAACGTCGATGTTGCTGATGCTGGCTCAGGGCACTCCGCCGCACGTGGTTTCGGAGCTTCTCGGGCACACGTCGATTGCGATCACGAAGGACGCGTACGGGCATTTGATGGAAGGCAACCGTCGTTCGGCTGCGGAGGCCATGTCCCGTGGTCTGTACGGGCAGTGAGGCGGCCAGTGGCTCCCAGCGTGGCTCCCACAGCCGCCCCGAACCCGCTCCGGACGGATGTGAGAAAGCCCCCGACCTCGCCATTTCGGCTGGTCGGGGGCTTCTTCCTGTGCTGTGCGCCCGAAGGGACTCGAACCCCTAACCTTCTGATCCGTAGTAAGAGGCCAGGGGCATGGCCCCCGGAATCGGCCATCGACGGCCAACCAGCACAGTCCCCGATGCCCGCACGACCACGCAGGCGCGCCACCGGGCCTGGTTCGCTGCACTTCGCCGTCATCGGCACCGACCACCACAGCCATGCGGAGCAGGACGCCGCCGGCGGCCACCTTCCGATGCCGCGCCCAGTATGCCCGACCAAACCCTCGGCCCCCAGCCCAAGATCCGCTCTGGAATTACCCGCTTTCGACACTCACGTAATTCCGTGGCAACGACCCCGTTCCGCTCTGTCCGCAAAGAACGAAGGCATCAAACCCCCAAACCCAGAAGGGGCCCGCGCGCTTAAAACACTGACATTAAAACCGGCCGGCGCCTGACAGCGCCGGCCGGTTCTCGATCTCCACCGCAATCTGGTTGAAACACGCGATCAATTGAGGAGAACCTCTTCCGTGACAACGCAGCCCGCCGCTCTACACGGCATCAACCCGCAAGGCTTTTGCCTCACCATCGTGTTCACTGGCAACCTGGGCGGCGCTCTCCGCCCTGAAATGACCTGTTCGCACGGGACATCAACACACACGCCAACGGCACCTGCCCACCGGCGTACCTGCCGCACGAGTCAACCACCGGACGGAGGCGCATGACGCAGCCGCCCGATCACCACCATCAAGGGCCTCAAGAACCCGAGCAGACGACGAACTCAGACCCACAGACGCGACTTGACCAGCGCCCCCACGGTGAGGGTCCATGGACAGTCGATGACGTCGACAGCGACAACAGAACCACCTCCACCACTGTGATCGTTCCCCACCAGCCACCCGAACTCCACCCCGATGCGGCGTTCGCGCTCCTGAAGCTGCTCCAGCGCCTGACCGACCACAACGCGAACTCCCGGAAGCAGGAACCATGACCACCACGCCACCCGCGAAACACTTCGCCTTCTACGGCCGAGTATCAACTGAAGACAACCAAGACCCCGAATCGTCCAGAGGCTGGCAACTCGCCCGCGCAACCACCCTCATCCAACCCCACAACGGCCGCATCGTTGATAACTATTTCGATGTCGGACAGAGCCGTTCACTGCCGTGGCAGCGCCGTCCACACGCCAGTCGCCTACTCGCCGCGCTGCGTGACCCGAAACGGGGATTCTCCGCAGTCGTCGTCGGCGAGCCACACCGCGCCTTCTACGGCAACCAATTCAGCCTCACCGTGCCCCTGTTCGCCCACTACGGCGTCGAGCTGTGGGTACCGGAAATCGGCGGCCCCATCGACCCGGACAACGAAGCACACGAACTCGTCATGTCCGTCTTCGGCGGCATGAGCAAGGGCGAGCGCAACCGCATCAAACTCCGCGTCCGCACCGCGATGGCCTCCCAGACACTGCTCGAAGGCCGATACCTCGGCGGACGCCCCCCATACGGATACACACTCCAAGACCTCGGCCCGCACCCCAACCCCGCGAAGGCAGCCGACGGCAAACACCTACGCGGGCTCACCCCCGACCCGCAGACCGCCCCGATCGTCCGCCGAATCTTCGAGGAGTTCCTCGCCGGCTACGGACTCTTCGCGATCGCCGAAGGCCTCACCGGCAACCACGTGCCCTGCCCATCCGCACACGACCGCGCCCGCAACCCACACCGCAGCGGAATCGCCTGGTCCAAAAGCGCCGTACGCGTCATCCTCACCAACCCCCGCTACACCGGACGGCAGGTCTGGAACAAACAACGCACCGACGAGGTGCTCGTCGACGTGGACGACGTCGCCCTGGGCCACACCGGCGTCATGCGCTGGAACCCCAACACAAATGGGTGATCTCCAAAGAGATCACCCACACCCCGATCATCGACGACAACACCTTCGAGCAAGCCCAAACCCTGCTCAACAAACGCGCACGACGCCTCGACACCCCACGACGCCGCCCCCGCACACGCAACCCCTACATCTTCCGCGGCATGCTCTACTGCGCCGCCTGCCACCGCCGGATGCAAGGCCAGTACAACCACGGCGCCGCCTACTACCGCTGCCGCTTCCCCAGGAATACGCCCTCGCCAACAACGTCGCGCACCCCCGCAACGTCTACCTCCGAGAAGACACCCTCACCGAACCCCTCGACACCTGGCTCGCCACCGCATTCGCACCCGACCGCCTCGAACAAACGATCACCGCGATGACCGACGCCCAGCCGCTCGACCCACCCAATCCACTCACCGCGACAGCCCGCGCCACCATCGACGAATGCGACACCAAACTCGAACGATACCGAGCCGCCCTCGACGCTGGCGCCGACCCGGCAGTCGTCACCACCTGGATCACCGAGACACAAGCCCAACGCGCACAGGCCGAAGCCGACCTCAAGGCCACACAGACACCAACATCACACCGACTGAACCAGACCGAGATCGCCGCCATGGTCCACGCCCTCGGCAACATCACCACCGCGCTCGGCGACGCCGACCCAGCCGACAAAGCCGCCATCTACGAGCAGCTCGGACTGCGGCTGACCTACGATCCAGAAACGCAAACGGTGCGCGCCGAAGCCAACCTCAGCGCACACCGTGGGGTTATGGGTTGTGTCCGAGGGGGGACTTGAACCCCCACGCCCTATACGGGCACTAGCACCTCAAGCTAGCGCGTCTGCCATTCCGCCACCCGGACCTACTCGTACAGCCTACCCTGTCAGCCGAGGTGATCTCGTCACCGGTTCGGCCGCCCTGGTGGGCCGCACGGGGCATTACTGTACACGGCCCAGATGGATCATGCACATCGCCGCCCGCGGGACACGTTTCCGCAGGTCAGCGCAATGAAGCGGCAGCGCGAATCGAGATCGACTCCGGGATCGGGGCGTGCCGGGTAGCGTCCGAGCGTTGATTCCGGGCAGCATTGCTCATGTGTCCCACCCCTCCCCCCTGACCGCCGCGCAACACCAGGCCCTCGCCCTGCGCGGCGCGGGTGATCTGGCCACCGCCCGCCGTCTGCTCACCGACGCGATCACCGCGGCCCGACCGGCGTACGGGGAGGACCACCCCGATGTGCTGGCCACCGGCCACCTCCTCGCCCGCCTGCACCGGGAGGCAGACGACCCGGCCTCCGCCCGGCGGGTTCTGGAGGAGGCGTACGCGGCCGGCGAGCGTCGCCGTGGCGAGGCGGATCCGCTGATGCTCGCGCTCAGTTTCGACCTGGCTCAGGTGGCGGAGGAACTCGGCAACCGACACGAGGCCCGCCGCAACTTCACCCGGGTGGCCACCGCCGGGCCCGCGGTGCTCGGCCCGGACCACCCCGCGGTACGCGCGGCCCACCAGTACCTCGGCGGCTCCGCCGCCGCTCCCGGCATGCACGTCGGCGGCCCTGCCGGCGGCCCGCCGCACGGCCCGTCGGCGTTGTCCGGGCCCACCATGTCGCTGCCCGCCGTGCCCGCTACGCACCAGCCGCCGGTCGCCTCGCCTGGGCCCGGTGTCACCGCGGCGCCCCCGCCGGCACCACCGGCTCCGCTGGCGCCGGCCCCACCGCACGCCGGTTCGGCCGGTACGCAGTGGTCTCCGCGGACCGCGTCACCGTGGGCAGCGCCAGCCACCGGGCCTGGTACGCCGCTGCCTCCACCACCGATGGTTCCCGGCCCGACGCCGCCCGGTACGGCCGCCACCACGCCGCCCCTGCCACCGGCACCGGTCATCCCTGCCCCCGCCCCGGCTCCGCCGATGTCCGGCCCGTCCACCAGTTCGGGCCCGGTCAGCGGTCCGCCGGTGTCGTCGTGGGACCGCATCGCCCCTCGGGCCGCCTCGGCTCCGCCGGCGCTCGGTCAGCCGCCTGTACCGGCCTCGGCACCGCCGGTCCCGCCCCAGCCCTTCTCCGCACCGCCCTCGGCCGCCGTGTTCCCACCCTCGGTTGTCCCGCCGCCGGTGTCCGTGCCACCCGCGCCGGGCCCGGTCCCGCCGGTCGCCGGACCATCACCTCATCTGCCGCCGGCCCCGGTCATTCCGCCCCCCAGCGGGCCGCTGTCGGCGCCGCCGGCGCCCGGCGTGGCGGCTTCGCCGACCCCACCGCCTTCCACGCCGGTGGCAGCGCCGCAGCGGATTCCGGCGCAGCGCGGTCCGGCGCCTTCCTCCGCTCCGCCGTCAGCCGGTCCGCTGCCTCCGCCACCGTCGATCCCGGTGCCCGCCGCGCCAGCGGGTCCGGAGGACGCACCGATCTCTGCACCGCCGCCCACCGCGCCCGTGTCGGCAGCCCCGTCGGCGAGTCCGGCCCGGCAGTCGGCCGGCCAGCCGGCCGTGCTCGGCCAGGACACGGCCCGGTCCGGCTCGGGCGGCGACGCGCCCGCATCGCCGGCGACGTCCGCGTCGGGCTGGGACAAGCCGACCATCCAGGTGCAGCAGATCGGGCCGCTGCTGCGGGAGGAGGCGGAACGGGCGGCGGCCGCCACCCCGGCCATCCCGCCGGTCAGCGCGCCGCCGGTAGGTGACCCACCTGCGGGCGCCGCCCCGGGCAACGCCACGCCGGTCAGCGGCCCGCCCGCCAGCGCGTCGCCGGTGAGCAGCCCGCCGTTCAGCGCGCCACCGGTCAGCGGCCCGGCCGCGGGCCCGGCGCCACTCAGCAGCCCGCCGGTGAGCGCCGCGCCCCACAGCGCGCCGCCGGCGACCGGCCCAACCCACCACGCACCGCCGGTCAGCGGCCCACCTGGCGGTAGCGCGCCCTTCCACACGCCACCGGTCAGCGGGCCTCCGTCCAGCGAAGCGCCCGCGAGCGCCCCACCCGTAAGCGCCCCACCGCTGGGCGGGCCGCCCATGAGCGCCCCACCCATCAGCGGGCCGCCCGTCAGCGCCCAGCCCATGAACGGACCACCGGTGAGCGGGCCGCCCGTCGGCCCACTGCCGGGGCCGTCTGCGCCGATGCCACCGGCCGGCGGTCCGCCGATGCCACCGGTGAGTGGTCCGCCGATGCCCGCGTACCAGGCGTACCCGCCTGTCGGGGCACCGCCGGTCGGTGGGCCGCCGGTCGCGCCGCCGCCGGTGAGCGGCCCGCCGGCCGTGGCGCCGGTCAGCGCGTCGCCGGTGCCGCCGTGGGGGATGACCGTCCCGCCGTGGAGCAGTGCGGCCCCGCCGCAGCCGCTCGACCGGCCGGCCGACCAGCAGCCGGAGCCGGAGCCGCAGGACCGCGACGAGACCGGGCCGGATCCGGCGGATCCCGTGGACCCGCCGGGGCCGGAGACCGACGACGCGAGCCCGCGGCCGTTGCCGGTCTACGACGAGTTGCTGGAGTTCCCCGAGCCGGCCCGCCCGGAGCCGTTGCCCGGCCCGGCCCCGCACCCGGAGCAGGGCGCCTGGCCGGCGGTGCCGGCGCCGTTCCACCAGCCGCCCGCGTACCCGGCGCCGGTGGAGCCTGAGCCGCGCGGCCGGAACCGGACGGTGGTGGCGGTGGTGGCCGGTGTCGCGGTGGTCGCGGTGGCGGCCGTCGTCGGGGTGGGCGTGCTGGTGTTCAGCCGCGACGAGGCCCCGCCGCCGGTGGCGGGCCCGAGTGCGGCGCAGCCGAAGGTGAGCGGCCCTCCCCCGGATGACCTGCGGTTGCAGGACGGGACCACCACGATCACGATCACCTGGAAGGATCCGACCAACGGGGGTGTGCCGTTCGTGGTGGCCGGCGGCCAGGCGGGGCAGCGGCTGGGTGTGATGGCCACGGTGGACGCCGGGGAGACCCGCTACACGGTCAACGGCCTGAGCCCCAAGCTGGACTACTGCTTCACGGTGCTGGCGGTCTACTCGACGGACACCTACGCCACCTCGGGTCAGGTCTGCACCGACCGGAAGCGTGGTACGCCGCCCGGCTGACCCGCGGCTCCACCCGCGACACGCTGGGTATCCACAGGAGGACGGCGCGGGTTCACCGCTGCCGGTGGTCGGCCCCTATGATGGCTCCCGGCTCTGGGGAGGGTCGATCACGCGCGGCCCCTCCCCCCACCGACACGGGGAGGCGGCCGGCAGTGACCACCATCGAGGACGTCACGAGCCCCGGGGCGGAACCGCCCCGACCTCGTTCCCGCAGGTTGCGGGGCGGGTTGGTGACCATCGGCACGGTGGCCGCGTTGCTGGCCGCGATGGGGTTGACCGTGCTCGGCCTGGGCGCCGCCGACAACGCGGTGGCCAACTACGACGCGTCCTCCTGGTTGTGGAGCACCACCCGCAGTGAGATGGCCCGGGTCAACGGGATCACCGCTCGGGTGGACACCCGGATGGAGGTGCCCGGGGCGCGCCGGCACCAGATGCAGGTCGCCCAGACCGACCGGCTGCTGATCCTGCGGGATCTGAACACCGGCCAGGTTTCCTCGCTGGACCTGGCCACCCTCCGGATCACCGCGACCACCCCGACCACCCCGGGTCTGGGGGTGAGCGTGGCGCTGCACAAGAACGACGCGTTCGTCATCGACGCCGTGCAGGGCATCGTCCGGCAGCTCGACCCGCGCACGCTGAGCCCGGTGGGTGAGCCGGTCCGCTACCCGCCGGGCATCGCCGGTGGGGAGTTCGACGGTGCCGGCCGGCTGTGGGTCGCGGTCCCGGGCGAGGGCACCGTCTCGGCGGTCACCGCCGCCGAGCTGCCGGACAAGCCGGGGGCGGCGCCGCCGGCGGGCCTGAGCCCGAAGCAGATCGAGACGTACGAGGTGGCGGAGCCGAGCCATGAGCTGGTGGTGTCCACCCTGGACGACGGGGTGGCGGTGCTGGACCGCACCTCCGCGTCGCTGGTGACGGTGCAGGCCGGCCGGACGCAACGGGCCGACCTGAAGGGCATGACCGCCCCGGGCAGCCTGCCGCCGCGTACCAGCGGCCCGCAGGTGCCGGTCACGGTGGCCGGTGACCGGACGGTGCTCGTGGTCCAGGACGGCGGCGAGGTGCAGCAGTTCACGGTGCCCGGCGAGGGCGACGGGCTCACCGCGGCGGTGGCGTGGGCCGGCCGGTTCTACGTCGCGGACGAGCGCACCGGCACGGTTTACTCGTTCGACAGCGACGGGCAGCTCGTGGACAGCGTCAAGGGTTCCGACCGGCCCGGGCCGATGGAGCTGGAGGTCCGCGAGGATCACCTGTTCATCAACCCGCCGAACTCGGCCAAGGCGCAGGTGGTGGACGACAAGAACCAGATCCGCGAGGTCAACAAGTACGCCAACGACGTGCTCGGTGGTGACCCGCCGCCGGCTCCCCCGCCGCCGCCCCCGCCGAAGAAGCCGAAGGTGGGTAAGCCGGGCGCGCCGCGGGCCGTCACCGCCGCCGCCGGCAACGCGTCGGCGCGGGTCAGCTGGCAGGCGGCCGCCGCCAACGGCGCCGAGATCACCAAGTACGTGGTGGAGGGCGCCGGGCAGCGTCACGAGGTGGGCGCGAACCAGCGTTCGCTGGAGATCACCGAGCTGACCAACGGCGAGACGTACACGTTCGAGGTGCACGCGGTCAACGCCAAGGGTGACGGGCCGGCGAAGCGGAGCAACCCGGTCACGCCGACCGCCGAGGTGCCGGACCCGCCGGCCAGCGTCACCGCCGAGGCGCGGCCCGACGGCACCGTGCTGGTCAAGTGGCCCGAGGCCAACGGCCAGGGCAACACCATCGCCCGGTACGCGGTGACGGCCGCCTCGGCCGGTGCCACCGCCCCGGCCGGTGACTCGACGAAGACGGAGCTGGTGATCCCGGCTGGTCAGCTGGAGTACGGCACCCAGTACGCCTTCACCGTCGTCTCGGTCAGCGACAGGGGCGCGGGTTCGAAGGCGTCCCCGGTGAGCAACACGGTGGTGCCGTTCACCGCCCCGGCCGCGCCGACGGAGCTGCACGCGTCCACGGTGGCCGACAAGCCTGGCACCATCTCGGTGCAGTGGGCGCCGGCGGTGGACAACGGCCGCCCGGTCACCAAATACCTGGTGGACGTCGGTGGGAAGACCAGCGAGGTGACCGACGTGCGGGCCACGGTCGACGGGCTGGGCAACGGGCAGAACGTCACCGTGAAGGTGAAGGCGGTCAACGAGGCCGGCCCGGGCGCGGAGGCCAGCACCACCGCGCGTACGGTCGCCGCGCCCCGGGTCACCATGACCGGCTCGTCGGCGGACGCCACCTCGGTGACGGTGTCGTTCACGGTGGACGCGGGCGGCGGTAACGCCAGTTGCACGGCCGCCACCGGTGGGCAGACCGCCAGCGGGAGCTGTTCCAGCCTGCGGGTGGCCGGTCTGACGCCGGGCACGTCGTACACGGTGATGGTGACCGCGTCCAACGCCGCCGGGCCGGGCACCGCGAAGCGGGACCAGGCGACCACGGCGGTGTACGGGCGGGCGATCTGCGTGAACAACACCTCCAGCAGCGACCCCGAGCAGCACACCTGGTGCAACAACCCGGACAACGCGATGGGCGTCTTCAGCGGCACCTCGCTGAGCACCACGCAGATCGGCCGGGCCACCCACAACGGCCGCTACAAGGCGCTCTGCAAGGCCACCGGGGAAGGTGTCAACGACTACGTCTACAACCCGGGCAAGATGGGCACCAGCCCGAGCGACCGGACCTACGACTGGATCCGGATCGAGTTCGGCGGCAAGACCGGCTTCATCTCCTTCGCCTGGTTCAACCTGGAGGGCTACGACATCAACTCGACCGGTCCCCTGCCCAACTGCTGACCGTCCTGAGGAGCACCGCGTACGTGAACACCCACGAACCGCTCACCCAGCCGGAGGTGCAGGGCTTCGCCGCCCTCGCCGCCCGGCTGGCCGAGAACATCAACGCGGTCGTGCTGGGCAAGCCGCAGGTGGTCCGGCTGGCGCTGACCGCACTGTTCGCCCAGGGGCACGTCCTGCTCGAGGACGTGCCCGGGGTCGGCAAGACCACCCTCGCCCGGGCGGTCGCGGCGACGGTGCAGGGCAAGTGGCGGCGTATCCAGTTCACCCCGGACCTGCTCCCGTCGGACGTGTCCGGGGTGACCATTTTCAACCAGGCCACCCGGGCGTTCGAGTTCCACCCCGGGCCGGTGTTCGCCAACATCGTCATCGCCGACGAGATCAACCGGGCGTCGCCGAAGACCCAGTCGGCGCTGCTGGAGGTGATGGAGGAGCGGACCGTCACCGTCGATGGCGTACGGCACCCGGTGCCGCAGCCGTTCCTGGTGGTCGCCACCCAGAACCCGGTCGAGATGGACGGCACCTACCGCCTGCCCGAGGCCCAGCTCGACCGGTTCCTGGTCAAACTCTCCGTCGGCTACCCGGACGAGTCGGTCGAGGTGGAGGTGCTGCGCGGGGCCACGGTCCGCTCCCCCGACTCGCTCACCGCGATCACCGACACCGCCACGGTCGGCGAGATGGTGCGCATGGCCCGGCGGGTGCACATCGCCGAACCGCTCTACGCGTACGCGGTGCGGCTGGCCGCGGCCACCCGAAACCACCCGCAGGTCCGGGTCGGGGTCAGCCCCCGCGGCGTGATCGCCCTGACCCGCGCGGCGTGCGCGTACGCGCTGATCGACGGCCGCGGCTGGATCATGCCGGAGGACCTGAAGACGCTCGCCGAGCCGGTCTTCGCGCACCGGCTGCTGCTCACCCCGGACGCGCAGGTACGCGGCGTCACCGCCGCCGAGGTGCTGCACCAGGCGGTCGCCTCGGTGCCGGTGCCGCTGCCGTCGGGCCAGCCCGCCCCGGCGCACGGCTGAGGCGGCGCAGCGGATCGTGGGAATCACCGCCCGCGGCGTCGGGCTGCTCGCCGCCGCCGTCGTACTGCTCGGCGTCGGCTTCCGCTACGCCTACCCGGAACTGGTCGTGCTCGGCGCGGCGGCCGCCGTGGCCGTCGGGTACGCGCTGGTCAGCGCCGCCTGGCGGCCCCGACTCACGGTCGAGCGGGTCGCCGACCCGGACCGGGTGGCGCGCGGGGAGCCGGCGGCCATGACGCTGACCGTACGCAACACCGGGCGGCTGCGGTCGGCGAACCTCGTCGCCGAGGACCGCTGCGGTGCCGCGCTGGTGCCGGTTCCGCTGCTGCGCCTGCGTCCGGGTCGCGACACCGAGGTGCGCTACGACGTGCCGACCCGCCGCCGCGGCGTGGTGCCGGTCGGCCCGCTGCGGGTGACCCGCCGTGACCCCCTCGGTCTAGTCGCGCTGGCCCGCTCCTACGGGGGCACCGTGCCGGTCTGGGTGCATCCGCGTATCCACCCCCTGACGGCGGTGCCCACCGGGGCCGGACGCAGCCTCGACGGGCGCACCGACAGCGTGCCGCACGGCTCGATCACCTTCGACTCGCTGCGGGAGTACGTGGTCGGCGACGAACTGCGCCGGGTGCACTGGCGCACCAGCGCCCGGGTGGGCGAGCTGATGGTGCGGGAGAACGTGGACACCAGCCTCCCGCGGATCGTGGTGGTGCTGGACAACCGGGCCTCCGCCCACCCGCAGCGAGTGGCCGGGGTCGCGGAGTCGTTCGAGTCGGGTTGTGAGGCCGCCGCCTCGGTGCTGGCCGCCGCTGTCGGTGAGGGTCTGCCGGTGAGCCTGCTGCTGGTCGCACCCGCCGCCGAGGAGCCGGCCGGGGTCGCCGGCCCGCTGGACCGGCTCGCCGCCGTCGAACTGGCCGCCGGCGACGACGAACCGCTGCGTACCACGATGAGCCGGCTGCGGCAGGAACGGCTCGGCGACACCCTGGTCTTCCTCACCGGGCCCGGCGCCGCCGCCGACCTCGGGCACATCGGCGCGCTGCGCGGCGCGTACCCGTCGCTGGTGGTCGGGATGTTCGGTGCGGCGGGGCCGACGCCGCCGGGCGCGGCCGGCCTGCTCGTGTTGGACGCCGCCGACGGCGCCGAGTTCGCCGCCGAGTGGGACGGGATCCGCCGATGGTGACCACGACACGGGCTCCGGCCCCGCCGACCGAGCCGGCCGCCGGGCGGCCCGGTGGGCCGCTGGCCCGGCTGCTGCGGGCCGTGCCGGTGCCGCTGGCGCTGATCGCCATGATCGCGCTGGCCGGCGTGGTGCTCGGCCGGGTGTACGCCGACCCGCTGCTGGCCCGCCTGATCCTCGGCGCGGCGATCGGCTCGGTGCTGGTCAGCGTCGCCGCCCGCCGCCTGCCGTCCTGGCTGGTCGCCCCGGTGTCCGTGGCCGGCCTGGCCGGCTGGGCGCTGCTGTCGCTGCGTCTGGCGGCCAGTCACGCCGCGCTGCCCGGCAGCCTCGCCGCGGTGGCCGTGGACGCCGCCCGAAACGCCATCCCCCGGCTCCTGACCGCGATGATCCCGGTCGAGCCGGCACCGGACACCGTGCTGGTGCCGGTGGTCGCCGCCTGGCTGACCGGGTTGGTTGCCGCCGAGGTGGCGCTGCGCACCGGCCGGGTGCTGCTCGGCTACCTGCCACCGCTGCTGCTCTACGCCGGCGCCGTCTACGTGGTCGGCCCGAACGCCGACCCGGCGATCACGCCGACGATCGTGTTCATCGCGGTCGCCGCCGCCGGCCTGGCGATCCCGTCCCACCGCAACACCTCGGCCTCCGGCGACCCGGCGGCCGGCCTGGCTCCGGCGGTACGCGCCGCGGTGCGGCTGCGCCTGCTCGCCGCGAGCGCCGCCGGCGTGGTGGTGATGGTCGCGCTGGCCGCCGGGCTCGCCCCGCTGCTGGCCGCCCGGGTCAGCGACCGCCCCGTCGACCCGCGCCGCTACGTCGAGCCGCCGCAGGTGGAGTCCCTGGACGAGAACCCGCTGATCCGTATCTCCGGCTGGGCGCTGAACCCCGACCAGAAGCTGCTGGAGGTGCGCACCGAGGCCGGTGCGAAGGCGTCGCCCCGCATCCGTCTCGCGGTGCTCAGCGACTACGACGGAGTCACCTGGCGGGTCGGGGCCACCTACCGCAACGCCGGACGCATCCTGCCTGTCACCGAACCCGCCCCGGGCGTCACCACCGACACCGTACGCCAGCAGATCACCGTCGCTGACCTGGCCGGGCGGCTGCTGCCCGCCGTACCGACCCCCCGCGAGGTCACCGGCGCTCGGGTGGCGTACGACCCGGACACCGGGACGCTGATCCGCCCGGAGGGGCTGGCCTCGGGGCTGCGCTACACCGTCACCTCGGCGCGGGAACAACCGGACGTGAACCTGCTCGCCACGGCCAACGTACCGGCCGGTGACGCGGTCGCCCGGGTGTTGCAGGTGCCCGAGGGGGCCCCGGAGCCGCTGCGCCGCCTGGCCACCCAGCTCGCCGAGGAGAACGGCGCCCCGTACGCCCGCGCCACCGCCATCCAGGAGTTCCTCGCCGAGCACTACCGGGTCACCGCCGACGCGCCGAGCGGGCACGCCTACCCCAACCTGGCGTTCTTCCTGTTCGGGCCCCGTAACGGCGGCGGACAGCGGGGCACCTCCGAACAGTTCGCGGCGTCGTTCGCGGTGCTGGGCCGGCTGGCCGGGCTGCCCACCCGGGTGGTGGTCGGCTTCGCCCCCGGCGGCGACGGCCCGGTCCGCGCCGCGGACGCGTCCGCGTGGCCGGAGGTGCTGTTCGAAGGCGTCGGCTGGGTGCCGTTCGACCCGATGCCCCGTCCCGACCAGGAGCCCCGCGAGGTGGAGGCGGACTTCCGCGCCACCCCCGACAACCCGCCCCCGTCCCAGGTGCCGGAGCCGACCGCGGAGCCCACCGCCACTCCCCCGGCGGCGGCCGCACCCGGCCCCGCCGACCGCCGAGGCGGACTGAGCACCCCGGTGCTCGTCGGCGGCGGCATCGGCACGCTCGTGCTGCTGGCCGCACTCGCCCTGCTGACCCTGGCCGTACTGCGCCGCAACCTCACCCGTGCCCGACTCCACCACGGTGATCCGGGTCGGCGCATCGCCGGCGCCTGGCGGGAGCTGACCGACGCGCTGCGGCTCGCCGGCCGGCCGGCCGGCGGCGATCTGGCCGCCGCCGAGGTCGCCGAGCGGGCCCGCCGCACCCTGGCCGAGGCTCGCGCGGCGCGGCCCGGGCCGTCCGGCGCCGAGCTGGTCGACGGCGAGCCCGACGAGTTGGCCGGGCTGCTCAATCAGGTCGCCTTCGCGCCGCACACCGCCACCCCGGCCCAGGCGGACCGGGCCGCGGACCTGGCCGGAAGGTACGCCGCGGCGCTGCGCGCGACCCGCCCGTGGTGGCGGCGGCTGCTGTGGACCGTGCACCCGGGTCCGCTGCGCTGGCGCCGCTGACCGCCGGTCGGCCCGCTGCCCCTCTGCCTGGCGGCGGGCCGACCGGCGGGGGTGTCAGCGGTCGCGCCGTAGCCGGCCCGTCTCCTTGCCCTGAGCGTCGAGGAGCACCAGCACGTCGCCGTCGATCCCCGCCCGCCAGGCCGTGGCGAGCCAGACCCCCACCTCGACGTTGTCGCAACCGATCAGCGTGCTCGCTCCGGTGGTGGCGAGGAGGGCGCCACCCGGTCCGGCGATCCATCGGCCACCCTGCCCGTTGCACCCGTCGGAGCCGCGCCATCCGCCGTCGGCGCGGAACTCGACGTACGGCGTCTTCGGCCTGCCCCGTCGACCGTCGACGGGCACCCATCGACCGAGGAGGGTTTCGCGGCTCGCCGGGGCCAGGGCCGCCGGCAGGGCGGTGGCCGGCGTGAAGGCGCGCCGAGCCTCGTCGGTGACCTCGGGCGGCTCCGCCAGGGACGCCAGCATGTCCGGCCCGGGGGTCGGCTTCGCGCCGGCCAGCAACCGGGCCACCCGCTCACCCCGCTCGTCGAGCAGGATCGGACTGCCGCCCTCCACCCGGAAGGCGGCGGCCCGGCCCAGCCAGGTGTCGGCGAACTCGGAACCGGGCCGGCATTCCCCGCCGCCGGGGCCTGACGTGCCCCAGAGGTCGGCGACGAACAGGCCGCTCGCATCGGCTCGCCACGTCCCCATCTGCACACCGCAACGGCCGAACAACCGCACCTCGCCGCCGGGGGAAGCGGCGAGCCGCAGGACGTCATCCGCGCCGCCGTCGGCCTCCGTCACCGTCCACGAACCGATCAACGCGACCGGATCCTGCGGTGGTCCGAGCGCGACGGCGGAGCCAGGATCGACCTGTTCCTGCTCCGGCGCGGACCCCTCCGATCCGACCCGCTCGCCGCAGCCCGCGAGCAGCGCCCCGACCGCCACCACGGCCAGCAGATACCTGATCCGGCTCATCCGCGCCCCCATCTCCCACCGGTGTTGACTACTGCTGAGGGTTTGGACGTGGCACAGCGGCCAACGGTTGCGTCGCGCCGAAGCCCGCGCGACGCCGCACGGCCCCCGGTGGTCTCCTCCCTGTGGCGCATACGGCGGAGACCACCGCATGCCGCACATGGAGTTGACCAAGGTCTGGCCGGAGAGGCCGAGCCGGCCACCGGCGCTAACATTCACGAGTGACTTTCTCGATCGTCGCCCGCTCCGCCGATGGCCGTCTGCACGGTGTCGCCGTGGCCAGCAAGTTCCTCGCCGCTGGGGCGCTGGTCCCGGCCGCCGAGGCCGAGGTGGGCGCGGTGGCCACCCAGGCGCACGTCAACCTGGCCTACCGGTCGCAGGGCCTGGCGCTGCTGCGCACCGGGGTGGCTCCGGCGGACGTGGTCGCCGGCCTGACCGCCGCCGACCCAGGTCGCGACGAGCGGCAGCTCGGCGTGGTCGGCTCCACCGGCGATGGGGCCACCTGGACCGGGTCGTTCTGCCACCCGTGGGCCGGCGGCCAGGCCGGGGACGGCTGGGCCGCGCAGGGCAACATCCTGGTCGGCCCGCAGGTGATCGACGCGATGCGCGACGCCTGGCTGGACGGCTCGGAGCTGCCCTTCCCGCAGCGGCTGCTGACCGCGCTGCGGGCCGGCGACCGGGCCGGTGGCGACCGGCGGGGCCGGCAGAGCGCCGGCCTGCTGGTGGTACGACGCCGCGGCGGGTACGCCGGCACCGGCGACGAACTGGTCGACCTGCGGGTCGACGACCACCCGGACCCGGTAACCGAGCTGGGGCGCCTGCTCGACACGCACACCATGCTGTTCGGCAAGCCCGACCCAGCCACCCTGTACGACCTCACCGGCCCGCTCGCCGACGAGGTGGCCGCGCTGCTGGCCGCCGCCGGGCACCCGGTCGGCGTGGCCGGCCTGGACGGCGCGCTCGCCTCCTGGGCCGGGGTGGAGAACCTGGAGGAGCGCATCGTCGCCGGCCGGCTCGACCCGATCGTGTTGGAGCACCTGCGCCGCACCGCACCGCCCGGGCGTACCGGCGACTGACCCGCCGCCGTCGGTCGGGTCGTTGTCCGCCTCGGCGGCGGCCCCGGGTCAGCCGCCGAAGGTCAGCCAGCGCAGGCCGGCCCGGTCGATCAGGGCTCGCTCCCGGTCGGTGAGCGCGGCCCGCCCGGTGGCCTTGCGCATCAGGGTCAGCCGGTCCCAGCCGAGCCCGTCGGGCACCGGCCCCGACCGGGCGTCCGACAACAGGTCGGCGATCACGTCGGTCGCCGTCGGGGTCAGCCACGGCTGCCGGTGCAGCGCGTCGGCCAGGTCCAGGCCGTGCACCCCCACCTCCACCACCCGGGTACGCAGAAACTCGGTGAGCGTCATCGCGTCGCCGTGCCGGGTGCGGACCAGCCGTCCGGGCGGTTGGGCGGCCACCGCCGCGTCGGCGGACCGCCACGCCCGGGCGAAGCCGTCGGCCACCTCGCGTACGCCGGGCATCTCGCGTGCCTCCTGCTGGGCGACGTCGATGCGGGCGCGGTCCACTTCCGGGGTGAACTTGGCCGCGCCGAAGTAGCCGGCGGCATCCACCTCGGCCCGCTGCGGGGCGGGCGCGGCGAGCATGTCCACCAGGCGTCCCGCGCCGGTGCGCACGTGCGCGAGCAGGTCGCGCACCGCCCACGGCGGGCAGGGGGTGGGCCGGTCCAGGTCCGCCTCGTCGAGGCCGTGCAGCACCTCCTCCAGCCGCTCGCACTCGTCCCGGAAGGCCACGCGTACCGTTTCCATCTCGTCCTCTTCCCGTCCGGTGTCTCCGCCCCGGCCAGCCTGCCACCGGCCGTTTCGTCGCCGGTGGGCCGGGTACGCGCCGCGGGACGAGGAGAGGAGGCGCCGCACGATGGCCGGCATCATGCTCCGCAGCACCGCCTTCAACGACCACGACATGCTCCCGGGACGCTTCTCCCGGGAGGGCGGGAACGTCTCACCGCCGCTGGAGTGGTCCCAGGTCCCCGACGCGGCCGAGGAACTGATCCTGTTCGTCGAGGACCCGGACGCCGGGAAGACTCCTTTCCTGCACTGGCTGGTGACCGGGATCTCGCCCCACTCGGACGGGGTCGCCGAGGGCGGCGTGCCGCTCGGCGGCCGGGAGTGGCCCAACGGCTTCGGCACCACCGGGTGGGGTGGCCCGCACCCGCCGCAGCACGAGGACCCGCACCGGTACTTCTTCCGCCTCTGTGCGCTGGATCGCCCGCTGGAGTTGCCGGACGCGCCGCAGGTCACCGATGTACGCCAGGCGCTGCGCGACCGGGAGATCGCCAGCGGCACGATGGTGGGGACGTTCTATCGCTGACTCAGCCCTGGTCGCGGGGCACCAGGCGGTGCACCACCGCCAGGACCAACGCGGCCACCACGGCCATCGTGCCGACGATGCCGATCGCGGCGCCCGCGTACCCGACGAAGAGCGGACGGGGGGCGAGTTCGTCGGCGGGGATGTCAGCGAGCCGGACCAGCCAGGACAGCGCGAGCCCGGACGCGACGACGGCGAGCCCGCCGCCGAGGCCGAGCACGGCGGCGGCGGCCCGGTGCGCGTCGGCCAGCGAGATCGCCGCCCGCGCCCGCTGGAAGAACAGCAGCAGGAGGCCGGCGACCGCCGTCCAGGCCCCCACGACCAGGTACGCGGCGACGGCGTCGCTGGGCCGGTGCCAGCCGGCGGAGAGGGTGGCCACTCCGGCGGCGGCCGCGTAGCCGACGCCAAGGAACGCGCCTGCCGCCCGGATCTTCGGGGGTAGCACCAGGATCAGCGCGACCGCCACCGACGCGGCGACCGTGGTGTGCCCGCTGGGCAGGCTGTTGCCGGCGGCCACGCGTTCGGGGTCGATGCCGAGGTCGGGGCGGGCCAGGTGCTGCTTGAGCAGTTGGGTGCTGAGGTTGGCGCCGGCGATCAGCAGGGTGGCGGTGACGGCGAGGGCGGTGCGGCCACGGATCAGCGCGATGAAGCCGATCACCGCGGTCGCCGCCAGCAGGGACACCACCGACATGGCGTTGAGGATGCGGTTCACCGGCCCGTCGATGTGATCCTGGCCGATCCGGTTGCCGGTCAGCGCGACCGTGTCGGCCCACTGGCCGAGTGTGGTGTGCACGGCGAAGCGCCAGAGCAGGACGAGTGCCGCCACCTGGGCCAGGGCCAGTACGACCAACCAGACCGCCGTCCCGCCCCTCGCCGTCGCGCGCACCCGGACAACTCTACGGCCGATCGGCCGGCCCGCTCGTTGGGCGGTCCCCGTGGCGCGGTTAGGTTTGGGGGCGCGAGCCGAGGAGGTGACGGGTGACCAGCACACCTGAGCGGGAGCGGCCGGCCCGCGAACGGTCGGAGTCCCTGGCGGACCTGCTCGGCGGGCGGCGCGGGGCGCTGGACGCGACGCTGCCGGCGGTGGCGTTCGCCGTCGGCTGGCTGGCCGCCGGGCTGTGGGGCGGGGTGGGCGCCGCGGTGCTGGCCGGGGCGGCGGTGGCCGGTTGGCGGCTGCGGCGCGGGGACCGTCCGCGTTCGGTGCTGATCGGTCTGCTCGCCGTCTGCGTGGCCGCGCTGGTCGCGCTGCGCACCGGTCGGGCCAGCGACTTCTTCCTGGTGCAGTTGCTGTCCAACGCGGCCAGCGCGTTGGCCTGGATGGTCAGCATCGTGGTGCGCTGGCCGCTGCTCGGGGTGGTGGTCGGCACGGTGCTGGGTCAGCGGGGCCGGTGGCGGCGCGATCCGGCGCTGCTGCGCGCGTACGCGCGGGGCAGTTGGGTGTGGGTGGCGACGTACCTGCTGCGGCTGGTGGTGTTCGTGCCGCTGTGGCTCGGCGGCCAGGTGGTCGGGCTGGTGGTGGCCCGGGTGGCGCTGACCTGGCCGCTGGTGGCGGCGGCGCTGGGCGTGAGTTGGCTGGTGATCCAGCGGTCGCTGCCGGCCGGGCATCCGGGGCTGCGGCACCCGTCACCGGTGTCAGATGTGGACGGTGGGCCGGGGAAATAGAAAGAGAGGCCGCCACGGGGGGAGCGGCCTCTCCGGTGATGTACGTTACTCCCTCCACGGCCCTGATGTGATCCCGTGGCGGCCGGTTTTTCGCGGGCGTTTTCGCGGCAAGTTCGTCTACGGACGCAAGGGTGGGCCGGCGCGTCCGCTGCGTCGGCCGGACGGCCGGCCCACCCGGCCTGACCGGAATCAGGCCGTGCGCCGACCGGGCCGCTCCGTTCCCCCTTCGGCCCGGTCGGCCTCCGCCACGGGTGGGCCTGGCCACCCGTGGCGGAGTCGTCAACTCACCCCGCGGGGAAGTAGTTGCCGTAGTCGGCGTAGGCCATGGCGACGTCCGCCTGGGCCCAGAACCGGTGGTAGTTGAACGTCGGCGCGGCCCCACCCTTGAGGTACGCGTCGACCTTCGGCCAGTCCGGGTCGTTCTTGTAGAACGACCGGATGTCCAGGAAGCTCTTGCCCGCGGCGATGGCGTCGCCGTTGGGCATCTTGCCGGTCCATCCCGACGGGATGTAGAGGCCCTGGCCGTTGCTGGCGTTGTAGACGTCGTCGAAGCGGTTGTAGTCCTCCCGCGTCTCCGGCCGCGAGACGCCCTTGGCGTCGGCGGCGGCGGAGAGCGCGTCGAGCAGCCCCTTCGCGGTGGTCTTGGCGGCGGTGTTGCCGGACTTGGCCGCGTACGCGATCAGGGTCCGGGCGTAGGCCGCGGCGACGCCGACGTCCTGGCCGCCCTTGGTCACCGTGACGTGCAGGTTGGTGTTCGGCTGCGGGTTGGTCGGGTTCCAGTTGGCCGGCTGGCCGGTCCACTGCAGATCCGACGGGATCGACCAGTTGGTGCCGAGCGTGGTGTTGGCGATGGCCCACGGCACCCACTTGTCCAGCAGCGCCTTGGCCTTGGTGTTGCCGGTCTGCAGGTACAGCTCGGCGATGCGCTGCATCGACCAGGCCTGCATGCCGAACCACTGGTTGGACGGCGGGTCCCGGTAGACCGGGGCGACGTCGTAGAACATGCCGTAGAAGGTGGCGGTGCCGGACGGCGGCTGGGAGTAGCTGCCGTCCCAGCTGTTGGTGGCACCGCCGGCGATGCCGCCCTCGGCCGACTGGAGCCAGGTGTAGAACTCCAGCTGCCGGTCGAAGCTCTTCTGCCAGTCGGAGACCGCGGTCGGCGACTGGGGCTTGAGCTCGGGGGTGTTGGTCATGGCCCAGGCCGCGAACGGGTTCTGGTAGCCGAAGTGGTTGTGGCTGGAGCCGATCCGCCACGACCAGTTCTGGCTGGTGTCGTACGCGCCACCCCAGGCGTAGTACCAGGAGAGCAGGTAGTGCGCCGAGTCGCGGCCGGAGCCGGCCGGGCAGGTGGTCGGGCCGACGCAGTTGCCGATCTTCTTGAAGTACTTGTCGAACAGCGAGTACCGCAGGTAGTCACCCATCTTGGCGGCCTTGGCCACGGTCGCCGCGACGTCGGCCTGCTTGCCCTGCGCCTTGGCCCAGGTCAGCGCCCAGTACGCGGCCTGCACGGCGCGGGCGTCGGCGTCCGGGGCGTTGGTGTACTTCCACTGCTTGGCCGGGGCGTTGGACTCCTTGACGAACAGGTCGAGGTACCCGTACTGGCCGCCGTGCTTGAAGGTGTCACAGGTCGGCTGCGGCACGGTCTCCCACACCGACTCCTGCGGGCCCCGCTGGAAGGTGTTGATGTACGCCGGGCGGGTGGTGCCGTCGCCGCAGCGGCCGTAGCCGTACTTGTTGTCGACGTCCAGCAGCCAGTGCATGCCGTAGATGTCGCCGGTGCCGTAGGTGGACTGCAGCTCGGAGCGGAGCGGGTCCTGGCCGACGGACACGTCCGGCTGCAACTGCGACGGGTACTGGCTGGGCTGGTTGTACTCGGCCGCGTACTGGGCGGTGCCCGCGGCGCCGGCAGTCGGCTGGTCGGCGTGCGACGGAATGATGTACTTCTCCATCACCGTCCAGGCGCTGTTGAACGGCGCCCAGTTCTGGGTGACGCGGCCGTACTGCGCCTCAAGCCAGATCCAGAAGCTGAACGCCTCCGAGGTGGTCTCGTGACCGTAGTCGGGGGCCTCGACGATGAGCGTCTCGATCGAGTGGTACGGCACGCCCTCCGGGCTGAAGTAGCCCGAGTTCTTGATCTTGTTGTACTGGTCGAGGAACTTCTTGATGTACTCGTTGTCCCCGCCCGGCACGTCGTTGTCGATCTCGGTGACGGTGACCGTCGCGGGACTGTAGCCGGTGGCGGAGGCGGTGATGGTCGCGGTGCCGCCGACGGTGTCGGCGTCCTCCGCCGCCGCGACGGTGACGGTGACCCCGGTGCTCCAGTTGGACGACGTCAGGGTCGTCGTGGTGGGTGAGACGGTGATGTCGGGGTCACCGCTACGCGTCAGGGTCACCGGCACGTTGGCGCTCGGTGCCGCGCTCAGCTTCAGGTTGAAGGTGGCGGTGCTGCCCTCGTTCACGCTCAGCGTGGACGGGGTGGCGACCAGGGCGGGCCCGGTGGCGGGGTTGACCGTGAAGGACTTCTCCGCCACGGCGCTGGCGTCGAGGTTGTCGTACGCCTTGGCCTGCACCGTGTAGCTGCCCGCCGGCAGGCTGTCCAGGGTGTACGCGTACGGGGCGGTGGTGTCGGTGTTGACCAGCAGGCCGTTGCGGTAGAACTCGACCTTGCTGATCGTCCCGTCCGGGTCGCTGGCGGTCGCGGTCAACGGCACGCTCGCCGGCGCCACGAACGGCCCGGCCGGCACGTCGAGGGCGACCGTCGGCGGCTTGTTGGCCGGGGTGCCGCCGTTGCAGGCGACCCCGTTGAGGGTGAACGAGGTGGGCTTCGGGTTGCTGCCGGAGTAGCTGCCGTTGAAGCCGATGTTGGTCGTGGCGCCGGTGCCGAGGCTGCCGTTCCACGACTCGTTGGTCGCGGTCACCTGGTTGCCGGACTGGCTCCACTTGGCCGACCAGCCCTGGCCCACGCGCTGGCTGCTGTTCGGGAAGGTGAACTTCAGCGTCCAGCCGTTGACCGGGTCACCCAGGTTCTTGATGTCGATGTTGGCGGTGAAGCCGTCGTTCCAGTCGTTGGTCACGTACGTCACGTCGCACGCGGGGGCGGCCTGCGCGGCGCCGGCCGGCAGGGCCACCCCGCCGATGGCGACGGCGGTGGCGGCGAACATCGCCGTGCGGCGACGTCTGGCCATAAGTCTCATGCGCGGTGTCTCCTCGGACCGGGCCGGGGCCGGTAGGGCCCCGGCGGGGCGCCTCCACGCGTCGACGGGGGGTGACACGGGGGGACGGAAGCGCCCGGGAAGGTGGTCGACCCGGTCATGCCGGGCCGCGGGCGCCGCACCGGGAGTCCCGGGTGCCCTCGGCGGCCCAACGCTCGCGCGTGCGTGGCTCCGTGTCGCGGTTGATTGGAGAGTTTGCCATGGAAGCGCTCCCACCACAACGGGCAAGACACTTAGCCACGTCCATGTTTCGATCTCGTTTAGGGGCTTTCACAAACCGGTGACGGGCGTTACAGTCGCAGCATCGCCGATGGGAGCGCTTCCATCGACGGAGATGCAAGTCCGAGATCGTCGGGAACCTCGTGTGCCCGGCGCACCAGCCCAAGAGGCTGACGACGGGCCAGCCCGGACACCGTCGTCAGCCATCACCCACCGGCATGGAGGGAGGTGGAACCAGAGCCACTCGCGTGGCCCGGCTCCCGCGCGACACGCACGTCAGGACGCCAATTCCGACTCGTGCGTGTGTGCACCATTCGTGGGGACGGGGGTTGCCCTCCCCCGTCCCCACACACTAAACCCCCATTGTTGACGGGAAAAGAGGCCGACGGGACAGGCGCGACACGCCGCCCGGTCGGCCTCCTTTCGCTATTCTGCCCGCCTCACCGCTCAGCTCCGCACCCCGAGCGACACCCACCCATCTACCACGGCCGCCCGCCCCGATCCGGCCCCGCAACCTGCCCGCGGGTCCGTCCACGGAGGGCGGCCGGCCACGCCTGACCTATGCTGGGAGCGCTCCCGGCCCCCAGGGTGGCCAGTCATACCGAGGAGAACCTCCATGTCGCTACTGACCCGACGGCGCCTGCTCCGCCGCGCCGCCCTCTCCGCGACCGCCGCCGGCGCGGCCCGTGCCGGGCTCGCCGGCGCCGCCGCGGCCGGGACCGCCGCGTCCACCACCGCCCTCGTCGCCGGCTGCGACGCCACGCCCGACACCGATGCCGCCCGGCGCGGCTCGCTGCGCTTCCCGACCGGCTTCGGCTGGGGCGCCGCCACCTCCGCGTACCAGATCGAAGGCGCGGCCAAAGAGGACGGACGTGGCGCATCCGTCTGGGACACCTTCAGCCACACCCCGGGACGCACCCGCAACGGCGACACCGGCGACGTGGCCGCCGACCACTACCACCGGTACGCCGAGGACCTCGACCTCATGCGCGACCTGGGGCTGCGCAGCTACCGGTTCTCCATCTCCTGGTCCCGCATCCAGGCCGACGGGTCCGGCCGGCCCAACCAGCGCGGCCTCGACTTCTACCGCCGCCTCGTCGCCGGCCTGCACGAGCGCGACATCGCCCCGATGGCCACCCTGTTCCACTGGGACCTCCCCCAGGCGCTCCAGGACGCCGGCGGCTGGGAGAACCGGGACACCGCCGAGCGCTTCGCCGAGTACGCCGACATCGTCTTCCGCGCCCTCGGTGACCAGGTGCCCGTCTGGCTGACCATCAACGAGCCCAAGACCGTCGTGCAGAACGGTTACATCTGGGGCCACCACGCGCCCGGAAAGCAGGACCCCGCCGCCGCCTACCTGGTCGCCCACCACCTCCAGCTCGCCCACGGCCTCGCCGTACGCGCGCTGCGCGCCACCGGCGCCAAGACCCGGATCGGCCCCGCGCTCAACCTGCACCCCTGCTACCCCGCCGACGACACCGCCGAGGCCGCCACGGCGACCCGCCTCTACGACGGCTACGAGAACCGGCTCTACCTGGACTCCATCCTCAAGGGCGCCTACCCGGAGGACGTGCTGGCCGACCTCGGCCCGGACAGCCGGATGGTCCGCGGCATCCACGACGGCGACCTGAAGATCATTTCCAGCCCGGTCGACCTGGTCGCCGTGCAGTACTACACGCCCATCTACGTCACCGGACAGGGCGACACGGTCAGCAGGTGGCCCACCTCGGAGGCGAGCTGGCAGCAGATCTACCCCGACGGGATGTACGACATCCTCACCCGGGTCACCCGCGACTACGGCCCGGTCCCGCTCACCATCACCGAGAACGGGCTGCCCTGCCCGGACACCCTCGCCGCGGACGGCACCGTCGACGACGCCGGCCGGATCGACTTCCTCCGCGACCACTTCGCCGCCGCCCACCGGGCGATCAGCGATGGCGTGCCGCTGGAGAGCTACCACGTCTGGTCGCTGCTGGACAACTTCGAGTGGGCCGAAGGGTTCGACCAGCGCTGGGGCCTGGTCTACGTGGACTACGCCACGCAGCGCCGGGTACTCAAGCGCAGCGCCCACTGGTACCGCACCGTCATCCGAGACAACGGACTGTAGGTCGTCCGCGGCCCGGCCGAGGCACCGCACGCCGACGGCCGGGCCGTCCCCGCTCAGCGGGGCAGCGCCTGCTGAAGCTCCGCCCGCAGCGCCGGGGTGAGCATCTCCCCCGCCTGCTTGGCCAGCCGCGCCATCTCGTAGCCGACCACACCGATGTCGGCGTCCATGCCGGCCAGCGTCGCCAGGATCGAACCGTCCCGGATCTGCATCACCAGGAAGTAGCCGCGGCCCATCTCCACCACGGTCTGCTTCACCACGTCCCCGTCGAACATCTGCGCCGCGCCGGCGGTGATGCTCATCAGACCCGAGGTCACCGCGGCGAGCTTGTCCGCGTGGTCCCGGGGCAGGTGCGCGGAGATCGCCACCAGCAGCCCGTCGGAGGACACCACCACCGCGTGCGCCACCCCCGGAACCCGCTCCGCGAACGCGTTCACCAGCCAGCTCAGGTCACGGGCCTCCTGGCTCAACGTCGTCGTCACTGTTGTTCTCTCCCTTCGCCGGGTACGCCGGTGGACGGCATGGTCATCCCGGTGGTCTCCTCGGCCTCAGCCTGCCGCACTCCACTGTAGAAGCGGGCGAGCATGCCGCCGACCGCGTCCGGGTCCGGGTCGTGGCGTGGGACCGGCGCGGCCGGGCGGGCCGGCTGGGTGAGCGCGGTCAGCTGGGCCATCGGCACCCGTACCGGAAGCCCCCGCTCGTTGGTTCCCGCCGTGATCGGCGTCGCGGCCGGCGGCGGGGTCACCCCGCGCGCCGCCGACGACGGGCCCTGGCGGCTGAACCAGCCCCCACCGCCGGCGGGTGCCCCGGCCGATGGCGACAGCACGTCCTCGGCGCGGACCGGCACCGAACGGGCCTGCCGCGGCACCGCGGGCGCGGGCCCGACCGCCGAGCCCGCCGCCGGCGCCTCCGGCCGACGGCCCGCCACCGGCAGTTCGCCCCCCGCCGGCGCGGGCAACCGCCCGACCAGCGGCGCTCCGGCCCCGGGCGGCGCGCTCAGCCGCCCGGCCGCCGCCGCAGCGACCTGCGAGGCCAGCAGCCGCGACGAGACCGGCGGGTCCAGTTCGACCGCCGGCGCCGCAGCCAGCAGCGCGGCGGGCAGCCGGACCCGGGCGGTCAGGCCCTCACGGCCGCCCCGCAACCGCACCTCGACCCCGTGCCGGGCACCCAGGTGGCTGACCACGAACAGGCCCATCCGCTCGGACGCCGCCACGTCGGCCGCCGGCGGCCGGGCCAGCACCGCGTTCGCCTCCGCCAATGCGTCCGGGCTCATCCCGAGCCCCTGGTCGACGATCTCCACCAGGGCGCCCGTCCCGTCGGCCCCCGCCCTGACCCGCACCACCGTGTCCGGGCGGGAGAAGGCGGTGGCGTTCTCCAACAGCTCCGCGAACAGGTGCACCAGGTCGGCTACCGCGTGCCCGACGACATGCACCTCACCGCCGGACTCGTGGCGGACCCGCTGGTACTGCTCGATCTCGGCGCTGGCCGCGAGCAGCACCGCGCCCAGGCCGACCGGCCGGTGCCACCGCCGGCTGGACTCCGTGCCGGCCAGCACCAGCAGGCTCTCGTCGTTACGCCGCATCCGGGCCGCGAGGTGATCGAGCCGGAACAGGTTCTCCAGCTGTTCCGGGTCGCTCTCCTCGCGTTCCAGCTCGTCCAGCAGCTCCAACTGCCGCTCGACCAGCACCTGGCTGCGCCGGGCCAGGTTGACGAACATGGCGTTGACGTTGCGCCGCATCAGCGCCTGCTCGACCGCGACGTCCACGGCGCTGCGGTGCACCGCCACGAACGCCTCCGCCAGCTCGCCGAGCTCGTCACGGGTCCGGACCACCGCCGGCGGCACCTCGATCGCCCCCACCGGGCGGTCCAGCACCCGCAGCCGCTCCAGGGTGTGCGGCAGGTCGACCTGCGCGATCCGCAACGCCTGGCCGCGCAGCAGCCGGATCGAACGGGCGACGGAACGGCCGACGAGCAGCGAGATCAGCACCGCGACGAGCAGCACCGCCACGATGCCGCCGACCACCAGCAGGGTGTTCCGCAGCTGTCGGGCACTGGCCTCGTCGGCCCGGCGTACGGCGTCGTCGAGCACCTCGCTCTCCAGCTGGCGCAACAGCTCGTGCCGCTGCTCGCTGGCCGCCCACCACTGCGGCGCGGGCAACACCGCCGGCTTGCCCGTGGCGGTGGGCAGCGTCCGCTCCTCCAGCGCGGCGGCCGACCCGAACGCCGGCAGCCGCGAGATCTGGTCGTAGCGGTCGACCTGACTGGCGGTCGCGGTGGCCCGGAACGCGCCCAACGCGGTGAGCTGCTGCGCCCGCAGGTCGGTCAGGGTGGCCTGGTCGTCGACCTCGTACCGGCCGGCGCGGGCCGCCGCGTACAACTCGGCCCGGATCCGGGAGGAGAACTCCTTGACCCGGGACAGGTGCACGTTCCGCAGCACCGCGTCGGTGAGGGCCCGCTGACCGTCGCCGGGTGACGGCTGGGCCAGCAGGTTGAGCAGGGTGGTGATGGCCCGGTGGTAGTTGCTCACGATGGTGTCGCTGCTGAGCACCGCCGGCGGAATCGCCGAACGGATGTAGACGACCTGCTCGTACGCCTCCAGAACCTGCGCGTACGAGACCCGCCAGGCGGCGTCGGCGTCGGCGAGCGGCTCGGCCGCCGTACGCAGCTCGGCCACCGCCTGATCGGTGGCGGCCTGCAACGGCTTCAGCGTCGCGACCGCCGCGTCGCGGTCGGCGCTGCCGCCCGACCGGCGCAGCGCGGCCAGCTCCCCGGCGGAGCGGTCCCGCTCCTGCTGCAACCGGTCCACCACCGCGGTGATCTGCCGGCCGATGCCGACCTGCCTGGCGAAGTCGTTCAACGCGTTCGTCTGCCCCACCAGCCCCCGGGCCTGCACCCCGGCCAGCACCAGGAACGCCAGCGACGGGATGACCAGCACGGTGGCGAGCTTGGTGCCCATCCGCCA
Source organism: Micromonospora eburnea (assembly GCF_900090225.1). Classification (NCBI taxonomy): domain Bacteria; kingdom Bacillati; phylum Actinomycetota; class Actinomycetes; order Micromonosporales; family Micromonosporaceae; genus Micromonospora; species Micromonospora eburnea. The sequence goes on from NZ_FMHY01000002.1 coordinate 4,939,057, forward strand.
GTCCCGCAGCCGCAGAACCGAGCGCCGCCGGTGCGGCACCACCCGATCGCCGGAACGGCGCGGTCGCCCGCCCGCCACGCGAGCCGGGTCGGGACCTGCCCCCACGCGAACGCCTCCTCGGTCCCTCGACTCCGCCACGGCGGTGGCGCAGTCCATCCAACCAGGCCGGTGGACGGTGTCAACGGGCCGACCGGTCGCGCGACCAGGAAGGTCAGCGCGGCCCGGCGTCGCCTACCGTTTTCGGCGCGTCCGCCTCGTCCAACCGGCCGATCCCGCCGAGCTGCGCCGCGTCGCCGACCCGGCCCAGCGCCACCAGAGCCGCACCGGTCGCGCCGACCTCCGGATTGCGCTGGTGGCGCACCACGCGCGGAGCAAGAACGCTGGCGAACGCCGTACGCCACCAGGCGGAGGCGGCGATCGCGCCGCCCCCGAGCACCACCTCGGTCGGCTGGTCGAGACCGGACTCCAGCACCGCGAGATCGTCCGCGACCTGCCGGCACAGGCTGGTCATCAGCCCGGCGAGCATGTCGACGGCCGTGGTGCCGAAGCTCAGCCCGTGCAGTTCGCCGCAGCCGGCGGGCGCGAGGCCCGGCGGCCGGTCGCCGCCGAACCGGACGTTGGCCCGCACCCGCAGGCCCTCGGCCGCCCGAGCCAGGGCCGCCTCCAACTCGGCGCCCTCGGGCAGGCGCAACTCCCGGTTGGCCCAGGCGAACAGGTTCCCCCCGCTGGAGTACGCCGCTCCGGTCACCACGTGCTCGTGGTCGACCCGGTAGCGCCACAACCGGTCGGGCAGCGGCGGCAGCGCCGCCCCGGCGGGAGCCGCCCGCAGGAGGCGCACCGCGGCGGAGGTGCCGACCGTCACCGCGGCCCGGGACGCGTCGACGCAGCCGGAACCGACGTTGGAGGCCGCACCGTCACCCACCGGGGCGGCCCAGCCGGCGTCGGCGAGCTGCGGCCAGCGCCGGGCGTGCTCACGGCGCAGCCGGCCGCGCCAGCGTGGTGGCGCCAGCACCGGCAGATCCGCGGGAAGCGCCCCGGCCAGCTCGCACGCCTCGGCGTCCCAGCTCACCTCGCACAGGTCGAGCAGCCCGGTACCCGAGGCCATCGACACCGACATCGGCGCCTCGTCGAGCAGCGCGCCGAAGACGTACTCGGCGAGCCCGACGAAGCGAACCGCGCGCCCACCGGTCCGCTCCCGCAGCCAGGGCAGCCGGACCGTCCAGAAACAACGGTGCCACCACGCACCGGTGCGCTGGTGGAACGCGTCGGGATCGGCCGGCCCCGGGGCGCCGACCGGGGGCTCCGGCCGGGTGTCCAGCCAGGTCAGCACCGGGCCCAGCGGCTCGCCGTCGCCGCCCAGCGGCAGCACCGAGTGCCACTGGGCCGACGTCGCGACCAGCTCGATGTCGCGCAGGTGGCCACCGGCGGCCAACTCGTCCAGGCACTCCATCAGGCAGGCGAGATAGCCGGCGGCCTCCAACGTGCCGGTGCCGTCGTCGCCGATGGCCGGGTGCACCCGCCGACGGGCCAGCGCGCCGGCAACCGGACCGGCGTCCGCGTCCAGCACGAGTCCCCGTACCGAGGAGGTGCCCAGGTCGAGCGCGAGAATGGCCATCGCCGTCAATCTACCCGCCGGGGGTGGCGCCGAAGCCAAGATCCGCGACCGCCGGGCACCCGTTCCGGGCGATCCGGTTCCCCGCCGCCACGCCATCGCGTACAGTGATCGCCATGCCCGCGCACCTGTCCTCCTGGTGGCCCGCCGACCCGGCGGCCCACCCCCGCGCGTAGCTTCCCCACGCGGCCGCCCGACGAGGCGGCCGCCGGTCTCTCCCCGGCACCCCGGGTCGCCCAGTCGGCGGCCACCGGCCACCGAGGAGACCCGATGACCAGCCCGCACGACCCGCTCGCCGCCGTCGCCGCCGGTGTCGACCCCGGCCCGTTCGCGCTCATCCGCCGCGAGGGCGCCGACCACCTCGACCTGCTCACCGGCACCGTACGCACCGCCGCACGGCTGGCCGACATCCCGCTGCCCGAGGGCGGTCCCGGACCCCGCACCCTGGCCCTGGTGCCGTTCCGGCAGATAGCCGAACGCGGGTTCGCCTGCGTCGACGACGGCACGCCGCTGGAGTGCCTGCTCGTCGAGGGGCACCGGCGCCTCCCCCTCGCCGAGGTGGTGGCCGCCCTGCCCGACGCGCCCGTACGCACCCGGGAGGCGGCGTTCGACATCTCCGACGCCGAGTACGCCGCGACCGTCGACCGGGTCCTCGCCGAGGAGATCAGCCGCGGCGAGGGCGCGAACTTCGTCATCCACCGCACCCTGCGGGCCACCGTGCAGGGCGACCCCCTGACGGCGGCCCTGGCCGCCCTGCGCCAGCTGCTGCTGCGCGAGCGGGGCGCGTACTGGACCTTCGTCGTGTACACCGGCAGCCGGATCCTGGTCGGGGCCAGCCCGGAACGGCACGTCAGCGTCGACGACGGGCTGGTCATGATGAACCCGATCAGCGGCACCTTCCGGCACACCGGCGCGACACCCGACCCCGACGCCCTGCTGCGCTTCCTGCACGACCCGAAGGAGGTCGAGGAGCTGTACATGGTCCTCGACGAGGAGCTGAAGATGATGGCCACCGTCGCCGAGCGCGGCGGCCAGGTCGTCGGCCCCTACCTCAAGGAGATGGCGCACCTGGCGCACACCGAGTACCTGCTCGCCGGGCGGGGCTCCCGCGACGTCCGGGAGGTGCTGCGGGAAACCATGTTCGCCCCCACCGTCACCGGAAGCCCGATGGAGAACGCCTGCCGGGTGATCGCCCGCCACGAGCGCACCGGCCGCCGCTACTACGCCGGGGTGCTCGCCCTGCTCGGCCGCGACGCCGACGGCCGGCAGACCCTCGACGCGCCGATCCTGATCCGTACCGCGGAGTTGTCCCCCACCGGCGAGCTGCGGGTCCCGGTCGGGGCGACCCTGGTCCGGCACTCGACCACCGCCGGTGAGGTGGCCGAAACCCACGCCAAGGCGGCCGGGGTGCTGGCCGCGCTCGGCCTCGGCCCGGACGCGCCCGAACCGGGCCCCACCCCCGCCGCCCGGCTCGCCGACGACCCGCGGGTACGCGCCGCGCTCGCCGCCCGCAACGCGCCGCTGGCCCGGTTCTGGCTGGACCAACGCGCCCCCGGCACCGCGGCGCTACCCGGGCTGGCCGGTCGCCGCGCCCTGATCGTCGACGGCGAGGACACCTTCACCGGAATGCTCGCCCACCAGCTCGGCGCCCTCGGCCTGGCCGTGCACCGCCGCGACTGGCGACACCCCGGCCCGGTCGACCGGCACGACCTGGTGGTGGTCGGCCCCGGCCCGGGCGACCCGAACAACCTGGCCGAGCCGAAGATGGCGGCGATGCGGGCGCTGCTGGTCGAGCTGCTGGCCGGCGGCCGGCCGACCCTCGCGGTCTGCCTCGGCCACCAACTGCTCGCCGGGCTGCTCGGGCTGCCGCTGCGCCGCCGGGACGCGCCCTACCAGGGGCTGCAACGGGACGTGCCGGTGTTCGGCGTGACCCGCCGGGTCGGCTTCTACTCCAGCTTCACCGCCCACGCCGAGGCGGACCGGGCGGCCACCCCGTACGGCCCGATCGAGCTGTCCCGGGATCCGGCCGACGGCGCGGTGCACGCGCTGCGCGGGTCCGGCTTCGCCGGCGTGCAGTTCCACCCCGAGTCGGTGCTCAGCCCCGACGGCCTGGCCGTGCTCGCGGACCTGCTCGGTCACCTGCTCGCCCACCCGGCGCTGACCAGGCAGGGACCGGCCGAGCAGGGGTAGGTCGGCCGGCGACCGGTGGTCGGGAGTTACGCCCGGCCACCGGGCCGGCTCGGCTCAGCCGGCCCGGCCCCGCCGCAGCGCGGCACCGATCTGCACCGCCCGCCTCGCGGTCAGCGCGGTGGCCCCCAGGGCCAGGTGGTCCGGGGCGATCTCCCCGTTGTTGCTGGTGTGCGAGGCACCGTACGGGTTGCCGGCGACGAACTGGCTGGGGTCGGTGTAGCCGGGGGTGACCACGATGCCGCCCCAGTGGTAGACGACCGTGAACAGCGACAACAAGGTCGCCTCCTGACCGCCGTGCGAGGTGGCCGTCGAGGTGAAGGCGCTGTAGACCTTGTCGGCCAGCGCGCCCTGGGCCCACAACGGGCCGGTGGTGTCGATGAACTGCTTGAGCTGCGCGGCGATCATGCCGTACCGGGTGGGGGAACCGAAGATCACCACGTCGGCCCAGACCAGGTCGTCCGGCTGGGCCTCCGGCACGTTCTGGGTCTCCAGGCGGTGCGCCTCCCAACCCGAGTTGGACCGGATCGCCTCGTCCGGGGCCAGCTCACGCACCTTGCGCAGGCGCACCTCGGCCCCGGCCTCCGCCGCCGCCTCACACGCCGCCTGCGCCATCTGGTACGTGATGCCGGTCGCACTGTAGTAGATCACCGCGACCTTGACCTGGCCAGCCATCAGACGTGTCCTCCTCGCGTCTCGGGTCGGCGGGGACTACCCCCTGCCCGTCGGGACAAACGCCGCAGACCCGCCGGCACAGGGCCGCGAACCGACCCCGCGCACCCCCTGCCCAGGCTCAAGGTTTACGCAAATTCCCTGCCGGTCCGCCGCACCCGACCCGGACACCGGGGATCCTGGACGCACCGGGTTCAGGCCGGCCCGCCGGCTGACACCGGAAACCTGAACGGGGGATCGCGCTCGGCCGGCAGCGCGGCTGGCGAGCGCGATCAGGGCTTTCCGCTCCTACCCCTCCTATTCGTCCGAATTTCCCGGCATGTCGACCGCCCCGGCGGGGATCCTCTCCATGACCCGTGAGAGGAAGGACGAACCATGCGACTGACCGAACAGCAGATCCGCTCGCTGTACGGGCAGGACGTCCAGGACCGTTCGGGCGCGACGATCGGCAGCGTGGGTCAGGTCTGGGCCGACGCCGCCGGCGAGCCCACCTGGGTCAGCGTGCGCACCGGAGTCCCCGGCGGTCTCGAGGCGATGGCCCCACTGCACACGGCACGGTTGCAGGCGGGCCGGGTGCAGATGCCGTACGACAGATCCACCGTCCGCACCGCCCCGGCCGTGGACAGCGGCACCGACCAGCCGCTGGGCGTGGACCAGCTCACCCAGCTCTACCGCCACTACCAGCTGCCCGCCCCGCAACCGGAACAGCCGCCGCGGACGACGGCCCCGCCGGAGCTGATCCGCTCCGAGGAACGGCTGCGCGTCGGCACCCAGAGCGAACCGGTCGGCACCGCGCGGCTACGCAAGCGGGTGGTGACCGAGAACGTGCACACCTCCGTACCGGTCGAGCACGACGAGGTGAGCGTCGTCCGGGAGCCGATCACCGCGACCGACCGGGCCGACGTCCCGCCCGGTATCGGCGAGGACGAGCGCGAACTGGTGCTGCACGCCGAACACCCGGTGGCGGTCAAGGAGCGGGTCCCGGTCGAACGGGTCCGGCTGACCAGCCACGAGGTCGTCGAGCAACGGCCGGTCAACGCGCAGGTCCAACGCGAGGTGATCGACACCGACGTGCCGGAGCAGCCGCCCCGCGCCGGCTGACCGGCGACATCCCGGGTGGGCGGGCACGACCGCCCACCCGGTCACGTCCGGCGAAAACGTCGGCGGGCGCGCCTATGCTGACCGTCCACCAACAGACGGGAGGCCGCCGTGCCCGTACGGCTCACCGACGCCGAGGCGCTGGCACTGCGGATGACCAGCCTGCTGCTGCGCCCACACCCGCACGCCCGCCCCGACAGCGTGGCCGGCATCGTCGAATGGTTCGGCGCCATGCAGGCCCAGGACGCGGCCAGCGGCCTGTGGTCGCTCGGCGTACGCCTGCCCGGACGCACCCAGACCGACGTGCAGGCCGCGCTGGAACGCCGGGAGGCACTGCGGACCTGGCCGATGCGCGGCACCATCCACCTGGTGCCGTCCCGCGACGCCCGCTGGATGCTGGCGGTGACCGGCGTACGCGTCCTCTCCGCCGCCGCCACCCGCCGCACCCAACTCGGACTCACCGAAGCCGACACGGAACGGGCCGTCGACGTGCTCGGCGACGCGCTGACCGGCGGCCGCCGCCTCACCCGCGCCCAGTGCCTGGCCACCCTCAACGCCGCCGGCATCGACACCGCCGGGCAGCGCGGCTACCACCTGCTGTCGTACGCCGCACACCGAGGCGTCATCTGCATCGCCCCCCACCTCGGCACCGAGCAGACCTTCACTCTGCTCGACGAGTGGGTGCCCGATCCGCACCGCCCCGATCGCGACGAGGCGCTCGGCCTGCTCGCGCTACGGTACGTGCGCAGCCACGGCCCGGTCACCCGGCACGACCTCGCCCGCTGGACCGGCCTGACCGTCGCCGACGCCACGCGCGGCATCACGGTGGCCGGCGACGCCCTCGCCACGGTGGAGGTCGACGGCACCACGGCGGTGGTCGACGCCGCCCTGCTCGACGCACCCCGCGAGCCGGTCGACGACGTGCACACACTGCCTGGCTTCGACGAGTACCTGCTCGGTTACAAGGACCGCACGCCGATGCTCGACCCGGCGCACGCCGCGGCCGTGGTCCCCGGCGGGAACGGCGTCTTCCAGGCGACCGTGGTCCGTGGCGGCCGGGTGGTCGGCACCTGGAAGCGGACGATCGGCAAGACCGGCGTCACGGTGACCGTGCAGCCGCTGGCGCCGTTCGACACCGCGCTGCGGGCCCGCGTCGACTCGGCCCTCGCCGACTACGCCCGCTTCCTGGGCCGGCCGCTGCGTCGGTGACCAGGGCCCCGGGGTGCCGGGGCGACACCGGCAGCGACCGCCCACGGGCTGTCGCGGGCCCGACTCCGGCTCGCGGACCTCATCGCCGAGCCGCCTGTGGAACCCCCGACGGTGGGCCGTCGTCTCACCCGCACCGACACGGGTACGTGGGCATGACGCTACGGGAAGTGGTGGGCTGCGTGGATGTCCCTGCTCTTCGGACAGTGACCCCGTCCGGCCCCGGCAGGCCCGTCGGGTCGTGTCCTTGCCGCTCGTCGTACGGGTGTGTCAGCATGCCTCGGTGCGTCCGCTGAGACTCGTCGAAACGACCCCTGGTAACTACTCCTTGCTGCTTGACGCGGGGACGACCACGGTGGACGAGGTGATCGAGGAGCTGGGGCACGAACCCAACGGATATTTCTGGGAAGGCGTGGCGCAGCTGCTGGTCAGCACCGAGGCGCCCGACCTGGCAGCCCGGTTCGACTACGACCCCGAGGGCGGGATGTTCTGCGCCTACGGCACGGACCGACCGGCGCTGGAAGAGCTGGCCGCGCGGATGGCGGCGGTCGCCACCGACGCCGACCGCGTACGCCAACTGGTGGCGACCGCCGCCGCCAACGGGTTCGAGTTCGACGACTGACCCGCCCCGATGACGTTCTGGGTCCACTACGTGTTGCCGCCCGACGCGGCCGGCAACGGAGTGGCCCTGCCCTCCGGGGACGAGGTCATCGGCTTCGCGGTGACGGTCGACGTCGACGCAGGTGATCGGACGGTCGATTTCTCCATCGCCACGGTCGGCGACGGATACCAGATCGCCACCGATATCAACTGCACCTCGGTGTTGCGCGGGCAGGCCGAGGAGGTCGCCGCCACCCGGGCCGTGGACGCGTGGGTGCTCGATTTCGCCGGCCGGGCTGTTCGGGTCCACGAGCTGCTGTTGCACCGCTGGTATGAGGTCTGTTCGGAGTCCCATCGGGCGTCGATCGAGGCGATGCAACGATGGCTGACAGCTCAGGACCCGGCACGGGATTACTGGGCGCCGCTACGGCGGGACGGCCGGTCGTAGCGCATCTGCTCGCGCTCGTCGCCATCGTGGCGCTCCGGGGAACGGAGCCGCACGATCGACCCGAGATCCTGCGGGCCCTCGCGGTATTCGCACAGGCGACCCTGCGGGGCTTCACCTCGTTGCGGCGTCGTCGTAGCGGGCAGGCTCGTGACTGAGTGTTGGCGCACGCAGGCCCGGCGGCCTTGCCGGAGGAGCCGAGCTGGCCTGGCATCCGCGACGGCCGCGCCGCGCCCGGCCGGCCGGTCACCGGCTGGCGCCACCCCCACATGCCTGACTAAAGTCAGGCATGTGGATTCGGAGCTCGTCGCCGCGGTACGGCGGTTCAACCGGACGGTCACCCAGCGGGTGGGGGCGCTCGACGACGAATACATGACCCGCGGACGCCCGCTCGCGCAGGCACGTCTGCTGTGGGAGATCGGCCCCGGCGGCGCCGAGGTCGCGGCGCTGCGGGCCCGGCTCGGGCTGGACTCGGGGTACCTGAGCCGGCTGTTGCGCACCCTGGAAGGCGACGGGCTCGTCACCGTCGGCCCGGCCGATCAGGCCGGCGGCGACGGCCGGGTACGCGTCGCGACGCTCACCGAGGCCGGGCAGGCCAAGTGGGTCGAGCTCGACAAGCGCTCCGACGAGTTCGCCTGGTCGATCCTCGAACCGCTCACCGAGCGACGCCGCGAACGGCTCGCCGCGGCGATGGCCGAGGTCGAACGGCTGCTCGTCTCGTCGATGGTCGTCATCGAACCGTGCCCACCGAGCGACCCCCGGGCCCGGGCGTGCGTGCGGGCCTACGCTCGCGATGTCACGCGACGGTTCGACGACGGGTTCGACCCGGCGCTGAGCAACCCGGTCCACGACGAGGAACTCGTTCCGCCCGCCGGCGTGTTCCTGCTCGCCACCCTCAACGCCGAACCCGTTGCCTGCGGCGCGGTCAAGCTCCACCGCGACGCGCCCGCCGAGATCAAACGGGTCTGGGTGGCGGAGACCGTACGCGGACTCGGGATCGGGCGACGGATGCTGGGCGAGCTGGAACGGTACGCCGCCGAGCGGGGCTGGACCGCCGTCCGGCTGGACACCAATCGCAACCTCACCGAGGCGGTCGCGATGTACCGCTCGGCCGGCTATCACGAGATCGAGGCGTACAACACCGAGCACTATGCCCACCACTGGTTCGAGAAGCACCTCGCGATGGAGTCAGACTGAATGGTTACGCGCAGACACGAGGACGAGAAGCTCGTCGGTGACCTCATCGAGCGATGGGCGGCCGCGATCCGTAACGGCGACCTGGTCGGCGTACTCGCCGACCACGCCGAAAACATCGTGATGTTCGACGTGCCGCCGCCGCAGGAGGGCGTGCGGGGCATCGACGCCTACCGCGAGGCGTGGCCGCCGTTCTTCCGCTGGCTAGACGGCGGGGCGGTCTTCGAGATCGTCCGGCTCGAGGTGACCGCCGGGGCCGACGTGGCGTTCGCCCACGCGCTGCTGCGCTGCGGCGAGCCGGAGCACCTCTCCCAGCACCCCGAGCACCGGCTACGGATCACCTTCGGGCTCCGCAAGGAGGGCGGACGGTGGGTGGTCGCGCACGAGCACCACTCGTTCCCGCTCCTCGATGCCGCGGGGCCGCCGGCGGTCACCTGAGTCGGTCTGTCACCGGGCCAGGTCGGCCGGGGTGTCCAGGTCGGCCGGGGACCCCTCGCAGGGCACCCGGGTGACCAGGTCGGGCCGGGCCCGCAGGAAGTCGCGGGCACCCCGGTCCCCCGTCGCGTAGGGCGGAAGCAGCGGCCAGGTGGCGCGGCCGAGCAGCACCGGGTGGCCGGGCCGGCCGGCGTACGCGGCGACCGCGACGACGGCGCCGGCCGCGTACGCCGCACGGACCCGACGCACCGCGGCGGGGGTCAGCCAGGGCTGGTCGACGAGCACCACCACGGCCGCGTCGACGCTGCTCGGCAGCGAGTCCAGGCCCCGCAGCAGCGAGCCGCCGAGGCCGTCGCGCCAGCGCGGGTTGACCACCGGAACCGCGCCGGGCAGCGTGGGAAGCCGATCGGCGCCGGCACCGACCACGGCGTGCACCGGGTCGCAGCCCCCGGCCCGCAGCAGCCGGACGGCCCGCCGGACCAGCGGCTCACCGTCCCACTCGACGAGCGCCTTCGGCCGGCCGAGCCGGCGTCCGGCTCCGGCGGCGAGCACCAGCCCGGCCACCGTCACCGCGCCGCCGCCTCGGGCACGCCGGCCGGGTGGGCGGCGTGGATGGGGCCGGTCAGCCCGGACAGCGGCCGGCCGGTGCCGCCGTGCCGCCAGGCCACCACCTCCGCGGCGATCGCCAGCGCCGTCTCGGCCGGACCGCGTCCGCCGAGGTCCAGTCCGGCCGGCGCGCGCAGCCGCGCCAGCTGCGCCTCGGGTACGCCGTCGGCGCGTAGCCGGGTCAGGCGGGCCGCGTGCGCGGCGCGGCTGCCGAGCACGGCGAGGTAGCCGGCCGGGGTGCCCAGCGCCGTACGCAGCAGCGGGAGCTCGTAGCGGGGGTCGTGGCCGAGCAGGCAGAGCACCGTGTCCGCGGCGACCGGGGTGGCGGCGAGCAGGCGGTGCGGCCAGGCTCGGTGCACCTCGTGCGCGTCGGGCATCCGCCCGACGGTGGCGAACGCGGGTCGCGGGTCGCAGACGACGACCCGGTAGCCCAGGTCGGCCCCGATTCGGGCGAGCGCCGCAGCGACGGCGGTGGCACCGAACAGGAGCATCCGCGGCGCGGCCGCCGACACCTGGAACAGCACCCGCACGCCGGGGCGTTCGCCGTACCGCAGCAGCACCGCGCCGGCCGGCAGCCCGGCCGCCCGGTCGACGGCCCAGCGGTCCAGGTCGACTGTGCCGAGCGTGCCCTCGGCCCGGTCCCGCCCGATGATCAGCTCGGCGGCGAACGGTGCCCGGCCCCCGACCACGGTCGCCACGACGGCCGGGTCGGGCCCGGCGAGCGCGGCCAGGGAGCGTGCCGCCGGTCCGTCGGCGGCCACCCGGCGCAGCAGCACCTCGACGGTCCCGGCGCAGCCGGGCCGGGCCGGCCAGGGGCCGTCTCCGCCCACCCGGTAGCGGGCCAGCCGGGCCCGGCCGGTACGCAGGGTCTCGGTTGCCGCGTCGAGCACCGCCGACTCGACGCAGCCGGCCGGTACGCCCCCGCGTACCTCGCCGGTGGGGTCGACGGCGAGCAGGTCGCCGGGACTGGTGACGGTGCCCGCGCTGCTGGCCACCACGGTCGCCAGTCCGAAGGGGATGCCGCGCCGTCGCCAGTCGCGGGCCGCGGCCAGGACCTCGCGCATGCCGCTCCACCGATCACCAGGGTCGGGCTTCTGCCCGTATTTGTCGGTATATGTCGCGGTCAACGGTAGTCTGGCGCGGTGCGCAGCGGGCGGGACAGCGGAAATCCGGCGGACGACGACTGGTCGTCCCGCGTCACCCTGACCGTCAACGGCGTCGACCACGACCTGACGCTGGACAACCGCACCACGCTGCTCGACGCCGTACGGGAGCGGCTCGGCCTGACCGGCAGCAAGAAGGGCTGCGACCACGGCCAGTGCGGCTCGTGCACCGTGCTGCTCGACGGCCGGCGGGTCAAGAGCTGCCTGGTCCTGGCCGTGACGCTGGACGGCCGCACGGTGATCACCGTGGAAGGGCTCGCCGGTCCCGAGAGCCTCGCCCCGATCCAGGCCGCCTTCGTCGCCCACGACGCCTTCCAGTGCGGCTACTGCACCCCCGGGCAGCTCTGCTCCGCCCAGGGCATGCTCGACGAGGTGGCCCGCGACTGGCCCAGCGCGGTGACCGGCGACCTGACCTCGCCCGTGGAACTCACCGACCCGGAGATCCGGGAACGGATGAGCGGAAACCTGTGCCGCTGCGCGGCGTACCCGAACATCGTGGCCGCGATCCGCGAGGCGGCGTCCCGATGAGGCCCTTCCGCTACCACCGGCCCACCGACGTGGCCGAGGCCGTCGCCCTCCTCGACGCCGAGCCGGACGGAGCGTACCTGGCCGGCGGCACCAACCTGGTGGACCTGATGAAACTCGGCGTGCAACGGCCGACCCTGCTGGTCGACGTGACCCGGCTGCCGCTGGACACCGTGGAGGCCCTGCCCGACGGCGGCGTACGGATCGGCGCGAACGTGCGCAACAGCGACCTCGCCGCCCACCCGGTCATCCGGCGCGACTACCCCGTCCTCACCCGGGCGCTGCTGGCCGCCGCCTCCGGCCAGCTGCGCAACCTGGCCACCACCGGCGGCAACCTGCTGCAACGCACCCGCTGCGCCTACTTCCAGGACACCGCCAAGGCGTGCAACAAGCGGGAACCCGGCACCGGCTGCGCGGCACGGCACGGGCAGAACCGCGACCTGGCCGTCCTCGGCTGGTCCGAGCACTGCGTGGCCACCCACCCGTCCGACATGGCGGTCGCCCTGGTCGCGCTCGACGCCGAGGTCGAGCTGCACGCACCGGACGGCCCCCGGCAGATCCCCCTCACCGACCTGCACCGGGAGCCCGGCGACCGGCCCGAGCAGGAGACCACTCTGCCCCGGGGCGCGCTGATCACCGCCGTACGCCTGCCGCCGTCGCCGATCGCCCGCCGGTCGACGTACCACAAGGCGCGCGACCGGGCGTCGTTCGCCTTCGCCATCGGCTCGGTGGCCGCCGCCCTCGACCTGGCCGGCGACGTGGTCCGCGACGTCCGGCTGGCGTACGGGGCGGTGGCGCACCGCCCGTGGCGGGCCCACCGGGCGGAGCAGACGCTGCGCGGCCGGCCGTTCACCCCGGAGCTGGCCGCCCACGCCGCCGACACCGAACTCGCCGCCGCCCGCCCGCTGGAACACAACGCCTTCAAGGTGCCGCTGATCCGCAACCTCACGGTACGCGCGCTGACCGAACTGGCGGACCGGTCGTGAGCACCGAGGTGGGCGCGGCGCACACCCGGTTGGAGGGCCGGGACAAGGTGACCGGCGCCGCCCGGTACGCCGTCGAGTTCCCGGCCGACGACGTGGCCTACGGCTGGGCGGTGCCGGCCGGGGCCGCCCGGGGCCGGATCACCCGGATCGACCCGGCCCCGGCGCTGGCCGTGCCCGGAGTGCTCGACGTGCTGTACCACGGCCACGCGCCACGGCTGGTGCCCGGCGTGGACGCCACCCTGTTCCTGCTCCAGGAGCCGGCCGTGCACTACCGGGGAGAACTGATCGCGGTCGTGGTGGCCGAGACCCTCGAAGCGGCCCGGGAGGGCGCCCGGCTGGTCCGCGTCGACTACGACACCGAACCACACAGCACCGTCCTCACCGAACACCACCCGGGCCTGTACCGGCCGGACAAGGTCAACCCCGGTTACCCGGCCGACACCGCCGACGGCGACTTCGACGCCGGATTCGCCGCCGCGCAGGTCCGCGTCGACGCCACCTACCGCACCCCGGCCTACCACAACAACCCGATGGAGCCGCACGCCACCACCGCCCACTGGCAGGACGGGCGGCTGCTGGTGCACGACTCCAACCAGGGCTCGACCGCCGTCCAGGCCAGCCTCGCCGGGCTGTTCGGGCTGCCCCACGAGGCGGTCCGGGTGATCACCGAACATGTCGGCGGCGGCTTCGGCAGCAAGGGGGACGCCAAGGCGCCCGTGGTGCTCGCCGCGCTCGCCGCCCGGCAGGTGGGCCGGCCGGTCCGGCTCGCCCTGACCCGGCAGCAGCTCTTCGGCCCGATCGGGTACCGCACCCCAACCATCCAGCGGGTACGCCTCGGCGCCGACGCCGACGGCCGGATCACCGCGGTGTGCCACGACGCGATCAGCCAGACCTCGACCATCCACGAGTTCGCCGAACAGACCGCCGTCTACACCCGCAGCATGTACGCCGGCCGCCACCGGCGTACCACGCACCGGCTGGTGCGGCTGGACGTGCCGACCCCGTTCTGGATGCGCGCGCCCGGCGAGTGTCCCGGCGCGTACGCGCTGGAGTCCGCGATGGACGAGCTGGCCATCGCCGGCGGCCTCGACCCGGTCGAGCTGCGCATCCGCAACGACCCCGCCGTCGACCCGGAGCGGGGACAGCCGTTCAGCAGCCGGAACCTGGTCGCCTGCCTGCGTGAGGGGGCCCGCCGGTTCGGCTGGGCCGACCGGGACCCGACGCCCGGCGTCCGGCGCGACGGGCGGTGGCTGGTCGGCACCGGGGTGGCCGGGTCCAGCTACCCGGCCCGGTCCCGGGCCGCCGCGGCGGCGGCCACCGCCGCACCCGACGGCACCGTCGAGGTACGGATCAACGCCACCGACATCGGCACCGGCGCCCGTACCGCCCTGTGGCAGGTGGCCGTGGACGCGCTGGCGGTGCCCGCCGACCGGGTGGCGATCCGGATCGGCGACAGCGCGCTGCCTCCGGCCGGCGTGGCCGGCGGTTCCATGGGCACCGCCTCCTGGAGCTGGGCGGTCATCCGCGCCTGCGAGGGGCTGCGCGAACGGATGCGCGAGTCGCCCGGCGGCACGGTGCCGGCCGAGGGGCTGACCGTCGAGGTGAGCACCGCCGACGAGATCCGGGCCCAGCCGGCCCGGCCCCGATACGCCTACGGCGCCCACTTCGTCGAGGTCCGGGTGGACGTCGACACCGGCGAGATCCGCGTCAGCCGGATGCTCGGCGTCTTCGCCGCCGGCCGGATCGTGAACCCGACCACCGCCCGCAGCCAGTTCATCGGCGGCATGACCATGGGCCTGTCGATGGCCCTGCACGAGGAGGGCCTGCTCGACGAGCGGTACGGCGACTGGGTCAACCACGACCTCGCCACCTACCACGTCAGCGCCTGCGCCGACGTCGAGCGGATCGAGGCGTACTGGCTGCCGGAGGAGGACACCGAGCTGAACCCGGCCGGGGTGAAGGGCATCGGCGAGATCGGCATCGTGGGCAGCGCCGCCGCCGTCACCAACGCGGTGCACCACGCCACCGGTGTCCGGATCCGTGACCTGCCGGTCCGGGCGGACAAGCTGCTGGACCGGCTACCGGCGTCGACTCCGCCCTGACTGTTGCCGGGCTGAGTTGATCAACGCTCTTTGATTGCCAAGCTAAGATCATCTTAGTATCTTTCGTGCATGGCTCCCAGTGCCGCAATGCGCGAACCGACGTACTTCCTCCTGGTCACCTTGCTCGACGGCCCGCTGCACGGGCACGGAATCATCAAACGGGCGGAGGAAATCTCCGGCGGACGTGTACGCCTGGCCGCTGGAACCCTGTACGCCGCCCTCGACCGGCTCACCCGGGAAGGGCTCGTCGAGGCAGTCCAACAGGAGACTGTCAACGGGCGCGTCCGCCGGTACTACGCGCTGACGGTCGCCGGCGGTATCGCCGTCCGCACCGAGGCCGACCGCATGGCACAGGCGGCGAGCCTGGTCGCCTCGCGTCCGTCCGGGCGTACCGTTTCCCCCGCCGTGCGGCCGGCGGTGGGGCCCGCATGAGCGCGTTGGAACGCCGGTACCGGCAACTGCTGCGGGCCTACCCCCGGGCCTATCGACGGGAGCGCGGCGAAGAACTGATCGGCACCCTGATGGAGCTGAGCCGGCCCGGCCAGCAGTGGCCGGCACCTCGGGAAGCCAGGGCGATGCTGCTGGCCGGGATACGCATCCGCGCCGGTGTTGACCAGCTCCACTCAACGGCAGCGGCCTGGCTCGACGGCGCGCGAGCAGCCCTCGTTCTAATGCTGGCCTGGCAGCTCATCATGCAGCTCTGGCTGGTGGCGTCTGCCCAGGCAGAGCTACCCCCAGGCGAGTGGGTCTCCGGGCGGCTGATCGGGGAATCCGTAGTGAAAGGCATCATCGCCGGCACCGCGGTGGCCTTGCTGTCTGCCCGCTACCGGCTGGGCTTCGCGCTGGCGCTTCTCACTCCGCTGCCGTCCGTGATTCCCCCGTTCGCCAACACCTGGGACAACCTCTACGCGTTCCAACTCGCCTCCTGGTGGCTGCCAGTGATCGGCCTGTCGGTGCCGCTACTGCGTCGACCTGCGGCGACCGGACCGTGGCGATGGCTGCTCGCGATCCCGCTGCTCGTCCTCGCCTCGACGCTGCTGCCGCTGTTCGGCCAAGGGCTCGCGGCGCTGGGCACGGCGCTCGCCATGCTCGCACTCTGCCTGGCCTGGGGGGCCGTGATCGACCCGCGACCGGCCATCGCGCTCGGCTTGCTGCTGCTCACGGTGATCCCACAGCTGGTGGTCTCCATGTCGGTGCTGGTGATCGCGGTCCCGATCTTCCTCCTCTTGGGCTCGGCGCTGCTCGCGGCCGGTGCGCTACGGGCCCAACGCCGCTTCCCGGCGTAGCGGTCCGGGTGGGTTGATCGGCCAGAACAACCCGCTCAAGCCGGAGGTGTCCAGGCCCGGCCCAGCCGCCGGGTCGCCCGGTACGGTGTCGGTCCACCCGGGGCCGGTGGCATGCCACCGGCCCTCGCGGCTCCGCGCCCCTCAGTCCGCGAGCGCGCCGGCGGCACGGCCCTCGTGCAGGGTCAGGTTCCGCCCGGTGGACGGGTCGAACAGGTGGATCTTCTCCAGGTTGAACCAGACCCGCCGGCTCTCCCCCTCCCGCACCGGCGACTCCGTCGACAGCCGGGTGACCAGGCTCGCGCCGGCGCCGGTGAAGTCGCTGGCACCCGCGTCGACGGCCAGCTCCTCCAACTCGGCCGCGCTGGCACGCTCGCCTTCGACGGTGAGGTAGACGTACTTGTCCGAACCCATCGACTCGACGATCTCGACCGGCGCCTCGAACTCCATGCCCCGGCGGCGGGTCTCGTCGTCGATCAGCGCGGCGTCCTCGAAGTGCTCCGGACGGATGCCGAGGATCAGCTCGCGCGGCGCGTCGGCCCCGGACAGTTGCCGGCGTACCCGGTCACCGATCGGCACGTCGCCGAGCGCGGTCCGCAGGCGCCCGTCCTCGACGGCGGCGGGCAGGAAGTTCATCGACGGCGAGCCGATGAAACCGGCGACGAACAGGTTGCGCGGGTGGTCGTAGAGCTCCTGCGGCGGGCCGACCTGCTGCACCGCGCCACCCCGCATGATCACCACCCGGTCGCCCAGGGTCATCGCCTCGGTCTGGTCATGGGTCACGTAGACGGTGGTGGTGCCGAGCTGCTTCTGCAGCCGGGACACCACCGTGCGCATCTGCACCCGCAGCTTGGCATCCAGGTTGGACAGCGGCTCGTCCATCAGGAACGCGTTGGGCTGCCGCACGATCGCCCGGCCCATCGCCACCCGCTGCCGCTGCCCACCGGAGAGGTTGGCCGGCTTGCGGTCCAGCAGCGGGGTCAGCTCCAGGACCTTCGCCGCCTCCTCGACCTTGGAATTGATCGTGTCCTTGTCGAGCTTCGCCAGCCGCAGCGGGAAGGCCATGTTCTCCCGCACGGTCATGTTCGGGTACAGCGCGTACGACTGGAACACCATCGCGATGTCCCGGTCCCGGGGAGCCTTGTCGTTGATCCGCTCCCCGGCGATTCGCAGCTCGCCGGAGCTGATGTCCTCCAGCCCGGCGATCATGTTGAGGGTGGTGGACTTCCCGCAGCCGGACGGACCGACCAGGATGACGAACTCGCCGTCGGCGATCTCCAGGTCGACCTCCCGCACCGCCATGGTCCCGTCCGGGAACCGCTTGCTCACCTTGTCGAGCACGATGTCAGCCACGACTACACCACCTATCCCTTGACGGCGCCGGAGGTCAGGCCGGAGACGATGCGGCGCTGGAAGAAGAGCACGAATCCGATGATCGGAATGGTGATCACCACGGCGGCGGCACAGATCGCCCCGGTGGGGTCCTCGAACTGCGACGCGCCGGTGAAGAACGACAACGCCGCCGGCACCGTACGGGACCGCTCGGTGGAGGTCAGCGAGATGGCGAACAGGAAGTCGTTCCAGCAGAAGATGAAAACCAGAATGGCCGTGGTGAACAGCCCGGGCGCAGCCAGCGGGGCGATCACCCGCCGGAACGCCTGGCCCTGGGTGGCGCCGTCCATCTTCGCCGCCTTCTCCAGGTCCCACGGGATCTGCTTGAAGAACGCCGACAGCGTGTAGATCGCCAGCGGCAGCGCGAACGTGATGTACGGCAGGATCAGCCCCGGCCAGGTGTCGAAGAGGCCGAGCTGCCGCTCGATCTCGAACAGCGGCGACACCAGCGACACCTGCGGGAACATCGCGATCAGCAGGGACACCCCGACCAGCAGCCGCTTGCCCGGAAAGGCCAGCCGGGAGATCGCGTACGCGGCCATCGCGCCCAGCACCACCGCGATCGCGGTGGCGATCAGCGCGATGCCGATCGAGTTGGCCAGGGCCCGGACGAACTGGTCGGTGGCGAAGATCGTCCGGTAGTTGTCCAACGTCCACTCCCGGGGGATGAACTTCCCGTCGGTGAGCGTGGCCGGGGTCTTGAACGACAGCGAGGCGATCCAGAGCACCGGGATCAGCGCGAAGACGACGACGATGACGTCGAGCAGACCCCAGCGCAGCTTCGCCCGCATGGTGGTTTCCGTAGCCATCTCAGCGCCTCTCCCCCTCGTCGCTGCCCGGGGCAGCGGTGCCGAACAACTTCACGAACACGAAGGCGATGACCGCCACGGTGAGGAAGATCAGCACCGACATCGTCGAGCCGACACCGAGGTTCAGACCCCGGATCAGGTTGTTGTAGGCCAGCATCGACACCGACGACGTCTCGTTGCCGCCCGCGGTCAGGATGTAGATGTTGTCGAAGACCCGGAACGCGTCCAGCGTGCGGAACAGCAGAGCGACCAGGATCGCCGGCTTCATCACCGGCAGCATCACCTTCGTGAACCGCTGCCAGCCGGTCGCGCCGTCGGTGGCTGCCGCCTTGAGCAGGTCCTCCGGCACCAACGCCAGACCGGCCATCAGCAGCAGAGCCATGAACGGCGTGGTCTTCCAGATCTCGGCCAGCATGATGATCGCCAGCGAGCTGGCCCGCTCGGTCAACGGCGCGCTGCCGTCGAAGAGGTTCGCGAGGTAGCCCGTGCCGGGCGTCCAGGCGTACCGCCAGGAGAACGCGGCGACGACCGTGACGATGCCGTACGGGATCAGCGCCGCGGTGCGCACGACGCCCCGCCCGACCAGCGTCCGATGCATGACCAGTGCCAGACCCATGCCCAGCACCAGCTCCACCGCGACGGTGACCACGGTGATCAACGCGGTGACCCCGAACGCCGTCCACCAGAACTGGTTGGTCAGCACGGTCGCGTAGTTGTCCAGCCCGACGAACTCGCGCTGGTCGGGGAAACGCAGGTCGAACCGTTGCAGGGACAGCCAGACCGAGTAGACGATCGGGTACCCGGTGACCAGCAGCATGACCAGCGCGGCCGGCGCGCAGAGCAACCAGCCCAGCCGCCGCTCGGCCCGCTTGTTCTCACTCAGCGGCGGCCTCGCCTGGCGGCGGGCCCGCTGCGCCGGCACCGCGGCATGCCGCCCGGCGGCGCGCTCCGCCTCGGCGGCGACCTCGGCCCCCGTGGGAGTCGCGTTCACGCTCATGCCGTCACCTCCGGACGTTCGACCCGGTACGGGTGGATCAGCTCGGTCACGGCAGGACCCCCTTCGACTCGAGGGCGTCGCCGATGGCCTTGCGCAGGTCGGCGGCGGTCTGCTCGGGCCGGATCGCCGACGGCGGCGACAGCATCGCCGACACGACCGTGGAGATGCTCTGATAGGCCGGGGTCAGCGGCCGGACCGCCGGCTCCTTCAGCTCCTGGAGGATGGTCTCCTTCATCGGGTACGCCTTGTCCATCTCCGGGTCGTCGTAGACCTGCTCGATGGTCGGCGGCACACCGTCGTTGACCGCGGAGAACTTCTGGTTCTTCGCGTCACGGATGCACCTGGCCGCCTCGAAGGACTCCGCCGGGTGCTTCGAGTAGCTGCTGACCGCCAGGTTGACGCCACCGATGGTGACCTTGCTCGGCGTATCCGCGTCGATCCCCGGCACCCGCGCCCACTTCACCTTCTTCGCCATCTCCGGCGCCGCCTCCTGCATCGCCGGATACACGAACGGCCAGTTGACCTCGAAGGCGCCGGCGCCGGACTGGAACTCCAGCCGGACCGGATCCTCGGTGGCGTTGCTGAACGACGGCGACGTCACGCCCGACGTGGCGAGCTTCCGCAGCTGGTCGAGAGCCTTGACGGCGCCCTCGTCCAACACGACGTTCTTGCCGTCGTCGCTGAGGATCCTGCCGCCGGCGCTCTCCGCCAGGGTGTTGTAGAGGACGACCAGCCCCTCGTACTGGGCGCCCATGGTGAGCACCTGGTACGGCTTGCCCTGCTCCTTCAGCCGCTGCGCGACGGAGATCATCTCGTCCCAGGTCCTCGGCGGTTCGGGCACCAGATCCGTGCGATACCACAGCAGCTGGACGTTGGTGTTCTTCGGCGCGGCGTAGAGCCTGCCCTCGTAGCGGGCGGTGTCCAGCGGACCGGCGAGGGTGCCCCGCTCCGCCTCGGCCCTGTCCTGACCGGTCCACTCCCGGATCCAGTGCGCGCTGGCGAACTCCTGCGTCCAGGTGACGTCGAGGCCGAGCACGTCCATCCCGCTGTCCCGCGCGGCCAGCCGGCGCACCATCTGCACCCGCTGGTCGTCGGCCTCCCGCGGCAGCACCCGGTAGACGATCCGGTAGCGCCCCTGGGCCTGGCCGTTGCAGTCGTCGACCACCTTCTGCAGGTTCTGCTCCGGCGGGTAGTACAGGTTGATCGTCGGCGTACCGCTCTCACCACCGGACCCGCAGGCCGCCAACGGGGCCACCAACGCCAACGCGGCGGCGGCCGCCGCCGCACGTCTGGCCGGCCGTCGCCGGTGCGCGGCCGCGTCGAGGTCTGTCGTCATCGCCCTCCCCCTCTCCTTCGGCGAGAGCCGGGGAGTCACCCGTGCCCCGGCGCACGGCGAGACGGTCGGGACGCAGGTTGCGGCAGGTCCGCCCCCGGCCCGGGCGTTTCGATGCGCCCAACAGTGCCCGACCTGCGCCGATACGAAACCTGACGGTGACGAGACGAGCACGACACGCCGACCCGGGCCGCGCGTGGCGGGGGCGGCCGGCATAGTGGGGCGCATGATCGCGAGCTTCAAGGACCTGTGCATGGACGCGGCCGACGCCCACCGGCTCGGCGCCTTCTGGGCCGGCATCATCGACGGAGAGCTGGTCGACACCGGCGACGGCGACACCCGGATCGACCCGCGGGCGGCCACCGGCAAGGCCGAGTCGATCTGGGTCAACACGGTGCCCGAGCCGCGTACCGGCAAGACTCGCGTCCACCTGGACCTGCGCCTGGCCGAGTCGGCGCCGGCCGCGCTGCTGGCCGCCGGCGCGCGGTTGGTCCGCGAGCCGGACGCGGAGATCGACTGGTGGGTGCTGGCCGATCCGGAGGGCAACCAGTTCTGCGCGTTCGCGTCGCACGACGGCGCCCGGCCGGGCGTGTTCGCGGTGGTCGTCGACAGCGCCGACCCGGCGGCCCAGGCGGCCTGGTGGGCCGGGGTGGTCGGCGGCCGGGTGGAGACCACCGCGGAGGGCACCGTCTCGGTGGTGGGCGCGGACGGCTACCCCTGGGAACGCTGGGTCTTCGACCCGGTGCCCGAACGCAAGCAGGTGAAGAACCGCTGGCACTGGGACGTCACCCTGACCGGCCCGGACGTCACCGCGCTGATCACCGCCGGCGCCACCCTGCTGCGCGAACCCACCGAGCGGACCCGCTGGTGGGTCATGGCCGACCCGGAGGGCAACGAGTTCTGCGCCTTCCCGCCACGTCCCAACCAGTGAGCGGCGAGGCTACCCGGCGTCGGCCGGGTCGACTACGGTTTCCGTAGCTCAGCAGCCAGCGCGTCGCCGTCGAAGTCGATACGCCTCCGGCCGACCCCAGCCCGCCCGTTCGGTTGGTTCTCGCGCGAACTCGCCTCCGCCGCACCGCCGGCTGGGCAGGATCGTCCCAACGAGGAGGTGCCGTCGTGCAGGACACCCGCGCTCTCGCCCTGACGTTCGAGGTGAGCGGCCTGCCCCCGGTCAAGACCGAGGCCCTGTCCATCTTCGCCGCCGGCCACCGGCAGGCGACGAGGGTCCGCACCCTGCTCCAGGCCGCCTGCACGGCGGCCCAGCGCACCGGGTGGACCCCGCTCGCCGGTCCGATCGAGGTGGACCTGACCCTGCGCTGCCCGCCCGGGCACCGCACCTCCGACGCCAGCACCCTGCTCGGCGGGGTCTGCGCGGTGCTTCAGGACAAGAAGCGGGTGGCGAACATCGGCCTGGCCCACCTCGGGGTGCTGGTCGACGTCTCCCTCTACAACGACGACCGGCAGATCCGCCGGCTGTCGTACGCCGAGGAGCCGGCGGAGGACGTCTCGTACCAGGTCCGGGTGGCCGCCGTACCGGCGGTGGTTTGACCGACGGCCGCGGTGGGGTACCGCGGACGCCGACGAAGGGAGCGCCAGTGTCGGAGCCACATGTCACGCTGGACCCGGGCGGGCTGGACCCGGTGCAGCGGAAGCTGCGCGGCCCGCTGGAGGATCAGCTGACTTCGGCGCTGCAGGCGGCCACCGAACGGGTCCGCGCCAGCTACGCGGGCGAACCCGTCGAGGAGGTCTGCCGCCGGCTGCTCGACGAGACCCGCGTCGGCCTGCACCCCGACATCGCCGCCGGTTTCCAGCCCGACATGGAGGAGTTCTGCCGGGTGGCCGTGGCGATCGTCCGGGGCGAGATCGCCTGAGCGGGCTGCGCTCCGCCCGCAGCCGGCCGGTTCCGGTCAGCCGCCGATGTCGACCGACCTCAGCACGACCAGCACGACGAGCAGCACCGCCAGCCCGACCGCCACCGCCGCCTGCACCAGGGTGCGCCGCTTCGCCGGCGCGTACGCCATCGCGACCGCGACGGCACCGCCGGTGAGCAGGCCGCCCAGGTGTCCCTCCCACGAGGTCCAGCCGGCGGAGAGCACCATCCAGAGCAGGAACGGGATGAGGACCCGGTTGCGGTCGATCGGATGGTGGTGCAGGCGCCGGGTGAGAACGACGTAGCAGCCGGCCAGCCCGTACACCGCGCCGGAGGCGCCGACGACCGCCTGCTGTGGGGAGATGAGGAAGGCCAGCACCGACCCGCCGAACGCGGCGAGCAGGTAGACGGTCAGGTAGCGCAGGTGGCCCAGCCGTTCCTCGACGACCCGACCGAGCAGCCAGAGCCAGTACAGATTGAAGACGATGTGCAGGATGCCGAACGTGCCCTGGGTGGGCAGCAGGTGCAGGAACGCCGAGGTGATCAGTCGGTACCACTCGCCGTGCGCGATGCCGATCGGCTCGTACCCCAGGTAGGTACCGCCGTCGTCGACGTACCGCTGGCCGGCGTCGTCGACCAGCCCGGTGCCGAGTCCGTCGAACCGGTCCATGACCGCCGGCTGGGCCAACTCGGCCAGATAGACCAGCACGATCAACCCGATCAGCAGGTACGTCACCAGCGGCCGGCTGACCGGACGGCCGCCGAACACCGTACGGGCCTGACGGACCGTGCGGTTGTCCTCGCGTACGCAGTCCGGGCAGCGGTGCCCGACCGGCGCCTCGCGCATGCAGTCCGGACAGATGTGGCGGTCGCAGCGGGTGCAGCGCAGCAGGGTCTCCCGCCGGGGGTGCCGGTAGCAGGTGGTGGCCGCCTCGTCGGCCGGCGGTTCGCCGGTGCTGATCGGTTCCATGGGATGTCCGGTCCTGGGTCTCGATGGGCTGGTGGGGCGGGGCTCCGGGCGGGCGGGACTCAGTAGCGGTCGAGGTGCTGCACGGGGGTCAGGACGACGTGCGGAGCCGCGTCCGGGTCCAGCCAGGTCAGCACCTCGACCAGGTGCTCGTGCGACAGGCTGACGCAGCCGGCCGTGGCGTTGCCGTCGGGCTCGGTGAACTCGTGCAGGAAGATGCCGCTGCCCGCGTCCGGCACCGGCGTCGCGACCGTCGGCGGCATGTTGTAGGAGATCACCGCGAAGTGGGTGTAGGCCGGGTCCTCCCGCCAGAGCGCCTCGCTGTGCCCGCCCGGGTTCGTGGCCGACCGCTGGAAGCCGTTGTAGTGCGGGGAGGAAGGGTTCGCGTTCCACCAGTCGTCGACGGCCACCCGGTGGTAGGGGTAGCGGACGCCCGGGTCCGCGGCGATGCCGTACATCGTCGGGCCGATGGCGTAGACGCCGGTGGGCGTCGTCGGCACGCCCTCGACATGGTGGTCGCTGAACCCGTCGGCGCCGATCCGCGCCGGCCGGGGCGGACCGGCCGGGTGCCAGCGGTCGTCGACCATCGCGTACGCCCGCAGGGTGGCGTGGGTGGTGCGGTAGCCGTCCCCGGTGACGACGACGGCCTGCCGCGCGTGCGGCGGCAGGGTGGTCAGCTGGATGGGGGTGGTCGGGTTCACGCGGAAGATCCTCGCATGTGGCCGGGGACCGCAGCGCGCGACGGGCGGGCGGGCCCGGACCGTCGGAGCGGGTCAGGACCGGGTCCGCAACTCCCCGGCCCTGACCCTGGTCGTCCGGTGTGGTAGCGGATTCGCCGTCGCGAGCACGGCGGGCGTGGCACGTCGCTCACGCCGAGCTCAACACGGCGAGCTGGCCCGCCTGCACTCAGCTCCACGGTGCCCAACCACCGGACTCGGCGCGTCCCCGGCTCACCCCGACGAACCGTGAACGCGGGCTCAGGTTAGGCAGCTCGCCGCAGGTCGAACAAGCTCTGCCGAGGCCGGGAGAATGTGATTGATACCAATGTCGAATTGCGGCATGTCCGCGTAACAGGGTCAGCGAGCCTGACGCTGTTTCTGCGCGAGGTGATCAACGCGGCCCGCGCCCGGCCGGGCCGGAGCCAGGCCGCCGGCCGCGGCGGCCCCGGCGATCAACGCGAGCGCCGCCAGGTGCAGCAGCCGCACCCCGGCCGGCGCCGGGACGGTGGCGGCCGGGAGGCCGGGCAGCAGCAGCGCGCCGGCCGCGGTTACCGGCAACGCCACCGCCCAGAAGACGGCGGGCCGAGCCGGCGGCGCGGGCGGCCGTACGCCGTGGAAGACCTCCCGCCGGTGGGCGGCCCGCAACGCCAGGGCGACCACGACGGCAGCGCCCACCGCGGTGCTGAGCAGATCCGAGAACAGCCACCAGTGGATCCCGGTCGCGGCGTGAAAGTCCCGGATCCCCAGCAGCCGCAGCCAGCGCTCGGTGTGCGTGACCCGGTCCCAGGCGACGTGGCTGAACGCCCCGATCAGCACCGAGCAGACCGTCACCTGCCAGGGATGGCGGACCCCGGCCAGCGCCGCGTGGTCCCGCCAGGCGAACAGGCGCTCACCGGGCAGGTGCACCGCGACCCCGGCGATCACCCGGCGGACGACCCAGGCGTACGCGAGCGCGACCGGCAGGCACCACCAGAGCAGCCCGCCGAGGGTGTGGGCGCGCGGGCCGACGTCGAACCGGGTGCCGGTGAACAGGTAGCCGACGTCCGGCGCCACCGCACCGGTGGCCAGTGCCACGCCGTCGAACCAGTGCGGTCGCCACAGCTTCAGCGGCAGCACCGGCGCCAGGTGTGACGGGAAGGTCAGCGGCACGAACCGGACGTTACCCGTTCGTCAGAAGTGCTGGAGCAGGTCGGAAAACGCGGCCAGCCGGATCACGCCGGTGTCGCCCGGGTCGAGTTCGTCGTCCTCCAGCACCCAGGTGTTCTCGTTCGGGATGAAGACCGCGTTCATCCCGGCGGCCCGGGCGGGCCGGATGTCCGACCGCGGCGAGTTGCCGATCATCCACGCGCCGGCCGGCTCGAAGCCGTGCTCGCGGGCCAGCCAGTGATAGGTGTCCACGTCCTTCTCCGGCACGATGTGCGCGGCCCGGAAGTGGTGCAGCAGCCCGCACGCGTCGAGCTTGCGCTGCTGCTCCTCCTGCTCCCCCTTGGTCAGCAGCAGCAACTCGTGCCGGGTCGCGAGGTCGTCCAGGGTCTTCGCGACCCCGGGCATCAGCTCGACCTGGTGGCCGATCAGCGCCACCGCGAGGCCCTCGATCTCCGCGCGCTCCTGCTCGGTCGCCGGGCGCCGCCGCAGCTTCTCCAGGCACTCCCCCAGGCTGCGCAGGAACACCTTGCTGCCGTAGCCGTGCGTGACGGCGTTGGCCCGCTCGATGTCGTCGAGGACGGCCCGGATCTCCGCCCGGTCCAGCGTCGGGTGCTCCAGCCAGTCGAGGAAGTCGTCGATCACCCGCTCGAAGAGAATGTTGTTCTCCCAGAGCGTGTCGTCGGCGTCGAAGACGAGCACCTCTGCCTCGCGGCGTCCCATAACCTGCCCCATCGGCTTCCTCCCCCGGTGAACCGGGACACGGTACTGCCTGCGACAGTGCGCAAGCACGTCGGTTTCGTCAACGCGCCCGGTGCGGCCGTTCGGTGCCTCTGATGCCGCGCCGAGTAGCCGCCGCTTCGCGGCGCGTCGGGGGCGCGCCGCGACGGGCTCGGTGGTTGGCGCGGAGGCCGCTGAGCGGGCGGGAGGTCAGCGGCGCAGGGTGAGGATCAGGTCGGCGACCAGCGCGGTCCACCCGGTCTGGTGCCACGCCCCGAGCCCGGCACCGTTGTCGCCGTGGAAGTACTCCGGAAAGGCGATCAGGTCCCGCCAGTCGGGGTGGGTCTGGAAGAGCTGGCAGGCGCCGTAGATGGGGCGCCGGCCCCAGCCGTCCCGGGTGAACAGCGCGATCAGCCGGGCGGAGAGGTCGTCGGCGATCTCGTCCAGGGTCCGCTTCTGACCGGAGCGGGTCGGGTACTCCACCTGGAGGTCGTCGCCGAAGAACGCCGCGTAGTCGCGCAACGCGCTGACCAGCAGGAAGTTGGTCGGCATCCAGATCGGGCCACGCCAGTTGGAGTTGCCGCCGAACAGCCCGCTGGTCGACTCGGCCGGCTCGTAGCCGACGCTGAACTCCTGCCCGCCGAGGATCACCGTGAACGGCTGGCCCAGGTGGGCGCGGGACAGCGTACGCAGGCCGTACTCGGAGAGGAACTCGTCGGTGTCGAGCATCCGGGCGAGCAGCCGGACCATCTGTTCGGGCCCCACCATGGACAGCAGCCGCTGCTGGCGGCCGTCGGGGCCGATGCGGCGGACGCCGATCACGTCGGCGTACTCGGGGCGGTTGGTGAGGAACCAGCGCAGCCGGGCGCCGAGCTCGGGCAGCCGGTGCAGGGTACGCGTGGTGAGCCGGGTGGTGGCCGCGAGCGGCAGCAGCCCCACCACCGAGCGGACCTTCAGCGGCACCCGCGTCCCGTCGGCCAGCCGCAGCACGTCGTAGAAGAAGGCGTCCTCGTCGTCCCAGAGCCCCTGGTCGTACGCGGCGGCGGCGATGTACGCGAAGTGCTCGAAGAACTTCGTGGCGATGTCCTCGTACGCCCGGTCGTGCTCGGCGAGCACGATCGCCATGTCGAGCAGGTTCAGCGCGTACATGCCCATCCAGCCGGTGCCGTCGGACTGTTCGAGCACCCCGGCGACCGGCAGGGCGGCCGAGCGGTCGAACGGGCCGACGTTGTCCAGCCCGAGGAAGCCGCCCTCGAAGACGTTGTTGCCGCCGGTGTCCTTCCGGTTGACCCACCAGGTGAAGTTCAGCAGCAGCTTGTGCATCACCCGGGCCAGGAACTCGTGGTCGCGGCTGCCGTCGATCTCGAACACCTTCAGCGCCGCCCAGGCGTGTACGGGCGGGTTGACGTCCCCGAACGCCCACTCGTACGCCGGGATCTGCCCGTTGGGGTGCAGGTACCACTCGCGCAGCAGGAGCAGCAGCTGCTCCTTGGCGAAGCCGGGATCGACCCGGGCGATGGTGACGCAGTGGAAGGCCAGGTCCCAGGCCGCGTACCAGGGATACTCCCAGGGGTCGGGCATGGAGATCACGTCGAAGCTGGTCATGTGCCACCAGTGGCTGTTGCGCCCGTGCCGGCGCCCGGCCGGCGGCGGCGCGGACCCCGGATCGCCCTCCAGCCACCGCTTGACGTCGAAGTGGTAGAACTGCTTGCCCCACATCAGCCCGGCGATGGCCTGCCGGGCCACCAGGGCCTCGTCGGCGCTGGCCCCGGCCGGGATGACACTGTCGAAGAAGCGGTTGGCCTCGGCGCGGCGCGCCCGGAGCACGCTGTCGAAGTCGTCGCCGAGCTCCGCCGGGGGCGGCGGCGCGCTCGCCGGCGGCGGGGCGGTACGGGTCAGCCGCAGCCGGATCTGCCGCTGCTCGCCGGCCGGCACGTCGAGCACGTAGTGCAGGGCGCCCTTGGTGCCCTGCCGGTCCGGGTTGACGGTGTCCGCGCCGGCCACCACGTGGTCGTTGATGCCGTCCTTCGGGTACGGCGACCGCCCGGGCAGCCCCCACAGCCGCTCGGCGTTGGAGTCGTTGTCGCACAGCAGCGGGGTCGGCTGCCCGTCGCCCTCCAGCAGGAGCTGCCCGAGCACCCAGTGCTCGCCGACCAGCCGGGCGCCGGCGGTGGACCCGGCCGCGGAGCCGGCGATCACCGGCACCCGGTCACCGCCCGGCAACCCCCACGCCCACGTGTTGCGGAACCACAGGGTCGGCAGCACGTGCAGGGTCTCGTCCCGGTCCCCCCGGTTACCGACCGTGATCAGAATACACAGGTCGGTCGGGGACGCCTTCGCGTAGTCGACCGTCACCGCCCAGTACCGGTCGTCGTCGAAGATCCCGGTGTCGACCAGCTCGTACTCGGTGTCGTCCCGGCCGCGCAGCGCGTTCACCGCGACCAGCTCATCGTAGGGGAACGCGGCCTGCGGGTAGTGGTAGCGCCAGCGCATGTACGAGTGGGTCGGGGTGGAGTCCTCGTACCACCAGTACTCCTTGACGTCCTCCCCGTGGTTGCCGCCGTCGCCGCCGAGGCCGAACATCCGCTCCTTGAGGATCGGGTCCCGCCCGTTCCACAACGCCACGGCGAAACAGAACGTCTGCCGGTCGTCGCAGACGCCGGCCATGCCGTCCTCGTTCCACCGGTACGCGCGCGAGCGCGCGTGATCGTGGGGAAAATAGTCCCAGGCCGTGCCGTGTTCGCTGTAGTCCTCCCGTACCGTCCCCCAGGCCCGCTCGGACAGATAGGGGCCCCATGCGCGCCAGTCCCGCACCCCGGCATCGGCCTCGGCGAGCCGGTGCCGTTCCGGGTCGGGACCCGCGGAGGGCGGGCGGTCAGTGATCACCTGCACATTCTCGACGCCGCCGGGGTACTTCACCACGGTGGCCATTGTCGTCGTGGCGTGCGGCACCTCGCTGCCGGTGGAGGAAAGTTGATCGACATTCGTTTCGGCCCGCAGGTCTGCGGGGAGCTGCCCGCCTCCTCGACCCGGGAGTGGTTGGTCGCCGACGGCCTGGGCGGCTACGCCATGGGCACGGTCAGCGGGCTGCGCACCCGCCGCTACCACGGGCTGCTGGTGGTGGCCGGCGAGACCACCGCGTCCCGCCGGATCGGGCTGGCCAGCCTGGACCCGACGGTGGTGCTGCCCGCCGGCGGCCGGGTGCGCCTCGGCACGCACGAGTGGGCCTCCGGGGCGGTCGACCCGCGCGGCTTCGAGCTGCTGGAACGCTTCGACCTGACCGACGGGGTGCCGCGCTGGCGGTGGCGGATCGGCGAGGTGGTCATCGAGCGGGAGATCGCCATGGCGTACGGCCGGCCCTGCGTGGCGGTCGTGCACCGGCTGGTCTCCGGCGGCCCGGTCCGGCTGGACCTGGCCGCGGCCTGCACCTGGCGCGACGCGCACGGCGAGCGCCGCGCGGACGGGCCGGCCCCGCGGCTGGAGCCGGCGGCCGGCGGGGCGGTGGTCGAGGACGCGTTCCGGCTGGCCGGGCCGGACTGGATGCCCGAGGGGCAGTGGTGGCTGGGCGCGCACCACCGCGAGGAGGCCGCGCGCGGCCTGCCCCCGGGCGAGGACCTCTGGTACGCGGGCCGCTTCTCCGGCGCGCTCGACGAGCCGGGCGCCACCGTTTCGGTGCTGGCCTGGGCGGGCGACCTGGCCGAGGAGCCGCCGCCGGCGACCGCGCTGGTCGAGGCGGCCCGGCGGCGCAACCGGGCGGTGGTGGCCGCCGCGAGACCGGACGATCCGGTCGAGGCCACCCTCGCCCTGGCCGCCGACGCGTTCGTGGTGCGCACCGGCGCCGGGCCGGACGTGGTGGCGGGGTACCCGTGGTTCGGCGCCTGGTCGCGGGACACCATGACCTCGTACGAGGGGCTGTTCCTGTGCACCAACCGCGCCGGGGAGGGGCGCGAGCTGCTGCGGGCGTACGCGGCGACGCTGTCGGAGGGGATGCTGGCGAACACCGCCGACACCGGTCGGGTGGAGTACAACACGGTCGACGCGACGCTGTGGTTCCTGCACGCGGTGACCCGGCACGTCACCGCCACCGGGGACACCGACCTCGGCGCCGAGCTGCTGCCCGCGCTGCACGCCGTCGTGGAGGCACACCTGGCCGGCACCCGCTACGGCATCCGGGTCGACCCGACGGACGGGCTGATCACCCAGGGCGGCACCCCGGGCACCGCCCTGACCTGGATGGACGCCCGGGTGCACGGGGTGCCGGTGACCCCGCGTACCGGCAAGCCGGTGGAGGTGAACGCGCTCTGGGTCAACGGGCTGGCCGGGCTCGCCGAGCTGACCGAGCTGCTCGGGCGGGACGCCACCGCCCTGTGGGGACTGCACACGAAGGCGTCCGACGCGTTCCGGACGCGGTTCCCGGCACCGGCGGGCTGGCTGTACGACGTGGTGGACGCCCCGGCCCCGACCCACCCCCTCGGCGGGACGCCGCACCACGACGACGACCTGCTGCGCCCCAACCAACTGCTCGCCTGGTCGCTGCCGTACGCCCCGCTCGAACCGGACGAGGCGACGCTGCGCCGGGTCGCCGAGGCGCTGCTGACCCCGCTCGGGCCGCGCAGCCTCGCCCCCGACCGCCCTGGCTTCGTCGGCCGGCACCGGGGCGGGCCGGCCGAGCGGGACTCCGGCTACCACCAGGGGACGGTCTGGCCGTGGCTGATCGGGCCGCTCGTCGACGCGTACCGCCGGGCCGGGCTGCCCACCGACGACCTGCTGGTGGGTCTTGCGGCGCATCTGGTGGAGTTCGGCCTGGGCTCGGTGAGCGAGACGGCTGACGGGCTCGCCCCGCACGCCGCCACCGGCTGCCCGTTCCAGGCGTGGTCGGTCGCCGAGCTGCTCCGCGTCCGCCGCAGCCGCTGACAGCCGCTGTTACACCTCGGCAATCACCACGTCTCCGCTGGTTATCGACCACTGGGCAGGATGGGCAGCGAACCGGCGCGGGCGGCGGGCACCGACACGCCGCCCGGCCGCACGCGGGACGGGAACCACAATTCAAAGGGGGCGCGCATGTCAGCGGACACGGACGTGGTCGACATCCAGCCCGCCCGGCACCAGCGGGTGCTGATGCTCTCCTGGGAATACCCACCCGTGCTCGTCGGTGGCCTCGGCCGCCACGTGCACGCCCTCTCCGTCGCCCTGGCCGCCGCCGGCCACGAGGTCACCGTCGTCACCCGCCACGCCGACGGCGCCCGCCTGGAGGAGTACGCCGACGGCGTACGGATCCTGCGCGTCCCCGAGGACCCCGTCCGTTTCCCCCTCGCCACCAACTCCCTGCTCGCCTGGACCATGGCGTTCAACCACGCCCTCACCCGCACCGCCCTGCGCGCCACCGCGTCCGGCGAGTACGACGTCGTCCACGCCCACGACTGGCTCGTCGCCCACACCGCGACGACCCTGGCCGAACATCTGGACGTGCCGCTGGTCACCACCATCCACGCCACCGAAGCCGGCCGGCACCAGGGCTGGCTGCCCGCGGAGACGAACCGCACCATCCACGGCGTCGAACACTGGCTCAGCAACGCCTCGACCCGGGTGATCGCCTGCTCCGGATACATGCGCGACCAGGTGACCCGGCTGTTCGACGTGCCCGGCGCACGCGTTGACGTGGTCCCCAACGGGGTGGACGACCGGGCCTGGCGCCCCCGTCCCCGCGCCGTCGCCGCCGCCCGCGCCCGCTTCGCCGGCGACGGCCCCCTGGTCGGGTACGCCGGCCGGCTGGTCTACGAGAAGGGCGTACAGCACCTGGTGCACGCCGTGCCGTACCTGCGCGACCGGCACCCGGGGCTACGCGTGGTGATCGCGGGCAACGGCCCGTACCAGGAGGAGCTGGTCGGCCAGGCGCGGCGACTGCGGCTCGGCGACAGCGTCCGGTTCGCCGGTTTCCTGGACGCCACGCAGCTCCCGGCGGTGCTCGCCGCCACCGACGCGACCGTCGTCCCCAGCCTCTACGAGCCGTTCGGCATGATCGCCCTGGAGGCGGCCGCCGCCGGGGCGCCGCTCGCGGTGGCGCGCACCGGCGGGCTCGCCGAGATCGTCGAGCCCGGAGTCACCGGGGTGACCTTCCCGCACAGCGACCCGGACGCCCTGGCCGGCGCGGTGGACCAACTCCTCGGCGACGAGATCTTCGCCCGCCGGGTGGCCCGCCGCGCCCGCACCATGGTCACCCAGCGGTACGGCTGGGCGAGCGTCGCCGCCCGGACCGCCGCCTGCTACGCCGTCGCCCGCCGGGAACACGACGCGTTCCAGGCCCGCCTGGCCACCACTCTCCTGACGGGTGGCCGGGCCGCCATCACCATCCCCGACGGGAACCTGCTGACCGGAACCGCGAGCTGAACCGAAAACCTCCTCAGTGGACCGTCCGGGTGATGCCCCTCGGCCCGACCGAATGACTACAGTGGCGTAGTTTGCCGATCAAGATCTTCGGGGAGGGCGAGCCGAGATGATGGGACCATCCCACGCGCTGTCCGGCGCGGCGGTGTGGCTGACCGGCTCCTGGGCGCTGGACCAGTTCGCCGACTACCACCAGACGCCGCTGGCGTTGGCGGTCGGCACCGCGGTCTGCGCGGGCGGGGCTCTCCTGCCCGACCTCGACCTCTCCGGCAAGGTCACCCGCAACCAGGGCGGCGCGACCGTGGCGCGCACCTTCGGCGTGGTCAGCCTCTTCATCGCCGAGGTGATCGAGAAGGTCTCGCTCGGCGTCTACTACGCCACCAAACTCAGCAAGGACCCGCGCCGCAACAACGGACACCGGACACTGACCCACACCCTCCCGTTCGCCGGGCTGCTCGGCTGGGGCACCACCGCGCTCTGCGCCAGCTATGGCAAGTGGGCGGTGGTCAGCATCCTCTTCTTCATGATCGGGCTGGCGCTGCGCGGGCTGTTCGACAAGTGGGCCGAGCGGGCCGGCTGGGTGGTCATCACCCTCGTCTCGGCCGCCGCCGCCTGGTTCACCTTCGCCAACCTTCCCGACGACCGGGGCTATCCGCTCATCGGCACCGCGGTCGGGGTCGGCTGCGTCGTACACGTCCTCGGCGACATGATCACCCGCGCCGGGGTGCCGATCCTCTGGCCCATCCCGATCAAGCGGCGGATGTGGACGATGATCGGGCTGCCCAACAGCATCGCGCTGCGTACCGGCAGCAAGGCCGAGGTCGTCGTGCTGCGCACCGTGATGACCGTCGTCGCCGCCCTCTCCGCGGTAGGGCTGGTCGCACCGTCCGTGTTGCAGCGGTTCAACATCAACGTCTGATCGACGCTCCGGACCAGCGGGCCGGCCGGACGCGACCGCCGGCCGGCCCTTCTGACCTGCCGGGATCCATCGCCGTCCTGGGCTATTGACGTGTGTGTAACACGTGACCTACCGTTCGTCGAAACGCTTCGTCGAAGCGTTTCGACGAACTCCCCGGCAGGGCCGGGAACCGCCGCCGGAGGAGGTGCGGGATGGCCACCATGCAGGACGTCGCCCGCCTCGCCCGGGTGTCGGTCAGCACCGTGTCGTACGTGCTCACCGGCGCCCGGCCCATCTCCCAGGCGACCCGCGAGAAGGTGCTCGCGGCCATGGCCGAGCTGGACTACCAGCCGCACGCCATGGCCCGCGGCCTGGCCAGCCGGCGCAGCCGCATCGTCGGCCTGCTGCTGCCGATGGACGAACGCGGCCTCGGCGCCACCGAGACCGCCTTCGTCACCGGCGCGGCCGCCGCGGCCAGCGCTGCCGGCTACCACCTGGTCCTGTCCCCCGTCGGCGTCAACGACCTGGACGAGCTGCGCCGGCTGGCCAGCCAGCGGATGCTCGACGGCGCGCTGCTGATGGAGGTGCAGCTCGCCGATCCCCGGGTGGCCGTCCTCCAGGAGGTCGGCGTGCCGCTGGTGCTCATCGGCCGCACCGAGGACCCGTCCGGCCTGTCGTACGTCGACATCGACTTCGACCGTACGGTGCGCGACGCCGTCGACCACCTGGTCGGCCTCGGTCACCGCCGCATCGTCTACGTGAACCACTCCGCCGCGGCCCTCACCGACGGCTACGGGCCGGCGCTGCGTACCCGGGACGCGTTCGCCGCGGCGATGGCCGGGCACGGCCTGGCACCGTTGATGATCCCCGCCGAGGACAGCGCCGCGGGCGGGCGGGCGGCGATCGCCGCCGCCTTCGCCCAGGCCCCCGACCTGACGGCGGTTCTCGCGATGAACGAGAGCGCGGTCTTCGGCATTCTCGGCGAGCTGGCCGGCCGGGGCCTGGCCGTCCCCGGGGACGTCTCGGTCGTCTCCATGGTCACCTCGCCGCAGGTGGCCGAGTTGGCGGCCCCGGCGCTGACCGCGATGACCTCGCCCGGTTCGGCGCTGGGCCGGATCGCGGTCGAGACGCTGCTGCGGCACGTCGACGCCGACAACGGCGAGATCCACCAGCAACTGCTGCCCTGCGTCCTGGAGGTCCGCGGGTCGAGCGGGCCGCCCCGTACGGCGGCCGGGACCAGCACGACCGGGGTCGGCCCTGCCAGGCCGGCACCGGACCGCACCGAGGTAACAGCCCGTCGCCGCGCTGCCACGCGACGACGGGCCTGAAGGAGCACCGGCTCGATACTCACCGAGGAGATTAGCAATGCA
Organism: Micromonospora eburnea; assembly: GCF_900090225.1. NCBI lineage: Bacteria > Bacillati > Actinomycetota > Actinomycetes > Micromonosporales > Micromonosporaceae > Micromonospora > Micromonospora eburnea. Next base: position 4,973,773 of record NZ_FMHY01000002.1, read on the forward strand.
GCGACTCCGGAGAGTCGCCGTGGTGGCCGTGGTTGCCGCCCTCGCGGCGATCGGCGTGACCGCCTGCGGCGACGACGGCGACGACGGCAGCGGGGCGAAGGTCCTCAAACTCTGGCACTACGAGGGCGCGAACAGCGCGATGGGGGTCGCCTGGGACAGGGCGATCGAGATCTTCAAGCAGGAGCACACCGGCGTCGAGGTGCGCTTCGAGCGCAAGGCGTTCGAGCAGATCCAGCAGAACGCCGCCATGATCATCAACTCGTCCGAGGGCCCGGACGTGATGGAGTACAACAAGGGCAACGCCACGGCCGGCCTGCTCTCCTCGCAGGGCCTGCTCACCGACCTCACCGAGCAGGCCACCGAGCGCGGCTGGGACAAGGCGCTCAGCCCCAGCCTGCAGACCACCGCCCGGTACGACGACAAGGGCGTGATGGGCTCGGGCAACTGGTTCGGCGTGCCGAACTACGGCGAGTACGTGACGGTCTACTACAACAAGGACCTGTTCACGAAGTACGGCGTGCAGGTGCCCACCACGCTCGACGAGATGACCAGGGCGATGGACACCTTCGTCGGCAAGGGCGTCACACCGCTGGGCACCGCCGGCGCCGAATACCCGGCCGGCCAGCTCTTCTACCAGCTCGCCCTGGCCCGGGCCGACCGGACGTTCGTCGACAACTACCAGCTCTACAAGAATCCGGTCGACTTCCACGCCGACCCGCTCAGGTACGGCGCGGAGACCTTCGCCGACTGGGTGCGCAAGGGCTACCTGTCGAAGGACACGGCCAGCGCGAAGGCGGAGGACATGGGCACCGCGTTCATCGCCGGCAAGACACCGATGATCGTCTCCGGTAGCTGGTGGTACGGCCGGTTCAAGGACGAGATCAAGTTCGACTGGGACACCTTCCTCTTCCCCGGCAACACCCTGAACGCCGGCTCGTCGGGCAACATCTGGGTGGTCCCGGCCAGCAGCAAGGCCAAGAACCTGGCGTACGACTTCATCGACATCACCATGCGTCCGGAGATCCAGGCGCTGATCGCCAACCACGGCGGCGTACCGGTCGCCGGTGATCCCGCCAAGGTCAGCGACCCGAAGGACCGGAAGCTGATCGAGGACTTCAACAAGATCAGCGCGCAGGACGGGTTGGCGTTCTACCCCGACTGGCCGGTGCCCGGCTACTACGACGTCCTCGTCGCCGGCTTCCAGGCCCTGATCAACCAGTCCAAGTCGCCCGAGCAGGTGCTCGACGCGATCGCCAAGCCCTACCAGGACGGCGTCGCGGAGATCAAGCGCAACTGACGACGGCGGGGCAGGCGCCCGGCGTGACCGAGCGCCTGCCCACGCGGAAGGACCCCGATGGCAGTGCCCGACACCGTCGTCGCCCGCCAACGCGCGACCACGGCACCCCCGACACCGACGGGCGGAACCCCGCGCCGCCGCCCGTCCCGCCCCGACGCCGCGTACTGGCTCTACCTGGTCCCCGGCGCGCTCCTCTTCCTGCTCGTCATCGGCGGGCCCCTGGTCTACACCGGCTACCTCTCCCTGACCCGGTGGTCCGGCATCGGCGACCCCACCTTCATCGGCCTGGACAACTACCGGAACCTGCTGCACGACGACGTGTTCTGGATGTCGTTCCGCAACACGCTGGCGATGATCGTCGCGATGGTGCTGCTGCCCACCCTGATCGGGCTGGTGCTCGCCGCGGTGCTCTTCGACACCATCGGACGCCGATTCCGCCCCCGCACCGCCGCCGCGCTACGGGCCGCCTTCTATCTACCGCAGGTGCTGCCGGTGGTGGTGGCCGGCATCGTCTGGGGCTGGATCCTGCGACCCGACGGCGCGTTCAACGGGCTGCTCGACGCGGTCGGCCTCGGTTCGCTACGCCACGACTGGCTCGGCGACCCGGACACCGCGCTGCCCGTGGTGATGGCGGTGATGATCTGGGTGCAACTCGGCTACCCGGTGGTCGTCTTCATGGCGGCGCTGGAGCGGGTGGACCCGGAACTGTACGAGGCGGCGGAGATCGACGGCGCCGGTTGGTGGCGCCGGTTCCGGGCGATCACCCTGCCGCAGATCCGGCCGGAGACCTTCGTGGTCGGGCTGACCTGCACCATCGCCGCGATGAAGGTGTTCGGGCCGATCTACGCGCTGACCCGGGGCGGCCCGGAGAACGCCACCAACGTCCCGTCCTACTTCGCCTACCACACCTTCTTCAAGAAGCTGCACGTCGGCTACGGCTCGGCGATCTCGATGGCGCTCACGCTGATCATCGTGGTGGTCAGCGTGCTGTTCATCCGGGCGCAGCACCGGGCCGAGCGGCGGGACGGGGGACTCTGATGGCCGGCACGCTCACCCCGGCGGCCGGCGCCACCCGTCCCGCCCGGCGCGCCCCGGACCGGCACCACCGTGGCGCCACCCGCTGGGTCGTGCTGGTGCTGGTCACCGCCGCCGCGCTGGCGACGCTGGTGCCGTTCGCGTTCATGCTGCTCAACGCCTTCAAATCGCCCGGCGACTACTCGACGAACGGCCCACTGAGCTGGCCGTCGGAGTTCTACACCAAGGGGCTACAGACGTACTGGGAGCAGGTCGACTTCCCGCTGAAGCTGTGGAACTCGATCCTCATCTCCGGCTCCGTCGCGGTGCTCGCGGTGCTCGTCTCGCTGCTCAACGCGTACGCGCTGGGCGTCGGCCGGGTCCGCGGCCGGCTCTGGATCATCGGCCTCTTCCTGCTGGCCAACATGATCCCGCAGGAGTCGCTGATCTACCCGCTCTACCACTTCGCCAAGGGAGCCGGGCTCTACAACACCCGCCTCGCCGTCATCATCATCTTCACGGTCATCCAGAGCGCGTTCGGCACGTACCTGCTCGCCTCGGTGCTCGGCACCTTCCCCCGCACGCTGCTGGAGGCGGCGGCACTCGACGGCGCCGGGAAGTGGCGGATCCTGTGGCGGGTGGTGCTGCCCAACCTGCGACCCACCCTCTCGGTGCTGCTCGTCTTCTTCTTCATCTGGACCTGGAACGAGTTCCTCATCCCCCTGGTCATGCTCATCGACAACCAGACCCAGACCATCCCGGTCGCGCTCGCGTCGTTGCAGGGCGACCGGCTGATGGACGCCCCGACCACCAACGCCGGCGCGCTGATCAGTCTCGTCCCGGCGATCCTGTTCTTCCTCATCTTCCAGCGCACCCTGGCGCGCGGCATCACAGCGGGAGCCGAGAAGTGAAATTCACCGATGGATACTGGCAGCTGCGGCCCGGGGTCAGCGTGCTGCGCCCCGGCACGGTGGAGTCGGTGGAGCCGGACGAGCGCGGGTTCACCGTGTTCGCGCCCACCGGCCGGATCACCGGCCGCGGCGACACCCTCAACCGGCCGGTGGTCACCGTACGGTTCTTCTCCCCCGCACCGGGCGTGGTCGGGGTGACCATCGGCCACCACTCCGGCGGGCTGCCCCGCGAGCCCCGGTTCACCCTCGCCGAGCGCACCGACCATCCCGTGCACGTGGAGGTCACCGGACTCACCGCGGCGCTGACCACCGGCGAGCTGACCGCGCGGGTCGCGCTGGTCGGCACGTGGCGGGTCGACTTCCTGCGCGGGGACCGGCTGGTGACCTCCTCCACCGAGCGCAGCATCGGCATCGTCACCGACGGCGAGGGCCACAAATACGTGCACGAGCGGCTGGCCCTGGGGGTCGGCGAGACGATCCACGGCCTCGGCGAACGGTTCGGCCCGTACGTCAAGAACGGCCAGACCGTGGACATCTGGAACGCCGACGGCGGCACGGCCAGCGAGCAGGCGTACAAGAACGTGCCGTTCTATCTCAGCAGCGCCGGATACGGGGTGTTCGTGGACCACCCCGAACTGGTCTCCTTCGAGATCGGCTCCGAGGTGGTGTCACAGACCCAGTTCAGCGTGGCGGGGCAGTCGCTGACCTACCACGTGATCGACGGCCCGACCCCGAAGGACGTGCTGCGCCGGTACACGGCCCTGACCGGCCGGCCGGCGCGGGTGCCGGCGTGGTCGTACGGGCTGTGGCTGTCCACCTCGTTCACCACCTCGTACGACGAGAAGACGGTGACCGAGTTCATCGACGGGATGGCCGAGCGGGACCTGCCGCTGTCGGTGTTCCACTTCGACTGCTTCTGGATGCGCCAGTTCCACTGGGTCGACTTCGTCTGGGACCCGGAGACCTTCCCGGACCCGGAGGGCATGCTGCGCCGACTGCACGAGCGCGGCCTGAAGGTCAGCGTCTGGATCAACCCGTACATCGCCCAGCGGTCGTACCTGTTCGAGGAGGGCCGGCGGGCCGGCTACCTGGTCCGCAACCCGGACGGCTCGGTCTGGCAGTGGGACAAGTGGCAGGCCGGCATGGCGCTGGTCGACTTCACCAACCCGGACGCGGCCCGCTGGTTCGCCGGCAAACTCAAGGTGCTGCTCGACATGGGGGTCGACTGCTTCAAGACCGACTTCGGCGAGCGGATCCCGACCGACGTGGTGTGGCACGACGGCGCCGACCCGCAGCGGATGCACAACTACTACTCGTACCTGTACAACCGCACCGTCTTCGAGCTGCTGGAGGCCGAGCGCGGCGCGGGCAAGGCGGTCGTGTTCGCCCGGTCGGCGACGGCGGGCGGGCAACAGTTCCCGGTGCACTGGGGCGGCGACTGCGAGTCCACCTTCGTCGCGATGGCCGAGTCGCTGCGGGGCGGGCTGTCGCTGGCCGCGTCCGGTTTCGGCTACTGGAGCCACGACATCGGCGGCTTCGAGGGTACGCCCGACGCGGCGGTGTTCAAGCGGTGGATCGCCTTCGGCCTGCTCTCCTCGCACTCCCGGCTGCACGGCTCCGGCTCCTACCGGGTGCCGTGGGCGTACGACGACGAGGCGGTCGACGTGCTGCGCCACTTCACCCGCCTCAAGCTGCGCCTGATGCCGTACCTGGCGGCGGCGGCCGAGGAGGCGCACCGCGACGGCGTGCCGGTGCTGCGGCCGATGATCCTGGAGTTCCCGGACGACCCGACCGCCCCGCACCTGGACCGGCAGTACATGCTCGGCCCGGACGTGCTGGTGGCACCGGTGCTCAGCGCCGACGGGCAGGTGACCTACTACGTGCCGGCCGGCACCTGGACCCATCTGGTCAGCGGCGCGCGGGTGACCGGCCCGGGCTGGGTCACCGAAAAGCACGACTTCGACAGCGTGCCCGTGCTCGCCCGACCCGGCGCGGTCGTCCCCTTCGGGGCGGTTGACGACCGACCCGACTACACCTGGGCCGACGGCGTACGGCTGCGGCTCTACGCGCCGGTCGAGGGGCAACAGGTCCGGGTCCGGGTGCCGGCGCCGGACGGCGGCACCGGGGCCGAGTTCGAGGTGCGGTACGAGAACGGCAGTGCCAGCGCCGAGCTGGTGTCGGGCTCTTCGTCAGGGCATGTGGTGGAGGTAGCGGAATGAGCGGGTTCGTGTTTCCGGAGGGTTTCGTCTGGGGTTCCGCGACGGCGGCGTACCAGATCGAGGGCGCGGCCAAGGAGGACGGCCGGGGACCGTCCATCTGGGACACCTACAGCCACACGCCGGGACGGACCCGCAACGGGGACACCGGCGACGTGGCGGCCGACCACTACCACCGCTGGGCCGAGGACGTGGACCAGATCGCCGCGCTCGGGCTCGGGGCGTACCGGTTCTCGATCTCCTGGCCCCGCGTACAGCCTGGCGGCTCGGGCGGCCTCAACCGCGCCGGGGTCGACTTCTACTCCCGGCTGGTGGACCGGCTGCTGGAGCACGGCGTCCAGCCGGTGGCCACGCTCTACCACTGGGACCTGCCGCAGGAACTGGAGGACGCGGGCGGCTGGCCGGCACGGGACACCGCACACCGGTTCGTCGACTACGCCGCCGGCATCGTCGGGGCGCTCGGCGATCGGGTGCACACCTGGACCACGTTCAACGAGCCGTGGTGCTCGGCCTACCTCGGCTACGCCTCCGGGGTACACGCGCCGGGGCGTACCGAACCGGCCGCGGCGCTGGCCGCCGTACACCATCTGAACCTGGCGCACGGCCTCGCCGGCCGGGTGATCCGGGACCTCGCCCCGGCGGCCCGGCTCTCGGTCACGCTGAACCTGCACGTGATCCGCCCGGCGTCGGACTCGGCGGCCGACCAGGACGCGGTACGCCGGATCGACGCGCTCGCGAACCGGGCGTTCCTCGGGCCGATGCTGGACGGGGCGTACCCGGCGGACCTGCTCGCCGACACCGCGGCGGTCACCGACTGGTCGTTCGTACGCGACGGCGACGAGCGGGCCGCCGCGGTGCCGCTGGACGTGCTCGGCGTCAACTACTACGCGACGGCCCTGGTCCGCGCCTGGGACGGCGCGTCGGACCGGTCGGAGGCGGACGGGCACGGCGACTCGGCCCACACCCCGTGGGTCGGTGCCGGCGACGTCGAGTTCCTGCCCCAGCCCGGTCCGCACACCGCGATGGGCTGGAACATCGACCCGGGCGGCCTGACCGAGCTGCTGCTGCGGCTGCGCCGGGAGCACCCCGACCAGCCGTTGATGATCACGGAGAACGGCGCGGCGTTCGACGACGTCGTCGCGCCCGACGGCGTGGTCCACGACGACCGGCGGGTGGACTACCTGCGCCGGCACATCGCCGCGGTCGGCGAGGCGATGACGGGCGGGGCCGACGTGCGGGGGTACTTCGTCTGGTCACTGCTGGACAACTTCGAGTGGGCGTACGGGTACGACCGGCGGTTCGGCATCATCCGCGTCGACTACGACACGCAGACGCGTACGTGGAAGGACAGCGCCCACTGGTACCGCCGGCTGGCCACCACCAACCGCCTACCGGACTAAACCTCCACCCAGCCCCGCGTCTGGAGGACGAGAACCTGTCGCAAGACAGTTTGCGACACGCCGTGTGCTCGCCATCCGAGCCCGTACCCCCTGCCTGTTGCATCGCTGGGGACGGCGGGTGCTGCGCTCGCGCGACCTGCCAGACGACGTGATCGACAAGCTGGCGGCGCCCATACCGCTCACGCCGGCACCGCCGGATGGCGGCGCGGGCGGCGCTGGCGCTCGTGCGGCCTGCGCTGGACCGCCTACCCCGATCGACACACGTCGGTCACCATCGTCCGCCGCCGTGACGAGAGACTGACGGATCCCAGGGATGGCCTTGATGACGTCGAGCACCAGGGGCCGGACGGACTCTTCGCCGAAATGGCATAGGTACGCGGCGTCGAGCCCGTCAGATCACGTCACACACCTGCGTGCACCCGAGCGGTCCCGCCGTCGCGCGCCGCGTCGATACATCACGCGGCACACGACGGCCGGGTGTGTCAGATCTTCGGCGAGATGACCGAGATATCGCCCGGCACCTCGGCGGCGTTCGCCGCGGTGATCAACTGGTCGAGGGTCATGTTGTGGGTGGTCGCGTCCCACGGGTCCCAGACCTTGAAGGTGCTGGTGTACTCGCCGGTCGCGCCGGCGCTGCTGTCCACCGAGCCGTACCCGTAGATCATCACGTAGTGGCGGACCAGGCCGCTACCGCCCGGCGAGCCCCAGGGCAGCAGCTGCGGCTTGACCAGCAGGATCGATGGCTGGCCCTGGTTGATGCCGCGGCGGACCCGGTCGATGCCGTACTCCAGCGGCAGGTTGCGGTCGCCGAAGGAGTACCACCCGTAGAAGTCGTAGCCCATCCCGATCGGGGTGTGGCCCGACAGGGTGGACGCCATGTCCGACGGCAGGGTGCCGGTGGCACCGGTGTGGGACTGGCTGGCCAACTCGTTCTGGCTGGGCACGGTCGAGGCACCCATGGTCGCCGAGGCTGCCTGCAGGGTCCCCGGGCCGCAGTAGTTGCCCTTCTCCTGCGCCCAACCGCGCAGCTTCAGCATGCCAGCGTGCAGCTCGGGACGCTGGCTGCCGCCGGAGGTGACGGTCGCGTCGGCGTCCGCGCCGCCGTACTTGATCGTCTTCCAGGCGGTGGCGCATTTTCGCCAGGTGTTGGCTCTGAGCATGGTCGACTGGCAGACCACGGAGTCCCAGTCACCGGCGCCGCCGAGGTGGACGCTGGCCCGGACCACCTGGTCCTTGCGGGACCACACCGCGACCACCGAACGCATTTGGGTGCCGTTGGTCTCCTGGCACAGCTGGTAGTCGACGCCGCCGGAGGACTGATCGGCGGTGCAGGTGGAGTCGAACGTGACCGCGCCGTTCTGCCAGACGGTCGAGGAGTCGTTCACCGGGGCCACCACAGCGTAGATGTTCTCGTGGGTCGGCCCGGGGTTGACCGGGTCGTACGGGCCGACGACGCGCACCTCGTCGCCCCAGTTGCCCTCGATGGTGGTGATCCGCCCGTCCGGGTCAACGCCGGCGACCACGCCGATGTGGTTGCTCGCGCCGGAACTGCTGCCGAACAGCACCACGTCGCCGGGGCGGATGTTGCTCTTGGAACGCAGCAGGCCACGCGACTGGCCCCAGGTGTAGAAGGTGCCGCTGTAGGGGAAGAACACGTTGATGCCCGCCTGACGCCAGGTCCAGCTGGCGAACATGCTGCACCAGGCCCAGCCGCACTGGACGCCGTTTTGGCCGTACGGGTTGCAGTTGTCGCCCCACTCGTGGACGCCGACCTGGCTGAGCGCGGCGTTGACAATCTTGTCGCGGATCTGCCAGTCGGACACCGAGCCGGGCGTCGGGTCACCGGGCACCGACGGGTTACCCGGGCCACCGGTGGGCTTCGGGTCGTTGTCGCAACGGTTCAGGACGATGTCGACCGAGGCCGTGTAGACGTAGTAGTCCGGGACCCACAGTCCGTCGCTGGTCTTGTCCCAGATCGCCGAACCGCCGTAGTTGAACTCGCCGTACGCCTGGCAGACGAGCGTGATGTAGCTGCCGCCCGGATACTTGTCCTCCACCTTGGTCGAGCTGAGGCTCTTGCCCTGGTAGCCGTTGAGCGTCGTCTTCGCCAGGTAGCGGTTGCCGCTGCCGGACGGGCCGTCGTTGTCGCAGCGGTTCAGGGTGATGTCGGTGGAGCCGGTGCGGACATAGAAGTCGGCCACCCACAGCCCGTCGCTGGTCTTGTCCCAGATCGCCGAACCGCCGTAGTTGAGTTCGCCGTACGCCTGGCACATCACGGTGATGTAGGTGCCCTCGGCGTACCGGTCGACGACCTTGCTCGCGGAGAGGCTCTTGGCGTGGTAGCCGTTGAGCGTGGTCCGGGCCAGGAACTGGCGTCCGCCGCCCGGGTTTCCGCTGACGCCGGGAGAGATGCCCAGCGACGTGCACGTCGGCATGCCGGGGATCCTGCCGTCGGTGCCGGTGGTGATGTAGACGTCGGGCACCCAGTAGCCGTCGTAGGTGTAGTTCCACAGGGTGCTGCCGTTCACGGCGAGGCCGTAGTCCTGGCACTTCAGGTACAGCAGACTGCCGGCCAGGTAGGCGTCGATGCGCACCCGGTCGGCGGGGTCGGCGCTGCCTCGGCCGTCGATGTCGACCTTGGCCGAGTACGGGCCGTGGATGGTGCCCGTCGAGGAATGCCCGTCGATGCCCAGCGCCAGGCAGCGCGGCACGCCGGGCACGAACCCGCTGTAGCCGGTGGTCACGTAGGCGTCCGGAATCCAGTGACCCTCACGGGTGTAGTCCCAGATCCCGCTGCCGCCCATCGACGGGCCGGAGTCCTGACAGCGCAGGTAGATCTGCTCGCCGGGCGTGTAGAGGTCGATGGCGTCGCGGTCGTCGGGGTTCATGCTGCCACGCCCGTCGATCGCCGTCTTGGCCGGGTAAGGCCCGTACATCGGGAACGTGGGGTCTGCCTGTGCCGGCTGCGACAGCACGACAGTCGTGCCGATAGGCACGAGCACCAGCGCGAGGGCGGACAGCAGCATTCGTCTGAGGCGCAAGGAAAGCGCTCCTTCTGGGTGTACGCGATCTCCGACAGACCGCCGGATGATCATTGAGCGCAGGGGACGCTACCCCAGAGCGCAGTGGCCATCATGGACGGTGTCCACAGTTGCCGCCGGCAACCCCGGACGGCCTGAACGCGGCACAGGCCGACGGTCACGGCCGGGGCAGGTCAGCGCACAGCTTCCCCGGAAAGGCCGGTTCCACGGTGTGAACGCTTCCGCATCCGGCCTGCGTCGAGCTCGTGATCATGCGCCAGCCAGGCTGGTCGGACCAACGCAGGAAGTAGCGGCGCACGTTGGTTGACGGGTCACAGCCCGACCTGGCCTCAGCACCGCAGGGCACCGGATCGAACGGCACGGTCATCACCAGCCACGTGCCGTCGCAGCCTTCGACCGAGCCGACGGAGTGCCGGGACACGTCCAGGCCACCGACCGCGACGTCGATCCAGGCGCGATCACAGTGATCCGCCGGCATCGGGTCGCAACCGAACGTCGCGTCGCAGGGGTGGTACTCGTCGCCGTCGGGTTTCCACGGGTGTTGGTTCAGCACGACGATCCGGCCGTCGATCGGCCCGGGCGCGGTCAGCCTCACCTCACCCGGGGTGTGGGTGGGGCAGGCCCCGACCACCGCCGACAGGCGCGAGTCCTGCACCACGTTGGCGAAGATGTGGTTGTTCTCCTCCACGAAGTACTCGATGCGCGGGTCGCGCGAGCAACCGTCGGCGTCACCGAGCAGCGCCACGGTCAGCACGAGCGAGCGCGGGTCGTCGCTGACGCGTACCGCGGTGACGTCAGCCTGGTACGTGACCCAGTCGGCGTCTGCGGCGGAGCCGGCCGCCGAGGGCTCTGCGCCCGGCTGGGCGCAGCCCACGAGCACACCGAGGCACAGCAGGGCGGTGGCGATTCGACGCATGGCAACGAGTCTCCGTCCAGCCCCGACCCGTCACATCCGTACGGATACTCAGGCCCGGCGACGACCTGCTCGCATCGCGGTCACCGCAGGTTCCATCGGTCTTCTCGGCTATCCACGCCACACCCGCCAACCAGTGTGATCGGGTTCAGGGTCGTGACAGGAGTGCCTGGGAGACAACGTCGGCGACGACCTTGGCTCCGGCGTCATTGGGGTGGACGTGGTCGCCGCTGTCATGGTTGGGCAGCAGGCTGGATGGTGCCGCGGGATCGTGCAGTGCGCGGTCAAGGTCTGCGACCGTGCCGAGTTCAGGGCTCGCTCGGATCCACTGGTTGAGCTGCTGCCGTTTGTCCTCGTTTTCTGGAGTGTCGAATCCTGGGTTGATTGTGGCTGCGCCGCCGAACGGTGTCAGGGTCGCGATGATCGTCGTCAGTCCGTGCCGCTTGGCTCGTTGAGCGATCGATGTGAGTCCGGCGGCGAGTTCAGCGACCGGCACCGCCGGCAGTCCGAACATCCCGGGTATGCCGATGTTGTTGAGGCCTAGTTCCAGGACGAGGTGCGTCACCCCCGGCAGTGCGAGCACGTCCCGGTCGAACCGGGCGATCCCCCGCTCGCCGAAGACGTCGCTGAGCAGCCGGTTACCGGAAATGCCCAGGTTGACCACAGACAGGTCCGAGCCGCTGACCTGGCGGGCCAGCAGATCGGGGTATCGCAGGTTGGCGTTGGGTGTGGTGCCCACCCCGTCGGTCAACGAGTCACCGAACGCCGCGACCACGCGCCCGCCCGCCGATGTCCAGACGTCGATCCCGCTGAGGTAGAACCGAGGCTCGACCTCCTCAGGGTCGGGCAGTTTCGGGTGGGAGACGACGTCGCCACGTGCCACGTAGCCGGTCTGCAGGGCGAACGGGTGGTAGGTGGCTGGCCCGGTTTCGGACGCGTGGTAGGTGCTGACCGCCAGGTTGGTCTCGGTCGTCGTCGCAAAGCCGACCGGGTCGCTCACCGCCTCCTCGCCGACGCCGATCGTCACGTGCGGCGCCCCGCAGAAGGTGACCGCGGTGTCGGTGCTCGCGATGATCGAAGATCCGGCTTCGAGTGCAGCCGCCCGCGTACGGGCGATGGTGAGCGGCTGCTTGCCGTACAGGTTGCTGAGCCGTACTCGCAGACGCTCACCGCCACCACGCACTCGCACGACCTGACGCAGGGTTTGGTTGTGGAAGCCGCGGGACGGGTAGACGAGTGTCAGCGACTCGTATGGGCTGACCGGCGCGGACCGGAACGCCGCCGTCCACGTCATCGTCATCGGACAACCTCCAGGGTGAGCTCGTGAAGCCGGGCTGCGGCGCGTGGGTCGAAGGACGGCTGGTCCAGGCTGATCGGCTGGTCTTGCATGAAGGCGCTGAGCGGTTCGGCGGGCGGGTGATCGATGCGGGTGACGATCGGCTTGATGCCCTCCTCGACCGGCTTGCCGTACCGCCTGAGCGAGGCGACGTGGGCAGCGGTCGGCGCGTCGTACTCGCCGGCGAAGCTGGTCGACACGCCGCCAGGGTTGATCAACACATATCTGGTACGGCTGACCCGGTGTTGGGTGGCGTAGGCGACCCCGAGGAGGTCGTTTGCCTTTCCCGCCTGCATCTGGGCCGCCACCCCGTTGTAGCCGTGTTCCAGCATGAGGTCGTTCCAATGGATCGCATCCATCGGGAGGCCGGGCCCCGACACGTTGACGATGACCTGCGGGTCGGTCAGGCCGTGGCTGAGCAGGAACCGGCTCAGATACTCCAGCGCGAACGTGCCCTCGACGCCGTCCGCAGTCTCGAAGCGGGTCGAGCGAAAGTATCGGGCGCACAGCACGAGCGCGTCCACGGTGGGGAACGCGGAGTTGATCTCTTCGATCACCCGCCGGTTTTCGCTGATCAGGCTCAGGTCCGCCGGGATGAAATGGGCGTTGGGCAGCATCGCGGCCTTCTCCTTGTCCCGGCCGATGATGGCGACGGTGTCACCTCGTTCGAGATAGGTGCGGGCGAGCGCTCTGCCCATCCCGTCGGTGCCGCCAGTGATCACTATCGTTTTCATCAGGATGTCCTCCCAGACGTGGCGAGTTCCTCTTCCACGGCCGGCACCTGAGGCCGGCCGGGCAGAAGCGGGATGGCGGCCAGGACGACCACGATCATGGCGACGGCGAACCAGAAGACGCCGTGGAAGCCGGTTATCGGATCGCTGGCGGTCTGCACGATGAGCGTGACGAGCGCGACGCCGAGCGCGGCGCCGAGCTGGTTGAGCATGTAGAGCACCGAGCTGCCCTGCGCCACCATGGAGGTGGGCAGGGTGCGGTAGAGCGATCCCATCGTGGGAGCGCTGAAGCAACCCATGCCCAGACCGATGGTGAAGGCGGCCAGAACGGGCCACAGCTCAGGGGTGTCCGCCCCGATCTGGGTGAAGGCCAGCCCGCTGAGGGCGGCCACGATCGCGCCGGCGGTGGCCAGGCCTCGGGCACCGAGCCGGTCCGACAGCCTGCCGGCGAGTGGCATGGCGATGGCGCCACCGAGGCCGGCCGGTGCCATCAGTAGTCCGGCGGCGAGCACCCCGTGCCCGTGTGCCTGCTGGTAGTACAGCGGCAGCGCGAACAGGGTGGCGAAGTTGGCCAGGCCGCCGAGCCCCATGATGGTGACGCTGGCCGTGAAGCCGCGGCTGGCGAACAGGCGCAGGTCGATCAGGGGTGGTGTGCGCTGGGCGAGGAGCGCATGGATCGCGTAGCCGGTCAGCAGCACGGCGCCGGCGGCCAGCGGGATGAGCGCCTGCCAGGTAATGAACGCGGCCTGCTCGGCCGCCTGTGACATTGCCAAGACGAGAGCGGTGAAGCCCGGCCCGAGCAGGGCCAGGCCGAGGACGTCGAGCCTGACTCGTGGCTGCTGCCCGGCTGGCGGGTCCGCAGGCAGCACGCGACCGGCGAGCAGGTAGGCGATGGCTCCGACGGGCACGCTGAGCAGGAACATCCAGCGCCACGGCAGGCTGGCGAGGATGGCCCCGCCCGCGATCGGGCCGAGGACCGGGCCGAGAGAGAGCACCACCCCCATCAGGCCCATCACGCGTCCGGCGCGGTGGGGGCCGGCGGCGCGGGCCAGCAGGATCAGCACGAGCGGGTCGAGGATGCCGGCGCCGACGCCCTGAAGGGTGCGGAAGGCGATCAGGCTGCCGACGTTCCAGGCCAACCCGGCGGCGAGTGATCCGGCCAGGAATATCAGGAGGCCGATCAGCCACAGCCGCTTGCCGCCGAACCGGTCGACGGCCCAGGTGGTGAACGGGATGGTGGCCGTGACGGCCAGCAGGAAGCCGGTGGAGGTCCAGCCGACAGTGCTGAGCGAGGTGTCGAAGGCCTTGGCCAGGGTGTCGGTGGCTACGGCGGCCATGGTGCTGTTGAGGATGCCGAGCAGCCCGCCAAGCAGAATCACGGCGATCATCCGCAACAGCGGCCGACCCAGACGATCTGAACTCATGGGTTCAAGTTAGTTGCCCGGCATGTTCGCACGCAACCAGGTCGTTCATGAAGCTGAACCGGCAGGTACAATCGAGGGCATGACCGGAGCTCGAACTGTGACAGGCTCTCGTGGACGGATCGACAAGCGGCAGGCGATCCTGGAGGGCGCCTTCAGGGTGTTTGCCCGGCAGGGGTACGCCCAGGCCTGCGTGCAGGAGATCGCGGACGAGGCCGGCGTGGCCAAGCCGACGGTGTACAACCACCTCACCGACAAGGCCACCCTGTTCCGGCACACACTGGAGGCCGTGGCGCAGATTGCGCTGAACGAGCGGCTGGCCGCCCTCGATCCCCTCCACGAGCCCGGCGAGGACCTGCGCGCGACGCTGGAAGACGTGGGTCACCGCCTGCTCCGGCTCCACTGCGATGACCGTTCGTGCGCGCTGCGGCGGCTGCTCTACTCGGAGATCGACAGATTCCCCGACGCCCTCGACATCGTCCGGCAGAGTGGACCTCATCGCCTCAACGAGGCCCTGGCCGACCGGTTCGCGCGGCTCATGCTCGCCGGTCGCCTCCAGGCCGGCGACCCGGCCCAGGCGGCCGAGCAGTTCATGGCCCTGCTCATCGGCCCGTTGGAGGCCCGCTCCGAGATGGGCACCCGTCAGATCGACGATGCCGAACTGCGTCAGGTGACCATCGCCGCCGTCCGAACCTTCCTACTGGCCTTCAGCGAGCAGCGCGCCGACGGCGGCTAGAAAGCACTCAACGTCCCCGGTTACAGTAACGGCCTCAGCATCCTTATCTAGCCGCGATCCGCGCGTCTGCCGCTGCGGTCAAGCGTCGCCGTCCGGGCGGCGCGTCAGCGGGGCGCGGTGTCGAGGGCGCGGCTGAGTGTCCACCGGGAGACGCGCAGCTTGGCGGCGACGGCGGCTCGGGGTTTGCCCGGCGCCGAGCAGGATGCGGGCGTCGGTGATCTGTTCGGGGTCAGGGCGCGAGGGCGGCCGCCGACGCGGCCACGGGCCCGGGCGGCGTCGAGGCCTTCGCGGGTGCCTTTGACGATCTGCTGGCGTTGGAACTTGGCGATGGCGGCGAAAACGGTGAAGATGAGTTCGCCGCACATGTCGTCGCTGGTGTCGAGCACGATGCCGTCGAGGATGCGGAAGTGGCGGCCCTTGGCGTGCAGGTCGTCTTCGACGATCGCGAGGAGTTCGCGGGTGTCGCGGCCCAGCCGGGTCAGGTCGAGCACGACGAGGGTGTCGTCGCGGCGCATGTGATCGAGGGCGGCGGTCAAGCCGGGCCGGGTGGTGCCCTTGGCGCCGGATGCCTTGTCGAGGTAGATCCGGGCGCAGCCGGCGGTCTTGAGGGCGTCGATCTGGCGCGCGAGTTCCTGGGCGTCGGTGGACACCCGGGCGAGCCCGATGAGGTTCTCGCGGGCGGCCGGGTCGTCGTTGAGGATGACGTGCTCTTTGATGGTGGCCTCCCGCGTTGCGGGCGCAGCCATCACCGTAGCGGAAACGGTGGTTGCGAGTCTTCTGCTACATGCCGGTCTTGCTCCATGGTTCTGCTACCGGTTCCGAGGGTGGTTCGCGGGGCCGTGCGGCTGCAGACGGGTGCGGGGCGAAGAGGATCGTTATTGCCCCCACGCCTGCCAGGACGCCGACGCCCGGCCCTCACCGGAGTTGATCTTGCCTAACGGGACTTCTCCGAGCATCAGTCCTCAAGGGCCGCACAGGAGGCCTTGTGGCGGAAACCCGTAACCGCACAACGTCGGCGAGCCGTTAGGGTTCCGCCGCTCGTCCACAGGGGAGAGACTGGAGTCCGATCATCGGACGGGGGGCCAATGGCTGACGCAGGCATTCCTAACACCCCAAGCACCTCCACCGGCCTCGGTGAGGCCACTCTCAATGTCCTCCGCCGCTCTGTCGGTACGCGGACCCGCCGTTTTCTGCTCGCGGTCACCCTGCTGCTGGGGCTGCTGGCCGCCGCCGGGCTTGCTCTGGGCGGACCGCCTGGTGATCGCACTTTCGCCAATCTCTCCGATCCCGCGCAGAGCCTGATGTCCTTCGTCGTGCCGGCCTTCGGCATCCTGCTCGCCCGCGACCTGAAGCGGGCGTCCGGGGCGACTCGCCTCACGCCAACCCTGCTGGCCGCGGCGCTGTTCGCCGCCGCCGTGGCTCTGTTCGGCGTCCTGGTGTGCGCCACGGCCCTCACGGTGACCACGTCGAGCGCTCAGGACCCGTGGCGGCACGTGGGAACCGTCGCGGTCGGCAGTGTTCTGGTCCAACTGGTGGCCCAGCTTGTGGGCACGGGACTCGGCCTGCTGATGCGGCGTCCCGCCATCGCGTTCGCCGCCACCATCGTCCTGCCGCTCGGCCTGTGGTCTCTGCTGGGCGCCATCGATCTCCTCCGACCGGCTCAGGCCCTGACTCCGTATTCCTCCGCCCGGCACCTGCTCTCCGGCCAGATGAGTGCACTGAACTGGGTCTGGTGGCTCGCCGTTCTGCTCATCTGGGGCGTGGGTCTGAACGCCCTCGGCGCCGCTCGGCTCCGGCGGCGGAATCATGCCGGCAACCCCACCCCAGCGCTCGGCGAGCAGAGCCCATCGCCGAGCCGTTGAGGCTCTCCCGCCCCGAGAGACGACGGCGTCTTTGATAGCAGCACTCATGCCCGTTGACGGTATCGTTGAATCAACGATTTAAACTTATCCGCGAGACAGGCAGGTAAGTGCGGCAAAACCCTCAAGAGCGTGGGCGGCTCAGGCCGGTTGACCTGGCACGTGGGCACGGCCTGTCCACGCAGGCGATCAGGAACTACGAGGCGGCCGGGATCCTTCCGGCCACCGAACGCACCCCGCACGGCTACCGCACCTACACGCCGCTGCACGCGGAGGCGCTGCGCGCGTTCCTCGCCCTCGTGCCCGGACACGGCCACCAGACGGCCACGTCGATCATGCAGGCGATCAACCGGGGTACGACCGAGGAAGCGCTTCGGGTCATCGACGAGAGCCACGCCCAGCTTCTCGACGACCGCCGCACCCTCCAGGCCGTCGAAGCCGCGCTTCACGACCTCAGTCCCGTACCGCAGGAACGCGGCGACACGTTCGTCGGCCCCCTGGCGAGAAGGCTCGGCATCCGCCCCGCCACCCTGCGCAAGTGGGAACGCGCCGGCCTGCTCCAACCGCGTCGCGACCCGCAGACGGGCTACCGGCTCTACAGCGCGGCCGACGTGCGTGATGCCCGACTCGTCCACCAGCTCAGACGAGGCGGCTACCTACTGGAGCAGATCGCCCCACTGATCGCCCAGGTACGCTCCGCCGGAGGTGTCGCGCCCCTTGAATCGATGCTGCACGACTGGCATGCCCGCCTCTCGGCCCGCAGCCGCGCCATGCTCACCGGCGCCGCCGCACTGGACGCCTACCTCGGCTGCCGACCGGACCCCGCCCCGACACGGGCCGAGTGACCAAAGCCTCGCCGCTGGTGCGGCACCACGGCGCGCAGATTCCGTCCGGCCGATCCATGGACGAGAGCAGCCCTGCGCGTCCAGGTCACGCAGCACGAAGCGGAGGTCACGCACGTCGGCGCCGCGCCTCACCACGCCAGCCGGCGTCGACCTGAAGACGCGGACCCCGCGGCTGTCTCGGGGTCCGCGTCTGCACTGTTGACGGTCAGGGGAGGAGAAGTCCGATGCTCAGGGCGAATGGCAGGAGCATCACGCTCCCGGCGAGCAGCAGGCCGACGCGCAGTCGCTGCGGCCCGGCCAGTGCGGCGCGGCCACGCCAGGCGGACCGGGCCAGCAGCGTGGCCGAAACGAATGCGCCAACGAGGAGGAGCCGCAGCAGCAGCCAGGCCAGCGGCTGGCCGAGGAGAGCCGTGCCGGGTTGTCCCTGGGCCACGACGATGAAGACGACGTAGCCGGCGCTGCCCAGCGCGGTGACCAGCCCGATGGTCGTGAGCCAGCGAGCCGGCCTCGCCCCCGGCGGTGCGCCGCGGTGACCCCGCAGCCGCCGGATCACCGCGGCGACCGGCCAACTCAGCAACGTGGCCAGGAGCAGGCCGAAGAGACCGAAGCCGAGCCAGGTGACCGGGGTGAGGGGCAGGCTGTCGTGCCCCTGCCTGGGCGGTGTGTCGCTGTGCGACGCCGGGGCGGTGCCGGCGGTCACGGCCTCCACCCAGGCCGACATCATCCCCGCGTAGCCGGGGGTGAGCTGCCCGTCGGGGTAACCGGCGATGACCGGCCCGCCGGGGAGTTGATACCCGTCCGGCGTGACGCGCGCGCCGTGGCTGGCCCCGGGCAGCGTTCGGAGGGTCACGCTTCGGCTGGCGGTGAGTTGCTTGCTGAAGATGGCCGCGCTCTCGGCGGGCGGGACCACCACGTCCCGCTCGCCCCAGATCGCCAGGACCGGCTGCCGGACCTGGTTGAGCGCCGGGATCGGGTCGTATTCGGCTGCCGCGAAGGCACCGAGCCCCGTAACCACCTCCACGCTGCGGCTGGCGAGGGCATCCGAGGTTGCCGCGGCGATGCCGGCGCGGTTCAGCCGGCCGGCCAGGTGCCAGGCCTGCGTACGCGACGGGTTGAGCCCGGAGGCACCAACGGTGATGACGAACTTCACGTCAGCGGAACGGGATGCCGCGAGCGGCGCGATCCAGCCGCCTTCACTGAATCCCCAGAGGCCGACCTTATCGGCATCGACACCGTCGGACGAGCGGAGGACGCGAAGCCCGGCGAGCGCATCGCCGGCCATCGCCGAGAAGTCACGGTGGAATTTCGAGTAGTCGCCGCGCTTGTCGTAGATCAACGACACGATGCCCGCCTTGGCCAACGCCTCGGCCTCATGCGTCAGTTCGACGCGGTTGCCGATGCCCGATCCGTGCACCAGCACGATGCCGGGGTGGCGCACCGCGGTGTCCAGATCCGCCCGGCGCACGATCGAGCCGTGCAGTGTCGTCGGGCCGTTGGCGAAGGTGACCTCGGTGGCGGTGAGGCCCGCCGACGGCACGTAGCGGGGTGGGGCAGGGACGTTCTCGGCGGCCGCCGGCCGCGGGGTCGCGACGGCGAGCAGGAGCGTGGTGATCGTGGCGGCGCCGATGGCGAGACGCGAGGTGGCGGACTTCTTCATGCCGATGATGATCAAACCTGGCGGGCCCGGTGCCATCGCCGGCGCGAGCGATCGAGCACTCCCCCGCGCGAGGGAGAAACGGTCAGGAGCCGGGGGTGAGCATGCCCGACTCGTAGGCCGCGATGACGGCCTGGACCCGGTCGCGCAGGCCGAGCTTGCTCAGGACGTTGCTGACGTGGGTCTTCACGGTGTGCTCGCTGACGAACATCGCGGTGGCGATCTCCGGGTTGGACAGTCCCCGCCCCAGCAGTCCCAGAGTTTCGCGTTCACGGTCGGTCAGTTGATCGAGACCCGGGATCTCCCGGGGCCTGGGCCGGGGCCGCATCGCGTCCTCGATGAGTTTGCGCGTCACCGCGGGAGCGAGCATCGACTGGCCCTGGACGACGACCCGTACCGCGTGCACGAGGTCCTCTCCGCGCATGTCCTTGAGCAGAAAACCGCTGGCGCCCGCCCGGAGCGCGGCGAAGACGTACTCGTCGGAGTCGAAGGTGGTCAGGATGATCACTCGGGTGTCGCCGCGCACGCAGATGCGGCGGGCCGCTTCGACTCCGTCCAGCTTCGGCATCTGGATGTCGAGCAGAACCACGTCGGGCCGATGGGTCGCCACCGCATCGATGGCCTCCTGCCCATCGGCGGCCTGCGCGACGATCTCGATGTCGGGCTGGGTGCCGAGGATCATGACGAACCCGGTACGTACCAGCTCCTGGTCGTCGGCGATGACCACACGGATCACGTGAGCACCGCCTCGACGGCGAAACCCCGGGCACCCTTGCGGGGCCCGTAACTGACCGTCGCGCCGACCTCGGCCGCGCGTGCGATCATGCCCGCCAGGCCGGATCCCGCAGCACCGAACCGGGCACCGGGACCGGTGCCGTCGTCGATGACGCTCAGTCGTACCTCCTCCGGGTGCCACTGCACGGTCACCTCGACGTTCGTCGCACCGGAGTGCTTGATGCTGTTCGTGAGCGCCTCCTGTACCACCCGATAACCGGCCAGCTGGACCTCGGCGGGCAGGGGGCGCGGCTGACCGCGCACGGCCAGGGCCACCCGCATGCCGCTGGTCTCGGCCCGCGACACCAGATCCTGGAGATCCGCCAGGGACGGACCCCGGGTGCGCAGCGTACCGACCGTGGCGCGCAGCTGCGCCATGGCTTCCCGGCCGGTGTCGGAGATGGCCCGGAAGGCGGTCTGGGCCCGCGAATTCGGCTCCGCGGTCATCGCGCCCGCCTCGGCCTGCACCACCATGACGCTGAACGCGTGCCCGAGAATGTCGTGCAGGTCGCGTGCGATACGCGTGCGCTCCCGTTCGGCCGCGAGCTCGATGGAGTGGCGGGCACTCTCGGCCGCGAATTCCCGCCGGGTACGCATCATCACTCCGAGTGCGAATACCGCGCCCCACGTCAACGTCTCCCGCACGCCGGTGGATATCGATCCCACCGCGATGATCACGCCGATGGGGATGATCGCCACCGCGACGATCCGCTGAATACGGCCGGCGTGCGCACCGATCGTGTAGATGGCGATCAGGCCCCCGTACCAGATGGGTTGCGG
Organism: Micromonospora eburnea; assembly: GCF_900090225.1. NCBI lineage: Bacteria > Bacillati > Actinomycetota > Actinomycetes > Micromonosporales > Micromonosporaceae > Micromonospora > Micromonospora eburnea. The sequence goes on from NZ_FMHY01000002.1 coordinate 4,994,701, forward strand.
CGGACCGTTCCTGCCCAGGAACGCGTATGCCTCGATACCGAACACGATGAGTATCAGGCAGGTCAGGGGTGCCCGGCGACGCCAGAGCAGTGGAAGGGCGGTGGCGGCGATCGGGGCGTACTCGGCGACGGTCCAGGCCCCGCCCGGTCGCGGGGCGGAGAAGAGGAACGGCACCGACTGCAGCAGCAGAACGAACGCAGCAAGCCCGATTTCCCTCGCCCACGATCGCCGCATGAAGATCCACTCTACGCTGCGACGCGCAGGCCAGGACACGCCGACCGGGCGAGACCGAGGCGCAGGCGGGCGGGGGTTCTGGCACCGCCGTCCGACATGATCCACAGCATGAGGGCTGGAGAACCACGATCAAAGCCTGAGCCGACCCTACCCGCCTACCGCGAGTCGACGATGAATCGCACGCCGTCGGCATCCGATATCCCGGCGAGTATCACCTTGTCGCTGGTGTGCCGGATCGGCTCGCCGATCGCCGCATGACTGGCCAGGTCCCAGAACTGGACGGCGCCCGTTTCATCAGCCGTCGCCACGATGGTTCGACCCTCAGGTGTCGAGCCAGCGGCGACCGCCTCGATTGCTCCGCCCTGCCCGGTGTTCAACGCCGCCAACAACTGCCCGCTCTCAAGGTCTCGCACGGCGAGCCTGCCCATTGAATGGCCGATGACTACCGCTGGTCGCCCCTCTGGGGTGAACAACATCGCTATCGAGCGGATTTGCTCGTCCACCTGCAGCCGGTCTGGATGCCGGCCTGCTCCGCCTTGTATGGCCCAGGTGAGGATGTTGTTTCTGTCGCTGACCGCGCCAAGAACAGCGCGTCCGTCAGGGAGTACGGCTGCGGCAATCGCTGTGACCGGCGAGGTGCTGGCTGCCGGCATCGCGACGATCCCGTTGCCCTGAGCCCAGCCCCAACAGCTGAGGGTGCCATCACTGGCGCTGGTCAGCAGCAAAGTTCGACCGTCGGCGACACCAGCCAACGCCATGGCTTCGACACGGTGGATCGGCTGTTCGCAACCGACGCCGGAGTCGGGATCGAAGCTGCGGTCGCGCAGGTCCCGGAGACGAACGGTTCGGTGATCGCCGCCGGTGGCTACGGACAATTCCTGGCCAGTTCGATTGACTGCGGCTAGATCGGTGACCGGCGCAGCGAACAGTGGAGCGGCCGTACGCGCCAACTGTAGCCGGTCATTGATCTGCCAGACGGACAGCCGGGTCGATCCTCGATCGCGCAGCAAACCGTCCAGTCGAATCTGATCGCCGTCGTTGAGGTGAGCCCTGCGTAGCCCACGCCAATGCTGCGCCTCGGCGAGTGCGGCCAACTGGGCATGGATGAATGCCATGCTCTTACCGCCGCCAGTTGCTCGCAGAACCTGGACGAGCCCGGACGAGAACGCTGAGAGATGCGGGCCCTCTTCGGCCTTGTTCGCCAAGACAAAGGTCCTGCGTCGCAACGAATCCGAACGGAGGTTGTACGGCTCTTCTGGAGACGGTCGAGCCGGCAACACCGTCGTACGTCGCTCAGAACGGTCGTCGAAGCACGCGTCGACGATGAAGACAAGTTGCTTCACCGGGCTCAATGCCAGCAGGTACCGGATGTCCCGCACGCTGATCGCGTTGACTGTGAACCCGTCGTCGGTGGTGGTGGTGTCAGCGGCCGTCAGGTACACCTCGGACGTTCTGGCATCGCGGATTCCATGGCCGGTGTAATAAATGACCAGTGTTTCCCGCGCCTGGGATGCCGCCTCCACGAATGACGACCACAGGCGTTCCCGAGTGGGATTCAACAGGAGTTCGTTGGTCGCCTGCGAAGGTCCGTCGCCGGATTCATGGAAGATGTCGGCGAGTTGCTTCGCTGGTGCCAGGTCGCGATGGACAACTGGCGTTGCGTCGGCCGTCAGGTAGCTGTCGACGCCGACAAAGAGCGCTCGCCACACGTTCAGAGGGGTATCCGGAACGGGATCGGCCGCGTCACCGTCGTCGGCGGGTGGTGCCGCCGGCTCGTCGTCGGCGGGAGGCGTACTCACTCCTCCACCAGCTGGCCCGACCGGGCCGGACGGGGTGGGCCGGGCACCGGCCGTAGGAGGCTCGAAGCCCTCCTCGCCGTCACCGTCCGTGTTGGTCGGCGGGAAGAGATCCGGCACCTGCTCCGCCATGGCAGCGCGCCACAGCGCGTCGAAGCGGTCGCACAGCGCGTCCGGATCGGCTCTCCGGTCTTGCTTGGCAAGGAACTCGACGATCTTGAACAGGCGCGGCAGGTTGGGGATCCGGGACACCGAGAAGACGTTCTTGACGAGGTTCGGACCGCAGTCGCAGGCACGCGCCATGTCACGAACCGATGGCCATCCGGCGCGGGCATGCAGGATGTGCAGCTCATCGTTGAGCTGCTTCAACGCTCCGGTCACGCCGGGAGCGCGACTCAGCCCCGCCATGCCACCCCTGAAGATCAAGGCACACCCGCCGGGCGGCAGGCGCGACCAAGCGTAGTGACCTTCGATGTGGCGGTCGAATTGAACGATCCCTCAGGGGAAGCGGTGTACTGGAATGTACCGAGGCGTGCCGGGCCGTACCCGCCAGCGGCCGAACGCACCGTTCCGGCCCGGGGCGGTCCATGTTGTCCTCCCCCGTAACGCAGCGTATCTGTGGGCCTGCTCCGGCCACGAGAATTTTCGTCAGGTCCGGAAGGGTAGAAGGAGGACGTACTGATGATCAACGAGCTTTCCGGTGCGGCGCTGAACGGCATCGTCGAGAACTTGCCGACGGCGCTGATCATGGCCGGCCTGGCGGCGGCCGCCGCCATGGTCGCCCGCCGTCGCAGCCGCCGGCGCAAGGCGGAACACAGCGGCGAAGACGCGGCGTGATCGCGGCAGGCGCTCAAGGCCGGCCCGGATCCACGGACGGCCTTGAGCACATCGCCGGCGTGAACGTCGTGGATGCCCGCGTAGGCACCGTCCATGACCGCCCAGCGATAGCAGACCCGCTCGGACGGTGGCTACCCCGCGCGGAGCGCGGCGAGGCCGACCCAGCGCCCGGCGTACGGGCCCGAGGCCAACCGGAGGTGTTCCACCCCGTTGACCACCGCCCGCCTGTCGTAGCTGACCCGCTCGCCGGCACCATGGCCGGCGACGACCGAGGTCATCGCCCCGTCCGGCCCGGTCTCGTAGGCGGTGAGCGACGGGGAGACCACGGTGGCCGTACGGGGCACCAGGTATGTCATGGCGGCTTTGACCCCGACCACGTACCGCACGCCCCGCGTCTCCGCGACGTGATAGCCCGAGAGGCTGCCCCCACTGATCAGATACCAGAAACCGGACTGGTTCGGGATCTTCTGCCGCTCCGCGAAGGGTGCACTGCCGGCGCGGGCAAGCGTCAACGTCCGGCTGTCGAGGAGTTCGCCGGTGCTGGAGAAGCGATAGCCGGTGTGGGTGCCGGCGGTCAGGCGCACCTCGCCGTGCACGCCGTGCGGGGGGAAGTCGGAGTAGAACACGTCGGCAATGCGGGCGAATTGCTCGTCGCCGGTGATGGCGTGCAGTTGCAGGTGCTGGACGCTGTGCGTGAAGTGGTACTTGTTGGAGTCCTTGGCGTGGTGGAGGCAGTACTTGCTGCGCGCGCCGGGGTTACGGATCATCGAGTAGGCGTCGCGGGTGGTGGTCAGCGCGCCCTGAAGCAGCAGCTTGGCGTACGGGTTCCGGGTCAGGACCCAGTAGTCCCACAGCCCGTAGGCGGAGAACGTGTGCCCGTTGTAGGTGCGGTCGCCCTGGAGGGTGCGCGGGTTGGGGTATTCGTCCAGCCAGAGCAGGCCGTCCTCGACATGGACGCCCCACGGCTTCCGGGCGACCGGTGGCAACCGGAACGAGGCGAACGTGGCGTCGGCGGCGGCACGCCAGGCGGGATCGTTGGTCACCTGGTGCAGCCGGCTGAAGAGGCTGAGTGCCTGGCCCTGCGACATCATCGAATACCACGGCGCCTTGTGCACCTGGTAGGCGGCGTGCACGCGGTAGTTGTACTCGTAGGGGTAGAACCAGGCGTCCTCGCGCAGCACCCGCCGGTCCACCAGCCGCTGCGCCTGCTTGATCGCCCGGTTCAGGTACTCCGCCGTGCCGGTGAGCCGGTGGCTCTCCAGCAGCGCGAGGCCGTACTGCGCCTGGCCGACCGGATGCTCGTGCTGCCGGCCGCCGGTGAACACCATCCGCACGCCCTGGGCGTCGTGTGTTCCGGTGTCGCCCAGTGGCAGCGGGGCGGTGAGGGCATACGGCCGCAGCTCGACCGGCAGCTCGCGGATCTCGAGGTCGCGGTACCGGAACTGGAACGGCAGGGCCGCGGTCGCCGCGAGGGTGTGTACGTCACCACCCAGCAGCGGGAGGGCACCGACCGCCAGACCGGTGCCGAGGAGGGCCCGGCGGGACCAGACCGACGACCTGCCAGAGGAATGCGTGGTCCGGCCGTGCGTCATATCGCTCTCCCCGTGGTGACGCTACGCTGCGGCTGGCACTGTATCCCAGATGCGGTTCCCGCGTCGGTGCCGACTCAGACGCCCACGCGCTGCTCGGGGATGGAGAGTCCATACAGGGCCATCAGCTCGGGGCTGTCGATCCGGCTGCCGTCGGCCACGGAGTCGCAGGCGATGTCCACGATCTGGTCCTTGTGCGCCAGCAGGTACGGCCGGGCGCCGACGTCGGCGCTGGCCAGGGTGGCGATGCCGGACCAGTGCCGGCGACCGAAGAGCATCGGGTAGCCGCGCAGCCCGTCGTAGGTGGCGCAGACCAGCACGTCCGGGTAGGGCAGGGCGGCCACCCGCCGGACCGCGGCGGCGGTGAGCCCGGGCATGTCGACGGGCACCACGACGACCGCCTCGATCCCCTCGTCGGTCAGCGCGGCCAGCCCGGCCCGGATCGAGGAACCGACCCCGGTCCCCCACGCGCGGTTGACCACCACGGTGGCTCTGGTCAGGTCCGTCGTCTCGCGGACCTGATCGGCTGCCGCGCCCAGCACGAGCACGATCTGCTCGCAGCCCGCCTGGCCCATTGTGTCGATCATCTGGCTGACCAGGGGCTTCTCCCCCTGGTGCAGCAACGCCTCAGGACCGCCGATCCGACGGCCCCCACCAGCGGCGATGATCATTCCTGCGATCCGGTTCAGCAGTGCCCCCTCGACCAGGGGGACGGAGCGGCGCAGCCGCGTCCGGTCCGTCCCGTCGTACGCACACCGGACCCAACGAGCGCCCCCGCGAGTGGGTAGCGGGGCAAAACGGAAAATTGTGCGGCTATGCCGCGTCGGCGTAGCAGTCCACGACGGACAGATCGAGCGGGAACCGGACCGGGGTGTCGCCGAAGAGCAGCCGGGTGGCCTGGGCACCCGCGGCGTTGACCGCCCCCGCGACCGCGTCGGCCCGACCGGCCGGGCAGTGCACGATCACCTCGTCGTGCTGGAAGAAGACCAGCTCGGCCCCGGTGCCGGCGAGGGCCGTCCGGAGCGTGGCCAGCAGGGTGGACGCCCACTCGGCGGCGGTGGCCTGGATGACGAAGTTGCGGGTGAACCGGCCACGGGAACGGGCCGCGCGAGCCCGGGGGCCCTGCGGATCCGCCCCCGAGTCCAGGTCCGGATCCTCACCATCGCCGAGGCCCACCGACCCGGGCGGACAGGTACGCCCCAGCCACGACCGCACCAGCCCGCCCGCCTCCCCGGTGCGGGCCGCCGCCTCGACGTATCCGAAGGCGGTCGGGTAGTTGCGCTTGAGCACCGCGAGGGCGGGCAGCGCGGCACCACCGGTCTGCCCGTACATGGCGCCGAGCAGGGCCACCTTGGCGCGGGCCCGGTCGCCGCCGAAGGCGTCCCGGGCCAGGGCGGCGTAGAGATCACCGGACCCACCGGCGGCGGCCAGCCGCTCGTCGCCGGAGACCGCGGCGAGCACCCGCGGTTCGAGCTGCCCCGCGTCGGCCACCACGAACGTCCAGCCGGGATCGGCCACCACCGCGCGCCGGATCACCTTCGGGATCTGCAACGCCCCACCGCCCCGGGTGGCCCACCGGCCGGAGACCACCCCGCTCGGCACGTACTCGGGCTGGAAGCGGCCGGCCGAGACCCAGGCGTCCCGCCACGCCCAGCCGTGCGCCGTCCAGATCCGGTAGAGCTCCTTGTATTCCAGGACCAGCGGCGCGGCCGGGTGCTCCACCCCGCGCAGCACCCAGGCCCGCGTGTTCGGCAGCTCCACCCCGGCCCGGGCGAACGCCTTCAGCAGCTCCGCCGGGGAGTCGGCGTGCACCTGGCGTACGCCGAAGGCCTCGGCGATCCGGGCGGCCAACTCGGCCAGACGGCGGGGCGGCCCGCCGACCGGCGACGCCTCACCGAGCAGCTCGGCGAGGATCCGGTCGTGCACGTCGGCACGCCACGGCAGGCCGGCCGCCCCCATCTCGGCGGCGACCAGCGCACCGGCCGACTCGGCGGCGACCAGCAGCCGGAACCGGCCGGGATGCGCGGTCGCCGCGATCCGGGTGAGCTGGTCGGCGTACACCCGGGTCAACGCCTCGATGCCCGGACCGGGCGGGCCGGACGGCGCGTCGAAAAGCGCGCCCTGGCCGTGGCCGGGCGGCGCCGCCGGGCGGGGCGCCGGGTCGGGCGGCACCGGCGCGCCGGTCAGCCGGGCCCACGCGGCGGCGAGCGAGCGGGGCTCGCCCCACCGGCCGGCGTGGCCGAGCAGCAGCGCCTCGGTGAGTTCGACGTCGTGGCAGCGGTCCAGCCGGACGCCGGCGCGCAGCAGCGCCGGGTAGAGCGGGACGGCGGTGGCCCAGACCCAGCGGGGCCGCTCGGCGGCCTCGCGGGCGGCCACCGCGGCGGCCAGGTCGGCCACCGGCTCGGCCGGACCGGCGGGCAGGCCGGCCGGGTCGAGGGGTTGCAGCACGCCCCCGCCCCGCTCATCCGAGACCACCGCCACCAGCACGAACGTGATTCTGCCTCGCCCGTCCGACAGTTCCGGTAAGGAAGGGTCCCCTGTTATCGCCTGGCGATAACAGGGGACCCTTCCTTACTCGTGGGCCGAGCGTCGGTTACTTCACCGCGCCGGAGGTGAGGCCGGACTGGATCTGCCGCTGGTAGATCGCGTACACGATGATCATCGGCAGGATGGAGAGGGTCAGGGCCGCGAAGAGCGCCGCCCAGTCGGCCTCGTAGCCGGCCGAGGTGGAGATGCTGGCGATGCCCTGGGTCAACACCCACTTGGCGTCGGCGCCCTCGCCCTGCATGAGCGCCACCGGCAGCAGGTACTGGTTCCACTGGCCGATGATGTTGAAGATCGTGATGCTGACCAGGCCCGGGCGGGCCATCGGCACCATGATCTGGAAGAAGAGCCGGGTGTGCGACGCGCCGTCGATCATCGCCGCCTCGGCCACCGACTGCGGCAGCGTCTTGAAGAAGGCGGCCAGGAAGAACACGGTGAACGGCAGCGAGTACGCGATGTAGACCAGGATCAGCCCGGTGTACGTGTTGAGCAGCCCCAGGTTGTTGACCACCAGGAAGAGCGGCACCAGGGCGAGGAAGACCGGGAACGCCAGACCCGAGACGAACAGGTAGTAGATCACCCGGTTGCCGGGGAACGGGTAGCGGGCCAGCACGTACGCGGCCATCGCGCCGAAGAGCATGGTGCCGGCGGTGCTCAGCGACACCACGAAGACGCTGTTGAGGAAGTAGCGCCCGACGTGTGCCTGACTCCACGCCCTCGCGAAGCTGTCGAAGCCGAACTCCTTCGGCAGCGCGAACGGGTTGCCGAGGAAGATCTCGGTGTTGCTCTTGAACGAGGCCAGGATCGTCCAGAGCAGCGGCGCGATCACCAGGACCGCCCAGACCGCCAGGGCGATGTGCCCGAGACCGTTGAGCAGGCCGATCTCCCGGCGCCGCCGGAGGGCCGGCCCGGCTTTCCCGCTGCCGGCAGTGCCGGGGCCGGCCGGGGCCGCCGGTGCGCCCGGTGCGATTTCTGTGGTCATCTGCGACCCCGCCTTAGAGCTCGATCGTGTCACGTCGGCTGACGCGCAGGGTGAGCGCCGCGAACGTGATCGTCAGGAAGAACAGCGCCACACCCATGGCCGAGGCGTAGCCGAACTGGGAGTAGCTGAACGCGTTGCGGTAGATCTCCATGCCGAGCACGGTGGTCGCGCCGTCCGGGCCACCCTGGTCGACGGAGAGCACCTGCACGATGGCGAACGCGTCGAAGGCCGCGATGCCGAGATACACCCAGGCCACCTGGAGGGTGTCCCAGAGCAGCGGGAGCGTGATCCGGAAGAACATCGCCGCCCGGCCAGCGCCGTCGATCACAGCCGCCTCGTAGATGTCCTTGGGCACCGAGGACATGCCGGCGGAGAAGAGCACCACATAGAAGCCGACCGCCTGCCAGACCAGCACCCCGACGATCGACCAGAGGGCGATCTTCGGATTGGCCATGAAGAGCACCGGATCCACGCCGAACAGGCCCAGGGCACCGTTGAGCAGTCCACTGTCGTCCGGCGCGTACACCCGGCTGAAGATCACGCCGACGATGACCACGGCCAGGATCTGGGGGAAGAAGAACACCACCCGGTAGAACTTCGACCCCCAGACCCCGGTCATGACGCCGCCCCGGCTCCCGCCGCCCACGTTGAGCATGAAGGCGAAGAAGAGCGCGATGGCGATGGTGAGGAGCGGCACGGCCAACAACAGGACCACGTGGTGCCGGATGGCCTTCCAGAAGATGTCGTCGGACAGCAGCCGCTCGAAGTTCTCCAGGCCGATGAACTTCGGGTTGGCGCTCACGCCCCGCCAGTTGGTGGTGGCGAGGTAGAACGCCTGGGCGTACGGCCCGATGACGAAGGTCACGTAGATCGCGACCGGGATCGCCAGGAAGCCGGCGATGAACGGGTACCTGCCGTGCCGCATCGTTGTCGTCTCCGCTCGTTCCTACCTGCGACTCAGCGGGTGAACTTCTCGATGGAGGAGTCCTTCTTCACCGCGTCGGCGGCCTTCTGCATACGCTCGCAGAACTTCTCGGCGGTGCCACCGTTGAACATCAGCTCGTTGGTCGCCGCCCGAGCCTCGTCGTCGAGCTTCTTGTACCAGGTGTCGAAGCGGTAGGCGAAGTAGTCGCTGCCCGCCGCGGAGAGCATCGCGTTGCCGCTGCTGAGACCGGGCGAGATCTCCAGACCGTCGACCGCCCCCTTGACCACGGTGAGCACCTTGGTCAGCTCCGTGAAGCCCTTCGCGCCCTCCTTGGAGAGCATGTGCCGCAGGTACTCCATGCCACCGCGCGGGTTCTTCCCCTTCGAGGCGACGAAGTACATCTCGCCGGCCGCCGCGTAGATGGCGGTCTGCGGCAGCTTGTCGGAGGCGGTCACGCTCGGCGTCGGCATGATCGCGTACTTGAACCCGGGCGGGGTGTCCTTGGCCTGCTCGTTCTCCAGCCACGAACCGCTGGGGTAGAACGCCACCTTGCCCTGGTTCTGCTGGAGCTGGACCTCGGTGTGCTTGAGGCCCAGGTGCGCCTTGTTGCCGTACTTGGCGCCGATCTCGGCCCAGGCCGCCGCCGCCTGCTTGACGGGCTCGGCCTGCCAGGCGCCGTCCTCCAGGTTGTCGATGTTCTTCAGCACGTCCGGGCCGCCGATCTTCGCGGCGCTGGTCAGGATGACCAGGTACTGGTAGTAGGCGGCGTTCGCCCCGGCGTAGGAGTAGGGCGTGATGCCGGCCGCCTTGATCTTGTCGCAGAGCGCGGTGAACTCGGCCCAGGTCTTCGGCGCCGCCCAGCCGTTCTTCTCGAACAGCGCCGCGTCGTACCAGAGGCCGTAGACGGTGAAGGCGTAGTTGAGCACGTACGGCTTGCCGTTGAAGGTGCCCTGCTCGACGGTGCCGGGGATGAGGCTGTCCCGGACCTTCGTGTTCGGGTCGTGCAGCGACGGGGCGTCGAACAACTCGGTGAGGTCCTGCACCTGACCGGCCTGCACCAGCGCGCCCTGGTCCATCAGCTTCGAGCCGGCGTTGTTCACCATGTCCGGCGGGGTGTTGCTGGTGAACCGGGGCTGCAGGACCGTGGCGATCTCCTCCGCCTGGGAGAACTTCACCTCCGCCTTCGGGAACTTCTTCTTGTACGACGGGATGTGCACGTCGGTGGCGTACTTGGTGCCGAGGCCGCCGTTGAAGATGACCACCTCCAGCGGCGCGTCCTCCTTGACGCCCAACGGGTTGTCGGCGGACTTCTTGCCCTCGGCCTGCTCGGTCGGCTCGTCGTCGCCACCGCTGACGCAGCCGCTCAGCAGCCCGACGGCGGGGGTGGCGATCAGACCGACGGCGGCGGCCCGCCGCAGCAGGGTCCGGCGGCTGAGGTCGCCGAGGTTCTCGGGAGTAACCGACATCTTCGTCTCTCCTTGTGGTGTCGGGTCAGGCGGTACGCCGGAGGCGCCCGGCGTACCGCGACTCGAGGGCGAGGTTGTGCTCGTCCCCACCGGGGACGTTGGCGGAGAGGTAGATAGGGGGTACCTCCCCGGCCTGGTGGAACCGTCGTACGACCTCGGCGGTCAGCAGCTGCGCCAGCAGCGCCGCGGTGACCGACGAGACCGCACAGACCGCGCCGCCGCCCTCGAGCGGCAGCAGTGCGTCGCCGTACGGCGCGCCGTTGTCCAGCACGACGTCAGCGAGGTCGGCGAGCCGGTGCCCGGACGGGTGCCGAGGAGCGACCCGGGCGGTGTGCTCGACCGAGGTGACCGCGATCAACGGGTGGCCGTGCTCCCGGACCAGCGTCGCCAGCTCGACCACCGAGCCGTTGATGCCGGACTGGGAGGCGACCACGAACACGTCCTCGCGCTGTGGCGCCGCGAGGGCGTAGAGCTGGTGCGCCACCGCCGGGTCGCGCTCCAGCTTGGGATCGGCGAGCACGTCGCGGGGCGCGTCGCCGTGCAGCACGAGATCGTGCAGGGAGAGTCGGTTGGTGGGGACCAGGCCGCCGGCGCGGGCCACCAGCTCGGCGGCGAACGCCTCGGAGTGGCCGGCGCCGAAGGCCTGGAGCACCCCGCCGGCACGCAGCCCGGCGGCGATCAGGTCGGCCGCCCGGTCCACCCCGTCCGCCTGGGTGTCGACCAGCCGGTCGAGCACCGGGCGGACGGCCTCCGCGTACCGCCGGGCACTGATCATGAGGCGGCCCCCTTCGCGGCCTTGTGCCCGTCGACGGCCTGGGCGGTACGCCGGAAGGCCGCGTGGGCGCGGTCGTGGGTGCGCTGCGCCACCGCGATGTACAGCAGGTCGAGCACGACGAGCTGGGGGTGCCGGGCGGAGAGCGCGTCGGGTCGGAAGGTGGTCGCCTGGCTGGCGGTGACCAGCACGATGTCGGCCAGTTCGGCCAGCGGCGAGCGGGGAAAGCCGGTCAGCGCGATCGTGGTGGCGCCGCGACTGTCCGCCTCGGCGAGCATCTCGATGGTCTCCCGGGTCTGCCCGGTGTGCGAGATGCCGAGCGCGACGTCGCCGGCACCGAGCAGCGCGGCGCTGGCCAGCCCCTCGTGCACGTCACTCCAGGCCCAGGCGGCCACCCCGATACGGTGCAGGCTGAACTGCATCTCCTCACCGACCAGGGCGCTGCCGCTGGCGCCGAAGATGTTCACCCGGCTGGCGCCGGCGATGGCGACGGCGGCCTTCTCCACCTCGGCGAGGTCGAGCAGCGAGGCGGTGTCGTGCATGGCCCGGGTGTCGGCGGCGATGATCTGGTTGAGGACCCGGGACAGCGGATCGCTGGGCTGGATCTCCCGGCCGATGTCGACGGTCCAGCCGGCGGAGCGCGCCCGGCCGGTCTCCGCCGCGATGCCGAGCCGCAGGTCGGCGTAGCCCTCGAAGCCCATCGCCCGGCAGAACCGGGTGATGGTCGCCGGTGAGGTGCCGCTGCGCTCGGCCAGCTCCACGATGGTGGCGCGGGCCGCCGCCTCCGGGTCGCTGAGCACGTGCTCGGCGACGCGGCGCAGCGCCCCCGTCAGCTCCCCCGCGCCGGCCCGGACCCTGGCCAGCACGCCGTCGGAGGAGACTGCCACCGCACCCCGCCGGTCGACCGCTTCGGCGTCGACCACCGCGGTCCCCGCGGAGGTGTCCACCTCGTGATCAACCATGGGACGCCTTTCGGAAAAGAGTGTTAACTGTTAGTGGTAAAAGTTCTTACTAAGAGCCCCTCCGTGTCAAGGCTGTGGGCGAAGTTTTCAAACTGTTACCTGGCGCACAGCCGGACGGCGGCCGGTGGATCTTGCATCGGACCGCCGGGCCGACCAGCATGAAGGGCCACCAAGGCCCGAGCACAGGGAGGCCCAGCGGATGTCCGACAGCGTCGTGGTCGGCCTCGACGTCGGGGGTACGTCCACCCGCGCCGCCGCACTCAGCCTCAACGGCGTACGACTCGGCACCGGCCGGGCCGGCGGCGGCAACCCGACCAGCCACGGCGCCGAGCGGGCCGCCGCCGAACTGCTCGCCGCACTGCGCGCCGCGCTCGCCGACATCGACCCGACCCGGGTACGCTCCGGCGTCATCGGGCTGGCCGGGGCCGGCCGACTCCTCGCCGACCCCCAGGGCCGGGCCGCCTTCGACCGCGCCTGGTCCGACGCCGGCCTACGCTGCCCGTACGCCGTACACGGCGACGCCCTCGTCGCGTACGCCTCGGGCACCGCGGCCCCGGACGGCACCGTGCTCATCGCCGGCACCGGCGCGATCGCCGCCCAGGTCCGCGACCTGCGCCTGGACCGTACCGCCGACGGACACGGCTGGCTGCTCGGCGACGCCGGCTCCGGATTCTGGCTGGGCCGCGAGGCGGTCCGCCGGCTACTGTCCGATCTGGACCGCGCCGACCCGCCGAGCGAACTGGCCCGCCGGGTGCTCGCCGAACTGACCGGCTCGACCGAGGTGGCCGACCGACCACGCGCGACCGCCGAGTCCGTGGTGCAGGCGGTCACCCGGCGGCCGCCGGTCGAGCTGGCCCGGCTCGCGCCGCTGGTGGTGGCCGCGGCCCGGGAGGGCGAGGCCACCGCCCAGGCACTCATCCGGGAGGCCGCGACGCTGCTCGCCGACAGCGTCACCCGGATCCGGCCGGCCGGTGTGACCGACCCGGTGGTGCTCGGCGGCGGGCTGCTCACCGGGGACACCCCGCTCGCCGCCGCGGTCCGCGCCGAACTGGCCCACCGCTGGCCGGACGCGCCACTACACACCGCCGGGGACGGTGCCGCAGCCGCGGCCTGGCTCGCCGCCCGCGACCTGCCCGAGGTGACCGAACCGGCGGCCCTGCACGCCCTCCTGGTGCCGCCGGCCGCCTGACCCCGCGCCCCGCCCCGTGCCGCGGCGCGGCGCCCCAAGATCGTGCTCGATGCAGGAACGAGTGGTATCGAAGAGTGCGCGAGACCACTACTTTCCGGATCGAGCGCGATCTTGCGAGTCACCGCCGTCCGCGCGCTGTGCGGGGACGGACGACATCTGGAGCCCCTTCGGAGCTGATGTCACGAACGAATCAGCCGCTGGGGCGGTACGCCGGCGACCGGCCCGATGAATCGGTCACGGCATCAGGTCCACGTGGGGCCGAATCGTTCGCGTCATCAGGTTCGTAGCGTGCGACAGCGGCACGCGGCCGGGCCAAGAAGCCCCGAAGAGCGGGAGGCCCGTGAGGGTGGGACGGCGCGGGGGTCAGGAACAGGCGGCAAGGGTCTCCGCCAGGCGGGGCCAGACATGGCTGCGCCAGCCGCCGTCGAGCAGGGTGAACGTACGCCACTGCACCGGATCCTCCGGGTCGAAGCCGGAGTGTTCCAGGAAGAGCCGGGTGCCCCGACCCTCGGGTACCAGGGTCCAGGTGACCACGGTGTCCAACCGGCCACCCTGCCAGGCCCACCGCAACCGACGCGGCTCGTCCAGCTCCAGCACCTCGCAGTGGACCACGCCGTCGAAACCCTGCCCCGGTCTCGGGATGGTGCGGAAGGTGAACCGGTGGCCCGGGACGGGACGAAAATCGTTGGGCATCAGCCATCGGGCCAACAGATCAGAATCGGTCAGCGCCCGCCAGACCTTGGCCGGCGAGTGGGCCAGGAACTGATCCACCGCGATGCTGGCGCGCTCACTCATCCGGCAACCCGTCCAGCACCTCACGCAGGTCGGCCAGGCGCGCCCGCCAGAACCTCTCGTACGGGCCGAGCCAGTCGGCCACCTCGCGCAACGGCTCGGGCCGCAGCGCGTAGAACCGCTGCCGGCCGACCGGCTGCTCGGTGACCAGCCCGGCGTCCTTGAGCACCCTCAGGTGCTCCGACAGGCTGGGCCGGCGCATGTCGAAGTGGTCCGCGAGCTGCTGCACCGGCTGCTCGCCCCGTTCCAGCAGCAGCCGCAGCACCTCCCGCCGGGTGGGGTTGGCCAGCGCGGCGAAGACGTCCCCCTCAGACACTGGTCGCCTGGAGCACGATGCCGTTGCCGTCCGGGTCGTCGAAGGTCGCGTACCGGCCCCATGGCGCGGCCTGGATGCCACCGTCGGCAAAGGCCACCCCGAGTTCGCGCAGCCGGGCCACGTCGCCGTCGAGGTCGTCGGTCTCCAGAACCAGGCCCTTGAGCGAGCCGGGCGACATGGTCGGGAACCAGGTGACCAGGGTCAGGGTGGTCGCCGCGCCCTTCGGGGCGACCTGGACCCAGCGACCGCCGGGTCCCATCGGGTTGTCCCGCACCAGGTCGAAGCCGAGGACGTCGACGTAGAAGTCGCGGGCCCGGTCCTGGTCGCTGACGGGTACGGAGACGATCTGCACGTGGGTCACGGTCATGCCCACCACAATAGGTAGGAGATTTCCTACCGGTCAAACCGAGGAGGGGCCGGCCGACCCGCGTCGACCGGCCCACCGTCTCGTGGCTCAAGAGGTCGGCTGACCCGGCTGCCCCTGCGGCTGGCCGTACTGGCCCTGCGGAGCCGGCTGACCGGGCTGCGCCGGGTAGCCCGGCTGCGGAGCCGGGCCGTACTGGCCCTGGCCCGGCTGGCCCGGCACGGCCTGACCCGGGTAGCCCTGCGGAGCCTGACCCGGGTAGCCCTGCGGAGCCTGACCCGGGTAGCCCTGCGGAGCCTGGCCGTAACCCGGCTGGCCCTGCGGCACTGGCTGGCCGTAGCCGAACTGGCCCGGCTGAGGCAGCCCGGCGACCTGTGCCGCGGCCTCCTCCCGGGCCTGCTTGCGTGCCTTGAACGCCCGGACGATCAGCAGGACCGGCAGAACAAAGACGTAGAAGAAGATCCGATACGAGCCACCCTCGAAGAGGAACATGAGATAGAAGCCGTAGCAGAAGAAGGCCAGGCCGATGAGGACGTTCAGAATCCGGGCGGCCTTGCCCTGCTCGGGGACCGCCAGGCCGATCACGATCATCGCGATGCCACCGAGCAGCAGCAGGAGGTCGTAGATGACGAAAAACATGTGATTCCTGTCAATCAGTTGAAGTTGCCGGCCCACGATAGGGGAACGATCACCGGCCGCGCTGCCCCGCTACCTGTGGCCAGCACCACCTCACTTGAGCTGGCCGGCGGTGAGGCCGGTCTGGATCTGCCGCTGGAACACCGCGTAGACCACCAGCACCGGCAGCGTGGCGATGGTCAGGCCGGCGAACAGGCCGCTGAAGTCCCCTTGGTACCCCTGGCTGATCGCGAGCGCGGAGAGCCCCTGGGCCAGGACCCACTTCGAGTCGTCGCCCTGCATGAGCACCTGCGGCAGGATGAACTGGTTCCACTGGCTGAGGAAGTTGAAGATCGCCACGCTGATCAATCCCGGACGCGCCATCGGCAGCATCACCCGGAAGAAGAGCCGGAAGTGGCCGCACCCGTCGATCAGGGCGGCCTCAGCGACCGCGGTCGGCAGGGTGCGGAAGAACGCGGTCAGGAAGAACACCGTGAACGGCAGCGAGTAGGCCGCGTACACCAGGATGAGACCGGTCCAGGTGCCGAGCAGACCGGAGCTACGGACCACGAAGAAGAGCGGCACGAGGGCGAGGAAGACCGGGAACATCATGCCGCCGACGAACAGGTAGTAGGCCAGCTGCCGGCCGCGGAACTCGTAGCGCGCGAAGACGTACGCCGCGGTCGCGCCGAGCAGCATCGTCAGCGTGAGCGAGCCGGCCACCACGATGGCGCTGTTGAGGAAGTACCGGCCGATGTGCGCCTCGGTCCAGGCCCGGGCCCAGTTCTCCAGGCGCAGCGCGCCGGGCAACCCCCAGGGGTCGGAGAGGATCTCGCCGTCGCTCTTGAACGAGCTGAGAAACATCCACAGCAGCGGCAGCACGGTCAGCGCGCCCCAGACCAACAGGAAGGAGTGCGACGCGACGTTCACCACGCCCAACTCGCGGCGGGGCGGCCTCGGGGCGCGACCGCTCCGGCCCGGCTCCGCGCCCGTCGCGGCCGGCCTGTCCAGCGTGGTCATGAGTATTCGATCCTCTCGCGCCGGGCGGCCCGCAGTGCCAGCACCGCCACCGTGAGGGTCAGGAAGAGCATCATCACGCCGATCGCCGAGGCGTACCCGAACTTGTTGTCGCCGAACGCCGTGTCGTACATCCGCAGCCCGATGACGTCGGAGGAGAAGTTGGGTCCGCCGTGTGGCGTCATCAGCTGGACCAGGATGAAGCCGTCCAGCGCGGCGATGGCCAGGTAGATCCAGGCGACCTGCACGGTGTCCCACAGCAGCGGCACGGTGATCCGGCGCAGCGTGACCCAACGGGACGCCCCGTCGAGCATGACCGCCTCGTAGATGTCACGCGGGATGGCGGACATCGCGGCGCCGAAGAGCACCACGTAGAAGCCGACGTTGCTCCACACCATCGCGGCGAGCACGCACCAGAAGGCGGTCTTCGGATCGCCGAGCCAGGTCGGGGTGGGCAGGCCGACGGCGCGCAGCGCGCCGTTGAGCAGGCCGTTGTTCGGGTGGTAGATCTCCTTCCACAGCAGCGCGATGATGACCACCGAGAGCACCTGCGGGAAGAAATACACCAGCCGGTAGAAGGCGGCGCCGCGGACCCCGGTCACCCCGGCGCGGCCGCTCCGGCCGCCCATCGACAGCATGGTGGCGAAGAACAGGCCGAGACCGATGGTCAGCACCGGCACCACGGCGAGCAGGATGGCGTTGTTGCCGATCGCGTTCCACACCCGGTCGTCGTGCAGCATGGTGCGGAAGTTGTCCAGGCCGACCGGGTTGGCCTCGGCCGAGTAGCCCAGCCAGTCCGTCGTCGAGATCTGGAACGCCTGCAGGTACGGCGAGATCACGAACAGGACGTAGAGCAGCAGCGGTGGCACCAGGAACGCGATGATCAGCGGGTACTTGCCGTGTCGCACGAGGCGGATCCTCCTCCTCCGAGCAGCCGGGGGTGGGGGCGGCCCACGCCGCCCCCACCAGGTGGCTACGCGGCCCGCTTGTACTTCTTGATCGAGCTGTCCTGGGCGATCGCGTCAGCGCCCTTCTGGCACTTGTCGAGGAACTCGGCCGGGCTGATCCGCCCGGCGAAGAACTCGCCGCACGCGGCGTCAACGAGCTCGCGCTCCAGCTTGCGGTAGAAGTTGTTGTAGACCCAGTTGAAGCCGTTGGAGCCGGACGCGTCCAGCGCCTTCGCCACGGTGGTCAGGCCGAACGGCAGCTCGACGCCCTCGGTGGCGCCGGCGACCACGGGCAGGCTGGAGACCTTCTTGGTGAAGTCCTGGGCGCCCTTCCTGGAGAGCATCACGCGCATGTACTCCAGGCCACCGGCGAGGTTCTTGGCCTTCGCCGGGACCATGAACGGCTCGCCCGCGGTGCCCCGGATCGCCTCGAACGGCAGCTTGTCACCGGCCCCCAGGCTGGGCGTGGGCACGACGGTCATGTTGAAGCCGGCCGGGGTGACCTTCTCCTGCTCGTTCTCCAGCCAGGAGCCGCAGGAGACGAAGGCGGCCTTGCCCTGGCACCAGGCCGTCTGCGACTGAATGTGGTCCAGGCCCGCCGAGCCGTCCAGGATGTACTTGTCCTTGACGATCTGGTGCCACGCGTCGGCGGCCATCTTCATCGCGTCGGACTTCCAGGCGTTCGGCTCCAGGTTGTCGATGGCCACGGCGACCGACGGGCCGCCGAACTTGATCGCGGTGGAGATCACCGGCCAGCTCATGTAGCGGGGGTGCACGCCGGGGTAGGTCCAGGGGGCGATGCCGGCGGCCTTGATCTGCTTGCAGAGCGCGATGTGCTCGTCCCAGGTCTTGGCGTACTGCCAACCCCGGTCCGCGAAGAGCTTGGTGGAGTACCAGATGCCGTACGCGGTGTAGGTGTAGTTGAGGACGAGGAACTTGCCGTCGTACGAGCCGACCTCGACGGTGCCGGGCAGCAGCGTGTCCCGCACCGTCTTGCCGGGAATGTCGAGGCTCGGCGCGTCGAGCAGTTCGCTCAGGTCGGCGACGGCGTTCTGGCTGACCAGGCCGTTGAAGTCGATCTGGCCGGCGCCGGAGTTGTTCACCACGTCCGGCGGGTTGCCGTCGACGAAGCGCGGCTGGAGAGTCTTGTTGATCTCCTGCGTGGCGGAGTGCTTGATCTCGGCCTTGGGGTACTTCTCCTTGTACATGGCCTCGTGGGCCTTGGCGTACTCCTCCCCGAAGCCACCGTTGAAGATCACCACATCGAGCGGCGCGTCCTCCTTGACGCCCAGCGGATTCTGCTCGCTCTTGGTGCCCTTGTAGCCGGCGTCCTTCTTGTCGTCATCGCCGCCGGAGGTGGCGCAGCCGGCGAGCAGGCCGGCGGCGGGGGTGGCCAGCAGACCGGCGGCGGCGGTGCGCCGAAGGATCTCACGCCTGTTCATCGCATCTCCTCGGTTCGGGTACGGGCGGCCCGCCGAGGGTGGGGGAACGGCGGCCGCGGCATCGAGGCACGGGTGGGGTCACGTGTTGCTTGTCTTCAGTTCTCTAGACATTGCTGAAGAATTTCTACGGCAGTGCGGCGCGGACCACAAGACCCGACAACCGAACCGTTATCACCACACCCCGGCAACGGCTGGCCTAGCCTGAGCCCATGCGCCGCCTGCGGCAGCTCGCCGAGCGCACGCCGCCCGGGCGGGACCGCTACGTCGACCTGCTCCGGGCGCTCGCCATCACCATGGTCGTCATCGGCCACTGGGCCATCACCGTGATCGGGTACGACCGCGCCGGCCGACCGACCGG
This sequence comes from Micromonospora eburnea, assembly GCF_900090225.1. Classification (NCBI taxonomy): domain Bacteria; kingdom Bacillati; phylum Actinomycetota; class Actinomycetes; order Micromonosporales; family Micromonosporaceae; genus Micromonospora; species Micromonospora eburnea. The sequence continues at coordinate 5,013,848 of NZ_FMHY01000002.1, forward strand.
GCAGTCCGCGCTGGGCTACCTGCCCTGGGCCTGGCCGGTGACCTGGGTGGCCCAGGTGATGCCGGTGTTCTTCCTCGTCGGCGGCTACGCCAACGCCGCCGCGCTGACCTCCTGGCGGTCCCGGGGTGGTAGCGCCACCGGCTGGCTGATCGACCGCAGCAGTCGGCTGATCCGCCCAACCACCGCCCTGCTGGTGGTCCTCGCGATCGGCGGGGCGATCGCCCGACTCAGCGGCGTCGACCCCACCGAGATCCGTACGGTGGTCTGGTTCGCCACCATCCCGCTCTGGTTCCTCGTCGCCTACCTGGTGATGGTCCCGCTGACCCCGGCCATGTACGCGCTGCACCGCCGTGTCGGGCTGGTCGTGCCGCTGGTGCTGGTCGGGCTGGTCGCGCTCGGCGACCTGGGCCGGATCCTCGGCCCGGCCGGCCTGGCCACCGGGAACTACCTCTTCGGCTGGCTGGCCGTGCACCAGCTCGGCTTCGCCTGGTACGACGCCCGGGGCCCGAGCCCGACGGTGCCGGGTCAGGGCGCGGACCGTCCCGGCCTGCGCCGGCGACGGCTGCCCACCGCACGGCGCGCCGGGGTGGTGCTGCTGCTCCTGGGGCTCGCCGCGCTGCTGCTGCTGACCCGCGTCGGGCCGTATCCGGTGGCGATGCTGAACGTGCCGGGCGAGCGCCTGAACAACACCGCCCCGCCCAGCGTGGCGCTGCTCGCGGCGGCCACCGGGCAGCTCGGGCTGATCCTGTTGCTACAGGATCCCGCCCGCCGGTGGCTGCGCCGCAGCGGCCCCTGGCAGTCGGTGATCGCGGTGAACGCCGTGGTGCTGACCGTCTTCCTCTGGCACCTGACCGCCGCTGTCCTGCTGGTCGGCCTGTTGGACGCCCTGGGCGTGCTGCCCACCCCGCGGGTCGGTTCGGCGGCCTGGTGGGCCTGGCGGGTGCCCTGGCTGCTCGCCCTGGCGGTGGTGCTGGCCGCGCTGGTCGCCGTGTTCGGCCCGATCGAGGCCCGCACCCGCCGGCACGGCCGGGCGTACACCAGTCGCCCGCTGCAGACCGCGCTGGTGGCGATCGGCTACACGGGCGTGGCCGCCGGGCTGCTGGTGAACAGCCTGACCCCGAAGAGCGCGGCCGAGCCGCTGGGGCTGCCCGCCCCGACGCTGGTGGCGTACCTGGTCGGGGCGGGGCTGCTGCGACTGCTCAGGTCTGGGTGGGGAAACCGAGGTTCACCCCACCGTGCCGCGGGTCGAGCCAGCGGCTGGTGACCACCTTGCCCCGGGTGAAGAACGCGACCCCCTCGGCGCCGTGCGCGTGCAGGTCACCGAAGAGCGACGCCTTCCAACCACCGAACGAGTAGTACGCCACCGGCACCGGGATCGGCACGTTGATCCCGACCATGCCGACCTCCACCTCGTGCTGGTACCGCCGGGCCGCCCCGCCGTCGTTGGTGAAGATCGCCGTGCCGTTGCCGTACGGGTTGGCGTTGACCAGCTCGACCGCCTCGTCGTACGAGCCGACCCGGAGCACGCTGAGCACCGGACCGAAGATCTCGTCGGTGTAGATCGACATCGCCGGGGTGACATGGTCGAAGAGGGTCGGGCCGAGCCAGAACCCCTCCGCCGCCCCGTCCGGGGTGACGTCCCGCCCGTCCACCACCGGCACCGCGCCGGCCGCGATCCCCGACTCGACGTAGCTGCGGACCCGTTCGGCGTGCGCGGCGGTGACCAGCGGGCCCATGTCGCAGCCCCGCCGGCCGTCCCCGGTGCGCAGCCGGGCCATCCGCTGCGCGATCTTCGCGACCAGCGCGTCGGCGACCGGCTCCACCGCGACCAACGCGGAGATCGCCATGCACCGCTCCCCCGCCGAACCGAAGCCGGCGTTGACCGCCGCGTCGGCGGCCAGGTCCAGGTCGGCGTCCGGGAGCACCACCATGTGGTTCTTCGCCCCGCCCAGCGCCTGCACCCGCTTGCCGGCCAGCGCGGCGCGCTGGTGCACGTACCGGGCAACCGGGGTGGAGCCGACGAACGACACCGCCTTCACGCCGGGATGGTCGAGCAGCGCGTCGACCGCCTCCTTGTCGCCGTTGACCACGTTCAGCACCCCGTCCGGCAGGCCCGCCTCGCTGAACCACTCGGCCAGCAGCAGCGCCGCGCTCGGGTCCTTCTCGCTGGGCTTGAGCACCACCGCGTTGCCGCAGGCGACCGCCACCGGCACGAACCACAGCGGCACCATCGCCGGGAAGTTGAACGGCGAGATCACCGCCACCACGCCGAGCGGCTGCCGCAGGCTGTACGAGTCGACCTCGGTGGAGACGTTCTCGCTGAAGCCGCCGCGCAGCGCCGACGGGATGCCGCAGGCGTACTCGATGACCTCCAGGCCGCGCTGCACCTCGCCGGCGGCGTCCGCGAGCACCTTGCCGTGCTCGGCCGTGATCGCCTCCGCGAGCCGGTCCCGCCGGGCGTTGACCAGCTCACGGAACGCGAACAACACGGCCGTCCGCTTGGCCAGGGAGACGTCCCGCCAGGACCGCACGGCCCGCTCGGCGGACTCCACCGCGCCCGCCACGTCCGCGGCGGAGGCCAGCTCGACCAGCGCGGTACGCCGGCCGGTGGCCGGGTCGAAGACGTCGCCGCGCCGCTCCGAGCCGCCGCCGACCCGCTTGCCGTCGACGAAGTGCCCGATGAGGTTCACGCCGCCGCCTCCGCCGCCGCGCCGGAGCGGATCGCGTCGACCAGGATGGCCAGACCCTCCCGGGCCTCGTCCTCGGTCAGCGTCAGCGGTGGCCCCATCCGCACCACGTTGCCGTAGAGGCCGCCCTTGCCGACCAGCAGGCCACCGGCGCGGCACGCCTCGAACACCCGGGCGGTGAGCGCCGGATCGGGTTCGGTGGTGCCCGGGCGGACGAACTCGACGCCGAGCATGAGGCCCTTGCCGCGTACCTCGGCGACGCAGTCGAGATCGGCCGTCGCGGCCCGCAGGCCGTCGCCGAGGATCGCGCCGACCCGCGCGGCGTTGGCCTGCAGATCGTGGTCGAGCAGGTAATCCAGGACGGCGTTGCCGGCGGCGGTGGAGATCGGGTTGCCGCCGAAGGTGGAGAAGCTGATCGCCGGCACCGACTCCAGCACGTCGGCCCGCCCGACGACGCCGGCCAGGGCGAACCCGTTGCCGATGCCCTTGGCGAAGGTGAGCAGGTCCGGGGTGACGCCGTGCGCCTGGTAACCCCAGAAGTGCTCACCGGTGCGGCCCCAGCCGGTCTGCACCTCGTCGCTGATCAGCAGGATGCCGTGCTCGTCGAGCACCTTCTTCCAGGCCGCGAAGAGCCCGTCCGGGCCGTGCACGAACCCGCCGACGCCCTGGATCGGCTCGGCGATCAGGCAGGCCACGTCGCCGGAGGTCTGGGTGGCCAGCACCTCGCGCAGGTCCTCCACGGCGGCGTTGATCCGGTCCTCGGAGTCGAGCCGGGCCAGCAGGCCACGCAGCCGCTCACCGGAGTGCAGCCAGGCCACCTGCAACGGGTTGAGCGCGCTGGCCGACCAGCTCCGGTTGCCGGTGACGCCCATCGCCGCGTACGACCGGCCGTGGTAGCTGTTGCGTACCGCCAGGATCTGGTGCGAACGGCGGTGGTTGGTGGCGACCAGCAGCGCGGCCTCGTTCGCCTCGGTGCCCGAGTTGGTGAAGAAGACCCGGGCGTCGGGGATGCCGGAGACCCGGGCGACCTTCTCGGCCAATTCCACCTGCTGCCGGATCAGGTAGAGCGTGGAGCTGTGCACGATGCCGGTACGCAGCTGCCGCTCGACCGCCTCCCGGATCTCCGGGATGTCGTAGCCGATCATGTTGGTCAGCACGCCGCCGAAGAAGTCCAGGTAGCTGCGTCCCTGCGCGTCGGTCACCCGGCGGCCGGAGCCGGAGACCAGCTCGATCGGTTCGGCGTAGTAGAGCGGCATCCAGGACGGGAGAACGGCCCGGTGCCGGGCCAGCAGGTCGTCGGAGGTCATCGTCGCACCCTTCAGCGGTCAGGTCCTCGCACGCTCTCACCGCCCGGAGGCCAGGGACAACTGCCACTGTGTAGCCCAGCGTCCGCCGCCACCTGACACCACGTCAACCGCCGCCGGCAACCCCGGTCCCGTGGCACCGGCCCCGGCGCCCCGACGATCCACAACGACCGGTGTCCGCGTACCGGCGAGCGGTAGCATCCGCCGGGTGCGGACGACGGAGGTGGCGCTGCCGGGCGGCGCGGCGGGGACGGCCGGCGGCCAGCTCGCCGCGGGAATACGGGGCTGGGTGGAGTCGCCGCCGCTGCGCGCCCTGGTCGAGCGGTTCGGCGGTGACTGGCCGGCCGGCGACCTGTCGGCGGTGCTGGCCGCGCTGGACGAGTTCTCCGCCCGCCACTGGGACTTCCGCGCCGGGCGGGAGCGCCCCGAGGCGCGGGAACCGGCCTTCGACCCGGCCACCGTACGGCTCGTGCTCGACTCGGCCGAGGCGCTGGGCCTGGTCCGGGCCGCCCCGCCGGCCCTGCCCCGGTACGCCCACCTGCTGGTCCTCGGCGGGCTGGCGCACGCCTGCCTGCGGCGCACCGCGTACGCGGCGCATCTGGCGCGGGCCGTCGCCGGAGTCTCCGGCGAGGTGGCCGTGCTGGGCAGTTTCCGGGCCCTCTCCCCGGCCGAGTCGGGCATGCTCGCCGATGCCGGGATGACCGACTGCGCCACCGAGGTGGACGCCCTCGACGCGGGGGTCCGCGCCGCGTTCGGGGTCACCGCCCCGGACGAGGAGATCGGCGAGGACGCGGACCACCCGCACCGGGCCTGGTCCTCGCGCACCTACCACCCGGCCGGCCTGCCCCCGGTACGCGTGCTCGCCGCCCCGTCCAGCGAGCCGGACCGGCGTCGGGCGCACACCGCCGACACCCAGCGGTTCTGGGCCGAGCACGTCCGGCTGTGCGCCGGCGACCCGGTGCTGATGGTGACCGCGCCGATCTACGTGCCGTTCCAGCACTGCGACGCGTTGCGCACCCTCGCCGTGCCGTACGGCTGCGGGATCGACACGGTCGGCGTCGACCCGGCGCTGGCCGCGCTGGCCGGGTTGCCCGAGCCGACGCTGACCCCGGGCCGGTATCTCCAGGAGATCCGCTCGGCGATCCGGTCGATGCGGAACCTGCACGGGGTGCTCGCATCGTCCTGAGCAGCCGGCCCGGGGCGAGGGGGCCAGGTCCCCGGCGGCCGTCGCCGGGCGGATCGGGTCAGGCGACGCGCCGGGCGATCGCCACCCGGGTGGCCGTCACGAAGTCCCAGAAGAGCGGCAGCGTGGTGTTCTTCCGATCGGCCCGGGTGTTGGTGCCGAACATCGCGTTCCGCAACGCGGTGGTCAACTCCAACTGGGCTCCCTTACCGATGAGGGTCCGGTTGCAGATGTTGCGCGGGTGGGAGCCGTCGATGTCCGCGCCCCCGCCCCCGGCCAGCGTGATGCCCACCCTCGCGTACTCCTGGCGGAGCAGATCCCGCAGGTTGGCGTCCAGACCGCCGACCAGGACCGCCCGGGTGCCGTCCGGCACGCCCGCGTCGGACTCCTTGCAGCCGTGCAGGGAGACCGCGTACCGGGCCCCGCCGCAGATCGACTCTGCGTACGGGTCGTCGCAGTTGACCGAGGTCACGTGTAGCTCGCCGTTGCCGCTGCCCCGCAGCCCCTCGAACATCCAGTAGTCGTGCAGCCCCCGGCCGTCGGTGGCGGTCGCCAGCGTGGCCGGGTGGTAGCCGGCGACGGCGAGGCAGAGTTCGGAGGTGCCGACCTCGATGCCGCCGCCGTGCGGCGCGACCACCGCCACCTGCGGATAGAGCGCGTTCGTCGTGAGGTCGTTGTCGAAGGCCGGCTGACGGCGGTAACGCCGGGCGTAGTCGCTCCCCTCGACCAGGCTCGGGTCGGCGTAGAGCGCGGTGTTCGAGCCGTACCTGTCGGCAGCGAGGGCCGGGGCGGGCCGGGCGGCGAGCATCGCGGGGGTGGCGACCGCCGCCGAGGCCAGGGCGGCGAGGACGGTACGACGCCGTGCGGTGGTGGGCATCATCTCTCCAATCTGGAGCGAAGGGTGGCAGCACAGGTTAGCCGTGAAACCCGGCTGCGTGCGGCGGCCCGGCCCCGGTAGCCTTCCAACACGGCGAGGACGGCTCCGGGCGCGCTTCCTTCTCATCTTTTGCAAAGAGACCTAGCGCACCCAATCTCCGTCCTCGCCGCTTCCGCTACCGAGGATGACTGGCGATGACGCGACTGACGGCTCCGACCACCACCTCCGGCGTCCACCCGGTCGCGGTGGCGCTGGCCCGCCGCGCCGGGCTGGTCGCCACCGGCCTGCTGCACGGCGGGCGCAAGGTGCGCCGCCCCGGCCGCCGGCCCGCCGGCACCGCCGAGGGGGTGACCGCGCTGGAGGCGGACGTCCTCGCGCTCGGCTGGCTGATCGGGCCCCGGCTGCGCGCCGCGCTGGCCGCGCTGCCCGCCGAGCGGCTCGCCTCGGTCGGCCACGGCCTGCTGACCACCCTGGAGACGGCGGTGGGCGCGCACGCCCCGCACGTCCCGCTGTTCAAGGACTTCCCGCGCCGGGTTCCCGCCGACACGCAGGAGCTGTACGTCCGGCGCATGTTCGCGCTGCTGCTCCAGCGCCCGGAGCAGCCCTGTGTGCTCTGCGGTCGGGTCCGCACCGTGCACCCGGTCTCGCCCTGCGCCCACCTGACCTGCGTCGCCTGCTGGGACGAGGGCTACACGGCCTGCCCGATCTGCCACCGCCGGATCACCGACGGGCCGTTCCTGCCGGTGGTCGCACCCCCGAGCGGTGGTCGTACGCTGGCGCTGCCCCGCCGGGCCGAGCTGCTGGAACTGGCCGACGACGTCGACCGCGCGGTGCACCAGGCGCTCGCCGCGCTGCTGGCCCGGCGTACCCCGCTCTCCCCCACCGACCAGCGCGACCTGCTGGCCCTGGTCGACCACGCCGGCCCGGCCGAGCCGACCTGGCTGCCCGACGAGGTGCCGGTCCGGGAGACCCGGGCGCTGCTGCTGGACCGGCTGCTCGCCGGGCCCGTCGAGCCGGCCCCGACCGCGGCCCTGCTGGACCGGTACGTCACCACCGCCACCGACGTGCTCCGGCTGCTCGCGGTCCGCGACGGCGGCGACCCGGGGCTGGTGGAGTCGCCGAAGCGGCGTGGCTCCCTCCCCCGCCCGCTGCGCCGGGCGCTGCTGGCCCGGCTGGACGCGCTGGGCCTGCCTGCCCTGCTGGCGGACCTGCCCCGACACCGGGACCGCTGGCTCGCCGCCGCCGAGAACCTGCACCCGTTCGAGCAGCCGGCCCGCCACCCGGAGGCGGCCACCGCCTTCGCGGTGCTGCGCCGCACGACGGTGACCCCGGACAGCCGCCTCGGGCGGGTGGTCGCCGAGGTGGTGGCCGCGTACGCGCCGCTGATCCGGCCCGTCGCGGGGCGGCTGCACGCCGCTTCCCCGGCCGCCCGGGTGGAGGCCGCCCTGGCCTCCGGGGACGTCGACACCGCCGTCGAACTGCTCGCCCACCGGCCGGGTGAGCTGCTGCGCCGGGCTGTCGCGCTGGCGGCCCGTGGCGGCGCCCCGGAGCGGCTCTGCGCGGCGGTGGCGGCAGCCGCCCGTACCGGGTCGCCCGGCGTGCTGATCGCCGCCCTCGGCGCGGTACGCGCGGCGACCTGGCCGGCCGGCACCCGGCTCTTCTTCCCGCGTGGCGGCCGCGCCCGGCTCTGGGCCGAGCCGGATCGCCGCCCCCGGCTGCCCGCCGTCGTCGGCGGCGAGCTGGAGGATCTGCTGGTCACGGAGCTGCGTGAGCGGGCGGCCCGGCTGCCCCGGGTCGACGTGGCGCTGCTGGACGCGGCGCTGGCCGACCTGATGGCGCCGTTCGCCGAGCGGACCGCCTCGGACGCGCTGGTCCGCCTGCCGCGCGGCAGCGCCCGACCGCTGCCGGACGGCCGCCGGGTACGGCTCTTCCTGCACTGGACCGAACCGGCCGGCACCCGCGTCGACCTGGACCTGTCGGTCGCGATGATCGCCGACGACGGTGGTTTCGTCGGCTGGTGCGACTACACCCGCCTGCGGTTCGGCGACACGGCGGCGGTGCACTCGGGAGATCTGACCTCGGCACCGGCCCCGCTGGGCGCGAGCGAGTTCGTCGACCTCGACATCCCCGCCCTGACCCGGCGCGGGATCCGATACGTGGCGATGGTGGTGTTCAGCTACAACGACGTGCCCTTCGAGGAGATGACCGACGCCTTCGCCGGGTTCATGGGCGACCCGGGGAACGGGGCGCCGTTCGAGCCGAAGGCGGTCGAGCAGCGGTTCGACCTCACCGGCCGGGTCAAGATCGCCACCCCGCTCGTGGTCGACCTGCGCTCCCGGGCGCTGCGTTGGATCGACGCCACCATGACCGGCACCGGCGGCGAGCACTCGGTGGCCCGCTACTCGCGTACCCTCGCGCGCCTCACCGTGGCCGCCGACGAGCACTTCGCCGCCGGACGGCGGGTGAGCCTGTGGGAGCTGGCCTGCTGGCACGCCGCCGGGCGGGCCGACACCGTGCTGGTCCGGGGCCGCGACGGCGGGCTCACCGGCTACCGCCGGGCGGACGGCGAGTCACCGGCCGCCTTCGCCGGCCGGCTGACCGCACGCGGCCCGGCCGACGAGGTGCCGGACGGCATCGCGGAGCCACGGTTCGCCGCGCTGGTACGCGGGGACGTCGCGCTGCCCGCCGGGGCGCAGGCGTACGCGCTGCACCGGGCCGAGCTGGACCCCGAACGGGTCACCCTGCTCGGCGCGGCCGACCTGCTCGCCGACCTCGCCCCGCGCCGTTGACCCGGGGCCGGTGCCCGGCGCACCGGCCCGCGGGGATGGCCGTCAGTTGACATAGACCGGGCTGCCGGACCGGGTGGTGTCCCGCACCGGGGAGTACCGCACGCTGAAGTACGCGGTGCCGAAGCAGAGGCTGGGCCCGGAGGACTTGGTCAGCACCTGGTTGGTGAAGATGATCGAGTTGGTGCCGTTGTCCGCGGTACCGGTGAGGGTGTTGCTGCTGGTCTGGTAGACGCAGGTGATCGTGCTCAGCAGCGTGTTCAGCACGACGGTGCTCTGGATCTGGCCGGCGGCCCCGCCGGAGATGGTCACCACGCCCGCACTGCTGACAGAGACGTCGTACGGCAGGTTGTTCACCGTCACGCTCTGCACCCCGGTGACGCCCAGCACGTTGCTGGTGCAGCTGGTGAAGCTCTGCGCGGTGAGGCGCTCGGTGGCGGTGCCCGGTGCCGGCGGGTTGGTCAGCACCGTGGCGGTGAAGCTGGAGGCGGCGCACCGGATGCCGGTGGAGGACGAGTAGAAGGTGGCGTTGGTGCCGCTGGCCAGGCTGGCCTGGATCACGTCCCCGACGGGCACGTCGGTCCCGCCGGGGGTCGGGTAGGTGAGCACGGCGCCGGCGAGTTGGGACGACGGGGAGGCGGCCGCGGGGGCGGTGCCGATCAGGCTGGTCAGCAGCGCCACGGCGGCGAGGCCCGCGCCGATTCGTCCGTACCTGGGCATGGTTCTTCCTTTCGTCGTGTAACGGGACGGACCGCGCCCGTACGGGGTCGGGGCGGTCGTCGCCCGGCCGTGCCGGCTGGGCGACGTGGTGGGAGCCGTCCCTGCGGGACGACCGGTGGTGGACGCCACCGACCGCGGCCCGTCGACGGGCCGGCCGGGCGCGCCAGGGAAGCCGCCAGGTCAGCGCGCGGGCCGGGGTGGTGCACTGCGGCGTAGCCGCGTCACCTGCGCCTTTCCAGCCTTGGGAGGGCACTCGTGGTTGGTGATAATGGCAGCCATCGCGCCCTCCTTCGACGAGCTCGTGGCGACCGTACGGGAGATCACCATTCGCGATGGGGCGTCAACTCAGAGTGAGTTATAAACCCCCGAGAGTCGTAAAGTCAATGCACCGAAGGAGGTCGATCACTTGTCCGCTCTGCGTCACCCACAACCGGCGCCGATCCCGCTGCCCGGCGCCCGCCACGGCCGCGACCCGGACCGTGCCATCAAGCGCGGGCCGCGCCGGGTCTCGGCCGAGGTGGTGGCGGCGACCCAGCGCGACCGCCTCTTCGACGGGCTGGTACGGGAGGTGGCGACAAGGGGCTACGACAACGCCCGGGTCACCGACATCTGCCGGGCCGCCGGGGTGACCCGACCGGCCTTCTACGCCCTCTTCACGGGCAAGGAGGACGCCTTCCTGGCCGCGTACCGACACGGGATCGCGGTGGTGTCGCAGCTGATGGAGAACGCCTACCGGGACGCCGGACCACACTGGCCGGACGCCGCCCGGGCCGCACTGCGCACCCTGCTCGAGGTGCTGGCCAGCGTGCCCGCCTTCGCCCGGATGGCCCTGGTCGAGGTGGACGCGGCCGGCCCGGACGCCCGCCGGGAGCGAGACGCCCTGCTGACCAGCTTCCGCCGGTTCTTCGCCGACGCCGGGCCCGGCCCGACGACCGGCGACGTCGACCGGGAGCTGCTGGTGTCCACGGTGGTCGGCGGCCTGCACGCGACCATCCGCGGCCGGGTCGCCCAAGGGGCGATCGAGGAGCTGCCGGCGCTGCTGCCCGTGCTCACCTATGCGGCCACCGCACCCTTCCTCGGCCGGGACGCGGCCAGCCGGGCGACCCGCCCGGTCAGCCCCGGCGACGGTCCGAGCACGGCGGCACCGTGCGCCCCCAGCCAGCCCCATTGATGAAAAACCGCTGCGGTTTCTGACTGTTGGCCACATTTCGCAAATGCCGCCCAACTACCCGCTACCCACCGTTGACCAATCCTTTACCCAGCGGTAACTTCGGCCTGCGCCCCGAGCGCGGAATCACGCGAAACCAATTCAGATCATCTCTTCCAGCACACCGGCGACCGGCCGTATCGCATCGTCGCCGATGAACTGATCTCGAAAAGGAGCCGCCGTGTCGAATCAGCTCGCACCGATCGAAGCCGAACCGCGCGAGAGCGGGATCCGCTGGCGCCGGTTCGCCGTCACCTTCGGCACCGTCGCGGTGGGTGCGGCCGCGATGGTCGCGCTCACCGCGCAGGGCGCGCTCGGCGTGCAGTTCGCCATCTCGGGCATGCCGTTCACCGTCACCGCCGACCGACTCGACGGCACCGGCTTCGAGCAGTTCGCCACGATCGACAACATGATCGAAAACAGCCCCAACGAGGGCGACACCGGCGGCCAGGTCCTGGTGATGGTCTCCGCGATCGACCGGGCCCAACTGACCAACCTCTGCCAGAGCATCAACCTCGGTGGCATCAACCTGCGGATCACCGCCGGCGACCGCGGCCGGCCGGTCAGCGCCCGGACCCTGGTCGTCGACGGCGACCAGGTCGCCGGCAACGCCTCGTTCAACAACATCAACGTCGGGCAGGACGCCAGCACCCTCGACCAGGTGCCCGGCGTACGCGGCAACCCGGGCGTCTTTTCCCAGCAGGCCGACAAGGTGACCATCACCAACCTGCGGCAGAACAACTACGCCACCACGGCGGCGGTGTTCACCCTGCCGAACCTGCACATGTCGTTCAGCACCGACGGGTGCTGACATGACCGCCGGCAGGCACGTCGCGGCGCCGGCAGGCCGTCCCCCGGGCGGGCGCTGGCGTCGCTGGCGTCGGGGGCGCCCGTTCACCGCCGGGGTGCTGATCGCGCTCGGCGGCGCCGAGATGCTGGTGACCCTGCGGGCACCGCTCGGCGTGCTGCTGCACGTCGGGCCGCAAGGGCTGGCCGCGTACCTGGTGCCGGCCATCCTGCTGCTCTGCGGGGTACTGCTGATCGCCACCCCGCAGCAGCGGGTCTTCTACGCGCTGCTCTCCCTGGTGCTCGGGCTGGCCTCCTGGCTGACCTCGAACCTCGGCGGCTTCCTGGTCGGGATGCTGCTCACCCTGGTCGGCGGGGCGCTCGCGTTCGCCTGGACGCCGGCCAAGCAGCGCCGGCACCCCGACACCGCGTCCGCACCGGCCCCCGCCGCACCGCCCGCGCCCCGGGCACCGGAGGAGGAGGACGTCGGCACCGCGCTGTTGCCGGGCGCGGAGCAGCCCGACCGGACCGCCGCCGACCGGGGCTGACGCAGCGGAGGCGGACCCCGGTCGGCCGCCCCGGGACACCGCCGGCCGGCGACCAACGGTGCACGGCCCGGCCCCCGGCGGGCGGAGCCGGCACAGGTGGCCGGCGCCGCTCAGCGGGCGGTGTCGGCGACCGCCTGCGCGAACACCTCCGAGCGGTGCTCGAAGTTGCGGAACCGGCCGTAGCTCGGGGCGGCCGGGGAGAGCAGCACCACCCCGCCGGCCGGGGTCAGCTTGCGGGACAGCCCGACCGCGGCGACCAGGTCCTCGGCCAGCTCGGTCCGCACCGCCGGCAGCCCGGCGAGCGCCTCGACGATCCGCGGCCCGCTGTCCGGAATGCCGATCACGGTGATCTCCCGCTCGGCCAGGTGGTCACGCAGCGGGCTGTAGTCCAGGCCCCGGTCGTTGCCACCGACGATCACGGTCAGCGGCCGTCCCTCGTACGCGTCGATCGCGTGCATCGCCGCGTACGGGCTGGTCGCCAGGGTGTCGTCGACGAACGTGACACCCGACGGGTCGGGGATCTCGGTGAGCCGGTGGGCCAACCCCTGAAACTCGGCGACCGCGATGGCGAGAGCGTCCTTGCGGCCCACCACGTCGACACCGAGCGCGTCCAGCACGGCGAGGGCCACGCAGAGGTTGCTCTCGTTGTGCCGGCCCACCAGGGGCAGCACCGCGCGCGGGAAGAGCGGAGTGTCCCGCAGGTGGAACCAGGGGGTGCCGTCCGGGCCGGAGGCGACGTGGGTGGCGCTCGGCAGGCCGGCCCGCACCGCGGCCCGGTCCCCCAACTCCACGGCGAGCCGCGGATCGGCGCCGTTGACCACCACCGTGTGCGGGCCGTGCGCGAGCAGATTGAGCTTGTCCCGGTAGTACTGCCGTTCACCGCCGTGCGCGTCGAGATGCTCGGGGAAGAGCGCGGTGACCACCGCCACCCGGGGCGATTCGGTCAGGTCGGCGCACTGGTAGCTGGACAGCTCCAGCACGTACAGCTCCGCCTCGGGCAGGTCGAGCAGCGGCACGCCGATGTTGCCACCGAAGACGTTCGGCCGGTCCATCGCGGTGAGCAGGCGGCTGATCAGGCTGGACGTGGTGCTCTTGCCCTTGCTGCCGGTGACCCCCACCGTCCGGTCGCCGTGATCGGCCATCCAGAGCGCGCTGCCCTGGGTGACCGGGACCGCGCGACGGCGCAGCTCGACCATCCACGGATGGGTGCTCGGCACCCCCGGCGACCGGACCACCACGTCGGCGGCGGCCAGCCGGTCGAAGCCCTCCTCCCCGGTCACCAGCGGCGCGGCGGCGGCGACCGGCCCCTCCCAGGGCAGGCTGAGGAAGTTCGCACTGTCGTCGACGGCGACCAGGCCGGCCGGGCCGTGCGCGGCGATCGCGGTCACCGCGGCCCGACCCTCCCGGCCGGCACCCCAGACGGCGACATGACGTCCTCGCAGATCAGACAGGCGCACAGGCACTCCTCGACAGTAGCGACGGCGGTCGGCGGACACCGTCCGGCACAGCCGGACACGGCCGGACGAACCAGGGCCTAGTATTGCGTGTGCCCAACGAGCAGCTCCGGCGGATGGACGCCTTCACCTTCCCGTCCTACTCGATCGACTTCGCCACCGGGGAGGCGTTGTTCGACTACGCGCTGACCGGCCCGGACGGCGAGCAGCGGTTCACCGAGGCGATCACCCTCCCGCTGCCGGCCGAGCCGGTGTCGGACGAGACCGCGGCCACCCTCACCCGGGTCCTGGAACTGCTGCACGTCGTCGCCGGAGTCAGCTACTACAAGGCCGCCGCACCGCGCCGGCTGGTGCTGCCCTCGCCGCTGGGCGCCGCCGCCGTCGAGCTGGTCACCGCCGTCTACACCAAGGGCCTCGGCGAGTACGCGTACCGCAACCGGCTGCCGCACGTGCTGGAGCTGCGCCCGGAGGTGCCGGCCGGCGAGGTCGCCCCACCCCGGGTGTACGACGACTCGGACCGCCGGCCGTTGTCCGCCGTCGGTGGGGGCAAGGACTCCATCGTCACGCTGGAGGCGCTGCGCCGGGCCGGCCTCGACCCGGTGCCCTTCTCGGTCAACCCCAACCACGTCATCGTCTCGGTCAACGAGGCGTCCGACCTGGTGCCGCTCGCGGCCCGGCGCCGGATCGACCCGGTGCTGTTCGACCTCAACGCGGCCGGCGCGCTCAACGGCCACATCCCGGTCACGGCGATCAACTCGCTGATCGCGGTCGCCACCGCCGTGCTGCACGGGCTCGGCCCGGTGGTGATGTCCAACGAACGCTCGGCATCCGACCCGAACCTGGTCTGGAACGGCCACGAGATCAACCACCAGTGGTCCAAGGGCGTCGAGGCGGAGGGGCTGCTGCGGGCCGCCCTGGCGGAGCACGCCGGGCTCACCGAGCCGTACTTCTCGCTCCTGCGGTCGCTGTCGGAGCTGCACATCGCCCGGCTCTTCGCCGAGATCGACCGGTACGACGCGGTGGTGACCAGCTGCAACGCCGCGTTCAAGCTGCGCGACGCGAGCGAGCGCTGGTGCCGGGACTGCCCCAAGTGCCGGTTCGTCTTCCTGGCCATGGCGCCGTTCATGACCCGGGAGCGGATCACCCGCATCTTCGGTGGCGACCTGCTCGCCGACCCCACCCAGATCGCCGGCTACCGGGAGCTGCTCGGGGTCGACGGGCACAAGCCGTTCGAGTGCGTCGGCGAGGTCGAGGAGTCGGTGGTGGCGCTGAGCCTGCTCGCCGAGCAGGAGCAGTGGCGCGACGCGCCGGTGGTCCGCGCCCTGGTGGAGGCGCTGCCGGACACCGCGTGGTCAGCCGCGGCCAGCTCCGACGTCTTCACCCCCGGCGGCCCGAACTTCGTTCCGCCCGGCTACGCCAAGGCCCTGACCGCCCTCACCTGACCGCCTCCCGCGCGGGCACCACGGGCGCTCACCGCACCGACTGGGGCGCCATTTCTCCCCGGCTGATCCGCAGAGTCAGCACGTCGGTGCGGACAGTGATGTGCCCGTGGAACAGGGGTGCGCCGCCGGCCCCGTAGCCGATCTGGGTCCCGGTGATCAACGGATGGCCGGCGGCCACCCCGAGCCGGGCGGTCGCCTCCTCGTCGGCGAGCACGGCGGCGAGGTCGATCTCCGCCCGGCGTACCGGCATTCCGGTCGCGGTGGCCAGGAACTCGAACATGTCCAGGTCGATGCTGACCAGGCCGGACGGGTCGAGGTCCCGGCCGTCGAAGCGCAGCGGCAGGTGGTCACGGATCCAGGCTGCCGCGACTCCGTCAACGGCGAACAGCCGGTCGACCCGCCACACCTCCGATTCCGGCTGAAGGCCGAACAGCTTGGCGCAGTCGGCCGGGCACTTCGCCCGGCTGACCGCGGCGTCCTGCAGGGTCGGCCGGTGGCCGGAGGCGGTGATCCGGTCCCGGAGCGCGGTGACGTCGCCGATTGACACCGGCACCCGCTCGGCGCCGTCGTGCACGAACGTGCCGATGCCCCAGGTACGGGTCACCATCCCCTCGGCGGCGAGCTGGCCGAGCACCTCACGCACCGTCGCCCGGCTGACCTCCAGCCGGTCGGCGAGTTCCCGCTCGTTGGGCAGCTTGTCGCCCGACCGGAACTCGCGGCCGATCAGCTCACGCAGCCGACCGTGCGCGGTCTGTAGCGCGGTCTCGCGCCGAGCCATCCGCTCTCACCTCTCCGTTTCTCGCCGCCGGCCGCGGCGTACGGAGTCTAGTTCCTGACTTCCCCGTACGCCGATCGACCGAAAGGCGTTACCAGACCTGTTCCAGCACCCGGAGGGTGTTGCCGCCGATCACCTTCGCGATCTCGTCGTCGGAGTAGTCGTGCTTGACCAGCCAGCCGACGATGTTCCCGAACGCCTCACCCGGGTTCTCCAGCCCGGAGACATACTCCACCCGAGGGTGCTCCGGCCGGTTTCCGGCGTCGTGGGCGTAGTTGCCCGCGTACGTGTTGTGCACGCCGACGTGGTCGCCGAACATGGTGTCCGGCCCGAAGCTGACGTGGTCGATGCCGACCAGCTCCACGCAGTAGGTGAAGTGGTCCATCACCGACTCGATCGAGTGGTGCGGGTGGTCCGCCGAGAGCGTGGTGTGCGGAGCGGCCTCGATACCGATCACGCCACCCCGCTCGGCGCAGGCCCGGATCACCTCGTCCGGCTTCATCCGAGGGGTGTTCCAGACCGAGCGGGCACCGGCGTGGGTGATGAACACCGGCACCCGACTCGCCTCGATCACGTCCAGCGAGGTCTGATCGCCGGAGTGCGAGATGTCAATGGCGATGCCGAGCTTGTTCATCCGATCCACCGCGCGCCGGCCGAAGTGGGTCAGACCGCCGTCGTGTCGCTCGGAGAGGCCACCGCCGAGCATGTTGGCCTGGCTGTACGCGATGCCGAGCTGGCGTACGCCGAAGCCGTAGAGGATGTCGATCCGGTCCAGCTCGTTCTCGATCGGGCTGCTGCACTCCAGGCCCGCGATCATCGCCAGCCGGCCGTCCCGCTTGGCGGCGTGGATGTCGGCGACGGAGGTGGCCAGAAAAACGTGGTCCTGCTTGTAGAAGTCGCTCATCCGCATCCCGAGGGCGTAGATGAGGTCATTCCACTTCCAGCCGTTCTCGCTGGTGACACAGGACGCGCCGGCCATGAAGTTGTCGACCACCGCGGTCAGCCCGGAGCGGGCCAACCCCTCGTAGCCGGTCCGCTGTCGGGCGGTGCGGTTGTAGGCGCGCAGCTCGCGTACGTCCTCGGGCAGGATCACCGGGTGCTCGTGCAGCGAGATCGCGACGTGGTCGGTGAGCAGCCGAGTCACCCGTGCCCGCTGCGCGTCGGACAGGCCGAGGTCGTGCTCCGGTACTCGACCGATCTCCTTCGCGAGGGTGAACACCCGGTAGTCCGAGTGGGGTTCCAGGTATGAGTAGGACCTGTGACCCTCGTACCGGCGGGCGGGTTGTTGCAGCAAGGCACCTTCTCCTTTGGGAAACGGCCCGCTGGCCTCAGGCGGCCAGCGGATAGTGGCAGGCAACCGGATGTTCGCCGGTGGCCAGCGGCGGCTCGGTGGTGGCGCAGGTCTCGGTCGCCTGCCAGCAGCGGGTACGGAACCGGCAGCCCGACGGCGGGTTCACCGGGCTGGGCGGGTCACCGGCGAGCAGGATCCGCCCGCGCTCGCCGCGGCCGGCCGGCTCGGGCACCGGCACCGCGGAGAGCAGGGCCCTGGTGTACGGGTGGCGGGGTGTGCCGTACAGGCTCGCCTCAGCCCCGGTCTCCACCAGCTTGCCGAGGTACATCACGGCCACCCGGTCGGAGATGTGCCGGACCACGGACAGGTCGTGGGCGATGAACACGTACGCCACGCCCAGCTCGTCCTGGAGCCTTTCCAACAGGTTGACCACCTGGGCCTGGACCGAGACGTCCAGCGCGGAGACCGGCTCGTCGCAGACGATCACGTCCGGCCGCAGGGCCAGCGCCCGGGCGATACCGATGCGTTGGCGCTGGCCACCGGAGAACTGGTGCGGGTAGCGGTCCAGGTGCAGGCTCGGGTCGAGGCCGACCAGTTCCAGCAGCTCCCGGACCCGGTCCAGCCGGCGGTGCCGGTCCAGCACGTCCGGGTGGATCTCGAACGGTTGGAGCAGGATCTCCCGGACGGTGCGGCGCGGGTTCAGTGAGGTGTACGGGTCCTGGAGCACGATCTGGATCCGCCGCCGCAGGGCGCGCAGCTCGCGCCCCCTGGCCTCGTGCACCACCGACTCGCCGAAACGCACCGCGCCGGAGGTCGGCTGCTCCAGCCCGACCAGCATCCGGGCCAGCGTGCTCTTGCCGCACCCGGACTCGCCCACCACGCCAAGGGTCTCGCCCCGGCGCAGGTCGAAGGAGACCCCGTCGACGGCCTTGACCACGCCGCCGGAGGTGAACGGCACCCGTCCCTTGATCGGAAAGTGCTTGACCAGGTTCTCGACCCGCAGCACCACGTCGTCACCGGCTGGTGGCACCGAGCACCTCCTCGTGGTGGTGGCAGGCGCTGGCCCGGTCGCCGGGCAGCGTCGTCAACGGGGGCAGGGTCGCCCGACACTCGTCGGTGACCCGGGGGCAGCGCAGGTGGAAGGGGCAGCCGATGGGCAGCCGGGCCGGGTTGGGCGGAGCACCGGGAATGGCGTACAGCACGTCGTCGCGTCGGTCCACCCGGGGCATCGAGGCGAGCAGCCCTTCCGTGTACGGGTGCGCCGGGTCGTCGAAGATCTGCTCCACCGTGCCGCGCTCGACGATCCGGCCGGCGTACATCACCGCCACGTCGTCGGCGACCTCGGCCACCACCCCCAGGTCGTGGGTGATCAGCAGCAGGCCCATCCCGCTGTCGCGCTGGATCTCCGCGAGCAACTCCATCACCTGTGCCTGCACGGTCACGTCGAGGGCGGTGGTCGGCTCGTCGGCGATCAGCAGGTCCGGCTCCAGCGCGATGGCGAGCGCGATCATGATGCGCTGCCGCATTCCGCCGGAGAACTGGTGCGGGTAGTCGCGGATCCGGTCCTTGGCGGCCGGGATGCGGACCCGGTCCACCAGCTCCACGGCGCGTCGGCGGGCGTCCGCCCGGGACATCCCCCGCCGGACTCGCAGCACCTCGATGATCTGGTGCCCGACGGTGAAGACCGGGTTGAGTGCGGCCATCGCGTCCTGGAAGACCATGCCGATCTCCTCGCCGCTGATCCGCTCGCGCTGTTTGCGGGGCAGGGTGAGCAGTTCCCGGCCGCGCAGCCGGACCGCGCCGCTGATCCGGGCCGGCGGAGTGTCCAGGATGCCCATCACCGCCTGCGCGGTGACACTCTTGCCCGAGCCGGACTCGCCGAGAATGGCCAGGGTCTTGCCGGACTCGACCTCCAGCGACACTCCGTTGACCGCCTGGACCGGTCCGCTCGGGCCGGGGAACGCGACCCGCAGGTCGGCGATTTCCAACAGCGTCATCGCAGCACTCCGGCTTCGGCCAGGAAGTCGCGCACCACCCGCTGGAACAGCTCCGGCTCCTCCAACTGCGGCGAGTGCCCGGAGTTCTCGAAGACCACCAGCCGGCTGTCCGGCACCAGGTCCGCGATCATCTGCGAGGCGGCCACCGGGGTACGCCAGTCGTGCCGGCCCACGGTGACCAGGGTCGGGCAGGTGATCGAGGGCAGCTTCGGCTTGAGGTCGTAGCGGGGCATGTTCTGCCCGAAGGCCGCGTTGTGGGTGCGGTAGTGGAACCGGGTGGTGGCCAGCCGGGCCTCGTCCTTGGCCGGGTCGTGCTGGTGGTCGTAGAGCGGCAGGATCGCCTGCCAGTACTCGCGTAGCTGCTCGTTGCTCTCGAACCGGCCGGTGCCGATCCGCTCGATCACCCACTCCGGGATCACCGACCGGTCGGTGTTGCGGGCCCGCTCGACGGCCAGGTGGTCATGCGCGGTGTCCGCCGCGGTGTCGCGCAGGATCAGCGCGGAGACCCGGTCGGGATGGGCGATGGCGTATTCCATCGCGATGAACCCGCCGTACGAGCCACCGGCCATCACGATCTTCTCGTAGCCGAAGTGCTCCCGGATGGCGTCCACGTCGGCCACCCACTGCTCGTGGGTGAACGGCTCGTCGTCGCTGGACTCCCCGGAGCCGCGGGCGTCGAAGACGATGACCCGCATCCGGTCGGAGAACGGGCCGAACGCCCGCTTCGGCTCGCTGCGCGAGCCCAGGCCGGGCGCGCCGTGGTGCACGATCATCGCCGGGCCGTCGGTCGGGCCGAACGCCTCGACGACCAGTTCCGCGCCGTTGATTTTCATCGGACCCCTTCGATGACGTTGGATGCCAGGTCGCGCGGGTAGCCGGTCAGCCGGCGGGGCCCGGACTCCTGCACCAGGACCGTGTCGGAAATGCGGTAGCCGGCGTGGCCGGGAACGTAGACACCGGGCTCGCTGGAGAGCAGCATCCCGGGGGCGAGGATGGTGGCGTCCCCGTCCTCCACCCACGGCGCCTCGTGGTTCTGCAGGCCGATGCCGTGTCCCTGGCGGTGCCGGATGTAGTCGCCCAGCCCGTGCTCACGCAGCACGTCCAGGCAGATCCGGTTGACCTCGGCGCAGCTGCGCCCGGCGATCATCGCCTGGGTGCCGACCTCCTGCGCCTCGCGGTCGGCCTCGTAGTAGCGCACCTGTTCGGCGGTGGGTTCGCCGATGACGAAGGTGCGCTCGCTCTCCACGAATCGGCTGGCCACGGCGGCGCCGAGGGAGAGGATCAGCGTGTCGCCGGGCTGGATCCGCCGCCGGGTCGGCAGGCCGTGCGGCAGCGCCGAGTTCGGGCCGGCGTAGACCAGCCCACCGGCCAGCTTGGTGGTGTAGACGACCAGGTCGTACTCGGCGTACATCCGGTCGGTGCCGTACCCGATCACGTGCCGGGCGATCTCGTCCTCGCGGGGCAGCGGGCCGCCGCCGGCCAGCGCCTCGTCGATCAGCCCCCGTCCGGCGGCCAGCATCTCGTCACAGATGCGCGCGGCGGCCTCATGGAACGGGATCTCCTCGGGGAACTTGCGCAGCCGCAGCTTCGCCACCGCGTCGGTGGTCTCCAGGGTCGCCCCGGTGACGGCCTGCGACAGCGCCTGGAACGTGCCGACCGGCACCCCGGCGCCGACCCCGATGCGGCGGGTCGGTCCGCCGCATCGGGCCAGTGCCGAGGCGAGCGTCTGCTCGGCGCTGACGACGCCGGGGTACTCGAAGTAGGTGACGGTCGGTACCCGCACGTCCTGCTGGGCGGCGTACTCCTCGTCCAGCCGGGGGATGACCAGCAGCGGCTCCCCCTCGCGCGGCATCCACAGGTAGACCGGCCGCTCGGTGGCGATGTAGAAGAAGCCGCTCAGGAAGGCGACGTCGGCCGGCGAGGTGGCCAGGAAGCCGTCCAGGCCGCGCTCGTCGAGCGCCTCGGACAGCCGGGTACGGACGGTGGTGTAGAAGCTCTCGGGCAGCCGCATGGTCAGCCTCCGTTCCGGCGCGGGTCACGGGTGTCGTTGAAGCGCATCCCGGCGACGGTCGCCGCGAGCACCAGCAGGAGGATCGCCAGGGACGGAAAGAGGGTCTGCCACCAGGCGATGGCGACGACGCCGCTGCGCTGGGCGTTGAGCAGGATTCGTCCCCAGGACCACGCGTCCGGGTCGCCGAGGCCGAGGAAGCTCAGCCCGGCCTCGGAGATCACCGCTCGGGAGGCGGTCAGCAGCACGCTGACCACCATCAGCGAGACCACCGCGGGCAGGATCTCCCGGGTGACGATCCGCCAGCCGGTGGCCCCGAGCACCCGGGCGCCGTCGATGTACGGCATCGCGCTGATCACCAGGCCCTGCGACCGGATCAACCGGGCCACCTCGGGCCAGGCGAAGAACCCGATGATCACGGTCAGCGTGACCACGCTGGGGTTGACCACCGCGGCCAGCATGATCATCAACGGCAGGGTGGGCAGGGCCAGCATCACGTCGGTGATCACCGTGGCGACCGCGTCGATCGGCCGGAAGTACGCCGAGGCCAACCCGATCGCGGTGCCCAGCACGATCGCGATCACCGAGGCGGCCAGGCCGATCACCAGGCTCGTCCGGGTCCCCCAGACCACCTGGGCGAAGATGTCCTGCCCGAGGTCGTCGGTGCCGAACCAGTGGGCACCGGACGGGGATTGCAGCACGTCCGGGCCGGCGCCGGTGGGCTCGTCGGCGATCAGCGGCGCGAAGACCGCCATCAGCACCATCACGACCAGCACCAGCATGGACAGCATCGCGGCGGGCTGAAGCAGGAAGCCGTACCTGGACCGCCGGGCGGCGGCCGGGGCGACCGGCGGCACCGCCTGCTCGGTCAGCACGGGCGCGCTCACGGCACCCTCCCTTCAAACGTGACGGTGATCGGTTCGGGGCGGCGCGCCGGACTAAGCGCGCCCGGCCGGTGATCCCGGGCGACGGGGGCGGCGCCGCGCCGCGCCGCGCGCACCCCGTTCACAGCCGGATCCTCGGGTTGAGGACCGCGTAGAGCATGTCGGTCAGCGCGTTGGCGACGACCACGGTGACAGCGAGCATGATGAATGCGCCCTGGAGCACCGGGTAGTCCTGCTGCCCGACCGCCTCGTAGATCAGCCGGCCGACGCCGGGGTAGGCGAACACGGTCTCGGTGAGCACCGCGCCGCCGACCAGGGTGCCCAGTTGCAGTCCCATCAGGGTCAGCGCCGGCAGGATCGCGTTGCGCAGGCCGTGCTTCCAGACCCGGCGGCGGGCCGACAGGCCCCGGGCCTGGGCGGCCCGGATGTAGTCCTCGCCGAGCACCTCGATCATGTTGGTGCGCAGGGTGAGCGCGTACGGGCCGAGCTGCACCAGCACCAGGGACAGCACCGGCAGCACCAGGTGGTGAGCCAGGCTCAGGTAGGCCGCCGCGCCCCGGGTGTCCGGGTCGATCGCCCCGCCGATCGGGAACCAGCCGAGCTGGGCGCCGAGGAAGACCAGCAGCAGCATGGCGACGCTGGGCACGAAGAGCGCGTGCCCGCCGATACCGAGCGCCTGGAGGGCACGGTCCAGCCACTTGCCCCGATGCACGGCGGCGGAGACGCCGATCGGGATGCCGACGGCGATGGTGATGACGAACGCGGTGCCGGCCAGCAGCAGCGTCCAGGGCAGCCGGTCGACGATGATGTCGGTGACCGGTTGGATCTGCCGGAACGAGATGCCCAGGTTGCCCTGGACCAGCTCCCGCAGGTACGAGACGTACTGCTCCCACAACGGCCGGTCCAGGCCGTACGTCTTGAGCAGTGCCGCCTGCATCTCCGGCGTCATGTCCCCCTCGACCATCAGGGTCGTGGGGTCCCCCGGCAACAGCCGGAGCAGGAAGAACGTCGAAGTGATCGCGATCCACACGGTCAGGACGGCCTTCAGTGCCCGGCTGAGCACGAAACGCGCCACGGGGGACCCCTCCTCTCCCTCGGGTTTCCGGTTACTTGACCGGGGTGACCTGTGCCAGCGAGTACGCGGTGACCATGCCGAGCAGGTCCGACGGCGACGGGGCGAAGCCGGTGAACTTGCTGGCGTTGTAGGCGAACCGGAAGTTCTCCACGTACAGCGGGGTCAGGTACGCCTGCTCGTGGACGACCTTGTCGATGTTCTTGATCTTGGTCTTGAACGCCTCGGGGTCGGTGGTGCCGGCCGCGTCGTTGATGAGCTCGTCCATCTCGGACGACTCCAGCAGGTTGTAGTTGATGCCACCCGGGTTGGTGGACAGGTAGGTGCTGCGCAGCTGGTCCATCGGGTTGTCGAAGACGCCCCACTGCGAGGCGTCGATGTCGTACTCGCCGTTCTTGGTGCGGGAGAGGAAGGTGTTCCGCTCGACGCACTCGTTCTCCAGCTTGATGCCGGCCTTGGCCGCGCTCTCGCGGAAGAGCTGCACCACCCGGGTCATGTTGGCGTTGGACTGGTCGCACGCCACGCCGAACTTCAGCTCGTCGAAGAAGCCGTCGTTGTTCGCGTCCTTGTAGCCGGCCGCGGTCAGCTTGGCCTTCGCCCCGGCCGTGTCGAACGGGTAGGGCTGGAGCTCGGTGTTGTCGTAGTCCGAGAAGATCGGCGAGATCGGCCCGGCCATCTCCTGGCCGTCGCCCTGGAGCACCGCGGAGATGATCCCCTTGGTGTCCACCGACATCGACAGCGCCTGCCGGACCGCCTGGTCGGCGAGGTACTTGTTCTTCATGTTGTAGGTCAGGTGGGCGAAGCCGAGCGCGCCGACCTTCGCCAGCTTGATCTTCGAGTCACCGTCGAAGGTCTTCGCCGCCGACACCGGGACCGGGGTGCCCATCAGGTCGATGTCGCCATTGCGCAGTGCCAGCATCATCGTGTTGACGTCCGGGTACACCCGGTACTCGACCTGGCTGACCGCGGCCTTGCCGCCCGGGGCCAGCGGGTAGTTCTCGTTGCGCTTCATCACGTAGCGCTGGCCCTTGGTCATGCTGTCCAGCACGAACGGCCCGGCGCCGACCCAGTTCGAGTCGTTGGGGAACTTGGAGAGATCCCCGGCCTTTTCGAAGACGTGCTTCGGCACGATCGACATCCAGAAGCCGACGCCCTCGGCGAACGGTGCGTACGGCTGGGACAGCTTGAACTTGACCGTGCTGGCGTCCGGCGCCTCGATCGACTCGACCCAGGTCAGCTTGGCGGCCACGTTGCCGAGCTTGTACTTCATGATCATGTCGGCGCTGAACTTGACGTCCTCAGCGACCACCGGCTTGCCGTCGGTCCACTTGAAGTCGTCCCGCAGCACGAACACGGCGGTCTTGCCGTCGTCCTCGTAGCGGTACTCCTTGGCCAACTCCGGCGCCTTCTTGGCGTTCTCGTCGATCCGCAGCAGGTGCGGATACATCGCGTTGAGGATCCACGAGTCGGTCTTGCTCAGCGACTGCAACGGGTTGAAGTTGCTCACGTCGGTGGTGGTGCCGATCCGCAGCACCGAGTTGTCACCCGAGCCGCCGGAGGACGAGGAGGAGCCCTCGTTCAGACCGCAGGCGGACAGGCTCAGGGCGGCCGCCGCGCCGAGCGCGACAGCGAGCCGCCACCGACCCTTGACTGTCATTTTCACCAAACCTCCTGAAGAACCCGGATGATGTTGCCGCCGATAACCTTGGCGATCTCGTCGTCGGAGTAACCGTGCGTGACGAGCCAGCCGACGATGTTGCTGAAGCACTCCGCCGGGTTCTCCATGCCGCTCACGTACGGGACCCGGGGGTGGTCCACCACGCCGTGGGCCTTGCCGATCGCCAGGTGCTGGGTGAAGCTGTCGTGCAGCCCGACGTGGTCACCGAAGTTGGTGTCCGGGCCGAACGCCACGTGGTCGATGCCGACCAGCTCCACGCAGTAGGTGAAGTGGTCCATCACCGACTCGATCGAGTGGTGCGGGTGGTCCGCCGAGAGCGTGGTGTGCGGAGCGGCCTCGATACCGATCACGCCACCCCGCTCGGCGCAGGCCCGGATCACCTCGTCCGGCTTCATCCGAGGGGTGTTCCAGACCGAGCGGGCACCGGCGTGGGTGATGAACACCGGCACCCGACTCGCCTCGATCACGTCCAGCGAGGTCTGATCGCCGGAGTGCGAGATGTCAATGGCGATGCCGAGCTTGTTCATCCGATCCACCGCGCGCCGCCCGAAGTGGGTCAGACCGCCGTCGCGGTCCTCGGAGAGCCCGGAGCCGAGCATGTTGGCCTGGCTGTACGCGATGCCCATCTGGCGTACGCCGAAGCCGTAGAGGATGTCGATCCGGTCCAGCTCGTTCTCGATCATCGTGGCCGCTTCCAGACCCGCCACCAGGGCGATCTGGCCGTTGCGCTTGGCCTCGAAGATCTGGTCCAAGGTGGTCGCCACCACCACGTGGTCCTGCTTGGCGATGTCGGCGAAGCGCAGGCCGATGTCGTAGATGACGTCGTCCCACTTCCAGGCGTGCTCGCTGGTCACGCAGCCGGTGCCGTTCATGAAGTTGTCGAAGACCGCGGTCATCCCGGAGCGGGCCATGCCTTCGAAGCCGAAGGCGTTCCGGCCGGTGCGGTTGTAGTCCCGCAGCTGGCTCACGTCGGCCGGCAGGATCTTCGGGTGCTCGTGCAGCGAGATGGCCATGTGCTCACGGAGCAGCCGGGCCACTCGGGCACGCTGCTCGTCGCTGAGGCCAAGGTCGTGTTCGGGCACCCGGCCGATCTCCGGCGCCAGGTCGAAGACCTTGTAGTCGACGTGCGGGGTCAAGTAGTCGAAGGACCGGTATCCGGCATAACGGGGGGCAGGTTCCTGCACTAGTCAGCTCACCTTCGTCACGCGTCAGAGGCATGAGGATGGAGGTCTGACCTCATGCCACTGGCAGATTAAGTGAGAGACGAACACCACCGGAATACCTCGTGACCCGACCGTTACCTCAAATCCGATCGCGTCTACGCAGGTCAAGCCGGTGAGCGCGGCGACAGGCCGGACGGCTGATGCGGTACCGCCCCGTAAACCCGATCTCCGCTCGAACGGAAAGCCGGGACAGTCGGTCCCTCGGTCAGGCAATCTTCGACCAGGTGGTCAGACCACCTTCCAGGTTGGTCGGGCCGTTCGGCCCTCCACTCGACGGCCCTGGGCGCACCCCGACCCACTCTCGGGCGACAGCAACGACGAGACCCCTAAACGACCAGGCCCGGGCCCGGCTCAGGAGCGGCGGACCGCGTCCAGGGCGAGCAGGGCAACGTGCAGGGAGAGGCAGGCGTCGACCGAGTCGAGGTCGACGTCGAGGATCCGGCCGATCCGGGCCAGCCGCTCGTAGAACGCCGGTCGGGACAGGTGCACCGCCGCAGCCGCCGCCGACTTGTTCCGGCCCGACTGCAGGTACTCCCGGAGGGTGCCGAGCAGCGGCTCCCGGGGATGCTGGGCGTCGTACGCCAACAGTGCGCCGAGTTCCCGCTCGACGAAGGTCTGCACCCGGGGCTCGTCGCGCAGCAGGTGCAGCAGCCCGGCGAGGCCGACATGGGGCAGCCGGAAGATCAGCAGATCGCGTCGATCCCGGCGGGCCGCCTGGGCGATCTGCCGGGCCTCCACCAGCGACCGTCCGGCCTCCCGCAGGCTGCTCACACTGGAACCGGCGGCGACGATCACCGCGGCCGGGCGGGACATGCCGCCGACAGGCGTGCGGGGCGCCGGCGGGCGGGCCGGAGCGGCGTCGAGACGTACCCGGCGCAACGCCGCCGCGAAGGCGGTCAGCACCTTCTCCTCGGCGCCCGGATCGGGCAGCGCCAGCAGCGCCCCCACCGCATGGTCGTCGACGGCACTGGTCAGGCCGGTGAGCTTGGCCTCCCGCAGCGCGTGGCCGACCGCCTCAGCGAGGTCGCGCAGCCGGGCCGGACCGGCCTCCGGCCCGTTGTCGACGCCCGGCGCCGCGCCGTCCCCGGCCGGCTCGTCGGCGCGGTAGCGGACCACCACGCCGACCAGGTGCCGGCGGTCCAGCGGCACGCCCAGCGCCTTTGCCCGCAGCGCCACCTCGTCCACCGGGCGGGAGTGGTCGAGCAGGGCGGTGAGCAGGGTGCGGTGGATCTGGCGTTCCAGCCCCTCCGCGTCGCGACGGATCAGCCGGCCCAGGGCGAGGGTGGAGGCGGCCCGCTCGACCAGAATGGTGAGCCGGGTGGGCGGACTGCCCGAGCCGGCCCCGTACGGACCGGCACCCGCCCCGTCACCGTCGGTCCGCTCGGCCGATGTGGACCACGTCGCCCCGGGTCCCACCGAGCCGCTCGGCCCCTCGGCCGGGGCAGCCGGCGGCTCGGCGCCAGGGCCGTCGACCGGCTGTGCCCGGCCGGTGGTCAGTTCCCCGCCGGCCGGCCAGCGCAGCAGCAACCGCCCCCAGTCCTGGCCGCGCGCGCCGACGGTGGTCACCAGCCACCCGCTGTCCGCGTCGTACGCGGTGCGCCCACCGGGACGGATCCGCCGCGAGTGCTGCTCCCAGCGTTCCAGCAGCAACTCGGCGCTCTCCCCCGCCGGGTCGTACGCGAGCACCTGCCGGGAGAGGTTCTCCAGCACCACCGGGCACCCGGACAACTCGGCGGCCTGCCGCACCACCTCGGCCGCGCCGGCGCCCTCCACGGACAGCTCGGTGAACCGCTGGTGGATCTCCTCGGTGGCCCGCAGCTCGGTGAGCTGCGCGTCCACGATCAGCGCGTGCACCGCCTCGGTGATCCGCACGAACGGGATGGCCCGGCGTAACTCGACCAGGGGCAGCCCGCGCCGCTCGGCGGCGGCGGCCATCACCCGCGGCACCCCGCTGACGTAGCGCCGGCCCAGCTCGACCACCAGCCCGGAGACCCCGACGTCGGCCAGGTCGCCGATGAAGGCGCGCAGCCCCGCGTCGTCCGCGGGCAGCCCGATGCCGGTGGTCAGCACCAGCTCGCCGCCGCCGAGCAGGGTGGCGATGTCCGGCACCTCGGCGGCGTGCACCCAGCGGACCGGCCGGTCCAGGCCCGCGTCACCGGCGACCAGGCGCGGGGCACCGTGGCGTACCGGCACCAGGGCCAGCACCTC
The DNA here is from genome assembly GCF_900090225.1 of Micromonospora eburnea. Lineage (NCBI taxonomy): Bacteria > Bacillati > Actinomycetota > Actinomycetes > Micromonosporales > Micromonosporaceae > Micromonospora > Micromonospora eburnea. The sequence goes on from NZ_FMHY01000002.1 coordinate 5,041,978, forward strand.
GCGCACGGTCGGAAACATGCGCGTCACGCTACCGTCCGTGACCAGGAAACTCGACTATCCGGTTGGGTGGCACGCGGCGGACCAGGTCAGCCGCCGGCCACCGCACGCGGGCAGGAACCAGACGGCAGGCAACCCTGCGTCATCCGGCTCAGAGAAGCCGATCCGGCACCCCTCACCAACTCGCGGCAGCGGTGCCAGCCGCCGCCGAGCGGCTGGCACCGGCGAGCTGACCCCTCTTCCCGCGGCGTCGCTCAGTCGACGCCGAACTCCATCGCGGCACGGTCGAGTGCCTCGTCCTCGGCGGAGGAGACACCCCGGGAGGCGATGGCTTCCGCACCGCCCTGTGGCATCGCGCCGATCAGCCCGGTCGAGGCTGCCTGCGCGGCGCCGACCATCCGCTGAGGGGCCCCGCCGCCGACCATCCCGAGGGTGGCGTACTGCTCCAGCTTCGCCCGCGAGTCGGCGATGTCCAGGTTGCGCATGGTGAGCTGGCCGATCCGGTCCGACGGGCCGAACGCCGAGTCCTCGGTACGCTCCATCGACAGCTTGTCCGGGTGATAGCTGAACGCCGGGCCGGTGGTGTCCAGGATCGAGTAGTCCTCGCCCCGGCGCAGGCGCAACGTCACCTCGCCGGTGACCGCCGTGCCGACCCAGCGCTGCAACGACTCGCGCAGCATCAGCGCCTGCGGGTCCAGCCAGCGCCCCTCGTACATCAGCCGGCCCAGGCGGCGACCCTCGTTGTGGTAGTTCGCCAGGGTGTCCTCGTTGTGGATGGCGTTGACCAGCCGTTCGTACGCGGCATGCAGCAGCGCCATGCCGGGCGCCTCGTAGATGCCCCGGCTCTTGGCCTCGATGATCCGGTTCTCGATCTGGTCCGACATGCCCAGGCCGTGCCGGCCGCCGATGGCGTTGGCCTCCAGCACCAGATCGACGGGGCTGCCGAACTCCTTACCGTTGATCGTCACCGGACGACCCTGGTCAAAGCCGATCGTGACATCCTCGGTCGGGATCTCCACCGTCGGGTCCCAGAACCGGACTCCCATGATCGGATCGACCGTCTCGATGCCGGTGTCGAGGTGTTCGAGGGTCTTCGCCTCGTGCGTGGCACCCCAGATGTTGGCGTCGGTGGAGTATGCCTTCTCGGTGCTGTCCCGGTACGGCAGGCCGCGTTCGAGCAGCCACTCCGACATCTCCTTACGCCCGCCCAGTTCGGTGACGAAGTCGGTGTCGAGCCACGGCTTGTAGATGCGCAGCTGCGGGTTGGCCAGCAGGCCGTACCGGTAGAACCGCTCGATGTCGTTGCCCTTGAAGGTCGAGCCGTCGCCCCAGATCTGGACGTCGTCGGAGATCATCGCCCGCACCAGCAGCGTCCCGGTCACGGCCCGGCCCAGGGGGGTGGTGTTGAAGTACGCCCGCCCGCCCGAACGGATGTGGAAGGCCCCGCAGGTCAACGCCGCCAGGCCCTCCTCGACGAGGGCGGCGCGGCAGTCGACCAGGCGGGCGACCTCGGCGCCGTAGCTGAGCGCGCGACCGGGCACCGAGACGATGTCGGGCTCGTCGTACTGGCCGATGTCGGCGGTGTAGGCGCAGGGAACGGCGCCCTTGTCGCGCATCCACGCGACCGCGACCGAGGTGTCGAGGCCGCCGGAGAAGGCGATGCCGACACGTTCGCCGGTGGGCAGGGAGGTGAGAACCTTGGACACGAGGAAGATTATTCACCAGGGCGCATGGTCATGCAAGCGGAAGTGCTCTACGAGACCCGCAGCGGCTACCCGCTGCCGAACGGCGGATCGTCGCGACCCAGCTCCCAGCAGGCCACCGCGGTGGCGGCGGCGACGTTGAGCGAGTCCACCCCGCGCCGCATCGGGATCACCACCCGTACGTCGCTGGCGTCCATCGCCGCCCGGGTCAGGCCGGCCCCCTCGGCGCCCATCAGCAGCGCCGCCCGGGCCCGCTGGGCCGCGTCCAGCCGCTGGATCGGCACCGCGTCCGGCGCGGGCGTCATCGCCAGCACCGTGAAACCCGCCGCCCGGACCTGGGCGAGCGCGTCCGGCCAGGGCTCCAGCTTCGCGTATGGGATGGCGAAGACCTCGCCCATGCTGACCCGGACGCTGCGCCGGTAGAGCGGGTCGGCGCAGGTCGGAGAGAGCAGCACGGCGTCCACCCCGAGCGCGGCCACGGCCCGGAAGATCGCGCCGAGGTTGGTGTGGTTGTTGACGTCCTCCAGGATCACCACCCGGCGGGCGTCGGCCAGCGCCTCGGCGCCGCTCGGCAGCGGCTTGCGGTGGAACGAGCCCAGCACACCCCGGTGCACGTGGAAACCGGTGGCCCGCTGGAGCACCTCCGGGGTGGCCGCGTACACCGGGGCCTCCCCGGTCTCCAGGTCGGCGAGCTGATCCACCCGCTTGGCATCGACCAGGTACGACCGGGCCGGATAGCCGGCCCGCAGCGCCCGGCGCAGCACCAGCTCGCCCTCGGCGATGAACAGGCCGTGCGGGGGCTCCCAACGGGTCCGCAGCTCGACGTCGGTCAGCGCACGGTAGTCGGCGATCCGGTCGTCGTCGGGGTCGGTGATCTCGTGGACGGGCACCGGTCGATTCTGCCGGATGAAAGGAAGGGCCCCCCATTAACGCCTCCGGTATAGAAGGGTTCCTCTCTCACAAGGGCTCAGCGGCTCCGCTCGTAGCGCAGCAGCACCGAACGGCCGTCGAAGCCGCGCGTCTCCACCAGCCGCAGGTCGAGGCGCTCCTTGCCGGGGAAGAGCGGGATGCCGCCGCCGAGCACCACCGGGTGCACCACCACGTGGTACTCGTCGATCAGGCCCAGGTCGGCGAGCGCCGCGGCGGCCCCCGAGCCCCCGCTGAGCAGCAGGTCCTTGCCCGGCTGGGCCTTCAGCTCGGCGACCTCGGCGGCCAGGTCGCGGCCGATCACCCGGGCGCCGTACCCGGCGGTCTCCAGCGTGCGGGAGATGACGACCTTCGGGGTACGCCGCCAGACCGGGGCGAACCGCAGGTCGTGCGGATCCTGGGAGATCTGTTCCGCACGCGGCCAGTACCAGGACATCAGCCCCCACACCTTGCCGCCGTAGAGGAAGGTGTCGGCCCGGTCGCACAGCTCGAAGGAGTACGCGGACAGTTCCGGCCCCATGGCCGGCCAGTCGAACTCACCGTTCGGCCCCTCGATGAAGCCGTCGAGCGACTGGTGCACCCAGTGGACGAGCTTGCGCATGATGTTCCCCCTGCCCGGTGGCGCCCCCGGCGGGCACCCACACCGCTGGGTCGGAGCCCCTAAACGAAATCCGACACCCCCGGGAACGCATTCCTCTCACCGGGTTGCCACGCGGGCCAGGGCTGCGCGGTGAAAGGGGGCCCCTTCTCTACCGTAGGAGTTAACAGGGGCCCCTTCCTTCTACTCAGCCGCGGCTGCGGCCCTGGAGCCAGCGCAGCAGGTTCGGGGACAGTTCCTGATCCTGCTGTTGCTGCTGTCGCCGCTGCGGAGGGACCTGTGGCTCCGGGCGCTGCGGGTTGCCGGCCAGCTCGTGGCTGGGCGCGGTGAAGTCCCGGACCGGCTTGCCGTCGACCGCCGTACGGATGATCCGGGCGACGGCGTCGATCACCTTGGCCTGCACGGCCGAGCCGACCAGGTCGGTCGAGTCGTCGGGGTTGGCCGCGATGCCGGCGACGGCCACCTGCGGGGTGAAGCCGACGAAGGTCTCGGTGGCGTTCTGCTCGGAGCTGCCGGTCTTGCCGGCGACGGGCCGGCCGACGATCCGGTCGACCGAGGTGGCCGTACCGCCGTTGCACTGCCCGTACGCGGACTGCTGGCCGACCGGGCAGCGGGCCGCGTCGGTGGCGGCCCGGGCCACGTCGGGGTCCAGGACCCGCTTGCAGGAGGGCTGCCCGACATCGACCTTCTCGCCGTTGGCGGCGGTCACCGAGACCACCGGCAGCGGGGTGCAGTACGTCCCCTCGGCCGCCACCGTGGCGTACGCGTTGGCCAGGTCGAGCGGGGTGGTGGCGGCCACGCCCAGGGTGAACGCGCCCCAGTTGTCCGCGTTGTTCGCGGCGAAGGCGGCGTCGGAGGGGGCCCGGAAGGTGATGCCGAGCCGCTGTGCCATCTCCACCGCCTTCTCCGGGCCGATCTGCTCGGCCAGCCAGACGAAGTACGTGTTCACGGAGCGGCCGAAGCCGTCCCACATCATCCGGTAGCCGTCCATCCACTGCGGGTTGGCGTTGGCCGGGCACCACTTGCCGCCGCAGTTGCCCTCGGCGTCCGAGGCGTAGCGGGTGGGCAGCTTGGCCGGGGCGTCGAAGCCGGTGGCGAGCGGCTTGCCGGCCTCCAGCGCGGCGAGCATGGTGAACAGCTTGAACGTCGAGCCGGCCTGGTAGCCGCTGACGCTGGCGCCGCCGGAGATCAACGGGTTGACGGTGTTCGGGTGGTTGGCCTGTCCGGCCGGGTTGTCGGCCAGGCTGTAGTGCCGGTTGACCGCCATGGCGAGCACCCGGCCGGTGCCCGGCTCGACCGCGGCGATCGGCAGGGCGCGCTTGTTGTCGTACCCGTAGACGGCGGTGGCCTGCTGCTGCGCGGTCTGCTGGATCTTCGGGTCCAGCGAGGTGACCACCGTGTAGCCGCCACGGCGTAGCGCCTGCTCGCGCTCCTCGACCGTGTCGCCGAAGGCCGGCTGGTCCAGCCACCAGCGGCGGAGGTAGTCGCAGAAGAAGCCCCAGTCGTCGTGCCCCTGGCCGACCGCGGTGCAGCCGTTGGGCTGCGCGGTGGGATGCAGGGTGAGCCGCTCGGCCTTGGCCGCGGCGGCCTGCTGCGCGGTGATCGCGCCGGTCTCGGCCATCGCGTCGAGGACGTACGCCCGGCGGGCGAGGGCCCGGTCCTGGTCCCCGTCGATCGGGCTGTACGCGTCGGGCGACTGGACCAGTCCGGCGAGCAGGGCCGCCTCGGCCAGGGTCAGTTGGGCGGGCGGCTTGCCGAAGTAGCGCTGGCTGGCCGCGGCGACGCCGTACGCCCCGGAGCCGAAGTACGCGATGTTTAGGTAGCCGTTGAGGATCTCGTCCTTGCTGAGGGTCTTCTCCAGGGCGTTGGCGTACCGGATCTCCTGGAGCTTGCGCCCGATGGTCTGCTCGGTGGCGGCCTGCCGCTCCTCGGCGGTGCGGGTGGGGTCGGTCTTGAGCACGTTGCGGACGTACTGCATCGTCAGCGTGGAGCCGCCCTGCTCGGTGCCGCCGCCGGTGACGTTGGCGACCAGGGCACGGGCGAGGCCGCGCAGGTCGGCGCCGCCGTGGGAGTAGAAGCGGCGGTCCTCGGCGGCCACGATCGCCTGCCGCATCACGGGGGCGATCTCGGCCAGCGGCACGTCGGTGCGGTTGACGTCGTAGAACGTCGTGATCAGGGTCTTGCCGTCGTTGGCGTAGAGGTAGGAGCGCTGGGGCTGGGCGGGGGTGCGCAGCGCGTCGGGCAGCTGCGCGTACGCGCCGAGGGCCGCCTTGGCGACGAACCCGCCGAGCAGGTTGCCGGGTAGGACGGCGACCGCGAGGACGAGCCCGGCGAGGACGCCGGCGAGCAGCACGGTGAGCAGCCGCGACAGCGGCGACCGGGGAGACGGCATGGACTCCAGATTGCCGCGAAAGCCACCAACCGACCAGCCCGCCAGGCAACTGTCAGCCACTTCACGGTGACCTCCCAGCCGCCCTTCCGCAGGTCAGCTGGGCGGGCGGACCACGCTGGCGGCCATCGCGTCGCGGGCGATGGCGGCGGGCACCAGGCGCCCGGAGCGGTAGCCGATGCCGAGCCCGGCGACCAGCGCGAAGATCGCCCCGAAGGTCTGCAACGAGCCGAGCAGCGCGCCGCCGAGGCCGAGCAGCGGGGCGGCGATCATCAGCATGATCCCGTCACCCCAGGAGAAGATCCCGGACCGGGCCACCGACCATCCGGTGCACAACCATCCGATGGTGTAGCAGGTCGCGCCGGCCAGGACGAGGGTGCGCGCGGTGGTGCCGAAGACCGGCGCCTGCTCGTCCAGCCCGGCGAAGGGCAGCATCAGCACGACGCCGGCGATGCTGACCAGCAGCCCGGTCGCGGCGACCCGCCGGCTCCGGGTGGCGGCGAGCAGTCCGGTGAGCGCCAGCAGCGCGAGCAACCCGAGCCAGACCGCGGCCACCCAGCCCACCAGGTAGAGCTGGTTGCCGTCGGCCGGGTACGGGTCGTTGCCCACCCCGCCGTCGCTGGCCATCGTCACCAGGCCGTAGAGGATCGCGTACGCGGGCAGCAGCCAGACCGCGGCGCGGGCGAACCGGCGTACCGACCAGGCCCAGCTCGCGTTGGTGGCCGGGGCGGCCGGCCCCGGCTCGGAGACGAACGGCAGCACCCCGAACCCGCCCCCGGTACGCCGGGAGCCGAGCGGTCCGACGGGATCGTGCTCGCCGGGAACCGGTTCCCTGGAGAACAGTTCCTTGGAGAACAGGCTCTTCGCCGGTTCCTTCATGCGTCACCTCGCTCCGCCGTCGGGCGGCGCGGGACGCGCTCGGCGCCCCGGTCCTGGTCACCACCCGTCCTTGAGACCGATGGTGGCAGGCACCGGGGCGCCGCATGAGACTTTCTCGCATTTGCCGCCCGAGATCGGACGGCCCCGCTCAGCCCCGCTCGCGCTGGTCCGAGGGGTCGTTGAGCAGGCTCTCCGGGGAGACCGGCTCGGGCGCCGGCAGACCCTGCTGCGGGACGTTGCCGCCGCCGGTGGCCTGCGCCTCGGCGACGCGTACCTCCTCGCGGATCTCCTGGGCGGCGCTGGCGGCGGCCTGCGCCGCCTCGGCGGCCTCCCGCTCCACCTCGCCGGCACCCTTGCTGGCCTCCGGCGACGGCACGTCGCCGACCATGTTGGCCAGCCCGCCGAGCGCGCCGCCCATCCCCTCCAGGGCCTTGGTCAGCTCGGCCGGGACGATCCAGACCTTGTTCGCCGAACCGTTGGCGATCTGCGGCAGCGCCTGGAGGTACTGGTAGGCGAGCACCTTCTGGCTCGGGTTGGCCTGGTGGATCGACTCGAAGACGGTCCGGATCGCCTTGGCCTGGCCCTCCGCCTGAAGGATCCGGGCCTGCCGGTCACCGTCGGCACGCAGCACGGCGGCCTGCTTCTCACCCTCGGCGGTGAGGATCTGCGACTGCTTGAGACCCTCGGCGTTCAGGATCGCGGCACGGCGGTCCCGCTCGGCGCGCATCTGCTTCTCCATCGAGTCGCGGATGCTCGGCGGCGGCTCGATCGCCTTGATCTCGACCCGGGTGACCTTGATACCCCACCGGCCCGTGGTCTCGTCCAGCACGCCGGACAGGTGCCGGTTGATCTCCTCGCGGCTGGTCAGCGCCCGCTCCAGGTCCAGCGAGCCGATCACGTTACGCAGCGTGGTGACGGTGAGCTGCTCGATGGCCTGGAGGAAGTTGGAGATCTCGTAGGTGGCCCGTACCGAGTCGACCACCTTGAAGTAGAGCACCGTGTCGATCGAGACGACCAGGTTGTCCGAGGTGATCACCGGCTGCGGCGGGAAGCTGACCACCTGCTCCCGCATGTCGACCTTGGTACGCACCGCGTCGATGTACGGCACGAGCAGGTTCAGACCCGGGTTCAAGGTCCGCTTGTACCGCCCCAGCCGCTCGACCACGTCCTGCCGCTGCTGCGGCACGATCCGCACCGCCTTGGCCAGCGTCACCACGACGATCACGGCAATGGCGATCAACACGACCGCTGCAAACTCCATACCGTTCACCTTTTCGTCTCGGGCAGTCCGCCCGGGGTGGAAATCTCGTCCTGCCAGACCAGGGCGGTCGCGCCCTGGACCTTTATCACCTGCACCCGCTCACCCACGGCGTAGCTCCGCGTCGCGTCGTACGCCCGAGCGGTCCACAACTCTCCGTCGATCTTGATCATGCCGTGCCCGACATCGACCGGCTCCATCACCAGCGCCGACGTCCCCTCCAGCGCGTCAACGCCGAAGGACCGCTCACCGCCCTCCAGCGCCGCCTGCGCGTGCCGCCGGATGACCGGCCGGAGCAGCCCCACGCAGAGCGCGGAGACCACGGCGAAGACGAGCGCCTGGAGCGCGACCGGAGCGCCGAGCGCGGCGGCTCCGGCAGCGGCGAACGCGCCGGCCGCGAACATGATCAGGAACAGCGTCGTCGTAAAGATCTCGGCGACCGCCAACACCACACCCAGCACGATCCACAGCACCGCGTCCACCCCACGATCGTGACACGCCGAAGCGAATCCCACGAACCCGTCATGATCAGTAAGCTCGCCGTCGTGTTCCTCGGCGATGCCGAGGTGCGACGCCGACGAGGAGACGACCATGGCCCTGCTGCCCGAGACCGCCCGACGGATCGACGCGCTGGTCACCCAGGCCCAGGCCGAGGGACACGGCCCCTCGGCCGCCCTCGGGGTGATCCGCGGCGGCAGCCTCGCCCACCTCGCGCTCGCCGGCGACCACCCCACCCCCGACGCGGACCTTCAGTACCGGATCGGCTCGATCAGCAAGACCATGACCGCCGTGCTGGTGATGCAGCAGCGCGACGCCGGCCGGCTGGCCCTGGACGACCCGCTGGACAGGCACCTGCCCGGCACCCCGGTCGGCGCGCTCACCCTGCGCCAACTGCTCGGGCACGCCAGCGGCCTACAGCGCGAACCGGACGGCCGGTGGTGGGAGCGGACCGAGGGCGCCGACCTGGCCACCCTCGTCGCCGGGCTCACGCCCGACAAGATCGCCCACCCGCCGCACCACGTCTACCACTACTCCAACCTGGCGTACGGGCTGCTCGGCGGGGTGCTGGAGCGGATCACCGGGACGCCCTGGGCCGAGTTGCTCCGGGAGCGGATCCTCGAACCGCTGGGCATGCGGCGCACCACCTACCACCCCACCGAGCCGTACGCCCGGGGCTACGTGGTGCATCCGTGGCACGACACGCTGCGCGAGGAGCCGCGTACCGACACCGGGGCGATGGCGCCCGCCGGTCAGCTCTGGTCGACCGTCGCGGACCTGGCCCGCTGGGCGGCGTTCCTGGCCGACCCGGCCCCGGACGTGCTCGCCCCGGCCACGCTCACCGAGATGTGCGCGCCGGTGGTGATCAGCGACCTGGACTCGTGGACCAGCGGGCACGGCCTCGGCGTGGAGCTCTACCGGGTCGGCGACCGGGTGTACGTGGGCCACGGCGGCTCGATGCCCGGGTACGTGGCCGGTCTGGTGGTGCACCGGCCCAGCCGTACCGCGGTGGTCGACTTCGTCAACTGCTACGGGCTGCGTGCCGGGCACCACGTGGTCGAACTGGCCCGGCAGGTGCTCACCCTGGTGCTGGACGCCGAGCCGGCCCTGCCCGCCCCGTGGCGGCCGGCCGCCCCGCCGACGGCCGAAATCGCCGAGCTGACCGGCCGCTGGTGGTGGATGGGCGTGGAGTACGAGTTCCGCCCGGACCCGGCCGGTGACCTGGTGGGCGGCCCGCTCGGCCGGCCGGTGCTCCGGTTCACCCCGGAGGGCCCGGACCGGTGGCGGGGCCGCTCCGGCTCGCAGGACGGCGAGATCCTCACCGTGCTCCGGGACGAGGCCGGCCGCCCGGTGGCACTCGACCTCGCCACCTTCGTCTTCACCCGTACCCCGGACCAGGAGCCCTGACCCCGGCGCCGCAGCACCGACTACGCGGGCTCGGTCACGAAGTCGATCAAGCGCTCCATCGCGTTGATCAGCGGCGTCTCCACGTCGGCGAAGGTGTTCACCCGGGACAGGATGTGCCGCCACATGTCCGCCGGCTCGGCCACCCCGAGGGCCGCGCAGACCCCCTCCTTCCAGGGCCGCCCGGGCGGCACCACCGGCCAGGCCGGGATGCCCAGCGCCCTCGGCCTCACCGCCTGCCACACGTCCACGTACGGGTGGCCGGTGACCAGGACGTGCGGTGAGGTGACGCCCGCCACGATCCGGCTCTCCTTCGAGCCCGGCACCAGGTGGTCGACGAGCACGCCGAGCCGGCGGCCCGGACCCGGTTCGAACGCGCGCACCTCGGCCGCCAGGGCGTCGATGCCGTCCAGCGGCTCCACCACCACGCCCTCGATGCGCAGGTCGTCGCCCCAGATCCGCTCCACGAGCGCCGCGTCGTGCACGCCCTCCACCCAGATCCGGCTGGCCTTGGCGACCCGCGCCCGGACGTTGTCCACGGCGATCGAGCCGGAGGCGGTCCGCCGCCGGGCCGCCGGCACCGGGGCACGGGTCTGCCGGCGCAGGGTGACCGGCCGGCCGTCGAGCAGGAACGCGGCGGGCAACAGCGGGAAGTTGCGCCGCCGGCCGTGCCGGTCCTCCAGCACCACCGCACCGGCCTCGAAGCCCACGACCGCGCCACAGAACCCGGAGTCCGCGTCCTCGACGACCAGGTCCAGCTCGGCGTCCACCTCCGGGACTGCCTTCCGCCGCCGCCAGTCCCCCGCCAACACGTCTCCGCCATACCGCCCCGCCATGTCGATCACGCTAACCACCCACCCGCCGCACCACCCGCCGACGCGCCGCCCCATCGCGTCGATCAGGGAGTTGTGCCGCCGAACATAAGCCGCGGACAGCGCGAAGCGGGCACCCTACCGCCATGATCGGCGCGGTAGCGCAGCGGAGGAAACGGGCGAAGGGAGTAGTTGGGGGCAGGCGACACCGCGGGTGCGGCAGTCGAGACAGGGGCGGTGGAGAGCACGTACCCTTTCGGCATGTCCTCCCCCGCAGCGGGCGCGGCCACCCTGGCTCCGCGCCGGTCGAGCCGGTTCGTTGCCTGGGTACGCGCCTGGCGGGCCGGCCTGGTGCCCTTCGACGAGGTCGCTGACGAGATCGCCGGCGACGAGGAGCATCTGGTCGCGGACGCCCCCGGCGCCTGGACCGACCTGCCCCTGCGGGAGGCGCTGCCCAGCCTGGCGAAGCTCTCCCCGGACGAGATCCGCCTCGTGCTGCCCGCCCCGGGCGACCCGCGCGGGCTGCCCGGCCCCGGCGACTTCGCCGGCGCGGCGCTGCTCGCCGGAGAGGCGGTGGTGGCCAGCGGGCTCGGCCTTGTCCCGGAGGTACGCAGCCACACCTCCGGGTCGGGCATGACCTGGGAGACCGTGCTCTGGCGGGTGTACCCGCTGCCGGCCGACGCGCCCAAGGCGTCCCTCGCGGTGCCCGGCGCGGCAGAGGCGGAGGCCGAGCTGGCCGCCGTGCTCGCCGAGACGACCGCCGCGCTCACCCGGCTCGACGTGGCCCAGTGGCGGCCCGAGCTGGCCGGCGCCCTCGCCGCGCTGCGCCGCCCCGACGGCGCCACCGACCTGCCGCCCGGATTCGACCCGCGGGCGCGCCGGCTGTTCGCCCGGGCGGCCGTGCTCGACCGGGTGCTCGCCCTGGCCGGGGAGAGCGCCCCGGGCGGCGCCGTGAACACCTACGAGGCGCAGCAGCGGGACGCGGCGCTGCGCCCGCTGACCACCGCCTGCCGGCAGGCCCTGGTGGCCGCCTGCAACGCCCCGCTGCGCCCCTGAACGCGGGCCGTCGGCGCGCCGGGCCCGCCGCGGCTCAGATCTCGTCGATCAGGTCGGCCACCGAGTTGACGATCCGCGACGGCCGGTACGGGTAGCGTTCCGCCTCCACCCGGGAGCTGATCCCGGTCAGCACCAGGATCGTCTCCAGGCCCGCCTCCAGCCCGCAGAGGATGTCGGTGTCCATCCGGTCGCCGATCATCGCGGTGCTCTCCGAGTGCGCGTCGATGGTGTTCAGCGCCGAACGCATCATCATCGGGTTCGGCTTGCCGACGAAGTACGGCTCCACCCCGGTCGCCTTCGAGATCATCGCGGCCACCGAACCGGCGGCCGGCAGCGCGCCCTCGACCGACGGGCCGGTCGCGTCCGGGTTGGTGCAGATGAACCGGGCCCCGTCGTTGATCAGCCGGATCGCCTTGGTGATCGCCTCGAAGCTGTAGGTGCGGGTCTCCCCCAGCACCACGTAGTCGGGGGCGAAGTCGCTGAGCACGTACCCCACCGCGTGCAGGGCCGTGGTCAGCCCGGCCTCACCGATCGCGTACGCGGTGCCGCCCGGGCGCTGGTCGGCCAGGAACTGGGCGGTGGCCAGGGCCGACGACCAGATCGCCTCCTCCGGCACGTCCAGCCCCATCCGGGCCAGCCGGGCCTGCAGGTCACGCGGGGTGTAGATCGAGTTGTTGGTCAGCACCAGGAAGGGCTTGCCGGAGGTGCGCAGCTTCTTGATGAACTCGGGCGCGCCGGGCACCGGCTGGCCCTCGTGCACCAGCACGCCGTCCATGTCGGTGAGCCAGCTCTGCACCGGCTTGCGGTCTTGCATGTGTCGTCCCCAGGGGTGTCGGGAGATCGGTCAGGCTCCGGGCCGGCGGGCCGGGGGCACGCAGCACGCCGTCGGGCAGGTGTCCCACATCGGCAGCTCGCCGAGGCGGCGGCGCAGCCGCTCGCCGTCCGGGGTGGTGCGTTCCAGAACCAGTTCGCGCACCATCGCCACGAACCGGGAATCGGTGCCGGGGGTGCCAGCGCGGACGAAGTCCAGGCCGAGCTGCTTGGCCGTGTCGAGGGCCTCGGTGTCCAGATCCCAGACCACCTCGAGATGGTCGGAGACGAACCCGATCGGGCTGACCACCACCGCGGTCACTCCCTCCCCGGGGAGGGTGGCCAGGTGGTCGTTGATGTCCGGCTCCAGCCACGGCACCTGCGGCGGCCCGGACCGGCTCTGCCAGACCAGGTCGTACCGCAGGTCGGGCGCGGCGGCGGCGTGCACCAGCCGGGCGGTCTCGGCGAGCTGCGCGGTGTACCGGCCGCCGTGCGGGCCGGCGGTGGCGGCCATCGAGGTGGGGACGGAGTGGGCGGTGAAGACCAGCCGGGTGCTCTCCCGCCGGGCCGGGTCGAGCCGGGCCAGCGCGGCCCGCACCGCGTCGGCGTGCGGTTGGACGAAGCCGGGGTGGTCCCAGAACTGGCGCAGCTTCTCGATCACCGGGGCGTCCGGGCCGACCGCGGCCCGGGCCGCGGCGATGTCCTCCTGGTACTGCCGGCAGGAGGAGTAGCCGCCGTACGCGCTGGTGACGAAGGCGAGAGCCCGCTTGACGCCGTCGTCGCGCATCTGTGCCACGGTGTCGGCGAGCATCGGATCCCAGTTCCGGTTGCCCCAGTAGACCGGCAGGTCGACACCGTTCTCGGCGAAGTCCGCACGGATCGCCGCGAGCAACTCCCGGCACTGCTGGTTGATCGGGGACACCCCGCCGAAGTGCAGGTAGTGCTGGACCACCTCTTCGAGCCGCGCCGGGGGCACGCCCCGGCCCCGGGTCACGTTCTGCAGGAAGGGCCGCACGTCCTCCGGCCGCTCCGGTCCGCCGAAGGAGACCAGCACCAACGCGTCGTACGCCATGCTTCCATTCTCCCCCGACGGCCGTGACGACCCCGCGACGCCCCCGGGTCGGGTGTTAACAGGGGGCCCCTCCTATACCGCAGACGTTAAGAAGGGGCCCCTCCTTACGCCTCAGGCGCCGATCGCGTGGTAGCCGCCGTCGACGTGGACGATCTCGCCGGTGGTGGCCGGGAACCAGTCGGACATCAGCGCCAGGCAGGCCCGGGCGGCCGGCTCCTGGTCGGTGAGGTTCCAGCCGAGCGGGGCCCGCTCGGCCCAGGCGTCCTCGAACTGCTCGAAGCCGGGAATGGACTTGGCCGCGATGGTGCGCAGCGGCCCGGCGGCGACCAGGTTGCTGCGGATGCCCCGCTTGCCCAGGTGCAGCGCCAGGTAGCGGGAGGCCGACTCCAGCCCGGCCTTGGCCACGCCCATCCAGTCGTACACCGGCCAGGCCTTGGTGGCGTCGAAGGTGAGGCCGACGACCGCACCGCCCGCCGACATCAGCGGCAGCGCCGCCATGGCCAGCGACTTGTACGAGTACGTCGAGACGTGCACCGCGGTGGCCACGTCCTCCCACGGCGCGTCCAGGAAACCGCCGCCGAGGCAGCTCTGCGGGGCGAACCCGATCGAGTGCACCACCCCGTCCAGGCCGTCGACGTGCTCGCGGACCCGGTCGGCCAGGCCGGCCAGGTGCTCCTGGTTCGTGACGTCCAGCTCGATCACCGGGGCCGGCTCGGGCAGCCGCTTGGCGATCCGCTCCACCAGGGAGAGCCGGCCGTAGCCGGTGAGCACGACCTGGGCGCCGTTCTCCTGGGCGAGCTTCGCCACGGAGAAGGCGATCGAGGCGTCGGTGATGACGCCGGTGACCAGCAGCCGCTTACCGGCCAGCAGTCCGGACATTACGCAGTTCCTCCGTGTTTCTCAGTGACCCATGCCCAGGCCGCCGTCGACCGGGATGACGGCGCCGGAGATGTACCCGGCCGCGTCCGAGGCCAGCCAGGCGACCACGCCGGCGACCTCCTCCGGCTCGGCGAACCGGCCGGCCGGGATCGCCTTGCGGTATTCGGTGCGCCGCTCCTCGGGCAGCGCGGCCGTCATGTCGGTGTCGATGAAGCCGGGCGCGACCACGTTCGCGGTGATGTTGCGGCTGCCCAGCTCGCGGGTGATCGAGCGGGCCACGCCCACCAGGCCGGCCTTGCTGGCCGCGTAGTTGACCTGGCCGACGCCGCCGTAGAGGCCGACCACCGAGGAGATGAAGATCATGCGACCCCACCGGGCCCGGAGCATCTTCGTCGAGGCCCGCTTGGCGCAGCGGAACGCGCCGGTCAGGTTGGTGTCGAGCACCCGGGTGAACTGCTCCTCGGACATCCGCATCAGCAGCGTGTCGTCGGTGATGCCGGCGTTGGCCACCAGCACCTCGACCGGGCCCAGCTCGGCCTCGATCGCGGTGAACGCGGCGTCGACCGACTCGGCGTCGGTCACGTCACACTTCACCCCGAACAGCCCCTCCGGGGCGTCGCCGCTGCGATGGGTCACCGCCACCCGGTCGCCCTGCTTGGCGAAGGCCTGCGCGATGGCCAGGCCGATCCCCCGGTTTCCGCCGGTCACCAGCACGGTACGGGCCACGGTTCCCCCTCTGCTCAGCTGATCTCGCCGGTCGGAGCCTAGGCGTTACCGGCAGGTAAGCGCTAACGCGAGCAGGTCACACCGGGGTACGACACCGGACCTCACCCTGTGGCGGGACGACGTCGACGCCACCGGCCCGTACGCTACCGCCGGTGGAGCAATCATGGGCCCGCACCTGGTGGCCGGCACTGCGGCGGGTTGTCGCCGGCCCCGACGTCCCACCCGTCCGGCCGCCGCTGGACCGTTGGCCCCGGCCGGTCCGGTACGCGAGCCTGCTCGCGGTGGTCGGATTGTTCGCCGCCACGCTGGCCGAGGAGACCGACCGGCATCTGCCCCAGGCCGTCGCGATCCTCTTCGCCACGATGACCGTCGCGCCGCTGTTCACGCTGCCCTGGCGTCCGCTGCTGGCCTGGCGACTCACCGTCGTGGCCCTGTGCACCTGCACGTTCAACGCGCCACCCACCCAGGCCTGGCCGTGGAACCCGGTCCTGGTGGTCGGGTCGCTGCTGGTGCTGCTGGTGGTGGCGGCCCGGGTGGACCGGCCGCTGCTGGTCTGGGTGGGCCTGATCACCATGGTGCCGGTGGTCGCCCTGGTCCGGCCCAGCAACCTGGCCCCCGTCGTACTGCTGCTCGTAGCGTTGCTGGTGCTCGGCGACCTGGTCCGTGGCAACCGCGCCGGCCGCCGGGCACTGGCCGAGCAGACCGAACTCAGCGAGCGGGAACAGGAGCGCCGGGCGGTGCTGGAGGAACGCGCCCGGATCGCCCGCGAGCTGCACGACGTGGTCGCCCACCACATGTCGATGATCGCGGTGCAGGCGGAGACCGCGCCGTACCGCCTCGCCGACGTGCCGGACGGCGCCCGCGCCGAGTTCACCGCCATCGCCGGCTCGGCCCGGGAGGCGCTGACCGACATGCGCCGCCTGCTCGGCGTGCTGCGCAGCGAGTCGACCGGTCCGCAGACCGCCCCGCAGCCCGGCCTGGCCGACATACCGGCGATGGTGGACGCCGCCCACCGGGCCGGTCTCCCGGTCACCCTGGACGCCCCCGCTCCGGCCGCCGGGATGCCCGCGCCGGTCGGGCTGGCCGCGTACCGGATCGCGCAGGAGGGGTTGGCGAACGCCGCCCGGCACGCGCCCGGGGCCGCGGTGCGCGTCAGTGTCCGCGCCGGACCGCGCGTCCTGACGGTCCGGGTCGAGAACACCGCCGGCCCGGCCGGCCCGGCCGGCACCGATCGGGGCGCCGGGCACGGCCTGACCGGGATGCGTGAACGAGCCCTCGCACTGGGCGGTACGTTCGCCGCCGGGCCACTCGACGGCGGCGGGTACGCGGTCGACGCGGCGCTGCCGTACGACGGGGAGGGCGGGGACGGATGATCCGGGTGCTGATCGCCGACGACCAGGCGATGGTCCGGCAGGGTTTCGGGGCGCTGCTGGCCGCCCAACCGGACCTGGTGGTGGTCGGGGACGCCGCCGACGGCGCGGCGGCGGTCGAGGCGGCCCGCCGACTGGACCCGGACGTGGTGCTGATGGACGTGCGGATGCCGGTGCTGGACGGGCTGGCCGCCACCCGCCAACTCCTCGGCGACCGGCGCGCGGACCGCCCCCGGGTGCTCATCCTGACCACCTTCGACCTGGACGACTACGTCTACGAGGCGCTGCGCGCCGGCGCGAGCGGGTTCCTGCTCAAGGACGCCCCCGCCGCCGACCTGGTGCACGCGGTCCGCGTGGTGGCGGCCGGCGACGCGCTGCTCGCGCCGACCGTGACCCGCCGCCTGATCGCCGAGTTCGCCGCCCGACCCGGGCACCGCCGGCCCCGCCCGGCCGACCTGGCCGGCCTGACTCCCCGGGAGACCGACGTGCTGCGGCTGATCGCCCGGGGCCGGTCCAACGCGGAGATCGCCGCCGACCTGGTGGTCGCCGAGCAGACGGTCAAGACCCATGTCGGGCGGATCCTGGCCAAACTCCAGCTCCGCGACCGCGCCCAGGCCGTGGTCGTCGCGTACGAGACGGGTCTGGTGGCCGCGGGCGAGTAGTCCCCGCGTAGCACGCCGGGAACCACTCCCCGGGGTGACGATCTTCGCCCCGTCCACGCCGCACGCTCCTGCCGGAGGAACATCCGGAGGGAGACGACGATGCACTGGACGCGACCCGCCCGAGCGGCACTGGCCGTGCTGCTCGGCCTCGGCCTGCTGCTGCCGGACCGGCCCGCCGCGCCGGCACCGGCCGCGTACGTCGAGGCGTATCCGCTGGTCGCGGCGAGGCTGCGGGCGGCCGGGCCGCCGTACGAGGGCTGGGCCGCGACCGGCCGACGGTTCCTGGTCTTCGAGCCGCACGGCGATGGCCTCGCGGTGGAGGTGCTCGGCGACCTGGCCACCGCCGACCGGATCGCGGTGCTGGTGCCCGGGGTGGGCACCAGGCTGCGCGACTTCGACCGAGGGCTGGGCGGCGTGGCGCGGCGCGCGCCGGCCCGGCAGGGGGCCGAACTGTACGAGGCGCTGCGCGTCCGGTCACCCGGTGCCCGGGTGGCGGTGCTGGTCTGGCTCGGCTACCACCCGCCTGGCGGGGTGCCCGCGGCGGTCGGCCCGGCCGCGGCCCGCCGGGGAGCCGACGCCCTGCTGGCTCAGCTACGGGTGCTCGCCGCCCGCCGCCCGGACGCCACGGTGACGCTGGTCGGGCACAGCTACGGGGCGCTGGTCGTCGGGCTCGCCGCCCGCCGGTCGCCGGCCGAGGTAACCGACGTGGTGACGCTCGGTGGGGTGGGCGTCGGCGTGGACCGGGCCGACGAGCTGGCCCGGGTACGCATCTGGGCCGCGGAGGCGCCCACCGACTGGATCCGCCGGGTGCCGGAGGTACGGCTGCCCGGGCTCGGCCACGGCGTCCGCCCGGGCGACCCGGCGTTCGGCGCGCGCCCACTGCCCACCGCCGGGGTGACCGGCCACGACGGTTACCTGGCCCCCGGCAGCGCCACGACGGCCGCGGTGGCGTCGGTCGTGCTCGTCGGAATCGGCACCGGCCCGGTGGCACCGTGAGCGCGAGGAGCGAGCCGGTCCTGCGAGCCCCGCAGCCGCGAACAAACGACGACACCGTGAGCGCGAGGAGCGAGCCGGGCCTGCGAGCCCCGCAGCCGCCGCCCGCGGGGCGGGACCGGGTGATCGACGCGCTGCGGGCGTATGCGATCGGCGGGGTGGTGCTCGGGCACTGGCTGGTCACGGCGCTCGTGCTGACCGCCGACGGGACGCTGCGCACGGCCAGCCCGCTGACCGCGCTGCCGGCCCTGGCCCCGGCCACCTGGCTGTTGCAGACCCTCGGCCTGTTCTTCTTCACCGCCGGGTACGCGGCCACCCGGTCGCTGGCCGGGTACCCGCACGGTGCCGGGCGCTGGCTGGCCCGCCGGCTGGGCCGGCTGCTCCGCCCGGCGCTGGCGCTGCTCGGCGTCGGGTCCGGGCTGCTGCTGGCCGCGATCGTGCTGGGCACCCCGGACGACACCCTCGCCGTGGCGGTCACGCTGGCGGTCAGTCCACTGTGGTTCCTGCTGCCGCTGGTGGCGCTCTCCGTGCTGACCGGGCCGCTGCTGGCGGCCGTACGCCGTTGGGGTCCGCTGCGCTGCGCCGCCCCGGCGGTGGCCGTGGTGGCCGCCGCCGACCTGGCCGCCCGGATGCTGCCGGCGGCCCCCGGGCGGCTGCCGGTCGCCCTGCTGGCCGCGTGGGCGGTGCCGTGGCTGCTCGGGGTCGCGCACGCCGACGGGCGGCTGACCGGTTCCCGCCCGGCTGCCGGGCTCGCGGCGGCTGGCGGCGGGGCGCTCGTCGCGCTGGTCGCGCTCGGCTACCCGGCCAGCGCGGTGGGGGTGCCCGGCGCGGGGATGTCGAACCTGTACCCGCCGTCGCTGTTCGCCGTCGCGCTGGCGGCCTGCCAGATCGGCCTCGCGCTGCTGGCCCGACCCGCGCTGGCCCGGGTGCTGTACCGGGCCCGGCCGGCGCGGCCAGGGCCGGTGGCCCTGGTGGCCACGGTCAACCGGGAGGCGATCGGGATCTATCTCTGGCACCAGCCGGTGTTGGTCGCGGTGACCGCGCTCACCGCGCGCCTCGGCCGCCCCCTGCCGGGACTGCACACCGCACCGGCCGGCCTCGGCTGGGTGGCCGCCCGGCTGTGCTGGCTGCCGCTGTTCGCCCTGGTCCTGGCCGCGCTGTTGGCACCGCGCCGTGGGCCGTCGGGGCGGCACCCCGGCCCGGTCGTGCCCGGGCCGCCGTCGGAGGGTGCGGCCGTTGACCGCGCGCAGGCCCCGGCCCGCCCGCCGGGGAGCGCCGGGGACGGCCCGACGGCCACGCCCCGGTGAGATCGGCCGCCGCACAGCGCCGGACGGACCGGCCCGCCGGTGGGGCGGCGGCCGGGCCGGGCGCCGGCACCCGGTCGCCCGAGTGTCGGGCGATGGTACGGCGGGTGTACGCTGATCCCCGTTCGCGGGCCGCGTTTCGCCCGCCTTCCGGAGCCCCGCCGACCGCAGGAGGTGATCGCTGTGCGAGATGGCGATCCTTCCAGTCGTGGCCGGGCCCAACGTCAGCCCCGCTGAGCCATGACTCAGTCGCCGAGCTGACCCAGCTTCCCGCGCCTCCACACCGCCCTTCTCCCCCACCGAACGACCGGGGGTGATCGTGCCGCGCGGCCCGACGGGCCGCCCGTGGAGGAGCACCCCGGTCACGACTCTCGTGTGCGTACGCCCCGATCCACCCTGCGGTCCGGCCGCCGAGCCCGGACCGCCGTCGCCACGGAGCACTCCCATGAGCCGTTACGTCGCCCCGCTGGGCTTCACTCTCGCCGCCGTCTGGGTGGCCGTCCTCTTCATCCTCGCCGGCGCTCGCTGACCTGCGCCGGCCGGACGTACCGACCGGCCGGTACCCGAGGTCGCCGACCAGCCGGCCCCGGCCGTCCCGCCTCAGATCAGGCGGGACGACCAGAGCAGGCTCAGCCCACCGGCGCAGAGCGCGAAGAGCAGCGCGATCCCCGCGTACCACTGGGTGATCTCGCGCGGTTCGGTCCGGAACCCGATCGAGCTGCCCATGTCCTGGTAGACCTGCTTCAGCTCGGTCACCGAGGCAGCCTCGTAGAAGTAGCCCCGGGTGGTCTCCGCCAGTTGCGACAGCGCCGTACGGTCCACCGGCACCCGCTGGAGCTGGCCGCCGATGTCCACCTGGCCCGAGTCAGTGCCGAACGCGATGGTGGAGACCGGCACGTTCGCCGCCTGCGCGGCGGCCGCCGCCTCCTCCACCGACCGCCCCGCGGTGCGGTAGCCGTCGGAGAGCAGCACGATCCGGGCCGGCGGGATGCCCGCCGCGCCGTCCGCGGGCACCGTACGGATCGCCTCCAGACAGGTGAAGACCGCCTCGCCGGTGGCGGTCGCCTCGGCCAGGACGAGACCGTCGATGGCGCTGGTCACCGCGGCCCGGTCCTTGGTCGGCGGAACCAGCACGTTCGCCGCCTTGGCGAAGGAGACCAGCCCGAGGTTGTAGGTCTCCGGCAACTCCCCGACGAACTGCTTCGCCGCCTCCTGGGCGGCCTCCAGCCGGTTCGGTGCGACGTCGTCGGCCTGCATCGACAGCGACACGTCGATGGCGAGCATCACCGTGGCCCGCTCCAGGGGCTCCCGGGTGTCCACCGCCGGCCGGGCCAGCGCGGTGGCCAGCACCAGCAGGCAGAGCAGGAACGCGGTGGCCGCCGCGTGCCGCCGCCAGCCCAGGCCCTTGGGCGCGAGGGTACGCAGCAGGTCGACGTTGGTGAACCGCATCGCGTACGCCCGCCGGTGCAGCTGCCGCCAGACGTACGCGGCGGCCAGGGCGAGCACCGGCAGCACGGCCAGCAGCCACCACGGTTGCAGAAAACGGATCATCGGGTCGTCCCTCGGGTCCGGGCGTGCCGCTGCGCGGCGACGAACCGCACCATGTCCAGCAGCCAGTCTCGATCGGTACGCAGCCGCAGGTGGGCCGCGCCGGCGGCACGCAGTGCGGTGGCGATCGCCGCACGCTGGGCGGCCGCCGCCTCGGCGTACCGGCGGCGCAGGCCCGGATCGGCGGTCTGCACCTCGTGCAACTCCCCCGACTCCGGATCCACCACCGGCAGCACCCCCACGTCGGGCAGTTCCAGCTCGCGCGGGTCGACCACCTCGATCGCCAGCACGTCGTGCCGGACCCGCAGCTTACGGATCGGCCGGCTCCACTGCTGCGGCGGCGCGAGGAAGTCGGAGATGACCACCGCCACGCCGCGCCGGCGCGGCGGCCGGTTGAGCGTGTCGACCAGCGCCCCGAGGTCGCTGCGCCCGGGGCGGATCTCGGTGCCGGCGATCGTCCGGAGCAGCCCCTGCGCCTCCTTCCGGCCGGACCGGGCGGGCAACCGCAGCAGCGTACCGGGGCCGGTCGCCGGTGGGTCGCCCCGCCACCGGCCGGTCCGCGCCGGCACGGCCGACCCGGTTCCCGACCCCGGCCCGTTCCCCGCGCTCGCGGAGGCGCCGGTGCCGATCACCGCGCCGATCCGGTTGCCGCCCCGGACGGTCAGGTGGGCCAGCGCGGCTGCGGCGGCGACCACCACGTCCCGCTTGAGCCACCGCCCGGTGCCGAAGTCCAGGCTGGCCGAGAGGTCCACCGCCAGCCAGGTCTCCAACTCCCGGTCGGCCACGGTCCGCCGGACGTGCGGCAGGGTCGTCCGCGCGGTGACCGGCCAGTCCATCCGGCGTACGTCGTCGCCGGGGCGGTACTCGCGGGACTCCCCCGCCTCGCTGCCCGGCCCGGGCAGCAGCCCGGCGTAGTCGCCCTGGAGCAGGCCGTCGAGCTTGCGGGTGACCATCAGCTGCAACCGGTCGAGGACGGCGCCGGAGCGGTCGCCGGTGGCCGGCAGCCGGGTGGGTGGGGTCACGGTCGCTGCCCGGGCCAGCCGGCCCCCTGCGGGACGGCCGGCGGCGGCGTGGCCTGTTGCCGGGGCGCGACCGCCGGCAACGGGATCGTCGACATCACCCGGTGCACGACGTGGTCGGCCGGTACGTCATCGGCGAGCGCGTCGTAGCTGAGCACCAGCCGGTGGCGCAGGATGTCCGGGGCGATGTCCTGTACGTCCTGCGGCAGCGCGTAGTCCCGGCCGCGCAGCAGCGCCAGCGCCCGGGTGGCCCGGACCAGGCCGAGCGAGGCACGTGGGCTGGCGCCGTACTGGATGAGCTGTGCCACGTCCGGCATGCCGTGCTCGGCGGGGGCGCGGGTGGCGAGCACCAGCCGGACCGCGTAGTCGACCAGGGCGTTGTGCACGAAGACCTGGTCGGCCTTGTGCTGCAGGGCGATCAGGTCCGGCGTGTCGAAGACCCGGGCCGGCTCGGGCGGCGCGACACCCATCCGGTAGACGATCTCCCGCTCCTCCGCGTCGGTCGGGTAGCCCACCACGATCTTCATCAGGAAGCGGTCCCGCTGTGCCTCCGGCAGCGGGTAGACCCCCTCCTGCTCGATCGGGTTCTGGGTCGCCATCACCAGGAACGGGTCCGGCACCCGGTGGGACTCCCCGCCGATCGACACCTGGCGCTCGCTCATCACCTCCAGCAGCGCCGACTGCACCTTCGCCGGTGCCCGGTTGATCTCGTCGGCGAGCAGGAAGTTCACGAATACCGGGCCCAGCTCGACGTCGAACTTCTCGCTGGACTGCCGGTAGATCCGGGTGCCCATGATGTCGGCCGGTACCAGGTCCGGAGTGAACTGCACCCGGGCGAACGAACCGCCGACCACCTTCGCGAGGGTCTCCACCGCGAGGGTCTTGGCGACGCCGGGCACCCCTTCCAGCAGGCAGTGCCCCCGGGCGAGCAGGGCGACGAACATCCGCTCGACCATCCGGTCCTGGCCGACGATCACCCGCTTGATCTCGAACAGCGCCCGCTCCAGCAGCGTGGCGTCCTGAGCCGGGGTGGTGGTCGGCGGCGCGCCCGGCGCAGCCTCGGTCGGAATCGGGGCGTCGGGCGTGGTCGGCTGGGCCACCGGTCCTCCACAGCTTGGTCGTCGTCGCGGCGTCGTGTGTATCAAGACTGTCATGCCCGGCTGAGAGCCGAGGGTGGGAGAGGGACGATTTTCGCCGCGCCGTCCCACCCCACGGAAAACGGTGAACACGGGTGGACAACCAGTGGTCCGGCGTGTGTACGATTCACCCGTCGCCGGGCGGCTCCCCCCGTGGCCGCCCGGCGCTAAACGTCCCGGGCACAGGCCCTAGAATCGCCCCGGTGACCACTCCCGCCCCCACCGACGAGACGCTGATCTGTTCGGCGCGGGGGTGTGGCGTCCCCGCCGTCTGGGCGTTGCGCTGGAACAATCCCCGCCTGCACGCCGCCGAGCGGCGCAAGACCTGGCTGGCCTGCGCCGACCACCGCGAATCACTCAGCGCCTTCCTCGACGCGCGCGGCTTCCTGCGCGAGGTGGTGGCGGTGCCGCAATCGCCTACGCTCGAACCGTGAGCGAGCGGAGCGAACCATTCGGCTCAGCAGCGCGGCGCCTCGCGCCGGCGTCGAGCGAAGCGGACCATCCCGGTGAACGGTGACGACCTGGCCGGCCACCCGCTGGCGCCGGCCGGCCCCCTGGAGCCCTGGCCGGCCACCGTCCGATGGCAGCCGATCTCCCGCGACCTTATCTGGGTGGAGCTGATCCGGCTCGGCATCCTGCTCGCCGTGGTGCTGGCGGCGCTCGCTGTGGCCTGGGCTGTCACCGGTCACTGGCTGCTCGGCGCCGCCCTCGGCGTGGTGCTGCTGCTGGCGGCCTGGCGCACCGTCACCATCGTCCGCGCCGTGCACGCCTGGGGGTACGCCGAACGCGAGGACGACCTGCTGGTCCGGCACGGTCTGCTGGTGCGGCGGCTGTCCATCGTGCCGTACTCCCGGATGCAGTTCGTCGACGTCACCGCCGGGCCGCTGGAGCGCGCGTTCGACCTGGCCACCGTGCAGTTGCACACGGCCGCGGCGGCGAGCGACGCCCGGGTGCCCGGACTGCGCCCCGCCGAGGCGTCCCGGCTGCGGGACCGGTTGACCGCGCTGGGCGAGGACCGGGCGGAGGGATTGTGAGCCACGGCCCGGCCGACCCGGGGCCCGGCACCCCACCGCCGTACCCGGGCGACGACGACCAGCGCCCGCCGCCGTCGTGGCCGCCGGCACCGGAGAACGCCGGCCCCGCCCCGACCACGAACGGCCAGCCCGGCCCGTACCAGCCCGGCCCGTACCCGCCCGGACCGGTCCCGCCCGGCGCCGGGCAACCCGGGCCAGTCCCACCCGGCCACGCGCCATACCCACCCGGGCCGGTCCCACCCGGCCACGCGCCATACCCACCCGGACCGGTCCCACCCGGCCACCCATACCCGACCGGACCGTACCCGCCCGGCCCCGGCCCGTGGCCGGCCTCCGGGCCGGGGCCCGGCTGGCCGGCGTACCCGGCGCCGCCGGCACCGGGCGGGGAGGAACCGCGGCAACGGCTGCACCCGCTCAGCCCGGCGCTGCACGGCGCCAAGTCGCTGGTCGTGGTGATCGCCGGCCTCTCCTGGTCGACCCTGTCCCGGGTCGGGTTCGGCTGGTTCGCCGCGCTGGTCACCGTCTTCGCCCTCGCCGCCACCGTGCTGGCGGTGGTCAGCTGGTGGAACACCGGCTACCACCTGGTGGGCCGCGAGCTGCGGGTGCACGAGGGGCTGATCTGGCGGCGTACCCGGGCGATCCCGCTGGAGCGGTTGCAGGCGGTGGAGGTGGTCCGGCCGCTGCTGGCACAGCTCACCGGGCTGGCCGAGCTGCGGCTGGAGGTGGTCGGCGGGGGCAAGACCGAAGCACCGCTGGCGTATCTGAGCGTGGCCGAGGCCACCGCGCTGCGCCAGCGGTTGCTGGCGGTGGCCGGCCACGCCCGCGAGGCCGCCCCGCCCGCCGCCGGCGAGCCGCCGGCACCCGCCCCGGCCGGGCACCGGCTGCACACCGTACGCAACGAGGACCTGCTGGTCAGCCAGCTGCTCACCCCGCAGGCGTTCCTGCTCCCGTTCGGCGTGGCCTTCGTGGTGACGCAGTTCCTCTCCGAGGGGTCCTGGTCGTTCATCGCGGTCGCCAGCACGCTGACCGCGATGGCCGGCGTGC
Organism: Micromonospora eburnea; assembly: GCF_900090225.1. Taxonomy (NCBI): domain Bacteria; kingdom Bacillati; phylum Actinomycetota; class Actinomycetes; order Micromonosporales; family Micromonosporaceae; genus Micromonospora; species Micromonospora eburnea. The sequence goes on from NZ_FMHY01000002.1 coordinate 5,067,096, forward strand.
TGCTGCAACCGGTCCGCCGGGTGCTCGACGACTGGAGTTTCCGGCTCGACCGGGACGCCGACACGCTGCGGGTCCGCAACGGCCTGCTGGAGACCCGGGTGCAGACCGTGCCGCTGCGCCGGGTGCAGACCGTCGGCGTCACCTGGCCCCTGCTGTGGCGGATGAAGGGCTGGCTGCGGCTGCGGCTCGAGGTGGCCGGCTACTCGGCCGGCGAGCCGGACGACCGGAACCGGCCGGACCGGCTGCTGCCGGTCGGCGACGCGTACGCCGGTGAGCTGATCGTCGCGGAGGTGCTGCCCGGCGTACGGCTGGGTGCGCTGCCCACCACGCCACCGCCCCCGCGGGCGCGCTGGTTGCGCCCGGTGACCCGTACGGCGGTCGGCGCCGGCCTGGACACGCAGGTCTTCGTCGCCCGGTCCGGGCTGCTGACCCGCCGGATGACGCTGGTGCCGTACGCCCGGATCCAGAGCGTGCGGGTCACCCAGGGCCCGGCACAGCGGTGGCTCCGGCTGGCCACGGTGCACGCGGACACCGCCGGCGGGTCGGGCGCGGCCGCGCCCGACCGCGACCTTGCCGAGGCGTGGGAGCTGGCGGCTGAGCTGGCCGCGCGGGCGGAGGTAGCCCGCCGGGCCGATCGCACCCGACGCCGCTGAGCCACCCGCCGCGCTGATACGCGGAAGGAGTGGCCACTCCGCGAGGGGATGGCCACTCCTTCCGCGAACGAGGGTGGATCTTGGGCGGACCGGCTCAGCGCTCGGCCGGGACCCTGGCGGCGGGGGCCGGAGCCTCCACCGGGGTCCCCGCGGCGGACGGGTCGACAACGGCCGGCGACGGCCGCTCCTCGACGGGCGCCGCCGCCGCGCGCCGGGCCCGCCAGGCCGCCCACCAGCGCTCGGCGAGGCCGACGACCAGGAAGGTCAGCCCGACGTACGCCCAGCCGACCAGCACGTCGATCAGGTAGTGCTCGCCGCTGTAGATCAGGGTGAAGGTCATCGCCAGCGGGTACGCCAGCAGCAGCGGCCACCAGCGCTTCCGCAGCGAGCGCAGGAAGAAGAGCACCACGAACAGGGCGAACGCGGTGTGCAGCGAGGGCATGGCGGCGACCGGGTTGGAGGCGATCTGCCCGGCGTTGAGCAGGTTGCCCGCGCCGTGCATGCCCATCTCCTTCCAGCCTCGGGTGGAGATGCGAGCGACGTCGGTGAGCAGACCGTTCTGCGCGGCCCACCACGGCGGGGCGGCCGGGTAGAGGAAGTAGGTGGCCAGCCCGGCCGCGCAGAGGAAGCCCCAGCGCCGCATGTACGCCGCCCAGCGCGAACGGTCACGCAGCCAGAGCACCGCCGCGGCGGCCAGCGTCGCCACGAAGTGCGAGAAGTAGACCCAGCTGACCAGCACGTCCCACCAGCGCACCTCGGGACGGTAGAGGTGCTGCTGGAGCCAGATCGTGGGCACCTCGCCGCCGGTGGCCCAGCCCAACAGGAACCGGTCGGCGACGATCATCTCCATGGCGTGCGGCGTCGCGCCGTTGTCGGCGAACCCGCGGGAGAGGTTGTACGCGGCCAGCAGCAGCACCACCGGAACCCAGTCGCGGGCGAAGCGCAGGTGGCTGCGCCACGGCCGGGCGGAGTGCCAGGCGATGGTGCCCGCCCAGATCCAGAAGAAGGCGTACGCGGGGTCGGTCGGCAGCCCGATGCCGAGCCAGGCGGCCACGAAGGCGACCCCCCAGATCGTCATCGCCACCGCCCGACGGCGTCCGCCGTCGGGTGAGGTGGGGGCACCGGTCGGGGCGGGGGGCTGGGGGTCAGTCACGACGGCCATCGGGGTCAAGGTTAACGGCGCGCCAGATATCGACGGACGCCCACCACCCGTCGGTGGTCCGCGGCCCGCCGCACCGGGCCGCTCGTCTAGGCTCGAAGCATGCAGGAGCAGCCGGAGCAGTCGCCCTTCACGCCGGGCCTGACCGCCCGGGTCGAGCTGTCCGTCACCGACGCCGACACCGCGCAGGCGGTGGGCTCCGGTGACGTGCCGGTGCTCGGCACGCCCCGCGTGCTCGCCCTGGCCGAGGCGGCGACGGTGGCGGCCACCGCGATCCGGATGCCACCCGACTCGACGACCGTCGGCGTCCGGGTCGAGCTGGAGCACCGCGCCGCCACGCCGGTCGGGCGGACGGTGGTCGCCGGGGCCCGGCTCGCCAAGGTCGACGGCCGGCGGCTGCTGTTCGAGGTGACCGTCACCGACGGCGACGAGGTCGTCGCCGAGGGCCGGATCGAGCGCGTGCTGGTCGACCGGCGGCGCTTCGTCGAGCGTGCCTCGCGGTCCTCATGACCGCCCGGTTCATCGAGGTCGCCGACCGCGTACACGTGCTGCGCGAGCCGCTGTTGCAGGTCAACGTGAGCCTGGTGGTGGGCGACGGCGCGGCGCTACTGGTGGACACCCTCTCCACCGCCGGGCAGGCCCGGGAGTTGGCCGAGGCCGCCCGGGCGGTCACCCCGCACCCGTGGACCATCGTCAACACCCACCACCACTTCGACCACTGCTTCGGCAACGCCACCCTGGCCGCCGATCCGCCCCGCCCGGTATACGCGCACGCGCTGGCCGCCGCCGCGTTGCGCGACCGCCCCGACGAGCTGCGCCGGGCGGCGTACGAGGAGATGCGCGACGAGCAGCCGGCGCTGGCCGCCGAACTGGCCCGGGCCGAGCTGCTGGCCCCGACGCACGCGGTACGCGTCGAGACGGTGCTCGACATCGGCGGCCGGCGGGTGGTGCTGCGCCATCCCGGTCACGGGCACACCGACGCCGACCTCGTGGTGCACGTGCCGGACGCGGACGTGCTGGTCGCCGGCGACCTGGTGGAGCAGAGCGGGCCACCGGCCTTCGAGGAGTCGTACCCGATCCAGTGGCCGGACGCGCTGGCCGACCTGCTCCGCCTCACCACGCCCGACACGGTGGTGGTGCCGGGGCACGGCACCCCGGTCGACGCGGACTTCGTCCGGGCCCAGCACGCCCAGCTGGCCCAGCAGGCCTGGCTGATCCGGGCCGGTCACACCGGCAGTGCACCACCGGAGCGGGTGGCCGCCGAGTCGCCGTTCGGCGCCCGGCCCGGCCTGATCGCCGCCCGCCGCGGCTACGCCGAACTCGACGGCACCGCCTGATCCTCCCCTCGCGCCTCGGGCGGCTGATCGCCCACACGGGGCTGGCCTCCACGCCCGGGACCCGGCAGCCAGCTGCTTGACGCCGCAACAATTACGCTTGGCTGAAGATCCACCACCCCGGGAGACACTCGTGAGCCAAACCGCACGGACGACCGCGCGCCCGTCCGTCGACGGAGCGGCCCGGCGTGGCGGCGGGGCCGGCCTGCTGGTGCTGCTCGGCACACTCACCGCGCTCGGCCCGCTCTCGCTGGACATGTACCTGCCGGCGTTCCCGGCGATGACCCGCGACCTCCACGCCGACCAGGCCCAGATCCAGCTCTCGCTGACCACCTGCCTGGTCGGTTTCGCGCTCGGCCAGCTCGTCACCGGCCCGCTCAGCGACCGCTGGGGGCGGCGCCGGCCGGTGCTGGTCGGTGTCACCGCGTACGCCCTGCTGGCCCTGGCCTGCGCCGCCGCGCCGACCGCCCCCGTGCTGGCCGCCGCCCGCTTCGTCCAGGGGTTCGCCGGTGGCATGGGGGTGGTGGTCGCCCGGGCGGTGGTCCGCGACCTCTACTCCGGCCGCGCCGCCGCCCGGTACTTCTCCCGCCTCACCCTGGTCTTCGGGGTCGCGCCGGTGGCCGCGCCGGGCGTCGGCAGCCTGGTGCTGCGGTTCGGCTCCTGGCGGTCGGTCTTCCTCACCCTCGCCGCGATCGGGCTGCTGCTCGCCGTCGCCGTCGCCCTGCGGCTGCCGGAGACCCTGCCCGCCGAGCGGCGCAGCACCGGCGGCCTGGCCGCCACCGCCCGCACCATGCGCACCCTGGCCGCCGACCGGGTCTACCTCGGCTACGCGCTGACGCAGGGCTTCGCGTTCGCCGGACTGTTCGCGTACATCTCCGGGTCGTCCTTCGTGTTCCAGGATGTCTTCGGCGTCTCGGCGGCGGCGTTCAGCCTGGTCTTCGGGCTCAACGCGCTGGCCCTGGTCGCCACCGGGCAGGCCAACGCCCGGCTGCTCGACCGGTTCAGCCCACGCCGGATGCTGCTCGGCGCCCTGCTGGTCGGCGCCATGGCCGCCCTCGGCGTGCTGGCCGGGGCGCTCGCCGGCAGCCTGGTGCTGGTCGCGGTGGCCCTCCTGGTCTTCGTCGGATCGCTGGGCATGGTGACGCCGAACAGCACCGCCCTGGCGCTGGACTCGCACGCCCGGCACGCCGGCACCGCCGCCGCGTTGATGGGTGGCGTCCAGTCGGTGGTCGGTGCGCTCGCCGCACCCGTGGTCGGGCTGGGCGGCGAGGGCAGCGCGGTGCCGATGGCCGCCGTCCTGGCCACCGCCGCCGCCCTCTCCCTGGCCGCCGTCCACACCCTCACCCGCCCCCGCTAGGCCCTACCTTCCCGGTTCTGGCCAGCGGACGGCGATCATGCGGGCGTTGCCCGCGCGCATCGGCGTGCCACGGCGACAACCTCATGATCAGCAGCGTGAGCGGGCTGTGTCACGAGGGGAAGCGGGCGGAGACGGCGGCGCGGGTGGGCATCGAGGTGGCGCCGCCCGGGGACTCGCAGACCAGGCCGCCGACGCGCAGGGCGAAGGCGACCCGGTCCCGCCAGCCGATCGGGTCCACCGGCTCGCCGGCCGCGAGCAGTTCGGCGATGAGCGCGCCCATCACCGAGTCACCGGCGCCGGTCGCGTCCACCGCGCCGACCTTGGGGGCGGGCACGCGTACCACGTCGTCGGCGGCCGCCACCAGGGCGCCGTCCGCACCGAGGGTGACCACCACGGTCCCGGCACCCAGCTCCCGCAGGTACGCGGCGACCCCCTCCACCGGCTCGCCGGGATAGAGCACGGCCGCGTCGGCGGTGCTCAACTTCACCAGGTGGGCGCTCGCGGCGAACTCCGCGACCACCTCGCGCAGCGCGGCCAGGGCGCTGGGCCCGTCCAGCAGCCGGGTACGCACGTTCGGGTCGAACACCCGCAGCGCCCCGGCGATCGACCAGGCCCGCCGGGCGGCGGCCAGCACCGGCGGGCAGAGCAGCACGATCGAGCCACAGTAGAGCACCTGCGCGCCCTCGACCAGGGGCACGCTCAGGTCCTCGGCGGTGAGCAGAGCGTACGACCGGGGTTCGCCGTAGAAGCGGAAATCCGGTTCGGGGCCGACGAAGGTGGCCACCGCCAGCGCGGTCGGGGCCGGTACGGTGACCGCCCCGGCCAGTCCGACGCCCGCCTCGGCCAGGAACGCCCGGATCCGCTCCGCGAGCGCGTCATCGCCCAGCGACCCGACGAACTGCACGTCGCCGCCGAGCCGGGCCACCGCCACGGCCACGTTGAGCGGTCCGCCGCCGATCGCCTGCCGGTAGACGGGCTGCCCGTCGCACTCGGCGTCGAGCAGGTCGACCAGCGCCTCGCCGAGCACCACCGCGTACCCCATCCTGGCTCCCTCCGTCCGTGACACCCCCGATCCTGACGTATCGCGGGGGTGCCGCGCGCGGGGACGACCGGACGCCGCGCGACGAGACCCGAATCATCGACGTACGACTATTGCGCACAGCGCGGAGACGTGATGGGATTGCGCCTGCCGGAGTGGTGCGGGGGGCTGCCGCGCCGCCGGCAGCCGGGTCAAGCTGACGCGAGGGCACACCGGTCCGTGACACGGACCGCGATGGTGCACGCCCAGCCGGCCCCGGCCACACTCCGACCGCCGGGCGTGGCACCGCGACAGTCGCATCCGCTCATCGCAGCGGGGCGGACCGGTGCGGTCACGCCCCGCGAGTCAGGAGAAGTCGTGCACCGATCCCGTATGGCCGCGTTGCTCACCGCGGCCGTCACCACCCTGGCCGCAGGCGTCATCGCCGTGGTCACCACCTCCGGCCCGGCCGCCGCCCACGGCGCGGCGATGAAGCCGGGCGCCCGGACCTACCTGTGCTGGAAGGACGGCCTCACCCCGCAGGGTGACATCCGGCCCAACAACCCCGCCTGCGCGGCGGCGGTCGCGCAGAGCGGAACGAACTCGCTGTACAACTGGTTCAGCGTGCTGCGCTCCGACGCGGGCGGCCGGACCGTCGGCTTCATCCCCGACGGCCAGCTGTGCAGCGGCGGCAACCCGAACTTCACCGGGTACGACCTGGCCCGCAACGACTGGCCGATCACCCACCTGACCGCCGGGCGGACCATGGAGTTCAACTACAGCAACTGGGCCCACCACCCGGGCACCTTCTACTTCTACGTCACCAAGAACACCTGGAGCCCGACCCGGCCGCTCGCCTGGAGCGACCTGGAGGACCAGCCGTTCCTGACGGTGACCAACCCGCCGCAGAGCGGCGCGGTGGGCACCAACGACGGGCACTACTACTTCAACGGCACCCTGCCGTCGAACAAGAGCGGCCGGCACATCATCTACTCCCGCTGGGTCCGCTCGGACAGCCAGGAGAACTTCTTCGGCTGCTCCGACGTGACCTTCGACGGCGGCAACGGTGAGGTGACCGGGATCGGCCCGGGCGGCAGCACGCCGCCGACCACGCCGCCGGCCACCACCAACCCGACCACGCCGCCGGCCACCACGAACCCGACCACGCCGCCGGCCGGTGGCAGCTGCATGGCGGTCTACGCGGTGACCAACTCGTGGCAGGGCGGCTTCCAGGCCGAGGTCACGATCATGAACCACAGCTCCCAGACGTACGGCGGCTGGACGGCGAACTGGACCCTGCCCAGCGGGCAGAGCATCAGCCAGCTGTGGAACGGCAACCTGACCACGAGCGGGTCGTCGGTGACGGTCACCAACGCCTCCTTCAACGGCACGATCGCGCCGAACGGCACCACCACATTCGGCTTCCTGGCCAGCACCTCGGGCACGAACGGCCTGCCGACGGTCACCTGCACCGGCCGGTGATTCGAGGCGCGCCCGCACCGTGAATGAAGAGGGCCCCCGGGTGAGACCGGGGGCCCTCGTTCACTGCCGCGTCAGCGGACCATGCTGCCGACGACGGGCTTGGTCAGCAGGGCCGACTGGTTGCGCTGGATGCCCGGGTCGAGGGTCTTTGCCACGAAGATGGCGTGCCAGATGCAGAAGATCAGTACGGTCCACACCTTGCGGGAGTGATCCGCCTCCTCCCGCTTGTGCTCGTCCAGCAGCCGCATCGCGTACGACAGGTCGATCAGGTCGCCGGCGCCGGAGGTGGCCAGCACGTGTCGGGCCCACTCGTACATCTCGCCGCGCAGCCAGACCCGGGTCGGGGTGGGGAAGCCGAGCTTCTTGCGGTTCACGATGGCCGGCGGCACGACGCCCTGCAACGCCTGGCGCATGGCGTACTTGGTGGCCTCGGAGCGCGGCGGCAGCTTCAGGTCGACCGGGATGCCGGCCGCCACGTTGAACACCTCCCGGTCCAGGAACGGCACCCGCACCTCCAGCGAGTGCGCCATCGAGATCCGGTCGGCCTTGACCAGGATGTCGCCACGCAGCCAGGTGTAGAGGTCGACGTACTGCATCTTGGTGACGTCGTCCAGTTCGGTGCACTCGGCGTAGATCGGCGCGGTGACGTCGGTGTAGCGGACCGAGGGGTCGTAGCGGCGCAGCAGGTGCTGCTTCTCCTCCTCGGTGAACATCCGAGCGTTGCCGTAGTAGCGCTGCTCGATCGGGGTGGTGCCGCGTTCCAGGAAGCTCTTGCCCTTGACCCCCTGCGGGATGGCCTTCGACACCGCCCGCAGGCCCTTCTGCACGCCGCCCGGCAGGCCGTTGACGGTGCTGAGCGACAGCGGCTCCCGGTAGATCGTGTAGCCGCCGAAGAACTCGTCCGCGCCCTCGCCGGAGAGCACCACGGTGACGTGCTCGGCGGCCTTCTTCGCGACGAAGTAGAGCGGGACCAGGGCCGGGTCGGCGACCGGATCGTCCAGGTGCCAGACGATCTTCGGCAGCGCCTCCATCATGTCCTGCGGCCCGATCTTCGTCGGGATGGTGGTCACGTCGAGGTGCCGGGCCGAGTCCTGGGCGACGTCGATCTCGGAGTAGCCGGGCACGTCGTACCCGACGGTGAAGGTCAGAATGTTCGGATTGAACTCCCGGGCCAGCGCGACGACCGCGGTGGAGTCGATGCCGCTGGAGAGAAACGAGCCGACCGGAACGTCCGAGCGCATGTGCATCCGGACGCTCTCCCGCAGCGTCTCCCGGATGTCGTGGTAGAGCCGCTGCTCGTCGGCCACCGGCGCCGGCCGGAACACCGGGCGGTACCACCGGCGCACCTCGATCCGGCCGCCCGGGCTCCAGGTCAGGTACTCCCCCGACCCGATCCGGCTGATCCCCCTGTGCAGGGTGCCCGGCTCCGGGACGTACTGCAGGGTCAGGTAGTGGCTCAGGTTGGCCGTGTCGATCCCGGCGTCGCCCTGGTACGCCGACTGCGCGAACGGCAGCAGCGCCTTCTTCTCCGAGGCGAGGTAGAGTCCGTCCGACGTCTCCAGATAGTGCAACGGCTTGATGCCGAAGTAGTCGCGGGCGCCGAAGGCCCGCCGCTCCTGCCGGTCCCAGATCACGAAGGCGAACATGCCGCGCAGCCTGGTGAGCACCTGCTCACCCCAGTAGTGGTAGCCGGCGACGATCACCTCGCCGTCCCCGTTCGTGGCGAACTGGGCGCCGAAGTCCCGGATCAGCTCGTCCCGCAGCTCGATGTAGTTGTAGATCTCGCCGTTGAAGGTGAGCAGGTAGCGGCCGTTCGCGTACGGCAGCGGCTCGTGGCTGAGCGCCACGTCGATGATCGCCAGCCGCTTGTGCGCGAACACGCCGTCCGCGTACTGCCCGGTGGCGTCGCCGACCACCTCGACCCCGGTCTCGTCCGGGCCGCGGTGGTGCAGGCACTCCAGTGCGCTTGCGATGTGGTCGCGGTGGGCGGCGGCGTCACCGCGCGCGCTGAAAAAGGCCAGGAGTCCGCACATGATGGCCATCTTTCCACGCGGCCGGAGCGGCCGTCGCGGCACCGCAGGCTCTCCCCGCTCCCGTGCGCGCGGTACCGTCTGGACCAGCGACGAGGCTCAGGGAGGGCGGATCATGGCCGAGGAGCGGACGCAGCAGGGCAAGCCGGCGGACGGCACCGAATCGCACGACCCGGACTTTCCGGAGGCGTTCCTGACGTTCATGCGGCAGGGCTGGCAGGACACTGAGTTGCCGGTGGGCCCCCGCCCGGAGGTGCCCAACCACGCCAAGCGACGCGCCGCGCTCGCCGCGGCCTTCCCCGGGGAGACGCTGGTCATCCCGACCGGCAACGAGAAGGTACGCGCCAACGACACCGACCACCCGTTCCGGGCGGGCAGCGACTTCGCGTACCTGACCGGCGACCTCGAACCGGACAGCGTGCTGGTGCTGCACCCCAACGGCGACGCCGTGCTCTACATGCGGCCCCGGTCGTCGCGGGAGAACGACGAGTTCTTCCGCAGCCGCAACGGCGAGCTGTGGGTGGGCCGGCGGCCCACGCTGCGCGAGAAGTCGACCGAGCTGGGTCTGCCCACCGCCGACCTGACCGAGCTGGACGCGGCCCTGGCCGATCTGGCGCCGGGGCGGACGAGGGTGTTGCGCGGCTTCGACGCGCGGGTGGACGCGGCGGTGCGGCCGCACGACGGCGCCCGCCTCGACGGGCAGCCGGGCCGGGACCGGGAGCTGGCGATCGCCATCTCGGAGCTGAAGCTGGTCAAGGACGAGTGGGAGATCGCGCAGCTCCAGGAGGCGTGCGACGCCACCGTCCGCGGTTTCGAGGACGTGGCCCGGGCCCTGCCGGCCGACCGCGGCGTCTCGGAGCGCCTGCTGGAGGGGATCTTCGCGCTGCGCGCCCGGCACGACGGCAACGACGTCGGCTACGGCTCGATCGTCGGCGCGGGCGAGCACGCCACGATCCTGCACTGGGTGCACAACCACGGCGCCACCCGCCCGGGTGAGCTGCTGCTGATGGACATGGGGGTGGAGAACCGCAACCTCTACACCGCGGACGTCACCCGGGTGCTGCCGGTCAACGGACGCTTCACCCCGCTGCAGCGCCAGGTGTACGACGCCGTGTACGCCGCCCAGCAGGCCGGCATCGACGTGATCAAGCCGGGCGTGGCGTTCCGGGAGGTGCACCTGACCGCCATGCGGGTCCTCGCCCAGGCGCTGAAGGACCTCGACCTGCTGCCGGTCAGCGTCGACGAGGCGATGGACCCCTCCTCGACCGTCTACCGCCGCTGGACGCTGCACGGCACCAGCCACATGCTCGGCATCGACGTGCACGACTGCGCCAACGCCCGTAAGGAGACCTACCGGGACGGGCCGCTCGGTGAGGGCTACGTGCTCACCGTCGAGCCGGGGCTGTACTTCCAGCCGGAGGACGAGCTGGTCCCGGAGGAGTTGCGCGGCATCGGCGTCCGGATCGAGGACGACATCCTGGTCACCGCCGACGGCGCGGTGAACCTCTCGGCCGGCCTGCCGCGCCGCTCCGACGAGGTGGAGACGTGGCTGGCCGAGCAGCGCGAGGCGGGTCCGCGCCTGCCTGGCTGATTCCGACCCGTACGCCCCGGCGGGCCCCACCGCCCGGCAGCCTGCGACGTTTCCGTCGTTGTGCCGCCGGTGGTGGGGCCCGCCGCCGTTTGTGCCGCTCGGCCCCCTCGTCACCGGCGCGTTCGGAAGGGCGCGACCCGCCTGATGTGAGGCAAATGCGGGGTTTTTTCGGATACGTCCGCCTCGTGAGGATCCTTCTCATACGGTGTGGATCAGAGGCTACAACCGGTTTGTAGCTGGTCGCTCTGCCAGGGGCGGTGCGACCCCTTTGTGTAACCGAAAGGGCGGAAGGCTCTGATGTCCAACGACGTAACCACTTCCGACGGCGGGGCCCCGATGACCCCGCCGACGAGCAGGCGGCGGGCGCTCTGGGTCGCCACCGGCGTGGCCGGGCTGACCGGCGTCGTCGGTCTGGCGGCGCTCGGTGGCCTCGCCGCTCGTGACGACAAGTCCGGCGACCCGCAGCGCGTCGCGGAGAACCACGCGGCCGCACCTCAGAACGCGAGCGACACGGGCAAGGACGGCGACGGCCGGAACGCCGAGGAGAACCGGCGGGATGAGGAGGGTCGGGACGGCAAGGACCGGGACAGGCGTGGTGAGGAGGGGAACAAGCGCGAGGAGCGGGACGAGCACGGGCGGGTGCGGGAGGTTCCCTGTAACGACGACAAGCTGATCGAGGCCATCGACCTGGCCAACCGGGACCACGGTGGCACGTTGAAGCTGTCCCCGCACTGCGTCTACGAGCTGGACTTCGCCGACAAGAAGTCCGGCACCGCTCTGCCGACGATCCGGCAGGAGATCACGATCAAGGGCAACGACGCCACGATCAAGCGGGACTCCGAGGATGCCTTCCGGCTCTTCCGGGTCGCTGACGGCGGTGACCTGACCCTGACCGACCTCACCCTCAAGGACGGCAACGCCGCCGAGTTCAAGTACGGCCAGGCACCGTCCGGCCCGCCGTCCGGGCCGCAGTCGGGCCCGCCGTCCGGGCCGCCGTCCGGGCCCTCGGGCCCGTCGAAGGAGAAGAAGGAAGGCGAGGCCGACGGCGGTGCCCTCCTGGTCGAACGCGGCGGCAGCGCCCACCTGAAGAAGGTCGACCTGACCCGCAACAACGCCGAAGGCAACGGCGGCGCCATCGCCAACTTCGGCCGTGTCGACCTCGAACTCAGCAACGTCGAGAACAACCACGCCCAGCGCAACGGCGGCGGCATCTTCAACGTCGGCGTCCTGCGGATCAAGGAATCCCGCATCAAGAACAACACCGCCGGCAAGAACGGCGGCGGCATCGCCAACGGCGAGGGCAACGAGAAGGACAAGGACAAGGGCAAGGAAGTCTGGGTCAAGGGCCGCGACGAGGCCGGCACCGTGGAGATCCTCGGCCGCCTCGAAGGCAAGGAAGTCGGCAAGACCGAGATCGAGAACAACCGCGCCGGCGAGAACGGCGGCGGCCTGTTCAGCTCCGGCGGCTTCGTCCGGATCTTCCTGACCTCCATCAAGAACAACACCGCCTGCGAGAACGGCGGCGGCATCTACGCCCGCAACACCGACCTCGACCTCAAGAAGGTCATCATCGCCAACAACCACGCCGACCGCGACGGCGGCGGCGTCTACAACACCGGCGGCGAGAAGAAGAAGGAAGCCCTCTACGGCGACCAGAAGGACCAGAAGGAAGAGAACAAGCGGGAAGCCACCGCCACCATCGCCGACAGCACCATCGTCGACAACAGCGCCGGACGCTTCGGCGGCGGCATCTTCAACGGCGACCCCGACGTCAAGATCAAGGAAGGCTACCTGGAGTCCGACGACAAGGACAACAGGGAGAAGAAGGATGAGGAGGAGAAGGCCGTCCTCACCATCCGAGACACCGAAATCAAGAACAACACCGCCCAGAACGGCGGCGGCATCTTCAACAACGAGGGCGGCAAGACCACCCTGACCAAGAGCCGCGTCACCAAGAACACCGCCACCGACTCATCCAAGACCCACCGAGTCGCCGGCGGCATCTTCAACAACGGCGACAAGGACGACGTCCGGCTCGACGAAAAGACCACCGTCACCGACAACGACCCCACCAACTGCGCCGGCACCGTCAAAGACTGCTTCAACTGAACCACCACATAACCGCGGAGTCCCTTTCCGCCGCCCGGCGGCGGAAAGGGACTCCTCTTCCCTCCACGTCGTGCGCGGGTGGGTTTCGGCGGGTCACCGCCGTGCGGCACGGTCGGGACCTGCTGCCCGCTTTCCGCCCTCCGCCACGTTCTTCGCCGCCCTCGGCACGCTCCTGCATCGCGGTCCGCCATGCCGCCGCTCGCACCACCCCGCACCCAATGCGGGTTTTTTTCGCATACGCCCGCTGAGTGAAGAAGATTCTCATACGGTGGTCTTCAGCAGCTACAACCGATTTGTAGCGGAGGCCGCCTCGCCGTGGCGAAGCGACCTTGTCGGGTACAAGGAGAGGGCAGAGAACTCCGATGTCCAACTACCTTCGCAATAACGATGACGCCAGCCGCCAGACGATCTCCCCGATCCGTCGTCGCCGGGTCTGGCTCGCCACCGGCGTCGTGGGCCTGACGGGAGCGGTCAGCCTCGCGGGAGTGGCGTACGCGACCACCGGCGCCGTGGGTCCCCACCGGCTCACCGACGTGAAGTGGTCGACCACCCAGCAGCTCAGCGACGACGGTGTCAAGGGCGACGAGAAGGACCGGCGGGATGAGGAGGGTCGGGACGGCAAGGACCGGGACAGGCGTGGTGAGGAGGGGAACAAGCGCGAGGAGCGGGACGAGCACGGGCGGGTGCGGGAGGTTCCCTGTAACGACGACAAGCTGATCGAGGCCATCGACCTGGCCAACCGGGACCACGGTGGCACGTTGAAGCTGTCCCCGCACTGCGTCTACGAGCTGGACTTCGCCGACAAGAAGTCCGGCACCGCTCTGCCGACGATCCGGCAGGAGATCACGATCAAGGGCAACGACGCCACGATCAAGCGGGACTCCGAGGATGCCTTCCGGCTCTTCCGGGTCGCTGACGGCGGTGACCTGACCCTGACCGACCTCACCCTCAAGGACGGCAACGCCGCCGAGTTCAAGTACGGCCAGGCACCGTCCGGCCCGCCGTCCGGGCCGCAGTCGGGCCCGCCGTCCGGGCCGCCGTCCGGGCCCTCGGGCCCGTCGAAGGAGAAGAAGGAAGGCGAGGCCGACGGCGGTGCCCTCCTGGTCGAACGCGGCGGCAGCGCCCACCTGAAGAAGGTCGACCTGACCCGCAACAACGCCGAAGGCAACGGCGGCGCCATCGCCAACTTCGGCCGTGTCGACCTCGAACTCAGCAACGTCGAGAACAACCACGCCCAGCGCAACGGCGGCGGCATCTTCAACGTCGGCGTCCTGCGGATCAAGGAATCCCGCATCAAGAACAACACCGCCGGCAAGAACGGCGGCGGCATCGCCAACGGCGAGGGCAACGAGAAGGACAAGGACAAGGGCAAGGAAGTCTGGGTCAAGGGCCGCGACGAGGCCGGCACCGTGGAGATCCTCGGCCGCCTCGAAGGCAAGGAAGTCGGCAAGACCGAGATCGAGAACAACCGCGCCGGCGAGAACGGCGGCGGCCTGTTCAGCTCCGGCGGCTTCGTCCGGATCTTCCTGACCTCCATCAAGAACAACACCGCCTGCGAGAACGGCGGCGGCATCTACGCCCGCAACACCGACCTCGACCTCAAGAAGGTCATCATCGCCAACAACCACGCCGACCGCGACGGCGGCGGCGTCTACAACACCGGCGGCGAGAAGAAGAAGGAAGCCCTCTACGGCGACCAGAAGGACCAGAAGGAAGAGAACAAGCGGGAAGCCACCGCCACCATCGCCGACAGCACCATCGTCGACAACAGCGCCGGACGCTTCGGCGGCGGCATCTTCAACGGCGACCCCGACGTCAAGATCAAGGAAGGCTACCTGGAGTCCGACGACAAGGACAACAGGGAGAAGAAGGATGAGGAGGAGAAGGCCGTCCTCACCATCCGAGACACCGAAATCAAGAACAACACCGCCCAGAACGGCGGCGGCATCTTCAACAACGAGGGCGGCAAGACCACCCTGACCAAGAGCCGCGTCACCAAGAACACCGCCACCGACTCATCCAAGACCCACCGAGTCGCCGGCGGCATCTTCAACAACGGCGACAAGGACGACGTCCGGCTCGACGAAAAGACCACCGTCACCGACAACGACCCCACCAACTGCGCCGGCACCGTCAAAGACTGCTTCAACTGACCTCCGGTCAGTGGTACGGATCCACGCAGAAATCCGGCCCCCTGCCAGAAAGTCGGCAGGGGGCCGGAGCGTCGTCGGGTCAGCTCTGGACGAAGACCGCCACGCTGCGCGCCGGCACGGTGAACGTGCCGGTGGCCCGGTCGAACGAGGACGTCCGCAGCACCGGGTCGGCGGAGGCCCGCAGCACCGGGTGCAGCGCCACGTCCGCCCCACGCAGGCCGGCCACCGTCTGCGTCGCCGCCTCCGGCGTGGCGTTGAAGACCACCGTGACCGACTTCCACGATCCACCCAGGCCGCGGGCGTCCAACGTCATGGTGACCACGCCCGGAGTCTCCTGGGCACCGGAGAGCGGGAAGGCGACCCGCTGCTGCACCTGGCCGGCGGTGGCCAGCCCGAAGACCGGTGAGGACCGCCGGATCGTCAGCAGCTCCGCGTACCGGGCGTCGGCCAGGTTGATCGCCGCACAGTCGGGCACCAGCTTCGGGTCGGCCAGCAGCGGCCGGGCGTACGACCACTTGCTCTGGTTGTCCGCCGCCGGCGGCAGTCCCGCGCCGAACCCGTTGCCCTGGGCACAGTCCCACCGGATCTGGTTGAACCAGTCCCCCGAGTTGTACGAGTTACGGTCCAACGACTTCGACCGCAGCCGCTCCGAGCCGGCCGTCACGAAACCGGCCCCCTGCCCCATCACCACCGTGCCGAGGGCCAGCACCTGCATCCGGGCCCGGTCCGTCGCCGAGGTCCCCTGCGGCAGCTTGTACGCCAGCGCGTCGTACAGGATCTCGTTGTCGTGCGCGTCGACGTAGGTGACCGCCTCGCCGGGCGCGGCGGTGTAACCGGCCGGCGAGCCGTTGTAGTCGACCTGGGCGCCGGTGACCTGCCGGCCGGACGAGTCGGTGAACCGGTAGTCGCGGAGGTTGCCGGCGAGACCCACCTTGATCAGGTCCTGCTGGTGCAGCAGCCGGGCCTTCTGCTCCGCCGCCGACCCGTTGACGTCGTCACCGTTCGGGTCGCTCCACAGGCCGGACGCGAAGCCCTGGACCCGCGGGTTGTCGTCGAACGGTCCACCGCCGCGTACCGCGTCGCGGAGCCGGTCGTTGAAGGTGCCGATCCCGGTGCCCGCCATGTTGGCCTGGGTGGCCTGCACGAACCGGGCGTCGCCCGCGACCTCGCCGAAGTCCCAGCCCTCGCCGTAGAGCAGGATCTTCTTCCCGTCCACGCCGTCCTTCGCGACGGTGAGCTGGTCCAGCGCGGCGCGTACGGCCAGGATGTTCGCCTTCGGGTGGTGGCCCATCAGGTCGAACCGGAAGCCGTCCACCTTGTACTGCCGGGCCCAGGTGACCAGGGAGTCCACCACCAGCTTGCCCATCATGGCGTGCTCGGGCGCGGTGTTGGCGCAGCAGGTCGAGTTGGCGACCGTACCGTCGTCCAGCAGCCGGTGGTAGTAGCCCGGCACCACCTGGTCGAGCACCGACTTCGGGTCGGTGCCCGCGGCCGAGGTGTGGTTGTAGACGACGTCCATCACCACCCGCAGGCCGGCCTGGTTGATCCCGGCGACCATCTGCCGGAACTCGGTGGTCCGTCGCGCTCCCGCCGGGTCGACGGCGTAGCCGCCCTCCGGCACGGTGTAGTGCAGCGGGTCGTACCCCCAGTTGTAGCCGTCGGTGTCGGCCACCGCCGCGACGCACTTCTGCTGCTCCTCGGAGTCCGGCGGCAGCGCGGCCAGGTCGCAGGCGGGCTGCCGCTGGTCGGCCCGCTTCTCGGGGATCGTGGCGAAGTCGAACGCCGGCAGCAGGTGCAGGTAGTTGACCCCCGCCTCGCCGAGCGCCGCGAGGTGCTTCATGCCCGCCGTGTCCGGGTCGGTGAAGGCGAGGTAGGTGCCCCGCCGCTCGGCGGGCACGGTGGCGTCGGCGATGGAGAAGTCCCGGACGGACAACTCCTGGATCTGCGCCTGCGACGAGGGCACCGCCGCCGGCTTGCGTAGCTTGGCCCAGCCGGCCGGGGCCAGCGCCGGATCGTCCAGGTCGACGATCTGGCTGTGCGTCGAGTCCGGCGCGAGGGCCACCGAGTACGGGTCGGTCACCGACGCGGTGATCATCTTCTGGGCCGCCGGCTGCCAGGCCTCGACCTGGTAGCGGTAGTACTTCCCGGTCCACGCCTTCGTGCCGCGCACCGACCAGACGCCGGTGCGGTCGTCCCGGCTCATCGACACGGACTGCGGCCGCGCCGCCGGTGAGTCGAAGAGCTGGAGCGACACGGTGCGGGCGGTCGGCGCCCAGACGGCCAGGGTGGGCACCTTGCCGGCGAACGCCGGCCCGAGCTTCGCGGTGGTGGCGGCCCGGTAGACGTCGTCGAGCACGCCCGGGATCTGCACCCCCGTCGCGCCGAGCAGGTGCCCCTGCGCGTCCCGCTCGGTCACCACGAGCTGCCCGCGCAGCGCCGCCGGCACCCGGGTCAGGTCGGCCCGGTCGAGGGTGAACGCGTGGTAGTCCCACAGGTGCGGCCAGCCCGCCCGCTGCGCCTCGGTGAGCCCGTTGCGCTCGGCCCGCAGCGGCAGCGTGGTGTACGACCCGGTCAGCTCGCCGTCGGTGATGCTCAGCCCGCCGGTAGGGGCGGCGACCAGGGCGTACCGCCTGCCGTCGGTCGGCCCGGTCCGCCAGGCCACCGTGGACCGGTCGAGCCACTGCGCTTTCTGCTTCGTGATGTCGAGGTCCCTGGCGACCCCGGAGGAGGTCGACGGCAGCAGCCGGCCGTTGACCCCGGCCAGCAGCCAGACCTCGCGCCCGGCGGTGGCGAAGTCGAGCCGCTGGTCCTCCGGGTGGTCCTTCTCGTCGCCGCGGTGCACGATGTAGCTCAGCCCGGTGGCCCCGGCGGCCAGCGGCACCCGGAACACCGCGCCGAAGGCGTCGACCTTCTCCGGCTTGAGCGGGCTGCCCCAGTCGGTCGGGTTGGCCGCGCCGTCCCACAGGTGCAGGCCCCAGCCGTCGTAGCCGCCGTCCGCCTTGCGCCAGTGCAGGACCGCCGTGTTCGGGTCGGCCGGCGGGTCGGGCTCGCCGGTGGCGGCCTGCCGGGTCGGGTACACCGTCGGGTCGCCCTGCTTGACCCAGACCTCGCCGGTCTGCGTCACGTCGATCGTGCGGTCGTTCTCCACGTCCTTGGTGCCGTTCCCGTCGACCACGAGGAAACCGACCGACCTGGCCCCCGGATTCAGCTTGACCCAGGCGAACCGGCCGAACGAGTCCTCGCCGGCGAACGGCTGCCCCTTGGGCCAGTCGGTCTGGTACGCCGGGTCGATGTCACCCCAGGTGTAGAGGCCCCAGTCGGCGTACCCGCCGGCCGGGCGCTGGTAGTGCACGATCGCCCAGTCCCGCGACGCGCTCTGCGCCGGCGTACCGACCACGCCGGTGGCCCGGGTGCTGGCGACGCGGCCCTTCCCGTCGCGGACGACGGCCTTGTACTCGACCCTCGTCCCGCCGGCCAGACCGGTCAGGTCGTGGTGGACGGTGTACGGGGCCCGGTGCGCGCTGCCCAGCAGCGTCCACTTTCCGCCGGGCACCCGGGCGGCGAAGGTGACGGTCGCGAGGGGGTCACCGGTGGCCTGCGCGGTGACGGCGGCCCGGGTGGCGACCGGGGTGTCGCCGGGCTCGGTGAGGGTGACCTTCGGGGCGGCGCCGGCCTGCGGGATCGCCCGGTCGGCCCGGAGCACCACGGCCGACATCGCCGGCACCGTCACGCTCAGCCTGCCATCGGCGCCGGCCGTCGAGGTGCCGGCACCGCCGTAGACGCCGGTGAAGGTGGCACCGGCCGACCAGGTGTCCACGGTGACAGTCTGCGCGGTGCCGGCGTTGTTCACCGCGGCCACGTACTCGACGCGGTCGGCGGGCCGGATCCGGGAGAAGGCGAATACGCCGGGGCCGTCGGCCGCGTACCGGGTGACCTGGATGCCGTCGCGCAGCGCCGGGTGGGCCTGCCGCAGCCGGCCCAGCTCCGCGATGGTCCGGTAGAGCGGGTGGGTGGTGTCGTACTGGTCGCTGGCGTGGGTACGGGTGGTGCCGATCAGGTCGTCGTCGAGATAGTCGGGCGTGCGGCTGGCGAACATGTCCTGCCGGGCGTCCTTGTCCCCGCCCGGGCCGGTGAAGCCCTGCTCGTCGCCGGAGTACACGACGGGCTGGCCACGGGTGAGGAACATCAGCTGGTGGGCGAGCTGGTCGCGGCGCAACTGGGTGGCGTCGTCCCCACCGGCGGCGGCGATGAACGAACCGATCCGGCCCATGTCGTGATTGCCGAGGAAGGTGGGCAGCCGGTTAGCGTCGGTGTCCCGGGCGGCGTAGAGGTCATCCCGGGCGTACACGTCGGCGAGCGCCTTGGCCGAACCGCCGGCGGTGGTGTAGCCCCGCGCGGCCTCCTGGAAAGAGAAGTCCAGCGTGGCGGGCAGGCCGCCCTGCCGCACGTACGTCGACTCGATCTCCTGGTCGGCGCTGTAGACCTCGCCGAACATGAAGAAGTCCGGCTTGCCGGCCCGCTGCGCGGCGGCGTTGACGCCCCGGACGAACTGCGGCCAGAAGTCGAGGTTGGTGTGCTTGACGGTGTCGAGGCGGAACCCGTCGACTCCGGCCCGCGTGATCCACTGCGCGTAGATGTCGGTCATCCCGCGCACCACCTCGGGCCGCTCGGTCCACAGGTCGTCGAGGCCGAAGAAGTCGCCGTACTCGCTGTTCTCGCCGGCGAAGGTGGAGTCGCCCCGGTTGTGGTACATGGTCGGGTCGTTCAGCCAGGCCGGGACCTTGACCTTCGCGTCGGCCGCGCTGGCGAAGGTCGGGGTGTACGGGAACGACCTCTCGTTGACCGGCGGGAAGTCCCGCGTGCCGTCCGCGTAGTTGCGGTCCTCGAAGGGCCGGCCCTGCGCGTCCCGGTACGGCGCGGTCTTCTTGTCGACGTAGCCGTACCGGTCCTCGGCGTACCGGATGACGTCCGCCGTGTGGTTGACGATGATGTCGAGATAGACCTTGATGCCCCGCTGGTGGGCGAGGCTGACCAGCCGCTTCAGCTCCTCGTTCGTCCCGAAGTGCGGGTCGACCTGGGTGAAGTCGGTGATCCAGTAGCCGTGGTATCCGGCGGAGACGTCCGCGCCGCTGCCCTGCACGGGGCGGTTCTTGAAGATCGGGGCCATCCAGATCGCCGTGGTGCCCAGGCCCTGGATGTAGTCCAGCTTGTCGATGAGACCCTTGAGGTCTCCGCCGTGGTAGAAGCCCTTGTCCGTCGGGTCCAGGCCGGTGGTGAGCCGATCACCGGTCAGGCCGCCGGTGTCGTTGCGCCGGTCGCCGTTGGCGAAGCGGTCCGGCAGGACGAAGTAGAACTGCTCGGCCCGGGCGGCGTTGGTGCCGGCCTTGAGCAGCGCCTCGGCGGACGGCTCCTTGCTCCACTGGGGCGCGCCGGCGGCCGCGAGGGCGTCCGAGGTCACGACGCCGCCGTCGGCGCGGGCGGCCACCTGGGGTACGGCGACGAGGGTGAGCACGACGGAGGAGATCAGGGCGAGCAGGGCCTTGGCAGATATCGGCGGGGGTTTCATCGACGGCCTTTCTCTGGTCGCTGATTCGCCCGCACGCTAGCCCTTGCCGAAACATTCTGCAATAGTTTGCAAACCGAGTCGCAACAGAGCAGCTTGCTTGCAAACTGATGCGCTGGGCCCCCCGGCCTGCCGCGACGCGGACCTCAGCGGCCAGCACACTCCGTGGCCCCGACCAGGCAGCTCGTCGGCCCGCTGTTGCCGGACCTCTCGACATGGAACCGCAGCGCCACCGACGCCCCCGGCGCCAGGTCCACCCCACTGCGGTACGTGAAGACCCCGTCGGCGAAACTCGCGGTGCCCTGCTCCGCGCTCTCCACCCAGGACGACGTGACGCGTCCCCGCTCGAAGTTCAGCGTCACCGTCCAGCCACTGGGCCGGTCACCGCGGTTCACCAGCAACACCTCACCGATGAAGCCACCGTGGAAGGCTTCCACCTCCCGGTACCGGCCGGTGACTGGCGACGGTGCGGACGGGGCCACCAGCACCGCCGGCGGCGGGGCCGAGGAGGAGGCCGGTCGACTGCCCGTGGTGGCACCTGCCGACCGGCTCGGCGTGGACCGGGTCGGCAGCACGACGGTCGACTCGGGCAACGGCACGGGCGGCACCGGCGTGGTGCCCGAGCTGGGCGGCGCCGACGTGGCCGCCACCGGCAACTCCGGCAGCGACATCGCCGGCTCCGGCGGCGCGCCGTCGGTGTACGTCCGCCGGGCCCGTGCCGAGCCGAGCGCTACGACCAGCAGCACCACCATGACGATCACGCCGATCGAGACGACGATCCAGGGCGAGGAGGTGATGGCGGCGCCGGGTGACGGGCGTGCGCGACGTGTGCCGGACATGGCCCCTCCCCTGTTGATGCCGTCGGGTGAGCGTAACGACCGACGGCAACTCCACAAGTACGCGAGCCGGCCCCCCGGCGGGTTCGGCCCGGCAGACCCGGTCAGCGTGCCGGGATGCGCACCTCGATCTCCGCCCCGAGCTGGGCGCCACCGGCGAGTTCGAGATTGTCGCCGCTCCAGAACCGTCCCGGGTCGTACCAGTTGGGCCGGCGACCGGCCGGCAGCAGCCCCATGGCCTCATAGGTCACCGCCACCACCTCGGCGCAGTACGCGGTCTCCAGCGCCCCATCGCGCACCGGCACGGTGGACGGCTGCCGACGACGCAGGTTGGGCACCCGACCGCGCGCCCAGCGCCAGGCGAGTTGGGTGGTGGACGGGAACGGGGTGCCGTCGAGGCGCGCCACGGTCCGCAGCACCGCCTCC
Source organism: Micromonospora eburnea (assembly GCF_900090225.1). Taxonomy (NCBI): domain Bacteria; kingdom Bacillati; phylum Actinomycetota; class Actinomycetes; order Micromonosporales; family Micromonosporaceae; genus Micromonospora; species Micromonospora eburnea. The sequence goes on from NZ_FMHY01000002.1 coordinate 5,088,807, forward strand.
TCCATCGCGGTGTCGGCCGGCGGTTCGAGCTGGCGCAGCCAGGCCCGCTGGCCGTACCGGTTGGCCCAGACGCGGACCGCGTCCCGCAGGTCGTGCAGCTGCACGCCGCGCTGATGGGCGCCGGTCCACATGTCCGGCAGCGACCGGCCCAGCTCGGCGTGCCACATCAGCGGCGGCATGTCGTCGAGCACCACCGCCATGCCGACATGGTTGACCGGGCTGTTGGTGGTGAGCTGGATGGCGCGGTCGGGCACGCTGCGCCCGCGGAACACCCACACGTCTCCGGTCCGGGTCAGCTCCACGGCCTCGCCCAGGCTGATGCTCACAAAGGACTACCCTAAGCCGATGCGGCGACGGATGCGGTGGTGGAAGGTGCTCGGGCTGGCTGGCCTCGCCGGCGTCGCGGCGACCGGGGTGGTCGTGGCCCGGGCGGAGCGGCGCCGCCGGGCGTACACCCCGGAGGAGATCCGCGACCGCCTGCGCGAGCGGCACGCCCGCGCCGTCGGGCCCGGCGCCGGCGACCAGCCCTGACCGACCCGCGGCTCACCGGTCCGCGCGGCGCACCGCCTCGTCCAGGGCCTCCGGGGTACGACCGACCAGCGCGCCGCCGTCGTCCAACAGCAGGATCGGACGCTGGATCAGCTCCGGGTGCTCGACCATCGTGGTGATCCAGCGCGGCTCGGCCGCGTCGTCGCGCGGCCAGTCCGCCATGCCCAGGGCCACCGCGGCCGGTTCGCCGGTGCGGCAGATGTCCCAGGCCCTGGCCTCCAGCCGGCGCAGCACGTCGGTCAGCTCGGCCGCGCTCGGCGGCTCCGCCAGATACGCCCGCAGCCGGTAGGGCACCCGCGCCTCGTCCAGCGTCGCACGTGCGCCGGCGCACTTCGAGCAGGACGGGTTGTGCCAGATCTCCATTCGCACCATGGTGGCACACCGTCTCGGCCCTCTCCTGTGGACGGCGTCCGGTCCGTCACCGCCCCCGACCGGCAGTTCCCCAGGCTCTCTTCCGGCAGCGGGCTGCTGCCGACTTCCGCATCGATCAACTCCATGTGCGGCATGTGATGGTCTCCGGCCTCCGGAAGACCACCACATGCCGCATCCTGCGTGACCCCCAACGGACTGCGGCACCCCGCCCGCGCCGAATGTCCGGTCTGCGCGGGATGGGTGGTTCGCGGGGTGGGGTGTCCCGTGGTCGGGGCCACCCGTGGGCCGGAATCATCCGGGGGGTCGGGGCGTTGTACATGACTGACCGCGCCGCACCCCCCGCGCCGGTCACCCCGCCCGACGAAATCGGGCCGCCGGCCCGGCGGAATGACCCGCCACCGCCGGTCGTTACACCACCCGGGCCACCCGAGCAGGCCACGCCGCCGGACCCCCGAAGACTTCCCCCCCCCTGCGTGACACCCGCACCCCCCTGTCGCGGGCCTGTCGCGAACCCCAACGAAAGGCTTTTGTCATGCGTACCGACATCCTGCGCAAGACCACCCTGACCGTCGCCGGTATCGCCGCCACCACCGGTGGGATCGCCGGCCCCGCCATCGCCGCGCACGCCGCCGACAAGCCCGCCCCCAAGCCGGCCGCCGAGCGGGAACTCCACGTCCGCTACCAGGCCCAGCCCAACTTCTACTACTGCGGCCCCGCCGCCGCCCGTAACGCCCTCTCCGTCCAGGACAAGAACATCGACGTCGACACCATGGCCAAGGAGATGGGCACCACCGAGAACGGCACCAACAGCATCAACGACATCACCCCGGTCCTGAACAAGGAGACCGGCAAGACCGACGCCTACCACTCGGTCGAGATCCGTGACAGCAAGGCCGACGACAAGCAGACCGACAAGCTGCGCACCGACATCGTCCGCACCGTCGACGGCGGCCGCGCCGTGGTCGCCAACATCGCCGGCACCGCCACCGACACCGACGGCAACACCCACTCCTTCGAAGGCGGCCACTACATCAGCGTCGTCGGCTACCACGACAACGGCAAGACCGTCACCATCGCCGACTCCGCCAACCCGAACACCGCCTCCTACCGGATGAGCGTCGACAACCTCGCCGACTGGATCGCCACCCGCGGCTACAGCACCTCCTGACCCACCACACGAACCACGAAGGGCCGGCCCCACCACGGGGCCGGCCCTTCGTGATCTTCGGTGGCGCGGGTTCAGTGGTCGCTGCCGGCCCGCACCGGCTCGGCCTCGACGGGCGCCTCGGCCGAGGCCAGCCGGTGGGCCCGGCGGCGCAGCCACCAGGTGCTGCCGAGGCCGGCGAGAATCGCGACGACCAGCCCGGCCCAGGACAGGTCCTTGAGCCAGTGCTCAGCCGCCCGGCCCACGCTGAACAGCAGGTACGTGGTGCCGAAGGCCCAGACCAGGCCGCCGGCCGCGTTCGCCAGCAGGAACCGCCGGTACGGCACGTGCAGCGCGCCCGCCAGGGGCCCGGCCAGGATCCGCAGCAGCGCCACGAACCGGCCGAAGAAGACCGCCCAGACGCCGTACCGGGCGAAGCTCTCCTCGGCGCGGGCGATCTGCGCCGGGCCGAGGTGCCGGGGGAAGCGCCGGCCCAGCCGGGCGAGCAGCGGACGACCGCCGCGTCGGCCGACGGCGTACCCGATGGAGTCGCCGACGATGGCGCCGAACGCCGCGGCGGCGGCCACCCACTCCGGCTCGACCACGCCGCCGGCGGCGAGTAGCGCGGAACTGACCAGGACGATCTCGCCGGGCAGCGGAACTCCCATGCTCTCCACGCCGATCACCCCGGCGACGATCAGGTAGACCACGCCCGGGGGAAGCGCGGAGAGCCAGTGCTGTACGTCGAGCACCGCCCACCCCTTCCGGTCCGACCTCGAACCCTACCCGGCAACGGGCGATGCGGGGTCCGGTCAGGGGGTGGTTACCGGGGCGAGGAACTCCAGACGGTTGCCGTGCGGGTCGTGGGTGTGGAAGCGACGCATACCCGGAATCTCCTCGTCGCCCCAGATCACGGGATAGCCGGCAGCGGCGAGCCGGGTGGCGAGCGCGTCGAGGTCGGAGCGGAGCAGCGCCGGGTGCGCCTTGCGGGCCGGCCTGAAGTCGTCCTCGACCCCGAGGTGCAGTTCGGTGTCGTACCCGGTGAACCAGCAACCACCGCGGGCGGCGAGGGCCGGTGGCTTGGGCTTCTCGGTCATCCCGAGCAGGTCTAGGTAGAAGGAGCGGGATCGGTCCTCGGAGCCGCGTGGGCAGGCGAGCAGGACGTGATGGATCATGGTGGGCACCTCCTCGTCCCGAACCCTGGCACAAGGTTGCGCGAGATAGCAAGACGGACGTACGGTTTTGTAGACGGGAGAATCGGCGGTAAGTGTTGCCTAACCTGGGCGGCCCCCCGACCGGTGCGACAAACTGCTCAGGACTACTCACGGTCGCTGGTGTGAAGGAGTACGACGTGGCGAGCCTCGACACCTTCGGTGCGAAGACCCAGCTACGCGTCGGTGACGCGAGCTACGAGATTTTCAAGATCGACAAGGTGGAGGGCCACGACCGGCTGCCCTACAGCTTGAAGATCCTGCTGGAGAACCTGCTGCGGACCGAGGACGGCGCGAACATCACCGCCGACCACATCCAGCAGCTCGGCGCGTGGGACCCCACCGCCGACCCGAGCGTGGAGATCCAGTTCACCCCGGCCCGGGTGCTGATGCAGGACTTCACCGGTGTGCCCTGCGTCGTCGACCTGGCCACCATGCGCGAGGCGGTGCGCGAGCTCGGCGGCGACGCCACCAGGGTGAACCCGCTCGCCCCGGCCGAGCTGGTCATCGACCACTCCGTCATCGCCGACCTGTTCGGCCGCGAGGACGCCTTCCAGCGCAACGTCGAGCTGGAGTACGAGCGCAACAAGGAGCGCTACCAGTTCCTGCGCTGGGGCCAGACCGCGTTCAACGAGTTCAAGGTCGTCCCGCCGGGCACCGGCATCGTGCACCAGGTCAACATCGAGTACCTGGCCCGCACGATCATGGAGCGCAACGGCCAGGCGTACCCGGACACCGTGGTCGGCACCGACTCGCACACCACGATGGTCAACGGCCTGGGCGTGCTGGGCTGGGGCGTCGGCGGCATCGAGGCCGAGGCCGCGATGCTCGGCCAGCCGGTCAGCATGCTGATCCCGCGGGTCGTCGGCTTCAAGCTCTCCGGCGAGATGCCGGCCGGCACCACCGCCACCGACCTGGTGCTCACCATCACCGAGATGCTGCGCAAGCACGGCGTCGTCGGCAAGTTCGTCGAGTTCTACGGTCCCGGCGTGAGCGCGGTGCCGCTGGCCAACCGGGCCACCATCGGCAACATGTCCCCGGAGTACGGCTCCACTGTCGCGATCTTCCCGATCGACGCCGAGACCGTCCGCTACCTGGAGCTGACCGGCCGCGACCCGCAGCAGGTCGCGCTCGTCGAGGCGTACGCCAAGGAGCAGGGCCTCTGGCACGACCCGGCCCGCGAGCCGGAGTACTCCGAGCGTCTCGAACTCGACCTGAGCACGATCGAGCCGTCCCTGGCCGGCCCGAAGCGCCCGCAGGACCGGGTGCCGCTGGGCGCCGCCAAGACGCTCTTCCGTTCGGCGCTGACGGACTACGTGGCCGCCGACGAGACCGGCGGTGACCCGAGCCGCACGCCGGGCGTGCCGCAGCAGGAGAAGCCGTTCGGCGCCGAGGGCCCGGCCGACGAGGCCAGCGCCGAGTCCTTCCCGGCCAGCGACTCCCCGGCCAACGCCGTCAACGACCCGGCCGACGCCCCGCGCGACCTGGGGACCGCGGCGGTCGGCGCCGGCGGCCGGGCCACCAACCCGGTCCGGGTGACCGGCGCCGACGGCGTCGAGTACGACCTGGACCACGGTGCCGTGGTGATCGCCGCGATCACCTCCTGCACCAACACCTCGAACCCGCAGGTCATGATCGGCGCCGCGCTGCTGGCCCGAAACGCGGTGGAGAAGGGCCTGTCCCGCAAGCCGTGGGTGAAGACCACCCTGGCCCCGGGCTCCAAGGTCGTCATGGACTACTACGACCGGTCCGGCCTGACGCCCTACCTGGAGAAGCTCGGCTTCAACCTGGTCGGCTACGGCTGCACCACCTGCATCGGCAACTCGGGCCCGCTGCCCGAGGAGGTCTCCGCCGCGGTCAACGAGGGTGACCTCGCCGTCGTGTCGGTGCTGTCCGGCAACCGGAACTTCGAGGGCCGGATCAACCCCGACGTCAAGATGAACTACCTGGCGTCCCCGCCGCTGGTGGTCGCGTACGCGCTCGCCGGCACCATGGACATCGACCTGGCCAACGAGCCGATCGGCGAGGACAGCCAGGGCAACCCGGTGTTCCTGCGGGAGATCTGGCCGAACAGCGCCGAGATCCAGGACGTCATCGCCTCGGCGATCGGCGCCACCGGCTTCAGCTCCGCGTACGCCGACGTCTTCGCCGGTGACGAGCGCTGGCAGTCGCTGCCCACCCCGACCGGCGACACCTTCGCCTGGGACGCCGACTCCACCTACGTCCGCAAGCCCCCGTACTTCGAGGGCATGCAGCACGACCCGCAGCCGGTGCAGGACATCGCCGGCGCGCGGGTGCTGGCCAAGCTGGGCGACTCGGTGACCACCGACCACATCTCCCCGGCCGGCTCGATCAAGGCGGACTCCCCCGCCGGCAGGTACCTCGCCGAGCACGGCGTGCCGCGGCACGAGTTCAACTCGTACGGCTCGCGCCGGGGCAACCACGAGGTGATGATCCGGGGCACCTTCGCCAACATCCGGCTGCGCAACCAGCTCGTACCGGGTGTGGAGGGCGGCTTCACGGTCAACCACCTGACCGGCGAGCAGACCTCGATCTACGACGCCTCGATGGCCTACCAGGAGGCGGGCGTCCCGCTGGTCATCCTGGCCGGCAAGGAGTACGGCTCCGGCTCGTCCCGTGACTGGGCGGCCAAGGGCACCATGCTGCTCGGCGTCAAGGCCGTCATCGCCGAGTCGTACGAGCGGATCCACCGCTCGAACCTGATCGGCATGGGCGTGCTGCCGCTGCAGTTCCCGGTCGACACGACCGCCGAGTCGCTGGGGCTCACCGGCACGGAGACCTTCTCCATCGCCGGTGTCACCGCCCTGAACGACGGCGAGACCCCGCGTACGGTGAAGGTCACCACCGACACCGGCGTGGAGTTCGACGCCGTGGTCCGCATCGACACCCCCGGTGAGGCGGACTACTACCGGCACGGCGGCATCCTGCAGTACGTGCTGCGTCGCATGATCGCCGGCTGACGTCGCACACCGAAAGGACCCCTTCCCGCCTCGGCGGGAAGGGGTCCTTCGCGTTCACGGTGTCCGGAGGGCTCGCGTCACCGGCGAGCCGGCCGCCCGGCTCAGTCGGTGGCGCGGCGGCGCTGCTCGCGCACCTTCATGGCGTGCTCCAGCAGCGTGATCAGCACCTCCTTGGCGGACTCCCGCTGCCGCGCGTCGCAGAGCACCACCGGTACGCCCGGGTCGAGGTTGAGCGCCGTCTGCACCTCGTCGAGCTGGTACCGCTTGGCGCCCTCGAAGCAGTTCACCGCCACCACGAACGGTGTGCCGCGCTCCTCGAAGTAGTCGATCGACGGGAAGCAGTCGGCCAGCCGGCGGGTGTCGGCGAGCACCACCGCGCCGAGCGCACCGAGCGACAGCTCGTCCCAGACGAACCAGAAGCGGTCCTGGCCGGGCGTGCCGAACAGGTAGAGCACCAGGTCGTCGCTGATGGTGATGCGGCCGAAGTCCATCGCCACGGTGGTGGTCTTCTTGCCCTCCACCCCGGAGAGGTCGTCGATGCCGACCCCGGTCTCGGTCAGCACCTCCTCCGTCCGCAGTGGGCGGGTCTCGCTCACCGCGCCGACCAGCGTGGTCTTGCCGACGCCGAAACCGCCGGCGATCAGGATCTTGATCGCGGTGGGCAGGGGGGCCGCTCCCGCCGGCCGCTCAGAGCGCCCGTAGTCCATTGATTACCGCCTCGAAAACGCTGTCGTCGGGAAGGCCGGCGGGGGTTGCGCGCGGCTCACGAACCTGCACCAGGTGACGGGCCACCAGATCGCCGAGGAGGACTCGGACGGTGCCCACCGGCAGGTCCAGATGGGCGGCGATCTCGGCCACGGACTGCATCCGCTGGCAGAGGCCGACGATCGCCACGTGTTCCGGGCCCAGGCCGGACTCCGCGCCCACGTCCGCCCGAACCGCGGTGACCAGGGAGATCAGGTCGAAGGTGCCGGTGACCGGACGGGCCCGGCCGCCGGTCACCGCGTAGGGGCGCACCACCGGACCCGCATGGTCGTCCACCCACTCCTGCTCGGCCGACTCCGCCTGGCCGGTCATCGTGCCGGGTTCTCGCCGGTGGATGCCTCACGGGTCGGCGATGCGACGAACCGGCCCACCCGGGTCACCAGCATCGCCATCTCGTACGCGATCAGACCGACGTCGGCGTCCTCGGAGGCCAGCACGGCCAGGCAGGCGTTACGCCCGGCCGCGGTGACGAAGAGGAACGAGGACTGCATCTCGATGATGGTCTGCTGCACCTGACCACCGCCGAACCGCTTGCCCGCGCCCCGGGCCAGGCTCTGGATGCCCGCCGCCATCGCCGCCAGGTGCTCGCCGTCGTCCCGGCTCAGCCCCCGCGACGAGGCCATCAACAGGCCGTCGGTGGACAGCGCCACGGCGTGCTCCGCCTGCTTGACCCGGCCGACCAGGTCATCCAGCAACCACGTCAGATCCGCGCTCGAAGCCGTCTTCTGGGCCACTCGTCGTCCTCTTCTCCCCGGCTGGTGTCGCCGTACTCGTCTGGGATCCGCCGCCGCGGCGTCCCCCTCAGATCGCCTGCCCGTTCCCGGAGTCCGGCTCGTCGCCGGCCCCGTGCGCCCCGCCGAGCAGCCGTGCGGCATCGGTCCGGCCGCGTCGGGTGCCGCTCTGGTAGGAGCTCATCATCCGGCGCACCTGCTCCGGCGGGCGCACCGCTTCGTCGTCATGCTCGTCGTCCGGGGTGGACGGATCCTGCCGCAGCTCCGGCGCGAGGCTCGCCTGACGTACCCGGACCGGCAGGCCGACGTCGGTGCGCGCCGGCCGGTCACCCGCCGCGTCCAGGCCCGCCGCCGGTGCGTCCATCGTGGTCGGTGCCGCGGACCCGGCCGGCTCCTCGGCCACCGGTTGCCGCTTCCGGGTACGCGCCGGCAGCCCGGACGGGGTGAGCACGGGCGCCTCGGCGTCGACCGGCGCCGGCAGCGGCTCCGCCCGCTCCGGCAGGGCGCCCCCGGGCATCGGCGTGGTGGTCTCGACGACGGCCACCGGGCCGGTCGCCCGCTCGGCGGGGGGCGCGGACGACCCGCCCGCCGCTCCGCCGTGCCCCGCCGGCACGTCCCGCTCCGGCGCGATGCCGGTGCCCACCCGGAAACCGCCCGAGGTGCTGCCGTCCGGCCCACCCGCGGTCACCAGGTCGAGCGGGATCATCACCACTGCCGTCGTCCCGCCGTACGCGGACTCCTTGAGCTGCACCTTCACGCCGTGCCGCTCGGTGAGCCGGCTGACCACGTACAGGCCGAGGCGGGCGGCGTTGGCCAGGTTCAGCTCGGACCGGTCGACGATCCGGTGGTTCGCGGCGGCCAGTTCCTCCTCGCCCATGCCCAGACCACGGTCCTCGATCTCGATGGCGAAACCGTTCGCCACCATCTGACCGCGTACCTCGACGGTGGTGTGCGGGGGCGAAAAGGAGAGGCCGTTCTCGATCAGCTCGGCCAGCAGGTGGATGACGTCGCCGACGGCCCGGCCGGTCAGCGACACCGGCCCGATCGGCAGCACGTTCACCCGGGTGTAGTCCTCGACCTCGGCCACCGCGCCGCGGATGACGTCCACCATCGGCACGTTGCGCCGCCAGGACCGCCCGGGAGTGGAGCCGGAGAGGACGATCAGGTTCTCGGCGTTGCGCCGCATCCGGGTCGCCAGGTGGTCGACGCGGAACAGGTCCTCCAGTTCCTCGGCGTCGTGCTCCCGGCGTTCCATCGCGTCGAGCAGGGTGAGCTGGCGGTGGACCAGCGCCTGGGTACGCCGGGCCAGGCTGAGGAAGACCTCACGGACGTTGCGGCGCAGCTCGGCCTGCTCGACGGCGGTGCGGATGGCGGTCTCCTGCACGACGTTGAACGCCTTGCCGACCTGCCCGACCTCGTCGTCGCCGAACTCGAGCGGGGGTGCCTCCCGCGCGACGTCGACCTCGTCGCCTCGGCCGAGCCGTTCCACCACGCCGGGTAGTCGCTCGTTGGCCAGCCGGAACGCCGCCTCACGCAGCCGTTCGAGCTGCCGGACGAGCGCGCGGGCGGTGCTGATCGACACCACGACGGAGGCGATGACGGCGAGCAGGCCGAGGCCGGCCGCCAGCACCAACCGGACGATGACGCCGACGGCGACCGGGGTCGCCCGGGACACGATGTCCTTGCCACCGGCCAGGATGACCCCGCGCAGGTCCTCCATCGCCTGCTTGGCGACGGTCTGCCAGGCCGATGCCGGCACCGGCGGCCGGACGTCGCTGCCCTTGGCGGCCAGGACCCGGTCCTGCAGGGCGCGCAGTTGCTGGAAGGTGGCACCGTCGATCAGCTGCTGGTAACGGGCATGGTCGCTGGAGGCCAGGGAATCCGCCGTCCGGTCGGCCAGGTACCACTGCGCACCGACCAGCCGCGAGAAGGCCGTCTGCTCGGCCACCGTCATCCGGTTGGCCGCCAGGACACCCGACAACAGAGCGTCCTGCTGCGACAGCAGTTCCCGGGCGCGGTTGAGGTCGATCAGGGCGGTGGTGTCGCGGGCGATCTCGTTGTCGTCCAGCACGCCGAGCGCGTCGAAGACGTCGAAGATGGCGTCGACCGCCTCGTCGTACGCGGCGAGCGTCGTGGTCCGGTCGATCGTCTTGCGCCCCACCTCGGCCCGGACGGCACCGAGCTGTTCGACCTTTCGCCGGAGCTCGGCGATCCGCCGCACGAGGTGGTCGCTCGCCGGCAGCTCGGTACGCCAGTCCTGAGCGGACTTCCACAGGGCCACCGCGGTCTCGTCGGTGCGCCGCTGCTGTGCGACCAACTCCTCCAGCTGGCCCGGGTCGGACTGTCCGAGATATGACAGCGACAATCGGCGTTCTTCCTGCAGCTGCAGCAGCAGCGGGTCACTCGGCTCGAAAACCCGAGCGTTGAGCGTCTGGACGCCCAGCAGGTTGAAGCCTTCCCGAACGGTCACCCACGCCGCGAACGCCCACAGGGCGAACAGCGACATGAGCAGCGCGACGATCTTCGTACGGATATTCGTACCGCGGGAACCCATCACAACTTCCTGGCCGGGTGTTCGGTCACGTGCCCGAAAAACGAGTCGTCGGCGATCCGATCGACCCCGGCGCACGCTAGCAGCGTCCCGAACTTCACTCAAGCGATCCTGATCATGGGTGGTCGTCGGACCCCCCGTCAGACCCCCGTCGCCCCCTCACCACCCCACAGCGCCGCGCACACCGCCGAGCGTACTATCAACTCCGGTCGATAGAGGTCCTTGTCGTGCCAGAGCAACGGCCCGTCGTCATCCGTACCGTCCAGTTCGGACAGCCGGCGTCGGCCCCGGGCGATGGCCGCGGCGACCTCGGCATCGGCCGACATACCCGCCCCGACCAGGGTCAACACCGAGTACGCGGTCTCCTCCGCGGTGCCGGCCCACCGCCCCCACGAACCGTCCGACCGCTGGGCGGTGAGCAGCCAGTCGACCGCCCGCCCGACGGCGGCCCGGCCCGCGGCGTCCCGGGCGTGGTCACCGAGCGCGAGCGCCGCGCAGTAGGTCGCGTAGTAGGGCGAGGCGTGCCACCGGTCACACCACCGCCCGTCGGCCTCCTGCCGGGCGATCAGCCAGGCGGCCACCCGGTCCACGGTGGCCGCGAGGCGGGCGTCGGCCGCCGGCCCGCCGCGCGCGAGGTGGTGGCCGAGGGCGTCGAGCACGTGGGCGTTGGTGGTGATCGACGTGCCGTCCTCGCCCGGCCAGGTGCAGAAGTGGGCGCCGGTGTCGTAGGTCCAGAGGCTGGACGGGTCGACCGGTCGGCCGAGCCGGGCGAGGGCGTACAGCGTCACCGAGGTGGTGTCGGCGTCGGCGGGCAGCCCCGGCCCGGTGGCCGCGCCGGCCGGGCCCACGGCGGCCCGCAGCTCGGCCACCAGCTCGGCGGGCACCGCCATCGGCATCCCCACCCGGGCCAGGATGCTGAGCACCCAGGCGCGCTCGAAGACGGCGATCGGGCTGGCGCAGGGCACCGCACCGCCCCGGCCGACGGCTCGGAGGTAGGCCGCGGCCCGCCCGCCGGGCTCATCGGGGCCGCCGAGCCAGGCGGCGGTCGCGGCCGGTGAGGCACCGACCGCCCCGGGGCCGACCGGGGACACCCCGACCGCCCGGCGGGCCTGCCCGCCAACCACCTCCAGGGCGTGCGTCAGCTTCTCGGGGACCGGTCCGCCGTCGGCCAGCAGACCGCGTACCCGGTCCAGGCGGCCGGCGTCCAGGCCGGACGGAAGGGGCAGGCGGGGCCGGCCGCGCCACGCGGCGAGATCGGCCGAAGGAGACTTCGGCTCGGTCAACCGCCCGTCGATCGACTCGACCAACGACGGCACGATCAGGTCGGTGGCCGGCAGGTCGGGCAGTGCCGGCGCGGCCGGATCACCGAGCCACGCCGCCACGAAACGCAGGCCCCGCTCCGCCGCACCGGCCAGGTCGGCGGCCGTCGCCGGACCGTGGTCGCCGCGACCGAGCAGCGTCAGCAGGGCCTCGACGGCGCTCAGGCTCGGCACCACGGCGTACCCCTCCGGGCCGCCCCAGCCGCCGTCGGCCCGCTGCTGCGCGAGCAGCCAGCCGATCCGTACGTCGTGGCCGGCCAGCCACGGCGCGAGGGAGAGCAGGCGGCCGGTCTCGTAGACCGACGGCGAGGTCCGTCCGGACGGGTCACGTGCCATCGCCGCGATCAGGTCCCGGACCCGGTCGGCGACTCGGAGCCCGGCGCCGGGCGGCGCACCGGCCCGATCGCGGCGGGTGGGCGTCCGACCGCTGGTGGTCACGCTCACCGCACGCCCCAGAAGTCGGTGAGGCGGTAGAAACCACTGGTGAAGCCGAGCTGCCGGGACAGGTAGTCGGCCTCCCGCGGGCAACTGGGCCGCAGCTCGGCCAGCAGCTGCCGGCAGCGGTCGACCTGCGTCGCGACCTGCCGTTCGATCTCCGTACGGTCGTCGCCCACCAGCGTGATCGCGTTGAGGTCGCCCCACTCGCGGTCGCGCTGCCAGGTGCCCAGGTCGTTGATCAGCCGCAGGGCCCGCTGCACCTCGTCGCTGACCGCCACGAGCCGGGACAGTTGGCGGTGGGTCTCGGCGGATCCGGTGTGGATCCAGTGCGCGACGTTGACCACCGTGGCGGCGAGGTTGTCGGCGTTGTCGAGGTACTGGGCCAGGGTGGGCAGGGCCGCGGTCCCGTGCCTCGCGGCGTTCCGCCACTCCCACTCCCGGGTCATCGCGGCCAGGGTGCGGTCGATCTCCTCCCGCCACAGGCCACGGAGACCGGCGTACGCCGGCGCGGCGGCGAGGTCGTCCCGCAGCTCGGCGAGGAACCGGCCCAGCGGGTCTTCGGCCGGGGCGCCGCCGGCCACCGCCAGGCACGTCTTCGCGACGAGATCGACCTCCGACCGGGACGCCGCCTGATGGTCGACCTGCCAGTCGATCGCGAAGCCCCAGAGCACCGCGCGGTTGGTGAGAGCCAGTTCCTCGGCGGTGCACCACGGCGCGCTGAACGCCATGGCCAGCGCGATGCTGCTGAACAGCGCCGCGTCGAAGGGCCGGCTCGGGAAGAGGTCGGGGTGCGCCGCGGCCCGTCGTTGCAGGTCCCGCTGCCCCCGGGCGGCGAGCGCGCAGATCCGTCCGTGCTCGGCGGCCTCGACGAGCGGTCCGCCGTCTCCGCCGGTCATGCCCGCGCCGTCCCGGCCGAGGAGGCCAGCAGCGTCAGCTCGACCCGGTGGCGCGGCCGCAGCGCAGCGGCCAACCGCAGTCCGGGCACGCCCGGGCGGTGCAACCGGAAGCGATAGCGACTGAGCATCGTGGCGAGGATGAGCTGCGCCTCCAGATAGAACAGGTACATCCCGAGGCACTGGTGCGGGCCCCCGCCGAACGGGAAGTGGGCGTACCGGTGCCGGGCCCGGACCCGCTCCGGCCGGAACCGCTCGGGATCGAACTCGTCCGGCCGTTCCCAGAACTGCGCCATCCGCTGGGTGATCAGCGGGCTCGCCACCATGGTCGCCCCGGCCTCGATCGGTATGCCGTCGATGACGTCCGCGTCGACCGCGCGACGCGGGATGATCCAACCGATCGGGTAGAGCCGCAGCAGCTCGTCCAGGACCATCCTGGTGTAGGTCAGTTCGGGCAGGTGCTCACGGCGGACCGGTTCGTCACCCACCACTCTGTCGATCTCGGCGTAGAGTCGCTCGGCGACGTCGGGCCGCTGTTCCAGGTGGGGCCAGAACCAGGTGAGGACGTTGATGGTGGTCTCGGTGGTCGCCGCGAACATCGCCACCGTGTCGTTACGGACCTGCTGCTCGTCGAGCTGCCGGCCGTCCTCGGTCCGGGCCCGCCACAGCGTGGAGATGACGTCGTCGCCCTCGTCGGCGACCTCCCGGGTGGCCCGGACCACCGGCACCAGCACCTCATCGACGATGCGCTTCGCCCGGCGGAACGGTCGGTCGCCCGGCATCGGCAGCGACAGCGGGGCGAACGGCACGATGATCCGGGGAATCACCGCCGTGGCGATGACGTCCTGGGCGTCGACCACCCGCATCGCGTCCGGCACGGAGATCTTGTCGGCGAAGAGCACCCGCATGATCGCGCGGCAGACGATCCGCGCCTGCTCGGCACCGATGTCGACGCTGCGCCCGGCGCGCGACGGCTGGTCCAGCTCGTCGACCGCGTCGCGGATGGCCTCGGCCATCCCGTCGATCATCGTCTCCACCCGCTTGGCGGTGAACATCGGCTGGAGCATCCGGCGGCTCGCCGACCAGATCTGCCCCTCGCCGAGGATTCCCTCGCCGAACAGGCGCTTGACCGGGCGCCAGAACAGCCCGTCGCCCGCCCGCTCGTAGTTGTCCGCCCGGTCGCGCAGGATGTGCTGCACGTGCCGGGGGTGGGTGACCAGGTACGGCCGGAACGACCCGAGGTTGAGCCGGACGAGCGAGCCCTGCGTCCGGTTACCGACGTCGATCAGCGCGCGGGCCGGATCGCGGAGCATGCCGGGCAGGATCTGACGCAACGGCACGGTGCGGAGCTGACCGGCGGATCCGGCAGCGGCAGGTGGAGTGTCCACGTGATTGCGTTCCCCCCTGGGTCTACTGGGTGTCGCGAACCCGTCATGACCCGTGAGCTTGCCGCCGAGCATGCCAGCCGGGACGGCGGATCAGAAGACCAAAGAGGAATAGATCTCACACAACAACTTTCCCGGCGTCGACAATGGAGGACACGGACAGCCTGTCCGCGGGCCGGCTGTGCAGGCATCTCTCGCCGATCCCCCGGGCAACACCCATTCGATAGACCAGCATCTTCGCATCGCCGCCAACGCGGCTGGTCAACCCGCCCGCTCCAGCGGCACCCGCCCACCAACCCCGACCGTAGGGGTGGGCCCGCCGGGCCGGCAGCGGTGACGGCGACCCGGCAGGCGTACGGGCGTACGGACGCCCGCCCCCGTCCGGGTCTCCCGCCACCCGTCCGGTACGCGGACGGTGCGGCCACCGGCGCCGACCGTCGACGGGTACCGCGCCGGCGAGCGGGGCGACGGCCGGGGACCGGCGGCAGGCAGCGGGACCGGGGACGAGGAACGCGGGCGCGCGGCACCGCCCTGTGCCAAGCTTCGGACATGGACGACAAGACCATCCTGAACCGGATCACCGAACTGGTCGACGAGGAACACCGGCTGCGCGCGGCGGCACAGGAGCACGAGGCCGGCACCGACGACGCGGCCCGGGAGCGGCTGCGGGCGTTGGAAGAGTCCCTCGACCAGTGCTGGGACCTGCTGCGCCGCCGCCGGGCGGCCCGCCAGGCGCACGGCGACCCGGACGCCCAGGGTGAGCGTCCCCTGTCGGAGGTCGAGCGCTACCTACAGTGATCCCGGCGCCCCGCCTCGGCGTCCCGGGCGGGCGGTGACCCGCCCGGGACGTGACCCGCTCAGCGGATGCCCGCCTCGCGCAGCAGCAGCTCGGTCAGCTCGGCCGGGTCGGCTGTCCCGGCGGGCAGGCCCCGGGCGGCGAACCAGGTGCCGACCACCCGTACGTCCCGGGCCAGGAACTCCGGCCCCTGCGGGTTGGCCACCACGTCGACCACCTGCGGCAGATCGATCATGACCAGCCGCCCCCGGTGCACCAGCAGGTTGTACGGCGACAGGTCGCCGTGCGCGTACCCGGCCCGGGCCAGCACGACCAGGGCGTCGACCAGTTGCTCCCAGAGGTCGCGCAGCTCGGCGTCGTCGGGGCGGACCTGGGCCAGCCGGGGCGCGGCCTGCCCCGCCTCGGCGTCCCCGACGAACTCCAGCATCAGCTCGGTGCCGAGCAGTTGCACCGGGTACGGCACGGCGATCCGCCCGGAGGCCGCGCCGATCTCCCAGAGCCGGGCGAGGGCGGCGAACTCGGCGGCGGCCCACTGCCCGGCGATCATCTGCCGGCCGAACGCGGTCCGGCCGGCCATCGCCCGGTTCTCCCGGGACCGGCGGACCCGGCGCCCCTCCAGATAGCCGGCGTCGCGGTGGAAGAGCCGGTGCTGGGCGTCCCGGTAACGCTTGGCCGCCAGCAGGCAGGACCGGTCGGTGTCCGGCACGGCGCGGCGGACCAGGTGGACGTCCGCCTCCTTGCCGGTCTTCAGCACGCCGAGTTCGGTGTCCTTCGCGGCCAGCTCGGTGACCAGCCACGCCGGATGGGGTTCGGGCCCGTGTACGGCCTCGTCCCAGGAGGACCACCGGTCCTCGGGCTCGGGCTCGGGCTCGTCGTCGGGTTGGGCGAGGACCGGCTCAGCGGGCCGGCCGCGCTTCAGGAAATAGGGTTCGTCGTCGTCGAAGCGGCTCTTGCCGCGGCCACGGCGCTGCGGCGCCGGGAAGTCGTGTTCGCGCACGGGTGGGTTGATCCTTCGATCGAGGCTGGTGGAGGCAGGCGGTACGACCCTGCGATGACGGCCATGACCGACCTCCTCTCCTCGACCGGGCTCCGCCCGGCTGCGCCCGTCGCGCGGCCCCCATGCTGGTCGCTGGGCACCCGCGGGTCAACCCAATTAACCGGCCAGCACCGCGGCGACCGCGGCGATCAACCCGTCGGCGCTGCGGGTCGGCGCGAACCGGGTGTCCGGCCAGCGACGGCCCCGGTGCAGCCAGACGCTGGGCAGCCCGAGCGCGCTCGCCCCGCCGATGTCCGCCTCCGGGCTGTCCCCGATCACCCAGGCGCCGCGCAGGGGCATCCGGGCCCGCCGCGCGGCGAGCGCGAAGATCCTCGGGTTGGGCTTGCTGACCCCGACCTCCTCGGAGATCACCCAGTCGGCGATGTACCGGTCCAGGCCGGTACGGCGGATCTTCGCGTCCTGCTGGCGTACCACGCCGTTGGTGACCACCACCGGCACCCAACCGGCGTCGTCGGCGATCCGCAGCGCGCAGGCGATCAACGGATCCAGCCGGGTGTGCGCCACCACCCCGTCGTGCAGCTCCTCCACCAGGTCGATGGCGGGGATGCCCAGCCCGTACCGGTCCCGGATGGCGTCCGCGACGTCCCACCGGTCGGTGAGCCCGTCCGCGTCGACGGACAGCAGCCAGTCGATGTCGGTGGGTGGCGCGCCGATGTCGTCCAGGAAGCGTTCACCCCAGGCACGGAAGGGCCCATCCCGGTCGAGCAGCGTGTTGTCCAGATCGAGCAGGAGCAACGGCACTCGGGAACCTTACGGGACCCGGGCGGGCCACCGACAGGGTTGCGGGCTCGGATTCCGTCAGGCGGTGATCGCCGTACGGGGCAGGCCCTGGTCGGGCAGGCGGTCGGCGAGCATGGTGTGCGCCGCCCGGGTGGCCGCGAGCGCGGCCGGGTCGAGCGTCGCCACCAGCACGTCCGTCCCGGTGTCCGCGCCCCGGACCAGCGGCCGGCCCTCCGGGTCGTACACCGCGGCGCCGCCGTTGAAGCGCCACGGGTCGGCACCGTCGACGGCGTTGGCGAAGACGACGTACATGGTGTTGTCCAGGGCTCGGGCGGCGTAGTAGACGTCCCGCCGGTGCTCCGAGCCGGCCAGGTATCCGCTCGGGCAGAGGTAGCCGTGCGCGCCGTCGTCGGCGGCGGCCCGCCCGTGCTCGGGGAAGCAGCCGTCGTAGCAGATCCCGAGGCCGAAGCGCCAGTCGTCGACCAGCAGGGTGGCGCCCCGCCGGCCGGGCTCGAACAGCTCGCGTTCGCCGCTCCAGAGCTGCTGCTTGTCGTACGCCGCCCGTACGCCGCCGGCCGGATCGACCACCAGTGAGGAGATGGTGCGCCGCCCGTCGGGGTGGCGGACGGCCGCGCCCACCACCACCGTGGTCCCGCCGTCCCGGGCGGCCCGCCGCAGCGGGTCGAGGCGCGAGTCGTCCACCCGGCCGTGCTCGTCGGCGGCCACGTCGGTGCCGGCCGGGTCGGCCGCGAGGGTCGGCGGGTGGTACGCGGGCAGGAACAGCTCCGGCAGCACGACGACCCGGGCGCCGGCCTGGCCGACGAGGCGGGCGGCGGTGGCGGCGTTCCCGGCGACGTCGCCGGGAACCGGCTCGGCCTGCACGGTGGCCACGGTCAATGGGTGGGCGGGCGCGGTCATGGGCCGATGGTAGCCGGGTCACACCGTTACGCTGATCATGCGAACGCGCATCTCAAGCCGTACGTACGGTTTGCATCCACGGGAAGCGCCTGGGACGATCGGTACGTGCCCAGAGTAAGCCAGGACCAGCTCGACGCGCGCCGGCAGGAGATCCTCTCCGCGGCACGGGCGTGTTTCGCCCGGCACGGCTACGAGGGCGCCACCGTCCGGCGCCTGGAGGAGGCCACCGGGCTCTCCCGCGGCGCCATCTTCCATCACTTCCGCGACAAGGACTCCCTCTTCCTCGCCGTCGCCGAGGACGACGCGGCGGCCATGGTGGAGACCGTCGCCCGCAACGGCCTGGTCCAGGTGATGCGGGATCTGCTCGCCCGGTCCCTCTCCCCGGACACCACCGGCTGGCTCGGCAGCCAACTGGAGGTGTCCCGGCGGCTGCGCACCGACCCGGCGTTCGCCAAGCGCTGGGCGGAACGCTCGGCGGCCATCGCCGAGGCCACCCGCGAGCGGCTGCTCCGTCAGCGGGAGGCCGGAGTGCTCCGCGACGACGTGTCGATCGACGTGCTGGCCCAGTTCCTCGAGCTGGCGTACGACGGGCTGGTGCTGCACCTGGCGATGGGACGCCCGGCCGGCGACCTGGGCCGGGTGCTCGACCTGGTCGAGGAGGCGGTCCGCCGGCACTGACCGCCCGGTCTCGGTCCGGTAACTCGACCGACCGGCCGGATCACGGCTGGCGGCCCTGCTCCACAATGGCGGCACCCCTCGCGACAGGAGCCGACCATGACCGTTCTCGCCGCACCGGGCGACACCTGGGGCATCCCCGGCCCGGTCTTCCTGCGCTGGTATCTCCTCGCCGCGGCCGTGCTGGTGGTGGGCACCGTGCTGCACCGGTTCCGCGCGCTGGCCGGCACGCCGGTCTCCGGGGCCGGGCAACTCGGGCCGCAGCAGGTCGCGTACCTCAACGGCGGCGACCAACTCACCGTCTGGACCGCCCTCGGCGGGCTACGCCACGCCGGCGTCGTCGGCGTACGTCCCGATCGGCGGCTCACCACCGCCAAAGCGCTGCCGGCCGGGGCCACCCCGCTCGACCAGGCCGTCGTCAACGCGGCCACCCGAGGCGTACGCTCCGGCGAGCTACGCCGCGACGAGTGGGTGACCCGCGCCCTCGACCAGCTCCGCGACGACCTCCAGCGGCGTGGCCTGGCGCTCGGGCCCGACCAGCGGTCCGCCCTGCGACGCGGGCCGATGCTGATCGCCGCCCTGCTGGCGCTCGGCGCGATCCGAGCCGTCGTCGGCCTGTCCAACGGCCGGCCCGCCGGCTACCTCCTGCTCAGCCTGATCCCGCTCGTCGTCGCCTTCGCGCTGCTCATCCGGGTGCCCTGGCGGACCCGCGCCGCCGGCCAGGCCCTGCGTGACCTCCGCCGCGAGCACACCTGGCTGCAACCCTCCGCCACGCCGGCCTACGCCACGTACGGTCCGTCCAGCGCGGCGATGGGGGTGGCCCTGTTCGGCACCGCCACCATCTGGGCCATGGATCCCGGCTTCGCCGCACAGGCCGAGATCCAGCGCCGGGCGGCCGCCGCGAGCGGGGGCACCTCCGGCAGCTCCGGCAGCTCGTGCAGTTCGGGCAGCTCGTGCGGTGGCGGCAGTTCGTGCGGCGGGGGTGGCGGCTGCGGCGGAGGCGGGTGCGGCGGATGACCGGCCCGACCGGCCCGACCGGCCCGTACGGGGTCGGCATCGGCTGGCGGCCCGAGATCGCCGGTTTCGTGGCCGACCTGCCCGGGCTGCGCTTCGTCGAGGTCGTGGCCGAGGCGGTCGCCCCGGCCGGGCCGCTCCCGGACAGCCTCGCCGCGCTGCGCGGGCGCGGCGTCACCGTCGTACCCCACGGGGTTCGGCTCTCCCTCGGCGGCGCGGAACCCGTCGACCCGGCCCGGCTGGCCCACCTGGCCGGGGTGGCCGCCGCGGTCGACGCGCCACTGGTCAGCGAGCACATCGCGTTCGTGCGGGCCGGCGGCCTGGAGGCCGGTCACCTGCTGCCGCTGCCACGCAGCCGGGAGGCGGTCGCCGCGGTGGTGGCGAACGTCCGGCGGGCCCAGGCGGAGCTGCCGGTGCCGCTCGCGCTGGAGCCGATCGCCGCGCTCTTCGACTGGCCCGACGACGAGCTGGACGAGGCCGCCTTCCTCACCGAGATCCTCGACGCCACCGGGGCGCTACTGCTGCTCGACATCGCCAACGTGCACGCCAACGCCCGCAACCGGGGCGGCGACGCCCGCGCGTTGCTGGACCGGCTGCCGCTGGACCGGATCGCCTACGTGCACGTGGCCGGCGGCGCCGAGCGGGGCGGCTTCTACCACGACACGCACACCGACCCGATTCCCGCCGAGGTGCTCGACCTGGTCCGCGAGCTGTGCGCCCGCCGCCGTCCCCCGGCGCTGCTGCTGGAACGCGACGGCCACTACCCACCCGCCGCCGAACTGCGCGGCGAACTGGACGCGCTCGCCGCCGCCTCCGGACACCCGGTGATCACGTGAGTCGCGGAGCCGCCGGCACCGGCCCCGGGCGCGCCACCGCGCCGGACTCGTCCGCCGCTCCCCCGGCCGGCCCGGGTGGTGGCCTGGCCGCGCGGCAGGCGGCGCTCGTCGCGGCGCTGGTCGCCGGTGGGCCGCTGCCGGCCGGGTTCGCCCCCGCGCCGGTCGAGGCGGCCCGTCGGGCGCTCCTGCGCAAGCGCGCGGGAGACGTGGCCCGGCACTGGCCGCTGCTCGCCGCCGGGCTCGGCGCGGCCTGGCCGGCCACGTTCGCCGAATGGGCGGCGAGCCGGCCGACCAACGGATCGCTGCGCGACGGCTGGGACCTGGCCCGGGAACTGGGCGACCGGGGCACGCTGCCACCACTGGGCGCGGAGGAGCTGGCCGCCCGGGAGGCCGCCGCCCGCTACGACAGCCGCACCCCGCCCCGCCCCCGCCGGCTGCCGGCCGTCGGCCGGGCCGGCGGCGCCATCGCGGTGCAGCTCGCCGGTCGGGTACGCCTGCTCCGCCCGGCCCGCCGCTGAGGATTCCGGTTGGCGGCGAGAACTGCGGAGCGCTGGCTGCTCGTGCGATCGTGCGGAGACCCGGGTTGGTTGCCGGGGGAGGCCGGTCGCGTCGAGGCCGGCCTCCGCTGAAGCCGAGGCGAGTGGCAGGCAGGTCCGACGTACGGCAGGATCGGCCCCATGGATCTCGGACTCGCCGATCGGGTGTACGTGCTGACCGGCGCCTCCCGTGGCCTCGGCCTCGCCACCGCCGAAGCCCTCGTCGCCGATGGCGCCCGGGTGGTGATCTCGGCGCGCGTACCCGGGCAGGTGGCTGCCGCCGTCGAGGCGCTGGGCGGGCCGGAGCGGGCGATCGGGCTGACCGCCGACCTGACCGACCCGGGCACGCCGCAACGGCTGGTCGCCGCGGCCCGCGAGCGGTTCGGCCGGCTCGACGGGGCGCTGATCTCGGTGGGCGGGCCGCCCCGGGGCACCGCCGCCCAGGTCACCGACGAGCAGTGGCGGGAATCCTTCGAGACGGTCTTCCTGGGCAGCGTCCGGGCCACCCGTACGCTGGCCGCCGCGCTCACCGACGGCGGCGCGATCGGGCTGGTCCTCTCCACCTCGGCGCGCGGGCCGGTGCCCGGCCTCGGCATCTCCAACGGCCTGCGCCCCGGCCTCGCCGGGGTGGCCAAGGACATCGCCGACGAGTACGGCCCACGTGGCGTACGGGTGTTCGGCCTGCTGCCCGGCCGCATCATGACCGACCGGAACCGGGAGCTCTTCGCCGCCACCGGCGACCCGGAGCGGGCCCGGGCCGAGGCGGAGGCGTCGATCCCGCTGCGCCGGGTCGGCGAGCCGGCCGAGTTCGGCCGGGTGGCCGCCTTCCTACTCTCCCCCGCCGCCGCCTACATCACCGGAGTCACCGTGCCGGTCGACGGCGGCGCGCTGCGCGGCCTGTGACGGCGAGCCGGTGAGCGCAGCGGGCCCGGCACCGGCGCGGCGCTATCCCCGCCCGACGAAGGAACAGCTCGCCGCCGCGGCCGACAAGCTGCTGCCAGACCTGATCGCGCCCGGCCTGGACGTGCTCTTCGTCGGGATCAACCCCGGGCTGTGGTCCGCGGCGACCGGCTGGCACTTCGCCCGGCCGGGCAATCGGTTCTGGCCCGCGCTGCACCGGGGTGGCTTCACCTCACGCCAACTGCACCCCAGCGAGCAGGACGAGCTGCCCGCCCTCGGGCTGGGTATCACCAACCTGGTGGCCCGGGCCACCGCCCGCGCCGACGAACTGGCCGCGGCGGAGCTGGTGGCCGGCGCGGCGGAGCTGGCCGACAAGGTCGAGCGGTACCGGCCACGCTGGGTGGCGGTGGTCGGGGTGACCGCGTACCGGATCGGCTTCGCCCGGCCGAAGGCCGGCTTCGGCCCGCAGCCTGAGCCGCTCCGTGGTGCCCGGCTCTGGGTGCTGCCCAACCCGAGCGGCCTGAACGCGCACTTCACCCCGGAAACGCTCGGCGCCGCCTTCGCCGAGCTGCGGGCGGCGGTGAGCGGTTAGTCGCCCGGCCTGTCGCTCCCGGTCGGCGTCGAGCACGGCCTCCGCTACGGACACCGGACCGCAAGGGCCACATCTTCGCGGCCGGCGCTGAGGCGGACCCCAGAGGGTGTAGCGTCGGCTTGTCGTCCCGGCGCCAACTGCGGTCGGAATGCGCGTCTTGCCTAGGAGCGACACGTGCAGGAGCGCTCTGACGGCGACCGACAATCGTATGGTCGGGCACCCACTCGTACCGCCTTGGGTGAACCCGGGCTCAGCGCACACCTTCGTCGGCAGAGCGCCCACCACGGGTGTTGCCTGGATCCGATGCTGTTACGAGATGCTGCGGGCGCTGCCACGGCGCGGGTTGCCGAAGATCCATTCTTGGATAGGGAGTGACTCATGCAAGAAGAAGACAGGGTCAAGGCCAACCTCAAGAGCATGGATGATCTTGATTTCGTTGGTTGGAACAGTGCCGACTGGAACGGCGTGTTCGCCCACCACCACACCGACGACGTATCGGTGGACTGGAAGGGGCAAGCCCCGACTCGCGGGATCGAGCAGCACATCGACGCCATGAAGGCGTACGTCGACTCAGTGGGGGGCACCCCGCCCCAGATCACGTCCCACCCGATCGCGTTTGGATCCGGGGACTGGACCTGCGTCGTGGGCGAGTTCGAAGGCGGAGGCCGTATGGTCACCGTCGCCAAGTGGCGCGATGGCGAGATCGCCGAGGAGTACATCTGGGCCTAGTAGGGCCTTTCCGGCTCGGTGACCGGTTTTGGGTCTGGCGGCGACACCGTCAGATCCCCGGTGCGGCCGGACCGCCGACGGTCGACTCGCCCGAGTGGCGGTCATGCCACCCGGCGAGCAAGTCACGCCGAGCCGTCCCCGGCACGGCGATCCCCGAAAGGCGCGACGACGTGCACGCAGACGACCTCCCCGGCCGGGACACGCTCATGCCCGCCGCCTTCATCGGTCACGGCAATCCCATGAACGCCCTTGAGGTCAACCGCTACACCACCGCGTGGAGGGCCTTCGGCTCCACGGTGCCTCGTCCCCGCGCGATCCTGGTCATCAGTGCGCACTGGTACATCAATGCCACCGCCGTCACGGCCATGCCCCGGCCGCGCACCATCCACGACTTCTACGGCTTTCCGCCGGCGCTGTTCGAGGTGCAGTACCCCGCCCCCGGCCTGCCCGAATTGGCAGCGGAGGTCAGCGACGCCGTCCACCCGACCTGGGTCGGTGCCGACGTGGACAGCTGGGGAATCGACCACGGCACCTGGTCGGTCCTGACGCACGCCTTCCCCGACGCCTCGGTTCCCGTGGTGCAGCTCAGTATCAACGCGGACAAGTCGCTGGACTACCACCTGGATCTCGGCGCCAGACTCGCGCCACTGCGCCGGAGCGGCGTGCTCATCGTGGCCAGCGGCAACGTCGTGCACAACCTCGGGGGAATGGACTGGAAGCTGGCCGACGACGGCTACGACTGGGCCCAGCGCTTCGACGAGGACGCCAAGACCCTGATGCTGACCAACCCCACCGACTTCGCGACGCTCGTCGGCCACCGCGACTTCCGGCACGCGGTGCCGACACCTGACCATTTCATCCCCGCGCTGTACCTCGCCGGCCTCGCCGCAGCCGACGACGCTTCCGGGACCGAGATCCTCGTCGACGGCTACGCCTACGGGTCACTGTCGATGACGGCCTACACCCTCGGTCTGTCCTGCCCGAACGCCGCCGGCGAGGGGGGCACGCCACGACCGCCCGCCGAGGTCCCGCCCGACGGCTCCAACATCTAGCCGCGTCTAGTTGGCGGTGGCGGGCGGCAGCGTCTCCTGCGCCACGTACGTGCCCAGGGGCACGGTGGTGACCACCGGCTGCGGCTGGTCCGGGTCGGCGTACGGGGCCGGCGAGTCGGCCACCGCGAACTGGGTGCGGTACAGCTCGGCGTAGAGGCCGCCGACGGCGACCAGTTCCTCGTGCCGGCCACGCTCGACGATCCGCCCCTGGTCGAGGACGAGGATCTGGTCGGCGTCCCGGACTGTGGAGAGCCGGTGTGCGATCACCAGCGCGGTACGCCCGGTCAGCGCCACGGACAGTGCCCGCTGCACGGCCGCCTCGCTCTCCGAGTCCAGGTGCGCGGTGGCCTCGTCGAGGATCACGATCGACGGGGCCTTGAGCAGCAGCCGGGCGATGGCGATGCGCTGCTTCTCGCCCCCGGAGAAGCGGTAGCCGCGCTCGCCGACCGTGGTGTCCAGCCCGTCGGGCAGGGACCGGACCAGATCGGCGACCTGCGCGCCGGCCAGGGCGGCCCAGATCTCGTCATCGGTGGCGTCCGGCTTGGCGTAGCGCAGGTTCTCCCGGATGGTCTCGTGGAACAGGTGGGAGTCCTGGGTGACCACGCCGATCTCGTCGCGCAGCGAGGCCAGGGTGGCGTCCCGCACGTCGACGCCGCCGACCAGCACCTGCCCGTCGCTGACGTCGTAGATCCGGGAGATCAGCATGGACAGCGTCGACTTGCCGGCGCCGGACGGGCCGACCAGGGCCACCATCTGCCCGGGCTCGACACCGAACGAGACGCCCTTGAGCACCGGCTCGTTCACCGTACGGTCGAGCGCGGCGACCTCCTCCAGTGAGGCCAGCGACACCTCGGCGGCGCTCGGGTAGCGGAACCGCACGTCGCGGAACTCGACCCGGCCGCTGCCCCGGGGCACCGGCACCGCGTCGGGCTTCTCCTCGATGCCCGGACGCAGGTCGAGCACCTCGAAGACCCGGTCGAAGGAGACCAGCGCGCTCATCACGTCGACCCGGACGTTGGACAGCGCGGTGAGCGGGCCGTACAGGCGGGTGAGCAGCAGCGCGAGCTTGACCACGGTGCCCGCGCTGACCGCGCCGGTGACAGCGAGCCACCCGCCCAGGCCGTACGTCAGGGCCTGGGCGAGGGAGGCGACCAGCAGCATCGCCACGAAGAAGGTCCGCGAGTACATGGCGGACTGGATGCCGATGTCGCGGACCCGCTCGGCGCGGCGGGCGAACCGGCGGGCCTCCACCTCGGGCGAGCCGAAGAGCTTGACCAGCAGGGCGCCGGCGACGCCGAACCGCTCGGTCATCGTCGCGTTCATCTTCGCGTCGAGGTTGTACGACTCGCGGGTGATCTCGGCGAGCCGCCGGCCGACCCGGCGGGCCGGGATGATGAAGATCGGCAGCAGCACCAGCGCCAGCACGGTGATCTGCCAGGAGAGGATGAGCATCGCGCCGGCGGTGAGCACCAGCTGGATGACGTTGCTGACCACCCCGGACAGGGTGGAGGTGAACGCCCGCTGGGCGCCGAGCACGTCGTTGTTGAGCCGGCTGACCAGGGCGCCGGTCTGGGTCCGGGTGAAGAACTGCAGCGGCATCCGTTGGACGTGGTCGTAGACCCGGGTCCGCAGGTCGAGGATGATGCCCTCCCCGATCCGGGCCGAATACCACCGCTGGGCGAGCGAGAAGAGCGCGTCGGCGACGGCCAGCACGGCGATGACCAGGGCCAGCCGGACCACTGTCGAGCCGGCGTCGGACCCACCGCTGGCGATCGCGTCGATGACGTCACCGGCGAGCAGCGGGGTGGCCACCCCGATCACCGCGGCGATCACCACGGTGAGCAGGAAGATGATGATGTCGCGCCGGTAGGGCCGGGCGAAGGCGATGATCCGCTTGGCGGTGCCGCGCTTGAGCTGGTGGGTGGCGACCTCGTCCTGGTTGCGCATCGACCGGAGCATGCTCCAGCCGCCCATACCGCCACCGGCCATGTGGTTGGACAAGCGTAACCTCCGGGTCGTCGGGCAGCCCTGGACCGTCGGGTCGATTCTCCCGACGACTACGACAACCTCGCGAGTAACCCGGATCTTCCCGAACGGTCCTTACTAACTATTCTCCGTACCCGGCCAGATCGCGCAGCCGCCGGGTCTGCGCCTCGCGCTCGGCCCGCTGCTGCTCCGCATGGGTACGCCCGGCCGCGCCCGCGAGCAACGCCTTGATCTCCACGATCGCGTCGCGGCTGTTGGCGAGCAGGCCGGCGGTCAGGTCCCGCACCGCCGCGTCCAGTTCCGCGTTCGGCACCACGAGCGTGGCCAGCCCGATCCGGTCCGCCTCGGCGGCGTCCATCCGGCGACCGGTGGCACAGATCTCCAGCGCGCGGGAATATCCGACCAACTCGACGAGACGCTTGGTCCCGGCGAGGTCGGGAACCAGGCCGAGAGTCACCTCGGCCATGGAGAGCCTGGCGTCCTCGGCGAGCACCCGTAGGTCACAGGCGAGGGCGAGCTGGAAACCGGCACCGATCGCGTGCCCCTGGACAGCGGCCACGGAGATCACGTCCGGGCGGTGCAGCCAGGTGAAGGCGCCCTGGTAGTCGGCGATCCGGTCGGCGCACTCCTGCTCGGGCAGGGTGGCGAGCTCGGCGAACGAGCCCGGACCGGAGGCACCGGCCACGGACAGGTCGAGGCCCGCGGAGAAGGCCCGCCCCTCGCCGCGCACCACGACGATCCGGACATCACCGGGCAGGTCGCGGGAGAAATCGCTCATCGCGCGCCACATCGCGGGGGTCTGCGCGTTGAGCACGTCGGGCCGGCACAACGTCACTGTCGCGACCGGCCCGTCGTAGTCGAGTCGCACTCCGGTCGTTGCGGCGGTCACCAGACCATCCGGAATACGGCGCTGATGGACGACACTGGCCGGATAGTCACGCCTTCTTGCGGCGCCGGGCACCGCCGCGCTGCCGCAGCTGCACCCCGGACTCGGTGAGCACCCGGTGAATGAACCCGTAGGACCGGCCCGTCGAGGCCGCGAGCGCACGGATGCTCTCACCCGAGGTATACCGCTTTACCAGGTCCTTGGCGAGCGTCTGACGCTCGGCTCCGACGATCCGGCGACCCTTCTCAGTGCTGGTGGCTGTGCCGGTGGCTGCCATGCTGATTCCTCACGTCCCAGACTGTGCGGTTCGGATACGGTCCCACCTATTAGACCGTCTCGAACGATCATGCGCCAGATATCAACTCTTCGCCAACCGACACGCTATGCAATGTCAGCTTCCCGATAGAGTGATCCTTCTGACCGGCCACCCCCCACCAACCAGGTGGATCATGCCGCCCCGCCCAACCGGCCGTCCAGTCCACCCACCACCCGCTCCCCCGCCGGATCAATCATGAGGTTGTCACCACGACACCGGCAACAACCTCATGATCAAGGCAGGCCGGCGGGTCAGGCGAGTTCGACGAGTTCGAGGAGGTCGTCGCTCCAGGCGTCCTCGTCGCCGTCAGGGAGCAGGATGGCGCGGTCGGGCTTGAGCGCCGTCACCGCGCCCGGGTCGTGGGTGACCAGCACGATCGCCCCCGGATAGCGGGCGATCGCGTCGAGCACCTGCTCCCGGCTGACCGGGTCGAGGTTGTTCGTCGGCTCGTCCAGCAGCAACACGTTCGCCCCCGAGCAGACCAGCGTGGCCAGGGCCAGCCGGGTCTTCTCGCCACCGGAGAGCACCCCGGCCGGCTTGTCGACGTCCTCCCCGGAGAACAGGAACGCGCCGAGGATCTTGCGTAGGTCGGTGTCGGTCTGCTCCGGCGCGGCGCTGCGCATGTGCTCCAGGATGGTCCGGTCCACGTCCAGGGTCTCGTGCTCCTGGGCGTAGTAGCCGAGCCGCAGGCCGTGCCCGGGGCGCACCTCGCCGGTGTCCGGCTCCAGCAGGCCACCGAGCATCCGCAGCAGGGTGGTCTTGCCGGCGCCGTTGAGGCCGAGGATCGCCACCCGGGAGCCCCGGTCCACCGCCACGCTGACGTCGGTGAAGATCTCCAGCGACCCGTACGACTTGGACAGGCCGGTGGCGGTGAGTGGGGTCTTGCCGCACGCCGCCGGGTTGGGGAAGCGCACCTTCGCCACCTTGTCGGCGACGCGTACCTCCTCCAGACCGGAAAGCAGCTTCTCGGCCCGGCGGGCCATGTTCTGCGCGGCGACCGTCTTGGTGGCCTTGGCCCGCATCTTGTCCGCCTGCGCCATCAGCGCGCCGGCCTTCTTCTCGGCGTTGGCCCGCTCCCGGCGGCGACGCCGCTCGTCGGTCTCCCGCGCCTCCAGGTACGCCTTCCAGCCCAGGTTGTAGACGTCGACCACGGAGCGGGTGGCGTCGAGGAACCAGACCTTGTTGACCACCGCCTCCAGCAGCGAGGCGTCGTGGGAGATCACGATCAGGCCGCCCTTGTGGTTGGCGAGGAACCCGCGCAGCCAGGTGATCGAGTCGGCGTCCAGGTGGTTGGTCGGCTCGTCGAGCAGCAGGATGCCGCCGCCGTTCTCACCGGCGTCGCGGAACAGGATCCGGGCCAGCTCGATCCGCCGGCGCTGACCGCCGGAGAGGGTGCCGATGGTCTGGGCCAGGGCCCGGTCGGGCAGCCCGAGGTTGGCGCAGATCCGGGCCGCCTCGGCCTCGGCAGCGTATCCGCCGAGGGCGGCGAACTGGTCCTCCAGCGCCCCGTAGCGGCGGACCAGGCGCTCGTCGTCGCCCCCCTCGGCGAGCTTGGCCTCCAGCTCCTTCATCTGGGCCATCAGCACGTCCAGGCCGCGGGCGGAGAGCACCCGGTCCCGCCCGGTGACGTCAAGATCGCCGGTACGCGGGTCCTGCGGCAGGTAGCCGATGGCGCTGCGCCGGTCGATCTGCCCGGCGTACGGCTGCCCCTCCCCGGCGAGCACCTTGAGCGTGGTGGTCTTGCCGGCGCCGTTGCGGCCGACCAGGCCGATCCGGTCACCCGGCTGCACCCGCAGCGTGGTGTCGGACAGCAGGATCCGGGAACCGGCGCGCAGTTCCAGGCCGGTGGCAGTGATCATTCGAGGTACTCGCTCTCGGGGTCCGGAAGGGCTGACTCAGGGCACGCGGAAGCGCCGGCGGGTCATCAGTTCCCGTCGGCGCGGGGCGGTTCAGCCTTCGCAGCGCAGCACGGGGCAAGTGTAACGCGCGGGGCCTACCACTCACTCCCGATTACCGGGCAAGATCATCGGGTACCGGAGACGCCGTCCGGACCCGATCCGGTATCGCAGCCACCACACACAGACAAATCGGTGATCGAGGTCAACATGGAGCTGAACGAGAACGCGGAGATCGACACCAGCGAGGTGGACGATCGGCGAGGGGCCGGCGGAGGCGGCGGACTGGGCATCCCGATCCCGCTCGGCGGCGGCCGGGGCGGGATCGTGGGCATCGTCATCGCCGTCCTCGTCGCGCTGGCCGGCGGCGGTTACGGCCTCAACGCCCTCAGCGGCGGCGGCTCCGACCAGGGCGACAACACCGCGCTGGAGCAGAAGTGCGCGGCCCAGGACGCGCTCCAGCAGCTCGACTGCCGCAACACCCTCTACATCAACTCGATCCAGGCGTACTGGCGTACCGCCATGCCCGAGGTCTTCGGCGAGCGGTACCGGTCCGCCAAGACCGTCTTCTTCAGCCAGGCCGTACGCACCGGCTGCGGCGCGGCCGACTCCGGCGTCGGGCCGTTCTACTGCCCGGCCGACCACCAGGTCTACATCGACCTCACCTTCTACCGGCTCCTCGCCGACCAGCTCGGCGCGAAGGGTGAGTTCGCCCAGCCGTACGTGCTGGCCCACGAGTACGGGCACCACGTGCAGAGCCTGCTCGGCACCGAGGCGCAGATGCGCCGCCTACAGCAGCGTGACCCGGCCAACACCAACGCGCTCTCGGTGCGGCTGGAACTACAGGCCGACTGCTACGCCGGCGCCTGGGCGCGCAACGCCACCGGCACCTCGGACAAGCGGGGAAACAAGGTCTTCAAGAGCATCACCAAACAGGACATCCAGCAGGCGATCGACGCCGCCGAGAAGATCGGCGACGACGCGATCTCCAGGCGCGCCGGCCGGCCGGTGAACCCGAACGAGTTCACCCACGGCACCTCCCAGCAGCGCATGCAATGGTTCACCCAGGGCTACTCCACCGGCGACCCGAAGTCCTGCAACACCTTCAACCGGTAGTCGACCCTCTCTTGATCGACTCCGGGTGCGGCAGAGTGTGGTCAAATCCGATGACGAGACCACACTTTGCCGCACATCGAGTCGATCACGCGCCTCGGTGGCCAGGATCGGGATCGCGGACCAGGATCCGCACCGCGCGGGCGGCGGCCACCGCGGCGACCAGCACCGCGTGCCGGGGCTCGGGCACATCGAGCAGCCGGTCGGCGCGCAGCGCGGCGAGCGGGGCCAGCCGCCGGTCGGCCAGCACACCGTCCACCGCCCGGCGGTCGCCGCCGCAGACCAGCGCGGCCAGCGTCGCCGCCTCCGGCAGCAGCAGGCGTACGGCCAGCTCCGTCGCCTCGCCCAACACCGCCTTCGCCTGGTTGTCCCGGCGCCGGGCGAACCGCTGCTGCGACCAGCCACCCGCGGCGGTGCGTCCCTGCACGTAGCGGGTGTCCACCTTGGAGAAGGCCAGGTCCACGCCGTCGGCCATCCCGACCGCCACCCCGCCCTTACGCACCAGCAGCAGGCCGAGCCGCCGCGGCGCGCCGGCGGCGGCCACGAACCCGGGTACGTCGGCGCTCGCCGGGGCGCCGGGCGGGGCGTGCAGCTCGGCCGTCGCCCCGTCCGGGGCGGCGAGCAGCAGGGCGTACCCCTCGGCGGTGGTGGCGGGCGGGCCGTGCCGGTCGGCGAAGCCCTCGACCCAGCGGGCGACGCGGGCCGGGTCGACCTCGACCCACCGGCCGCCTCCGGCTGCGGGTCGGCTGGTCATGGCACGACGGTACGGCACCGGGAACCGCCGTGGCTCGGCGGGAAACGGAACGCGGGAGGACACCGCGACCGGCGTCCTCCCGCGCTATCTATCCGCTGGTCAGTGGACGGTGAGGTTGCCCGCCGTCAGGTTGACCTCGGCGGTGCCGTTGCCCGTCCAGTCGGACGAGAAGAGCAGGGCCCCGCCGTTCCACAGGGTGATGCCGACGGTGTCGTCCCGCCCGGGCGCGCCCCGGTCGGTCACCGTCACGGCCAGGGTCAGGCCGCTGGCCACCACCTTGCCGTTGCTGTCGTACAGGCTGGCCTGGTAGCGCACCTGCGCGACCTTGCCGGCCGAGGTGATCCCCAGCCCGTCGACCACGCCGCCCTTGATCGTGTAGGACTTGCCGCCGGAGCGGAACACGATCTCGGCCTGGCCCGACGCGGCCTTCTTGGCCGTGGCGGGCTTCGCGGTCAGGTCCACCGCGACCTTCGACGCCGCGTCGGCCGGGTACGCCCCCGCCGAGCGGGCGACGGTGATCGCGCCGTCACCGGTGAGGAACCCGCCGTCGGAGACGGCAACCGTCACCTGCGTGGTGGTGCTGCCCGTGTAGTGGCCGCCGACCGTCGCGGTGACGGTGTGCGTACCCGCCGGCAGGGTGACCTCGCACGCCGCGGAGGCGCTCGTGGTCGCCGCGCCGAGCAGCTCCAGGGTGCCGGTGCAGAGCGTCACGCCACCCTCGGTGAAGGTGACCGTGGCGTTGCGGACATCACCCGCGGTGCTGTCCGTCGCCGCAGGCAGCACCGAGCCGTCCTGGACGACGGCCCGCAGCAGCGCCGTGCCCGCGGCACCGCTGGTCGCGGTGCTCACCAGCGTGTCACCGGCCCAGGTCGCCGCCGCGTCCTCGGCGGTGACCGTGATGGTGAACGAGGTGCTGCCGGCCAGCCCACTGCCGTCGGAGACCGTCACGGTGACCGGGTAGTCGCCCGGAGCCGCCGTGGTGGTGCCGGCGACGGTCCAGCTACGCGTACCGGGCAGGGTGTCGGTGCCGGAGGTCACCGACGCCGCCAGCGACAGGCCCGTGGGCAGGCCGGTGGCGGACGCGGTCAGCGCGGCACCGGCGGTGTCGCCGTCGGTCGCCGTGACGGTGACGGTCGGCGAGAGGGCGTCGCTGTACTGGACGCTGACCCCGCCGGCCGGGGCGTCGTTGGTGACCACGGGGGCGGACCGGATGGTGAGGTCGGCGTCGTTGACGTCGAAGAAAACGTTACCGACGGCCTCGATCTTGATCCGGGCCTGCTTGGTCGCCACGTTGGGCAGGGTCACCGTGGCGCTGCCGTTGTTCGGGGTGCTCTCGGCCAGCACGTACGGGAAGGTCTGCCCGCCGTCGGCGGACAGCGAGATCCGCACCTGGCCGACGTTCACCGGCGCCACGTCGGTGCCGGCCACGTCCCAGGTGACCGTCTGGCTCGAACCACCGTCGAGGACGGCGGCGGAGTCCTGCGAGGTGACCAGGAACGGCCCGGCGTTCGGGGCCAGCACCAGCGCGACGTCGGCGCTACCGACGCCGCCGCCACCCAGCCGCCCGTCCCGGGCGGTCAGCTTGAAGTGCAGGGTCCGGTCGTTGGTGAAGCCGACCCAGTCCTTCGTGGGCAGGAACTCCGAGTAGCAGTCGACGATCTCCGCCGGCACGTTCGAGGCACCACCGGTGGGCGGCGGAGCCGGAGCGGCCGGGCAGGCGCCCGTCTTGGCGTTCGTGTTGCCCACCAGGATCTGCTTCATGTCCGGGAAGACCCGGGTCGAGTCGGTGGTCACCGCGTTCTGGCCGGGCGAGTGGTACTTCAGGGTGTCCTCCGGCGACACGTTCGCCGCCTCGCCGAACACCCGGAACAGCGGGCCGGCGGTCTTGGTGTTGCTCATCAGCGCGGCACCTGCCGAGGCGCCCCGGTCGTTCTGCTCCCACATGTACGTGAGCGTGTCGCCGTCGGCGTCGGTGGCGCTGCCGGTCAGCGCGAACGGGGTACGCACCGGAATGGTGACGGTGCCCGGCACGGTGACCACCGGCGCGTGGTTGGCGGTCTCCTCGACCAGGATGCCGCCGTTGTCGATGGCGCCACCCTTGGCCGTCTCACCGACGAAACCGGAGGCTCCCGCGAAGTTGGTGAGCGCGAGCGAGGCGACGTTGGTGTTGGCCAGCGTGCCGCCGAAGGTCACCTGGAAGCCGGTGTCGTTCAGCGTGCCGCTGCCGCCGAAGGCGGCCACGGTGACGGTCGCGCCGGCCGGCCAGCCGGCGATCCCCTCGATGGCGGCCTTGATGCCGGCGGTGGTGTAGTTGGCGCCCCGCACGATCGGCGCCGAGTCGTTGCCGTTGTAGCGGACCTGGAACGAGTCACCGTTGGTGTCGAAGTCGTACAGCGAGACGGTCTGCACCTCGCTGATCGCCGCACGGTTCGACGTGACGTACGTGGTGATCTCGGTGTAGCTGCGGTGCGACCAGTACGGGTCGGTGTGCGGCTGGAGGTTGTCCTGCTGGCAGATGCCGGCGTACGCCATGATCGAGGAGCCGCTGCCCGGCTCGTACGAGTTGGCCGCGCTCCGGTTGCCGCCCGAGCAGTTGTACTGGGTGCCGTTGAAGGTGTGGTTGCCGGCGAACTGGTGGCCCATCTCGTGTGCCACGTAGTCCACGGCGTAGAAGTCACCGATCGGTTGGGGCAGACCGGTGCAGCCCTGCGCCTTGTTGTTGCCGCCGATCACGCCGAGGCTGGCGACGCCGCCGCCGTTGACGCCGAGGCCGATGTGGCCCACGTCGTAGTTGCTGGCGCCGACGAGCTGGCCGAGCACGATCCGGTTACGGCTCAGCGTGCTGCTGCCGCAGGAGCTGATCTGCGCCGTGGTGAAGCACGCCGCCGCGCCACACGGGCCGTTCGGCTCGGTGGCCAGCGCCGGGGTGTTCAGGTTGGTCTTGTCGGTGTCGTTGATCAGCACGAGCCGGATCGCGGTCTCGTCCTCGTAGATCTGGGTGACCCGGTTCATCAGGGTGACCTTGGCGGCGGTGACGTTCTCCGCACCGAAGAAGTTGGCGTAGGAGGGGTCGGTCACCAGCGCCACCCGGTAGGTGCGCAGCTTCACGAGCGGCCCGGCCGGGGCGTCGGCCTGGGCGGCCGCGATCTCGTCCGCCAGGGCGTGCGCCTCGCTCGCCACGTCCTCGCGCTCGACGAACTCGCCGTGCGGGTTCTCCAGGTCACGGGCGAAGTAGCTCGCGTAGAGGCTCTGGTCGAGGTGGTAGTACGGGTCGACGTACCAGTTCCCGGCCGCCGAGCGGACCGAGGCGTGGAAGCCGAGCGGAGTGAGGTCCGCCCGGATGGTCGCGGTCGGGTCGTCCAGGCCCGTGCCGGCGTACGTGGTGATCTCGGGGTGCTTGGCGGCCAGGCCGGCCTCCATCACGGGCGAGTTCACCAGCTCGAAGCGCTGGAACGTCCCGTCGGGCGCGGGCAGCGACACGATTTGCCGCTGCTGGCGTACCGCCTTGCCGCGCTCCCGCGGAGCCTTGTCGAGGGTGCCCTTCAGGCTGCCGCGGTCGAGGGTGAACGCGGCCATCCGCTTGGCCTTGACCGTGGCCTTCTTACCGGCCTTGGTCGGTGCCGGCTTGCCGTCCACCTTGTGCCACGGGCCGTTGGAGGATGGGGCCGCGCTGGCCGCCGCGGGTGCCGCCAGCGCCGGCAGCGCCGCCGCTACCAGCGCGGTGGCGAGTAGAGTCGCGATCCGTCCACGCCGTGGCCGACCGTCTCGTGCACGGTGCCACGGTAGACGCATCAGGGTGATCCTCAAGATGTCTCCCTGCTCGGTGAGGAGTGGTGGAGCCGTCGCACCGTCCCGGGTCGGCGGGGGCGCGCATGGCTGATCCACAGATTGGTCAAGGACCCTAAACGGACGACGGATTCCCGACATCAGCCGAACAGGCGAGGCCCTCCTGACAGGACGTCGAACGGCGCACGTCAGCCAGGCGATCATCAGTCGACATCGACGGCGGCGTACACGGAGGCGGCCGCCCCGACGGCGGAACATCGGTGGTCGAAGATGCGATCAGGACCATGCGTTCGACGGATGGACCTGCCGATTCGACCGATGCCGCCGTAACACCGATGAAGATCAATCGTCATGAGACTGTCATACTTCATATCGTCTGCGGTGGACGGACCGGCGGCTCACCCCAGCAACACGGCGACGGCGAGCACGGCGATGATCGCGCTGGACGCCAGTGCGGTGACCAGACGACCCCGGGGGCCGGTGAGTGCCCGGCCGACCAGCGTCCCGCCCCCGGCGATCAGCAGCTGCCAACTGGCCGAGGCGAGGAAGGCCCCGAGCACGAACAGCCCGGCGGCCAGCACGTCGGTGCCCCCCGCATCGCCCCGGCCCAGGACGAGCGCCGCGAAGTAGACGACCGTGGCCGGATTGAGCAGGGTCAGGGCGAGAATCGCGAAGTAGGCCCGGACCGGGGTGTCCAGCCCGCGCCGCACCACCGGCCGACCGGTCGTGGCCGGCGGGCGCAGCGCCCGCCACGCGCCGTGCCCGGCGAGCCCGAGCAGCACCGCCGCCGCGACCAACCGCAACGGGTCCGCGAACGGGGCGAGCAGGCCGGCCACCACCGCGCCACCGAGGGCGGCCACCGTGGCGTACGCACCGTCGGCGGTGGCGACCCCGAGCGCCGCTGCCGCGCCGACGCGGAAGGACGTACGCGCGCTGAGTCCGAGAATGAGCACCGCGATCGCGCCGACGGGCACGGCGACGCCGTAGCCGGCCACCAGACCGGCGAGGAACGCCCCGCTCACGACGGCAGCGGGATCGCCTCCGACCGGGGGCCGCGCTGCTGTCGGCCGGCACGAGGAGCCGGCGGGACAGGCAGCGTTCGCATCGTCGTGATCGGCACGCGGACATCATCGACCCCCGCCGCGCGCCGGTCCACCGCATTTCGGCCCGGCCCTGCGGGCCGCCGTCGACGTGTCCCGCAAGGTCTCGATCGATGCTATATCGGCCTGGCGCGCTTCCACGATCGCGCGCTGTTGCGGCGGTCGGGGCGCGACAGCGACGATCGGCTCCAGTTCTGGCCTTCGCCTGATACCGCGACCTGGCCGTCGGCGAGGTCGGCGCAGCCAACGAGGTGCGGGTGTCGCCGTACCAGCTCACCGAGGAACGCCAGGCAGAGGTCATCGGCGCGGTACCCGCGCTCGTCGAGCACGTCGTAGCAGCCCTCCTCCAGCACCACGCGAGCGATGGGGCGGGCGCCGGCAGCCAACCCGCGGGTGGTCAACGCCCACGAGTCCGGGCCCACGGGAAAAGGGAATCCTGGTTCCAGCTCACCGACCAGGCGCCAGCCGCCGGCCGGGTGTTCCTGGACGGGCAGCCAGGAGAAGGCCTGGCGGTTGCGGCTGCTCGCCGTGGCCCCTTCCGCCCATGGCCACCGGCCCTCACGGTCCGGCCACACCAGCTGTTGGAACGGCACCGCAGCGCCTCGATAGAAGCGGTACGCCGTGCCGAAGAGCGCGTCGTGCCAGGAGTCGTGTACCGGTCGAAGCTGGGTGGGGAAGTCCTCGATCACCCCGTGGAACGGCTCGTTCTCGCCGGGCCAGCCATGCTCGCGGCCGTGATCCACGTATTCGTTGAGCCAGAGCTGCATGCCCTGGCCTTCCAGCCCGAACATCGCCACCTCAGGGCGGCGGAACGTGTGCCACAGCCCGATGGTGTACGCGAAGTCCAATCCCCCGGCCACCCACAGCACCGACCAGCCGCTCTTGCGAACTCTCGCGACGGTGGCGCCGTCCCGGCCTGGGGCGCTCCCGCTACAGATCAGGCACACGCAGTCCTCAATCACCACCGGCCGACCTTAGCGACCCGCGGTCGCGCTATTTCCTGGATGTAGTGGCCTGGCCGTCGCCTTGAGGCCACTACATCCAGGATCGAGCGCGACCTTGGGATGGGGTGCGGGGGTGGAGACGGGTCGAGCGCGGCACCCCGAAAGGGGTACCGCGCTCGACGGGTGACCGGGCGTGGGTCAGACGTTGAAGCCGAGGGAGCGGAGCTGGTCCCGCCCCTCGTCGGTGATCTTGTCGGGGCCCCACGGCGGCAGCCACACCCAGTTGATCCGGATGTCGTTGACCAGCCCGCCGCCCGGGCCGGTGGTCAGCGCCTGCCGGGCCTGGTCCTCGATCACGTCGGTGAGCGGGCAGGCCGCCGAGGTCAGCGTCATGTCCAGGGTGGCCACGTTCTCGTCGTCGACGTGGACGCCGTACACCAGACCCAGGTCGACCACGTTGATGCCCAGCTCGGGGTCGACGACGTCCTTCATCGCCTCCTCGATGTCGGCGATGGCGGCCTTGCCGCCGGCCGGTGTGGCCCCGCCGACGGCCGGCGTCGCCGCGCCCTCGGTCGCCACCGCGCCGGCCTCCGGCCTGGTGGTGTCCTCGCTGCTCATGCCTTCACCTCCGTCGGGCTCACGCCCACCCCGGCGCGTGCCGCGGCGTCCTTGAACGCCATCCACGACAGCAGCGCGCACTTCACCCGGGCCGGGTAGCGCGCGACACCCGCGAACGCCACCCCGTCACCGAGCACGTCCTCGTCCGGCGTGACCTGACCACGCCCGGACATCAACTCGACGAACGCCTCGTGCACCACGGTGGCGTCGTCCGCGGACCGGCCGCGCAGCAGCTCGTGCAGCACGCTGGCCGACGCCTGGCTGATCGAGCAGCCCATCCCGTCGTACGAGATGTCGGTGAACACCGTGCCGTCGGTGGCCACCCGCACGGTGATCTCGTCGCCGCAGGTCGGGTTGACGTGGTGCGCCTCGCCGACCCGGGCGTCCGGGTCCGCCGCCTCCCGCAGGCCACGGCCGTGCGGGTGCTTGTAGTGGTCCAGGATGATCTCCTGGTAGAGCTGGTCGAGCTGCATCAGTCGAACACCTTCCGCACCTGCTCGAGACCGGCCACCAGCGCGTCGATCTCCTCCGTGGTGGTGTACAGGTAGAACGACGCCCGGGTCATGGCCGGCACGCCGAACCGGCTGCACACCGGCTTCGCGCAGTGGTGCCCCACCCGCACCTGCACGCCGAGCGAGTCGAGCACCTGGCCGACGTCGTGCGGGTGCACGTCGCCGAGCGCGAAGGAGATCGTCCCGCCCCGGCCGACCGGCACGGTCGGGCCGAAGATGCGCAGCCCCGGCACGGTGGCGAGGGCGTCCAGCGCGTACGCCGTCAGCTCCTTCTCGTGCCACTGGATCGCGCGCATCCCGATCCCGCTGAGGTAGTCCACCGCCGCGCCGAGCGCCACGGCCTCGGCGATCGGCGGGGTGCCCGCCTCGAACCGGGCCGGCGGCGCGGCGAACGTCGACCGGGCCATGGTCACCGTCTCGATCATCGAGCCGCCACCGAGCACCGGCGGCATCGCGGCGAGCAGCTCCGCCCGGCCCCACAGCACGCCGATGCCGGTCGGCCCGCACATCTTGTGCCCGGTGAAGACGATGAAGTCGGCGTCGCAGTCGACCACGTCCATCGGCATGTGCGGCACCGACTGCGAGCAGTCGAGCAGCAGCAGGGCGCCCACCTCGCGGACCCGCGCGGTGATCCGCGCGGTGGCGTTGACCGTGCCGAGGATGTTGGAGGTGTGCACCAGCGAGACGATCTTCGTCCGCTCGGTGACCAGCTCCGCCAGCCCGGACTCGTCCAGCCGGCCCTGATCGGTGACCGGGAACCAGCGCAGGGTGGCGCCGGTCCGCTCCGCCAGGAGCTGCCACGGGACGATGTTCGAGTGGTGCTCCATCTCGGAGATCACGATCTCGTCGCCCGGGCCGATCCGGAAGCGCTCGTCCGTCCCCTGGGACGGAGAGGCGCCGGGCCGCAACGAGGCGTTGGAGAACGCGTACGCCACGATGTTGATCGCCTCGGTGGAGTTCTTGGTGAACACCACCTCGTCCACGCTCGGGGCGTTGATGAACGCGGCGATCTTCGCCCGGGCCCCCTCGTACGCCTCGGTCGCCTCGGTGCCCAGGGTGTGCACCGAGCGCGACACGTTGGCGTTGTGCCGCGCGTAGTGCTCGGCGAGCACGTCGAGCACCTGCCGCGGCTTGTGCGAGGTGTTGGCGC
The DNA here is from genome assembly GCF_900090225.1 of Micromonospora eburnea. Classification (NCBI taxonomy): domain Bacteria; kingdom Bacillati; phylum Actinomycetota; class Actinomycetes; order Micromonosporales; family Micromonosporaceae; genus Micromonospora; species Micromonospora eburnea. Next base: position 5,128,031 of record NZ_FMHY01000002.1, read on the forward strand.
TGTCGAGATAGACCAGCCGGTGCCCGTTGATCTCCCGGTCCAGGATCGGGAAATCGGCGCGCACCGTGGCCACGTCGAAACGTGGCACGTCGTCGTACTGCGGCATCCCCTGCGGGATGGCGATGGTGGTCATCTCTGCGGCCCCCGTCCGTGCTGTCAGGCCCGCGCCGAACCGGCCCCGGCCACGTACCGCTCGTAGCCCTCTTCCTCGAGCTTGTCGGCCAGCTCCGGGCCGCCCTGCTCGACGATCCGGCCAGCCACGAAGACGTGCACGAAGTCCGGCTTGATGTAACGCAGGATCCGGGTGTAGTGGGTGATCAGCAGCAGGCCGGTGTCGCCGGTGTCGCGAACCCGGTTCACGCCCTCGCTGACCACGCGCAGCGCGTCCACGTCGAGGCCGGAGTCGGTCTCGTCGAGGATGGCCATCTTCGGCTTGAGCAGCTCCAGCTGCACGATCTCGTGCCGCTTCTTCTCGCCGCCGGAGAAGCCCTCGTTGACGTTGCGCTGGGCGAACGCGGGGTCCATCTGGAGCTTCTGCATGGCGCCGCGCAGCTCGCCGGCCCAGGTGCGCAGCTTCGGCGCCTCGCCGTCGATCGCGGTCTTGGCGGTACGCAGGAAGTTGGCGACGGAGACGCCGGGCACCTCGACCGGGTACTGCATGGCCAGGAAGAGGCCGGCGCGGGCCCGCTCGTCGACGGACATGGCCAGCACGTCCTCGCCGTCGAGGGTCACCGAACCGCCGGTGATCTCGTACTTGGGGTGACCGGCGATCGAGTACGCCAGGGTCGACTTGCCGGAGCCGTTCGGGCCCATGATCGCGTGGGTCTCGCCCGACTTCACGGTGAGGTCGACACCGGCCAGGATCGGCTTGAGCTCACCCTCGGGCAGCTTGACCGACACCTTCAGGTCGCGGATCTCCAGGGTGCTCATTATCGGGTCACTCCATTACTCGGCGTCAGACTGACGTAGATCTCGCCGTCGCGGACTTCGACGGGATAGACGGGAACGGGTTCGGTCGCGGGCAGCCCGGTCGGCTCACCGGTACGCAGGTCGAAACGGGAACCGTGCAGCCAGCATTCCAGCGTGCAGCCCTCGACCTCGCCCTCGGAGAGCGGCACGGCGGCGTGCGAGCACTCGTCGTACACGGCGTAGAAGTTGTCATCCTCGCCGTGCACGATCGCGAGCTGGGTGCCGTCGATGTCGGCGCTGATCGCGGTGCCCTTCGGCACGTCCTCGGTCGCGCAGATTCTGATCATCAGGCGCCGGCCCTGGTGAGCCGGGCCTCGATCGCGTCGCCGAGCCGTTCGCGCAGCTCCTCGACCGGGATCTTGTTGAGCAGCTCGGCGAAGAAGCCGCGGACCACCAGCCGGCGGGCCTCGGCCTCCGGGATACCCCGGGCCATCAGGTAGAAGAGCTGCTCGTCGTCGAAGCGGCCGGTCGCGCTGGCGTGGCCGGCACCGGCGATCTCGCCGGTCTCGATCTCCAGATTGGGTACGGAGTCCGCCCGGGCGCCGTCGGTGAGCAGCAGGTTCCGGTTGATCTCGTACGTGTCGGTGCCGGTCGCCTCGGCCCGGATCAGCACGTCACCGACCCAGACGGTGCGCGCGCTGTCGCCCTGCAGGGCACCCCGGTAGCCGACGTAGCTGCGGCAGTCCGGCACGGTGTGGTCGACCAGCTGCCGGTGCTCCAGGTGCTGGCCGGAGTCGGCGAAGTAGAGGCCGTACAGTTCGGCCTCGCCGCCCCGGCCGCCGTACTCCACCGAGGTGTGCTGCCGGACCAGGTCGCCACCGAGGCTCACCTGCACGTGGATCACCTTGGCGTCGCGGCCCAGCCGCACCTTGAGGTGCTGCGCCTGCACGGCGTCGTCGGCCCAGTCGGCGACGGTGACCAGGGTCAGCTTCGCGCCGTCGGCCACCGCCACCTCGACGTTGTCGGCGAGGGTGGCCGAACCGGCGTGCTCCAGCACCAGGGTCACCTCGGCGAACCGGCCCACCTCGACGAAGGTGTGGCCGAAGGCGAGCGCGTCCGCGCCCTCGCCGACCACCCGCAGGCGCACCGGGGCGGTGACCACCGCGTCGCGCGCGACCTGCACCAGCAGCGCCTGCCCGACCCCGCCGTACGCCAGCGCGCTGACCCGGTCGAACGGGGTGAGCACGCTGCCCAGCCGCGGGTCGTCCTTGCCGATCCGGCCGACGGTGACGCCCTCGGGCAGGTCGGCGTACTCGTGCCGGACCGTGCCCGTCGCGGCCGGCACCTCACCGACCAGGCCGCGGAGACGCTTGAGCGGGGTGAAGCGCCATTCCTCCTCCAGGCCCGTCAGGGCCGGGAAGTCGGCGACGTCGTACGAGCGGAGCGCCTGCGACTTGGTCGCGGGCGGCGCGGAAGCCTGGGTAGTCATCTCTTCCTTGGTCTGTTCTGCGATTGATCGGAGGGTCGGTCGAGCTGGTCGCGACGGGTCCGGGCCGCGCCGGGGATCAGCCGACGGCGCCTTCCATCTGGAGCTCGATCAGGCGGTTGAGCTCCAGGGCGTACTCCATCGGGAGCTCCTTGGCGATCGGCTCGATGAAGCCGCGCACGATCATCGCCATCGCCTCGTCCTCGCTCAGGCCCCGGCTCATCAGGTAGAAGAGCTGGTCCTCGCTGACCTTGGAGACGGTCGCCTCGTGGCCCATCGACACGTCGTCCTCGCGGATGTCGACGTACGGGTAGGTGTCCGAGCGGGAGATGGTGTCGACCAGCAGCGCGTCGCACTTGACCGTGCTCTTGCTGCTGTTGGCGCCCTCCAGCACCTGCACCAGGCCGCGGTACGAGGTGCGGCCGCCGCCCCGGGCGATCGACTTCGACACGATCGTCGACGAGGTGTGCGGCGCGGCGTGCACCATCTTGGCGCCGGCGTCCTGGTGCTGGCCCTCACCGGCCATGGCCACCGAGAGCACCTCGCCCTTGGCGTGCTCGCCGGTCATGTAGACCGCCGGGTACTTCATGGTGACCTTGGAGCCGATGTTGCCGTCGATCCACTCCATGGTCGCGCCCTCGTGGCACACGGCGCGCTTGGTGACCAGGTTGTAGACGTTGTTCGACCAGTTCTGGATGGTCGTGTAGCGGCACCGGGCGTTCTTCTTGACGATGATCTCCACCACGGCGCTGTGCAGCGAGTCCGAGGAGTAGATGGGCGCGGTGCAGCCCTCGACGTAGTGCACGTACGCGCCCTCGTCGACGATGATCAGCGTCCGCTCGAACTGGCCCATGTTCTCCGTGTTGATCCGGAAGTAGGCCTGCAGCGGGATCTCCACGTGCACGCCCTTCGGCACGTAGATGAACGAGCCACCGGACCAGACGGAGGTGTTCAGCGCGGCGAACTTGTTGTCGCCGACCGGGATAACCGTGCCGAAGTACTCCTTGAACAGGTCCTCGTGCTCCTTGAGCGCGGTGTCCGTGTCCAGGAAGACGACGCCCTGCTCCTCAAGGTCCTCACGGATCTTGTGGTAGACGACCTCGGACTCGTACTGCGCCGCGACACCGGCGATCAGCCGCTGCTTCTCCGCCTCGGGGATGCCCAGCTTGTCGTAGGTGTTCTTGATGTCCTCGGGCAGGTCCTCCCAGCTGGTGGCCTGCTTCTCGGTGGACCGGACGAAGTACTTGATGTTGTCGAAGTCGATCCCGGTCAGGTCGGCGCCCCAGGCCGGCATCGGCTTGCGGCCGAACAGCCGCAGGCCCTTCAGGCGCAGGTCGAGCATCCAGGCCGGCTCGTTCTTCTTGGCCGAGATGTCCCGTACCACCGCCTCGTTGAGGCCGCGCTGGGCGGAGGCACCGGCGACGTCGGGGTCGGCCCAGCCGTACTCGTAGCGACCGAGGGCGGCGAGCTGCTCCTCCTGGGTCAGGGGCTGGACGATCTGCTCGGTCATCTATCTGTCCTCACAGTGGTGACGGTGTTACCGGACGGAGAGCCCGCCGGGCTCTTATGCGGCTGGGCCGGAATGTGCGTGGTGCACACCCCGTCGCCGTGGGCGATGGTGGCCAGGCGCTGCACGTGGGTGCCGACCAGACGGGAGATCACCTCGGTCTCGGCCTCGCACAGCTGGGGGAACTCGGCGGCCACGTGCGCCACCGGGCAGTGGTGCTGGCAGAGCTGGCCGCCGGAGGCGATCGTCGACGCGTTGGCAGCGTAACCCTCGGCGGTCAACGCCCCGGCGAGCGCCTCCGCCCGCGCGAGCGGGTCGTCGCCGGCGTCCTCCATGGCGGCCCGGCAGCGCTCCTCCAGCGTGCTCACCTGGTCGGCGGCGAAGGCCTCGACCGCGTCCACGCCCCCGCTGCGGGCGATCCAGCGCAGCGCGGCGGTGGCGATGTTGTCGTAGTGGTGGGTCCCGCAGCGCAGCCGCGCCGCCTCGGTCAGCACGAAGACCTTGGCCGGGCGGCCCCGGCCCCGGCTGCCCCGTACGACCTGCTCGCGGGCGACCACGTCGCCGTCGGCGAGCATCGCGTCGAGGTGCCGGCGGATCGCCGCGGGGCTGAGCCCGAGCGCCGAGCCGAGCTGGACGGCGGTGGTCGCGCCCCGCTCCAGCAACAGCTGGGTGACCCGGTCCCGGGTGGAGAGGTCGGCGGACCCGGGCTGCGACAACGCCGGCTCGCCACGCCGCGGCCTGGCGCCGTCGGCCTGGCGTCCGGAGAGCCCCGCCGCCTTTTTCACAACGGCAACGTTACGTAATTCGGCGGAGGGCCGCAAACCGGGTCCCGGTGATTCCCGACACCGGGGTGGCGGAGTCACCCGATCGTGTTCCACTACGGTGCGTAGGATTCGCTCCGTGAAGCCTTCCGTCCGGTTCCCGGTCCCCGCCGTGGTGCAGCGCTACCTCGACCGCGTCCCGGTCTCCGCCACGCTGCTGCGCCGCCTCGCGTACGCCTCGATCATCGCGAACGTGGCGATCGTGGTGACCGGCGGGGGGGTCCGGCTCACCCGCTCCGGCCTCGGCTGCCCCACCTGGCCCCGGTGCACCGACGCCTCGTACGTCGCCACCCAGGAGATGGGCGTGAACGGAGCGATCGAGTTCGGCAACCGGCTGCTCACCTTCGTGGTCGGGGCCATCGCGCTCGCCGTGGTGCTGGCCGTGCTGGCGCGGCCCCACCGGCGCGGGCTGCTGCCGCTCGCGGTCGGTGTGCTGCTCGGCATCCCCGCCCAGGCGGTGGTCGGCGGGATCACCGTACTGACCAACCTCAACCCGTGGGTGGTCGGGCTGCACTTCCTCGCCTCGATGGCGGTGATCGCCGCCGCGTACGCCCTCTGGCGGCGCATCGTGGAGCCGGACGGCCCGGCGACGCCCACCGTGCCGCCCGCGCTGCGTACCCTCGCCAGGCTCACCACGCTGGCGAGCGCGGCGGTGCTGCTGGTCGGCACCTGGGTGACCGGCAGCGGCCCGCACGCCGGCGACCAGGGCGCGGCCCGCAACGGCCTCGACCCGGAGTCGATCTCCCAGGTGCACGCCGACGGCGTCTTCCTGTTGATCGGCCTCTCGGTGGCGCTGGTCTTCGCGTTCCGCGCGGTCGGCGCCGAACGGGCGGCCCGGGCCGCCGCCGTGCTGGTCGCGGTCGAGCTGGGCCAGGGCCTGATCGGCTTCGTCCAGTACTTCACCCACCTGCCCGTGGTGCTGGTCGCCGCGCACATGCTCGGCTCCTGCCTGGTGCTGCTGGCCACCCTGGCGATGCTCTGGTCGACCCGGGAGCGCCACCCGGTCGCGCCGACGGCCCGCCCGGTCCCCGCCGCCGAACACCTCCCCGCCCCCGCCTGAACCACCCCCTCTCCCCCGCTGTCGCCGCATCGATCATGAAGCTGTCGGGCGCGACACGGGGCTGGCGGGGGCGAACTGAGGGGGCGGGTTAGCCGGCGCGGGGAAGTGGGAATGCGGTCCGCCGACGGACCGTCCGCGCCGAGGGGAGTTCCGGGTGTCGCGCAAGGGCCTGTCCACGACCGTCCCGCAGCGGCTCGCCCCGGTCGCCGGCGCGCCGCTGTGGTGCGACGCGCGCGACTTCGGGCTCACCGGCGACGGGGTGACCAACGACCAGCCGGCGCTGGCGGCGTTGGTGGACCGGCTGGGCGAGGGGTACGCCGCCGACGGGCGGGCCCGGGTGATCTACTGCCCGCCCGGCATCTACTCGATCCGGGATGCCAGCACCGTGTGGCGCAGCGGTGTCTCGTTGATCGGCGCCGGTTCCGCGGCGACCCGCTTCCTGCTCAGCAACGAGGGAAACCGCGGCGACCCGGTGCCACTGGCGTTCTGGACCTCGGTGCAGCACGGCGCCGACCGGGACCGGCACATCGCCGACTGCACGTTCGCCGACTTCGAGATCGACGGCTCGGGCGTCGGCATGGCCGAGTACAACTACCTCGCCAAGGGCCTCGGCCTGCAGTACGTGGTGCGCGGCGTGTTCCGCAACCTCTACATCCACCACACCGGGGCGACCGGGCTCGGCTGCGACTTCCTGCAGGACAGCCTGATCGACGGGGTGGTCGTGGTGGGCTGCGGCCGGCTCGACAACGGCGAGCAGATGGGTGGCGCGGGCATCGGCGTCGGCATCGGCGGCTGGGGCGACGTGGAGCGGCTCACCATCGCCAACTGCACCACGGTCGGCAACGGCACCAACGGGATCTTCCTGGAGCTACAGAAGGACCACTGGCCGCCCCCGCGCGGCTTCCGCATCATCGGCTGCCACAGCCAGGCCAACCGGTTCGGCATCTCAGACTGGGGAGCCGACGGCCTGGTGGTGTCCGCCTGCACCCTCACCAACAACCTGGAGGCCGGGTTCGACGTCTCCGCCAACGGCACCGCGGGCGTGGCCGGCCGGGGCGGCCTGCTGACCGGGTGCGACATCGACCGCAACGTCGGCGACGGGATCAGCATGGGCAACACCCCCGGCGCGTACGCGGTGCGGGGCAACCGGATCACCCGCAACGGCGGATACGGCTATCACGAGCACGACCTGGGCAGCGGCTACCGGGGACCGGCGGCCGACGTGGTGGTCGAGAGCAACGACATCCGGGACAACGCCCTGGACGGCATCCGGATCGACCGGCCGATGATCGACGCGACGCTGCTCGGCAACCGGATCCGCGACAACGGGCGGCGCTCCGCCCCGGCGCACCGCGGCGGCGGCGACGCCGTGCGCTACGGGCCCCGCACCGTGATCGACGGCGCGGCGGACTGGCCCTGGGACGGGCACCGGGGCAAGACGATCCGGGTCGACTCGCGGGTGGCCGTGGTGGCGGCCAACACCGCCACGGAGCTGTCCCTCGCCGAGGTGCGCCCGGACGGCGCGACCGGCTGGAACGAGGCGAGCCCGCCACCCGGCGCCCCGTACGAGCTGCCGGCCGGTCCGGCGGTCCGCGCCGGGATCGCCGTCAACGCCCGGTTCGAGTCGGCCACGGTGCGGGGCAACCGGATCTGGAACCGCGACGAGGAGACCCAGACGTACGGGTTCTGGGTCACCGCCGCGGGCAGCTGCGTCTCCTGCCGGATCGAGGACAACGACTTCGCCGGCACCGAGGCCGCCGTCCGGTTGGAGACGCCCCTGGTCGGCGGGCGCTGGGACCACAACCACGAGGACGTGGAGTGAGGCCGGCGCCGCCTCGGCCGGGCCGGGCCCGCCGGGTCAGGACCGGCGGGCCAGGTGGGCCGCGATCGCCGCGGCGAGGCGGTCGGGGGCGCTGTCGGCGTACCCGATGAACAGGCTCGGCTCGGTGAGCTCCAGCTCGACCAGGACCGGTGCCCCGTCCGGGCCGGGAATCAGGTCGACCCGGGCGTAGAGCAGCCGGTCCGGGCCGCCCGGGACGGCGGCCAGGGCCAGTTGCGCCACCGCGAGCTGGTCGGGGAGCGCCGTCCGGCGGTCGATCCGCTCGGCCCGGTAGAGCTCGGCCACGCCCAGGTCGGGGCCGGTCAGCATCGGCCCCTTACGGATGGCGTGGCTGAACGCCAGGCCGCCCGGCCCGGCGAGGAAGAGCAGCGCGGTCTCCCCGGCGGTGTCCACCGCGCTCAGGTACGGCTGGACCATGGCGACCCGGGCGGCGGCGGTGAGTCGCCGCACGTGCGACGCGGCCAGCTCCCGGTGCTCCGGGTCGGCCAGGTCGTACCGGCCGGTGTCCTGGCTGCCGGCGCTGACCGCCGGCTTGATCACGTATTCGCCGGAGTCGGCGGGCAGCGCCCAGGTCTCCCCCGGCTCGATCCAGGCGGTCGCCACGGTGGGCACGCCGGCGGCGGAGAGCTCGGCGAGGTACCGCTTGTCGGTGTTCCAGCCGACCACGTCGACGGGGTTGGCCAACCGCGGCACGGCCTGCGCCCAGGCGACGAACTCGTCGCGGCGCAGCGGGTAGTCCCAGGGTGAGCGGAGGACGACCAGGTCGTACCCGGACCAGTCCACGGCCGGGTCGTCCCAGATCGCCGCCTCGGCGGCGACGCCGCGGGCGGCCAGCGGGGCGAGCACGAGCCGGTCGTCCGGGTCGAGGTCGGGCAGGGCGGAACAGGTGACGAGGGCGACCCGGGGTTCCCCCCGGGTCGGCTGGTGGTGGGCCAACTTACGTCAACGGGCCATCGTGCGCCGGGCCATCGACCGCCAGAGGTCGTTGCTGGGCCGCATCTGGTCCATCAGCTCACGCTCCCAGCCGTTCTCGATGGTGACCCCGGCCATGGCGCACGCCTGCCGCGCGACGTCGGTGCCGTCGGCGAACTGGTCGGCCCACGCGCCGTCGGAACCCACGAGGACGATCCGCGCGCCGCGCTTGCCGACGTACTCGATGACCGCCTTCGCGCCGCCGTGCCCGGCGGCGAACGACTTGATGCCGGCTACCAGGCCGTCGGGGGCCTGGTCGACCGTCTGTTCAGCCGTCAGCGTCGTATCGGAACCATCTGCCATGACGCGAAGCCTAAGCAGACATGCACCCACATGTGCGAGAACGATGAACTAATTGTGATACCAATTACCCGCCGGTTTAAGGAAGAGCACAGGAAGTTTGACCAGACATGTCCTACTAAGTCACCTCGAAACGGACAGGCGAGATCGTCACATTCTGTCCGAGTTGAGCCAACCTCGCTCAGCCCGAAAAAGATTCAGGTGAGCGGCGTGACCTGCGGCAATCCATCCACCCCGGTCTCTGCCGGGCCGGATCAGAGCAGGGCGTCGAGCGCGACGGCCGCGAAGAGGATGGTCAGGTAGGTGGTCGACCAGTGGAACAGCCGCATCGGCTTGACCGCCTCGCCACGCGTCGCGCGCCGGCAGAGCTTGTGCGCCTCGACCACGAAGATGCCGCCGACGACCAGCGCGGTCACCCCGTAGATCGGGCTCATCCCCAGCGGCCAGACGGCCAGCGAGGAGATCAGGGTCAGCCACGAGAAGGCGAGGATCTCCGCGTTCACCCGACGGACCGAGGCGACCACCGGCAGCATCGGGACGCCGGCCCGGGCGTAGTCGGCCTTGTACTTGATCGCCAGCGCGTAGAAGTGCGGCATCTGCCAGAAGAAGACCACCGCGAAGAGCGCCCACGCGGCGGGGGCCAGCGAGCCGGTGACCGCGGCCCAGCCGATCAGCACCGGCGCCGACCCGCAGATGCCGCCCCAGAACGTGTTCGCCGCCGTGGTCCGCTTCAACCACAGCGTGTAGACCAGGTCGTAGTACACGATCGCGGCCAGGGTCAGCCCCGTCGCCAGCCAGTTGGTGAACACGGCCATCAGCGCCAGCGAGACCGCCGCCAACACCAGACCGAAGATCAGCGCGCTGCGCGGCGACACGGTGTGCGCCGGCAGCGGCCGGCGCTTGGTGCGCCGCATCAACTGGTCGATGTCCCGGTCGATGTAGCAGTTGAGCACGCTGGCCGCACCGGCGGCGAGCGAGCCACCGACCAGCACCACAGCCACCAGCCAGAGCGAGGGCATGCCGCCGTCGGCGAGCATCATCGCCGGCACCGTGGTGACCAGCAGCAGCTCGACGATCCGCGGCTTGGTGAGGGCCACGTACGCGGACACCACCGCCCGGACGCCCCGCTGGCCGTTCACCGCCTCCTCGGGCACCGGGCGCACCGGCGGCTGTCCGCCAGAGTTGCTGACGGGGCGCTCGGTGATCATGCTCACGGATTGCCACCTTCCGGCATCGGCAGGGGGGTCGGGTCGGTCCGGACCCGTCCGGGTCCACACACCGACCCACAGACTACGCGTCGTCGTTTTCGCTGCCCCCGAGACCCGACAACGGTGCGGGCCGTCACAGTCCGCGGTGACCGACCGATCCGGTCGGACCGCACTGAACAGCATGCAAGAGATCCCCGGGCGCACGTTTAGGACCGCTCGATAGGGTCATCGGTGAGGGTTCCGCCCATCTGCCGAGGAGCACAACACAAGTGGCTGCCAACCGACCCGAGCTTCCCGCTCTCAACTGGTCCGACCTCGACCGCAGGGCCGTCGACACGGTTCGCGTGCTGGCCATGGACGCCGTGGAGAAATCCGGCAATGGCCACCCGGGTACGGCGATGAGCCTCGCCCCGGCCGCGTACCTGCTCTTCAACCGGGTCATGCGGCACAACCCGGCCGACCCGGGCTGGGCCGGCCGGGACCGGTTCGTCCTCTCCGCCGGGCACTCCAGCCTGACCCTGTACATCCAGCTCTTCCTCGCCGGCTACCCGCTGTCGCTGGACGACCTGAAGGCGCTGCGCCAGTGGGGCTCGCTCACCCCCGGCCACCCGGAGCACGGGCACACCCCGGGCGTGGAGACCACCACCGGTCCGCTCGGCCAGGGCCTCGGCAACGCGGTCGGCATGGCCATGGCGGCCCGCCGCGAGCGCGGCCTGTTCGACCCGGCGGCGGAGGCCGGCGAGTCCCCCTTCGACCACGACATCTGGTGCATCGCCTCGGACGGCGACATCGAGGAGGGCATCAGCCACGAGGCCAGCGCCCTCGCCGGCCACCAGCAGCTCGGCAACCTCTGCGTGATCTACGACGACAACGAGATCTCGATCGAGGACGACACCCGCATCGCCATGAGCGAGGACGTCGCCGCCCGCTACGAGGCGTACGGCTGGCACGTGCAGACCGTCGACTGGCGCCGCGGCAACGCCGACCAGGGCGACTACCACGAGGACGTCGAGGCGCTCTACCAGGCGCTGGTGGCCGCCCGGGCGGAGACCGGCCGCCCCTCCCTCATCGCGCTGCGCACCATCATCGGCTGGCCCGCGCCGAACAAGAAGAACACCGGCAAGATCCACGGCTCGGCGCTCGGCACCGACGAGGTGAAGGCCACCAAGGAGATCCTCGGCTTCGACCCGCAGCGGACCTTCGAGGTCGACGAGGAGGTCCTCAAGCACACCCGCCAGGTGCTGGAGCGCGGCACCGCGGCCCAGGCGGCGTGGACCGCCACGTTCGACACGTGGGCGCAGGCCAACCCGGAGCGCAAGGCGCTCTGGTACCGGGTGGCCGTCCGGGCGCTCCCCGAGGGCTGGGCCGACGCGCTGCCGACCTTCCCGGCCGACGCCAAGGGCATCGCCACCCGGGCCGCCTCCGGCAAGGTGCTGGAGGCCCTCGCCCCGGTGCTGCCGGAGCTCTGGGGCGGCTCCGCCGACCTGGCGGAGAGCAACAACACCACCATGAAGGGCGAGCCGTCGTTCATCCCGGCCAGCCACGCCACCAAGGAGTTCCCCGGCCACGAGTACGGCCGCACCCTGCACTTCGGCATCCGTGAGCACGCCATGGGCGCGATCCTCAACGGCATCGCCCTGCACGGTGGCACCCGCCCGTACGGCGGCACGTTCCTGGTGTTCAGCGACTACATGCGCCCCTCGGTGCGGCTCGCCGCGCTGATGAAGCTGCCGGTGGTCTACGTCTGGACGCACGACTCGATCGGCCTCGGCGAGGACGGCCCGACCCACCAGCCGGTGGAGCACCTGACCGCGCTGCGCGCCATCCCCGGCCTGGACGTGGTCCGCCCGGCCGACGCCAACGAGACCGTGTGGGCGTGGCGGCAGGCCCTGGAGCACACCGACCGGCCGACCGCGCTGGCGCTCAGCCGGCAGGCGCTGCCGACCCTGGACCGCACCGACCTGGCCGGCGCCGAGGGCACCGCCAAGGGCGGCTACGTGCTGGCCGAGGCGTCCACCGGCAGCCCGCAGGTGATCATCGTCGGCACCGGCTCCGAGGTGCAGCTCTGCCTCACCGCCCGGGAGCGGCTGGAGGCCGACGGCACCCCCACCCGGGTCGTCTCCATGCCCTGCCAGGAGTGGTTCCTCGCCCAGGACGAGGCGTACCGGGAGTCGGTGCTGCCGCGCGGGGTAAAGGCACGGGTGAGCGTGGAGGCGGGCATCGCCATGTCCTGGCGCGGGATCGTCGGGGACAGCGGCGAGAGCGTGAGCCTGGAGCACTACGGGGCGAGCGCCCCGCACACCGTGCTCTTCGAGCAGTTCGGGTTCACCCCCGACCGGATCGTGGCCGCCGCGCACGCGGCACTGACCCGGGTGGGCGACATCACCGGTTTCACGACCGGCAACTGAGGGGAGCGTGGACGGCATGACCGACAGGCTGGGTGAGCTGAGCGCCGCGGGGGTGGCGGTCTGGCTCGACGACCTTTCCCGGGTACGACTGAGCTCCGGCGGGCTGGACCAGCTACGCCGCGAGAAGCACCTGGTCGGGGTCACCTCCAACCCGACCATCTTCGCCAAGGCGCTGAGCGCCGCCGACGAGTACGACTGGCAGCTGAAGGACCTGGCCATCCGTGGGGTGGACGTCGAAGAGGCGGTCCGCATGCTTACCACGTACGACGTGCGGTGGGCCTGCGACGTGATGCGCCCGGCGTACGACGCCGGCGCGGGAGTCGACGGCCGGGTCTCCATCGAGGTGGACCCGCGACTGGCCCACGAGACGGAGAAGACCGTCGCCGAGGCCGGCGCGCTGTGGTGGCTGATCGACCGGCCCAACCTCTTCATCAAGATCCCCGCCACCGAGGCGGGGCTGCCGGCGATCACCGCCACCCTGGCCCAGGGGATCAGCGTCAACGTCACCCTGATCTTCGGTCTGGACCGCTACTCGCAGGTCATGGAGGCGTTCCTCGCCGGCCTGGAGCAGGCGAAGGCGAACGGCCACGACCTGGCCAAGATCGGCTCGGTGGCGTCGTTCTTCGTCTCCCGCGTCGACAGCGAGGTCGACAAGCGGCTTGAGAAGATCGGTTCCGCCGAGGCGAAGGCGCTGCGCGGCAAGGCCGCCATCGCCAACGCCCGGCTCGCGTACGAGCGTTACTGCGAGGTCTTCGCCTCCGACCGGTGGCAGGCCCTCGCCGACGCCGGCGCCCACCCGCAGCGTCCGCTCTGGGCCTCCACCTCGACCAAGAACCCCGACTACCGCGACGTCATGTACGTCGAGGAGCTGATCGCCCCCGGCACGGTGAACACCATGCCGGAGGCGACCATCCACGCCTTCGCCGACCACGGCGAGGTGCGGGCCGACACCATCACCGGCTGCTTCGACGACGCCCGCAAGGTCTTCGCCGACCTCCAGGCGGTCGGCGTGGACATGGCCGACGTGATCGCCGTCCTCGAACGGGAGGGCGTGGAGAAGTTCGAGGTCAGCTGGGTGGAGCTGCTCGACGGGGTGCGGAAGTCCCTCACCGAGGCGGCCCGGGGCGCCGGGATGCCGGGGCAGGCCGCCAAGGGCAACGCGCGGGCCGCCGAGCAGGCCGGGGGCAACGCGTGACGGACGGCGTCGGAAGCGTCCCGGGGCACCGCCCCGGGACGCCCCGCGCCGCGGTCGCCCACCCGGATCCGGGTGGCGCCGTCAGCGACCTGTCGGCCGGCCCGGCGGACGCCGCCGCCGGGCTGGCCGTACGCGGCGCGGACGCGGTCGACCGGTCCGCGTCCGCGTCGATCCGCGACGCCCTGCTCGCCCGGGACGTGCCCGCCCGGCTCGCCGCCAAGGACCCCACCCTCTGGGGGCCGGGGGCCGAGACCGGGGCGAAGGCACGCCTCGGCTGGGTGGACACCCACCGGCGCAGTCGGGAACTGCTCCCCCAGCTCGCCGAGCTGACCGAGGAGCTGGCCGACCTGGAGCACGTGGTGCTCGCCGGGGCGGGCGGCTCAGCACTCGCCCCGGAGGCGATCGCCCGTACCCTCGGGCGGCCGCTGACCGTGCTGGACACCGCCGATCCCGGGCAGGTACGGGCGGCCCTCGCCGACCGGCTGGACCGGACCGTGGTGGTGCTCTCCGGCGGGTCCGCGACGGTGGAGACGGACAGCCACCGGCGGGCGTACTGGCACGCGTTCCTCGACGCCGGGATGACCGAGGCCGAGGCCGCCCGGCACTTCGTGGTGGTCACCGACCCGGGTTCGCCGCTGGAGGCGGTCGCGGCCGAGATGGGCGTGGTCACCATCTTCGCCGACCCGGACGTAAGCGGCCGCTACTCGGCCCTCACCGCGTTCGGCCTGGCCCCCTCGGCGCTGGCCGGCGTCGCGGTGGCCGACCTGCTGGACGACGCCGACGCGCTGGCCGATTCGCTGGGCCGCGACCGGGACAATCCGGGCCTGGCCCTCGGGGTGGCGCTCGGCGCGGCGGCCACCACCGGCCGGGGCACGGTCGCCCTGGTGCCCGACGGCACCGGCATCGACGGGCTGGGCGACTGGGCCGAGCAGTTGCTCGCCGAGTCGACCGGCGGGGCCGGCGTGGGGATCCTGCCCGTCGCGGTGGAGTCGCCGGACGCCCCCGGCGCCACCGGCCCGGGCCTGCTCACCGTGAGCTACGGCGGCGCCCTCGGCCCGGCCGTGGCGCCGCCCGCCGCCGCCGACGTGGCGGTCAACGGTCCCCTCGGCGCCCAGTTCCTCGCCTGGGAGTACGCCAGCGCGATCGCCGCGGCGGTCCTGGGCGTCGACCCGTTCGACCAGCCCGACGGCGCCGGGAGCGAGGAGCAGGCCGCCCGGATCCTCGCCACCGGCCCGGCGGCGGAGACGCCGTCGTTCACCGAGGGCGCGATCGAGGTGTACGCGCCGGCCGGCGCCCCCGCCGACCTGGCCGGTACGCTGCGCTGGCTGCTCGACGGGCTCACCGACGACGGCTACCTGGCGGCGACGGCGTACCTCGACCGACAGGCCGACGCGGCGGTGGCCGGGCTGCGCCCGCTGCTGGCGCGGGCCACCGGACGACCGGTCACCTTCGGCTGGGGGCCACGGGGCCGGCACTCGACCGGGCAGCACCACCGGGGCGGCAGCCACCTTCAGGTGACCGGCGCGGTCACCGACGATCTGCCGGTGCCCGGTCGCCCGTACACCTTCGGGGAGTTGCAGGCGGCCCAGGCGGCGGGCGACCGGCAGGCCCTGGCCGGCCGGGGGCGGCCCGTGCTACGCCTGCACCTGACCGAGCGGGCGGCGGGCGTCGCCCAGCTGCTGGATGCTGCCGGACGGACACGGACGTGACGATGATTGACGTTGACGTGACATCAGCGGAGCGAGGAGGAAGCATGAACCCGCTGCGCGACCCTCAG
Source organism: Micromonospora eburnea (assembly GCF_900090225.1). Classification (NCBI taxonomy): domain Bacteria; kingdom Bacillati; phylum Actinomycetota; class Actinomycetes; order Micromonosporales; family Micromonosporaceae; genus Micromonospora; species Micromonospora eburnea. Next base: position 5,143,514 of record NZ_FMHY01000002.1, read on the forward strand.
GACCGGCGGCTGCCACGGATCCCGGAGCCGTGCGCTCTGGTGATCTTCGGGGTGACCGGTGACCTGGCCCGCAAGAAACTCCTGCCGGCGGTCTACGACCTGGCGAACCGGGGGCTGCTGCCGCCCGGTTTCGTGGTCCTGGGCTTCGCCCGGCGCGACTGGGGCGACGGCGACTTCGAGTCGCTGGCCTACGAGGCGGCGAAGAAGGGCGCCCGTACCCCGTGGCGGGAGGAGGTCTGGGCGCGGCTGGCCGGCCACATCAAGTTCGTCGGCGGCTCGTTCGACGACGACGCCGCGTTCGACCAGCTCGCCGCCGCCCTCGACGAGCTACGCGACACCCAGGGCATCCCCGGCAACGCCGCCTTCTACTTCTCCATCCCCCCGGCGGCCTTCCCGGTGGTGCTCAAGCAGCTCGCCCGCACGGGCATGGCCGACAACGCCAAGTCCGGCGGCTGGCGCCGGGTGGTGGTGGAGAAGCCGTTCGGCCACGACCTGCCCTCGGCCAAGTCGCTCAACGACCTGGTCGACGACGTGTTCACCCGCAAGGACGTCTTCCGGATCGACCACTACCTGGGCAAGGAGACCGTCCAGAACATCCTCGCCCTGCGGTTCGCCAACAACCTGTTCGAGCCGCTGTGGAACACGAAGTACGTCGACTCGGTGCAGATCACCATGGCCGAGGACGTCGGCATCGGCACCCGCGCCGGGTTCTACGACTCGGCCGGCGCCGCCCGGGACGTGCTCCAGAACCACCTGCTGCAACTGCTCGCCCTGGTGGCGATGGAGGAGCCGACCAGCTTCGACGCCGACGAGATCCGCGCCGAGAAGCTGAAGGTGCTCAAGGCCATCACGGTGCCCGACGACATCGCCCGGGACACCGTCCGGGGCCAGTACCTGCCCGGCTGGGTCGGCGGCGAGCGTGCCCTCGGCTACCTGGAGGAGAAGGGCGTCCCGGAGGACTCCACCACCGAGACGTACGTCGCCGTCAAGCTCGGCATCCAGAACCGGCGCTGGGCGGGGGTGCCGTTCTACATCCGGGCCGGCAAGCGGCTGCCGCGGCGGGTCACCGAGGTGGCGATCATCTTCAAGACGGCGCCGCACCTGCCGTTCGACCCGGCCGACGTGGAGTCGCTCGGCAACAATCAGCTCGTCATCCGGGTCCAGCCCGACGAGGGTGTGGTGCTGAAGTTCGGCTCCAAGGTGCCGGGCACCGCCATGGAGGTCCGCGACATCGCGATGGACTTCCAGTACGGCGAGGCGTTCACCGAGTCCAGCCCCGAGGCGTACGAGCGGCTGGTGCTGGACGTGCTGATCGGCGACCGGACGCTGTTCCCGGACGCCGCCGAGGTGGAGCAGAGCTGGCAGGTGGTGGACCCCCTGGAGCGCGCCTGGGCGGGCCAGAAGCCGGAGCCGTACCGGGCCGGCGAGTGGGGGCCGCGGGCCGCCGACGACATGCTGGCCCGCGACGGCCGGTCCTGGCGACGGGCATGACCGAGCAGACCTGGAGGATCCGTTGATCGGGCTGTGGGACACCACCGGCAACGAGGTGGTCAAGGCGCTCGCCGCCGAACGGCGTAGCGCGGGTGGGGTGGCCAGCGGCATGGCGCTCACCCTGATCGTCGTGGTGGACGAGAAGCGGGTACGGGAGGCGGAGGCGGCGGCCACCATAGCCGCCGCGGCCCACCCGTGCCGGCTGCTGGTGGTGGTCCGCTCCGACGTCGAGCGGGACCGCAACCGCCTGGACGCGGAGATCGTCGTCGGCGGCCGGCTCGGCCCGTGCGAGGCGGTGGTGACCCGGATGTACGGCCGCCTCGCGCTGCACGCCGAGTCGGTGGTGATGCCGCTGCTGGTGCCGGACGTGCCGGTGGTGACCTGGTGGCACGGCGAGCCGCCGGAGGAGATCGCGACCGACTTCCTCGGCGTGGTGGCGGACCGGCGGATCACCGACTCGGCGCAGGCCGCCGACCCGGTCGCCGCGCTGCGGCAGCGGGCCGTGGACTACGCCCCGGGCGACACCGACCTGGCCTGGACCCGGATCACCCCGTGGCGCACCCTGGTCGCCGGGGCGTTCGACACCGCCCAGTACGGGATCACCGAGGCGACGGTGGTGGCGCCGCGCCGCGACCCGACGGCGGCGCTGATGCGCGGCTGGCTCGCCGCCCGGCTGCACATCGACCCGGTCTGGGAGCCCACCGACGAGTACCCCCGGATGCGCGAGGTGGGGCTGCGCTGCGCCAACGGCGACGAGCTGGTCCTGACCCGGGAGGACAGCATGGCGACCTTCCGGCGTACCGGCCAGGAGGACCGCACCCTGCCGTTGGTCCGCCGCCCGCTCGGCGACGAGCTGGCCGAGGAGCTGCGCCGCCTCGACGCCGACCAGGTGTACGCGGAGGCGCTCGGCGCGGCCGCCGGCATCTCCGGGCTGGACCATCGCCCCGGCAAGCGGGTGCACGTGTGGAAGGATCCGGCGACCGCCCAGCGGGCCGAGGCCGGGGTGACCGCGCACGCCGGAACGACCGCCAACGGGTGAGCCGGCCCGCCGCCACGGCGGAGAGCATGGACCGCATGGCGGTCGGACAGCACAGGTTGACCGCCATGGGGCGGTCGGAACACGAGGGCAACCAGGGATGAGTGAGGCGAGTGTCGCCGTACACGCCGACCCCGACCTGCTGGCGCAGGCGGTGGCGGCCCGGTTGGTGGTGAAGCTGCTCGACGCGCAGGCGGATCGGGGCCAGGCCTCGGTGGTGCTGACCGGCGGGCGGATCGCCGCGGCGGTATACCGGGCCGTGGCGGAGCTGCCGGCCCGGGACGCGGTCGACTGGTCCCGGGTCGACGTCTGGTGGGGCGACGAGCGGTTCCTGCCGGCCGGCGACCCGGAACGCAACGAGACGCAGGCGCGGGCGGCCCTGCTGGCCGCGCTGCCGCTGGACCCGGCGCGGGTGCACCCGATGCCGGCCTCCGACGGACCGGCCGGCAACGACCCGGAGGCGGCCGCCGCCGGGTACGCCGAGGAACTCGCCCGGGCGGCCCGGCCGGGCAACGCCGCGCTGCCCCACTTCGACGTGCTGATGCTCGGCGTCGGCGAGGACGGGCACGTGGCGTCGGTCTTCCCGGAGCACCCGGTGCACCACGACAACCGGCCGGTCAGCGCGGTACGCGGCAGCCCGAAGCCGCCGCCGGTGCGGACCACCCTCACCCTGCCGGCGATCAACACCGCCGAGGAGGTCTGGCTGGTGGCCGCCGGCGCGGACAAGGCGCGGGCGGTGGGCATGGCCCTCGCCGCCGGGGCCGGGCCGGTGCAACTGCCGGCGGCCGGGGTGCACGGGGTGTCCCGTACCCTCTGGCTGCTCGACCGGGCGGCGGCGGCCGACGTGCCGCCCCGCTTCCGCAGCCTGCGCTGACCGGTAAGGAGGGGCCCCTTCTTAACGCCTGCGGTAGAGCAGGGGACCCTTCTCAACCGGCGACCTGGTGGCGACGCCGCGGCTCAGGCCCGGCCGCGACGGCGGGCCAGCGCGGCCAGTGCCTCGGCGAGAAGCGCCTCCGCCTGCTCCGGGGTGCGCCGCTCCTGCACGTACGCCAGGTGGGTCTTGTAGGGCTCCTGATGTCGGCCGCCCGGCGGGTTCCCCCGGTCCGGCCCGGCCGGCTGGCCGCAGCGCGGGCACTCCCACATCGGCGGGGTCTCCGCCTCGGCGGCGATGAGGAACTGGACCCGGTGGGCGTTGCGGCACCAGTAGGTGACCGGGCGGCGCGGGGCCGGCTCGGTGAGCCGGTCGAAGCGCTCGGGGGCAGATCCGATCCGGGTACCGCGGATGACGTTGCCACTCGGCACGGCTGCTGGCTCCTGTCGTCGGAGGGGACCGCCACGCGCGGGGGCGGGCGGCGGGCGACGCGGTGCAGCGCAAAAAAAATCTGCGCGCGGTCCGTGACGGACCGCGCGCAGATTGTACGACTCGACGGGCTGATTCAGGCGCCGCTGCTGAGCTGGAGGCGGAGCCAGAGCCCGATCCCGACGATGCACGCGAACCAGACGATCCCGACCAGAACCGTGTAGCGGTCAAGGTTCTTCTCGGCGACCGAGGAGCCGGCGAGGCTGGAGCTGACCCCGCCGCCGAACATGCTCGACAGGCCGCCACCCTTGCCACGGTGGAGCAGGATCAGCAGGGTGAGCAGGACGCTCGTGATGACCAGCAACACGATCATCGTGTAGGCGAACCAGATCGGCATGGCGGGGGTCAGTCCTCTCGTTGCGATCACTGCCCGTCCTAGTCGGGCACGGTGGCACCGACCGGTGGGCGGGCAGCGTCAAGGATAGCGAGCGATCAGCGAGTGATGTGCTCCGGGAACCGACAGATCTGCGCGAACTCCTCGGCGTCCAGGCTGGCACCACCGATCAGCGCCCCGTCCACGTCCGGCTGGGCCATGATCGAGGCGATGTTCGACGCCTTGACCGAGCCGCCGTAGAGGATCCGGACCTGCTGCGCGGTGGTCTCGTCGAAGGTCTCCGTCAGGCGCTTGCGCACCTCGCCGCAGACCTCCTGGGCGTCCTCCGGGGTCGCCGTCTTGCCGGTGCCGATCGCCCAGACCGGCTCGTACGCCACGACGACCTTCGTGACCTGCTCCGCGGTGAGGCCCCGGAGGGCGCCGTCGAGCTGGTCGCAGCAGTGCGGTACGTGCCGGAGCTGCTCCCGGACCTCCAGGCCCTCGCCGATGCACAGGATCGGGGTGAGCCCGTTGGCCAGCGCCGCGTTCACCTTGTCGTTGACCAGCGCGTCGTCCTCGTGGTGGTACTGCCGCCGCTCGGAGTGGCCGACCACCACATAGGTGCAGCCCAGCTTGGCGAGCATCTGCCCGGAGATGTCCCCGGTGTACGCGCCCGACTGGTACGGCGACAGATCCTGCGCGCCGTAGCCGATCAGCAGCTTGTCGCCGTCCACCGCGGTCTGCACGGTCCGCAGGTCGGTGAAGGGCGGCAGGACCACCGTCTCGACGTCGGTGAGCTGCTTCTCGGTGAGGCTCGCGGCCAGCTTCTGCACCAGCAGGTTGGCCTCGAGGTGGTTGAGGTTCATCTTCCAGTTGCCGGCCATCAGCGGCCGGCGGGGGTTGCTCGCCATTCAGCTCTCCAGGGCCGCGATGCCGGGGAGGGTCTTGCCCTCCAGGTATTCCAGGGAAGCGCCGCCACCGGTGGAAATGTGATTGAAGGCGGACTCGTCCAGGCCCAGCACCCGGACCGCGGCGGCGGAATCGCCGCCACCGACCACACTGAACGCGCCCGCCTTGGTGATCGCCTCGGCGACACCCCGGGTGCCGTTGGCGAAGGGAGCCATCTCGAACACGCCCATCGGGCCGTTCCAGAAGATGGTCTTCGCCTGGGACAGCGCGGCCGCGAAACCGGCCACCGTCTCCGGGCCGATGTCCAGGCCCAGCCGGTGGCTCGGAATGCCGTCGGCCGGCACGGTGTCGTGCGCGGCGTCCGGGGCGAAGGCGTCCGCGGCCACCACGTCGACCGGGAGCATGATCTTGCCGGGCGCGCGTTCCATGAGGTTGCGGCAGGTCTCGACCATCTCCTCCTCAAGGAGCGAGGAGCCCACCTCGTGACCCCGCGCCTTGAGGAAGGTGAAGCACATCCCGCCGCCGATGAGCAGCCGGTCGACCGTCGGCAGCAGCGCCTCGATCACGGCGAGCTTGTCGGAGACCTTGGAACCACCCAGCACCACCACGTACGGCCGGTCCGGGTCGCTGGTCAGCTTGCTGAGCACCTCCACCTCGCGCAGCACCAGCCGGCCGGCGACGTGCGGCAGCCGCGCCGGCACGTCGTAGACGCTGGCGTGCTTGCGGTGCACGGCGCCGAAGGCGTCGTCGACGTACGCCTCGCCGAAGGCGGCGAGCTGGTCGGCGAAGGCGCCCCGCTCGGCGTCGTCCTTGCTGGTCTCGCCCTTGTTGAAGCGGAGGTTCTCCAGCAGCGCGACCTGACCGTCGGCCAGCCCCTCCACGCAGGCGCGGGCGGAGTCGCCGACGGTGTCCTCGGCGAAGTGGACCGGGGCGCCGAGCAGCTCGCCGAGCCGGCCGGCGACCGGGCGCAGGCTGAACTGCGGGTCCGGCGTACCCTTCGGCCGGCCCAGGTGCGAGCAGACGACCACCTTGGCGCCGGCCTGGACCAGCGCGCTCAGCGTCGGCAGCACGGCCCGGATCCGACCGTCGTCCGTGATGTCCCCGCTCTGCTTGTCGAGCGGGACGTTCAGGTCGGCGCGCACCAGCACGCGCCGACCCGACACCCCCTCGGCGAGCAGGTCGTCGAGGTTGCGGATGCTCACAGCGAGCTACCCACCAGCTTGACCAGGTCCACCAGGCGGTTCGAGTAGCCCCACTCGTTGTCGTACCAGCCGACGACCTTGACCTGGTTGCCGATCACCTTGGTCAGCGGCGCGTCGTAGATGCACGACGCCGGGTCGGTGACGATGTCGGCGGAGACGATCGGGTCCTCGTTGTAGACCAGGATGCCCTTGAGCGGGCCCTCCGCGGCGGCCTTCATCGCGGCGTTGACCTCGTCCACGGTGGTCTCCCGACCGACCGTGACGGTCAGGTCGGTGGTGGAGCCGGTCGGGATCGGCACCCGCAGCGCGTAGCCGTCCAGCTTGCCCTTCAGCTCCGGCAGGACCAGACCGATCGCCTTCGCGGCGCCGGTCGAGGTCGGCACGATGTTGAGCGCGGCGGCGCGCGCCCGGCGCAGGTCCTTGTGCGGCGCGTCCTGCAGGTTCTGGTCCTGCGTGTACGCGTGGATGGTGGTCATCAGGCCCTGCTGGATGCCGAACGTGTCCTGCAGCACCTTCGCCATCGGGGCGAGGCAGTTGGTGGTGCAGGAGGCGTTCGAGATGATGGTGTGCTTGGCCGGGTCGTACTGGTCCTGGTTGACGCCCATGACCACGGTGACGTCCTCGTTCTTCGCCGGCGCGGAGATGATGACCTTCTTGGCCCCGCCGTCGACGTGCGCCTTCGCCTTGGTGGCGTCGGTGAAGAAGCCGGTGGACTCGATGACGACGTCGACGCCGAGCTCGCCCCACGGCAGCTTCGCCGGGTCCTTCTCGGCGTACGCCTTGATGGTGTGGCCGCCCACACTGATCTCGTCGTCGGTGGCCTTCACCTCGTGCGGGAGGCGGCCCAGGATGCTGTCGTACTTGACAAGGTGGGCGAGCGTCGCGTTGTCGGTCAGGTCGTTGACCGCAACGACCTCGATGTCAGCACCGGACGCCAGCACTGCCCGGAAGAAGTTGCGGCCGATGCGGCCGAAGCCGTTGATGCCAACCCGGATGGTCACAGGTCCCATCTCCTCGCGTTCTGGTCCGCCGGCGTCAGACCTGGGCCGGCGGAGGTGTGTGCGCCGACCGTTGGAGCCGGCCGTTGACGGTTCATCTCGGCCACCCCGCCGCGGTCCTGAGGACCTGACCGCCCGAGGCGGTGAGTACGGCGAGGAGTGCCTGTGCCGGCCCCCTTGCCGTACGCAGCGACCTTATCCGAGCGCGCGACGTCGCGCTCCGGCGGGTGGTGATCCCGCCGGCAGAACGACGCCCCACCGTCCTATCAGACCACGAGCATGTCGGGCGTGACGGCCGCTTCCGTATCCGGGATGCCCAGGTCCCTGGCCCGCTTGTCGGCCAGCGCGAGCAGCCGGCGGATCCGGCCCGCGATCGCGTCCTTGGTCAGCGGCGGCTCGGCGAGAGCGCCCAGCTCCTCCAGCGAGGCCTGCCGGTGCTCCAGACGCAGCCGCCCGGCCGAGGTGAGATGGTCGGGGGCGTCGTCGGCGAGGATCTCCAGCGCCCGGGTCACCCGGGCGGCGGCGGCCACCGCGGCCCGGGCCGACCGGCGCAGGTTGGCGTCGTCGAAGTTGGCCAGCCGGTTGGCGGTGGCCCGCACCTCGCGGCGCACCCGCCGCTCCTCCCAGGCCAGCACGCTGGAGTGGGCCCCGATACGGGTGAGCAGGGCGGCGATCGCGTCGCCGTCCTTCACCACCACCCGGTCCACGCCCCGCACCTCGCGGTTCTTGGCGGTGATCCCGATCCGCCGGGCCGCGCCGACCAGGGCGAGCGCCGACTCCGGCCCCGGGCAGGTGATCTCCAGCGCGCTGGAGCGGCCCGGCTCGGTCAGCGAGCCGTGCGCCATGAACGCTCCCCGCCAGGCGGAGACCGCGCAGCAGACGTTGGCGGCGACCACGTGCGGCGGCAGCCCGCGCACCGGACGACCACGCACGTCCAGCAGACCGGTCTGCCGCGCCAGCGCCTCGCCGTCCTTCACCACGCGTACGATGAAGTGGCTGCCCTTGCGCAGCCCGCCGGAGGCGAGCACGTGGATCTCGCTCGGATAGCCGTAGACCTCGGCGATCTCCCGACGGAGCCGCCGGGCGACCGCGCCGGTGTCCAGCTCCGCCTCGACCACCACGCGACCCGACACGATGTGCAGGCCACCCGCGAAGCGCAGCAGGGCGGCCATCTCCGCCCGCCGGCAACAGGGCTTGGGCACGTCGACCCGACTCAGCTCGTCCTTGACCGCAGCCGTCATCGCCATAGTGCGCCCCCTCACGGACCGGTACCGGCGTGTCGCCGGTGATTACGTACGTGTCTAACGATCGGCGCCCAGGACCGGCACCAGGGCGGCGCCGAGGGCGGCTGGATCATGGCGGGGCGTGCCGTCGCGGACGGCGATGGGGGCGAGGACCAGCCGGGCACCCAGCGATTCTGCCGCACCTTCGACCGCCACGGGGTCACCCACCGCCTTCGAGTCGGCCAGCACCATGTCCACCTTCAGCTCAGGCAGATAGCGCCGCAGGGTGTCCAGATGGTCGGCCAGGGAGAGCCCGAGGGTCTCCTTCTCCGCCACCAGGTTGAGCGTCACCAGCCGCCGCGCCCGGCTGGAGACGATCGCGTCGGCCAGCCCCGGCACCAGCAGGTGCGGCAGCACGCTGGTGTACCAGCTGCCCGGCCCGAAGATCAGCCAGTCGGCCTCGCGTACCGCGGCCACCGCCTCGGCGCAGGCGGCCGGCGCGACGGGGGTGAGCCGCAGCGCCTCGACCCGGCCGGTGGTGACCGCCACCTGGTGCTGGCCACGCACCGTGCGTACCTCGTCGGGGCGGTGCGGGTCGCCGCCGCGGACCCGGGCCTCGATGTCGACCGGCTGACGCGACATCGGCAGCACCCGGCCGACCGCGCCGAGCATCGCGCCGGCGTGGTCGAGCGCCGCCACCGGATCGCCGAGCACCTCCATCAACCCGTGCAGCACCAGGTTGCCGACCGCGTGCCCGATGAGCGCGTCGGCCGTCGCTCCGCCGTCGGCCGGGTCCGCCGCGGCGGCGAACCGGTGCTGGAACAGGCCGGCGGTGCGCCGGGTGGCCGGGTGGTCGCCGGCCAACGCGACCAGCGCCTGCCGGAGATCCCCCGGGGGCAGCCCGCCGCGCTCGGCCCGCAGCCGACCGCTGGAGCCGCCGTCGTCGCCGACGGTGACCACCGCGGTGATGTCCAGATCCAGTTCGGGTACGCAGTGCCGCAGCGCCCGCAGGGAAGCCGAGAGCCCGTGCCCGCCGCCGAAGGCGACCACCCTGGCCGCGCTCATTCCCGCCCCAGGTCCCGGTGCTGCGGGTTCGCGGCGATGCCGGACTGGCGCAGCCGGGCGGCCAGTTCCTCGGCGATCGCGACGCTGCGGTGCTTGCCACCGGTGCAGCCGACGGCGACGGTCAGGTAACGCTTGCCCTCCCGCTCGAAGCCGGCGGTGGTGGCGTTGACCAGGTCGGCGTACCCGGTCACGAAGGCCTCGGCGCCCTCCTGGCCCAGCACGTACGCGCTGACCGCCGCCTCGCGCCCGGTGTGCTCGCGCAGCTCCGGCACCCAGTACGGGTTGGGCAGGAACCGGGCGTCCATCACGAAGTCGGCGTCCGGGGGGAGGCCGTACTTGAAGCCGAACGAGAGCACGGTGATCCGCAGCCGGCGGGAGTCCTCCCCACCGAACAGCTCCTCGACCCGCCGCCGCAACTGGTTGACGTTGAGGTGGCTGGTGTCGATGATCACGTCGGCCTGCTCTCGGGCCTCCTCCAGCAGGGCACGCTCGACGGCGATCCCGTCGGCCAGCCGCCCCTCGCCCTGCAACGGGTGGGAGCGCCGGACGCTCTCGAACCGGCGGATCAGCACCTCGTCGTCGGCGTCGACGAAGACCACCCGGGGCTGGAAGCCGCGTTCGCGCAGCTCCCGGATCGCCCCGGCCAGGTCGGTGGAGAAGGCACGCGAACGCACGTCCAGCACCATCGCCGTACGCCGGGTCGCGCCGCCGGCCTTGAAGGCCAGCTCGGCCATGTCGAGCATGAGCGCCTGGGGCAGGTTGTCGACCACGTAGAAGCCGACGTTCTCCAGCGCCCGGGCGACCGTGCTCCGGCCGCCGCCGGAGAGGCCGGTGACCACCACCAGGGTGGTGTCCGCCTCGGCCGGCGCCGGCCGGCTCAGGGCTGTCTCCGTACCGGTCGGCACCAGGCCTCCCGCCGTCCGCGCCTCACTCACCTGATCCACCCCCCAAGCCGTGGCGCCGCGGCCGGTCGGCCGCGCGTGGTCAGTCAGCGACTCTAACGGCTGCGCGCCCGTACCGGATTCCACGGGTGACCACCGGAACAGCAGCTTGTCCGTTTTGCCGGCGCCTGGCCCCGCCCTGTCGCACTGCCGACACCGCATCCCCGCCACGGAGCGTCACGCCACCGCAGGGATACAGCAGTCGAACCGATTCATCTCTGCGGCATGAAAACGCAGAGCGAAAGTTCGGACGGTGATGTCGAGAACTGTTGACTGGCTCCGTCCCCGTGGTGAGCGTGACCAAGATGGGTCGCACCAGCACGGAGGAGAATGATCATGGCGAAGTACTTGCTGCTCAAGCACTACCGGGGCGCTCCGGCTTCGGTCAACGACGTACCCATGGACCAGTGGACGCCGGAGGAGATCTCGGCGCACATGCGGTACATGAACGACTTCGCGGCCCGACTTGAGGGAACCGGCGAGTTCGTCGACGGTCAGGCGCTCGCCCCCGAGGGGACGTTCGTCCGGTACGACGGCGAGGGGCGCCCACCGGTCACCGACGGCCCGTTCGCCGAGACCAAGGACCTCATCGCCGGCTGGATGGTGATCGACGTCGACAGCTACGAGCGTGCCATCGAGCTGGCCGGGGAGCTGTCGGCCGCCCCCGGGGCGGGCGGCAAGCCGATCCACGAGTGGCTCGAGCTGCGTCCCTTCCTGACCGCGTCGCCCACCATCACGGAGTGACCCGCAGATGAACGAGGCCCTGCTCCGGAGCCTCACGCCGAGCGTGCTCGGGATCCTCGGCCGCCGCGGAGCCGACTTCGCGGCGGCTGAGGACGCCGTCCAGGACGCGCTGGTCGAGGCGGTCCGGGTCTGGCCGGCCGACCCGCCGCGGGACCCGAAGGGCTGGCTGGTCACCGTGGCCTGGCGCAAGTTCCTCGACGCGACCCGGGCGGACGCCTCCCGCCGGCGGCGGGAGGACCTCATCGACGAGGAGCGCGCCCCCGAGCCCGCGCCCGCGGTGGACGACACGCTCCAGCTCTACTTCCTGTGCGCCCACCCGTCGCTGACGCCGTCGTCCGCGGTCGCGCTCACGCTGCGCGCCGTCGGCGGGCTGACCACCCGCCAGATCGCCCAGGCCTACCTCGTTCCCGAGGCGACCATGGCGCAGCGCATCAGCCGGGCCAAGCGCACGGTCTCCGGCGTACGGTTCGACCGGCCCGGCGACGTCGCCACCGTGCTGCGCACCCTCTACCTGGTCTTCAACGAGGGCTACTCCGGCGATGTCGACCTCGCCGCCGAGGCGATCCGCCTCACCCGGCAGCTCGCCGCCGCGATCGACCACCCCGAGGTGGCGGGGCTGCTCGCCCTCATGCTGCTCCACCACGCCCGGCGTGACACCCGGACCGCGCCCGACGGCAGCCTGGTGCCGCTCGCCGAGCAGGACCGCAGCCGATGGGACACCACGTCGATCGCCGAGGGCGTCGAGATCCTGCAGGCCGCCCTCGCCCGCGACCGGCTGGGCGAGTTCCAGGCCCAGGCCGCCATCGCGGCACTCCACGCCGACGCGCCCACCGCCGAGGAGACAGACTGGGTACAGATCGTCGAGTGGTACGACGAGCTCGCGCGCCTGACCGACAGCCCGATAGTCCGGCTCAACCGCACGGTGGCCGTCGGCGAGGCCGACGGACCGCGCGCCGGGCTGGCGGCGCTCTCGGCGCTGGACGACTCGCTGCCCCGCCACACGGCGGTAGCGGCGTATCTCCACGAACGCGACGGCGACCTGGCCACAGCGGCACGCCTGTACGCCGAGGCGGCCCACAAGGCCCCCAACCTCGCCGAGCGCGACCACCTGACGCGCCAGGCCGCCCGGCTCAACGCCCGCATCCGCTCATCGACGTGACCGGCTCGCCGATTCGGGGGTCCGTCGCACGCAAGGTCGCCGGCCGGCACCACCGGTGGACACGCAGTCAACGCCGCCGGCATCAGGGGGGCGGCCGGGCCGCCCGGCCCTGCGTCCACCGCGCGGCCGGCACGGCGGGCTCTGCTGGGGCGACGGGGACGGGACCGCGCCGTGACAGTGGGTGTCGGGGGCGGCTCGTAGACTGCGCGGATGGTCTCCCCCACCGATGAGCGGACCGAGGACGCCCTGCGGGTGCTGCGCCGGGTGTTCGGCTACGACGCCTTCCGCGGCTTCCAGCAGGAGGTCGTCGAGCACGTGGTGGCCGGCGGTGACGCGCTGGTGCTGATGCCGACCGGGGGCGGCAAGTCGCTGTGCTACCAGATCCCCGCGCTGGTCCGCGACGGCGTCGCGGTGGTGGTCTCCCCGCTGATCGCGCTCATGCAGGACCAGGTCGACGCGCTCACCGCGGTCGGCGTCCGCGCCGGGTTCCTCAACTCGACCCAGGATCTCACCGAACGGCGGCGGGTGGAGGCGGCCTTCCTCGCCGGGGAGCTGGACCTGCTCTACCTCGCCCCGGAGGCGCTCGCCGTCCGCTCCACCGTCGCCCTGCTGGAACGCGGGCGGATCGCGCTGTTCGCCATCGACGAGGCGCACTGCGTCTCCCAGTGGGGGCACGACTTCCGCCCCGACTACCTCAACCTCTCGATGCTGCACGAGCGGTGGCCGGGGGTGCCACGGATCGCGCTCACCGCCACCGCGACCAGGGCCACCCGCACCGAGATCGCCACCCGCCTCCAGCTCACCGACGCCCGCCACTTCGTGGCCAGCTTCGACCGGCCCAACATCCAGTACCGGATCGTGCCCAAGCGGGAGCCGCGCAAGCAGCTGCTGAGTCTGCTGCGCGACGAGCACCCCGGCGACGCCGGGATCGTCTACTGCCTGTCCCGCGCCTCGGTGGAGAAGACCGCCGAGTTCCTGGTGGCCAACGGCGTGCCGGCGCTGCCGTACCACGCCGGGCTGGACGCGGCCACCCGGGCGGCCAACCAGCAGCGCTTCCTGCGCGAGGACGGCCTGGTCATGGTCGCCACCATCGCGTTCGGCATGGGCATCGACAAGCCCGACGTACGCTTCGTCGCCCACCTGGACCTGCCCAAGTCGGTGGAGGGCTACTACCAGGAGACCGGCCGCGCCGGGCGCGACGGCCTGCCGTCGACCGCCTGGCTGGCGTACGGCCTCCAGGACGTGGTGCAGCAGCGCAAGATGATCGAGACCTCCGAGGGCGACCCGGCGCACCGGCGCAACCTGGCCGCCCACCTCGACGCGATGCTGGCCCTCTGCGAGACGGTCCGCTGCCGCCGCGCCCAGCTCCTCGAATACTTCGGCGAGACCGCCACCGAGGGCTGCGGCAACTGCGACACCTGCCTCGAACCACCCGAGTCCTGGGACGGCACGGTCGCCGCGCAGAAACTGCTCTCCACCGTCTACCGGCTGGACCGGGAACGCAACCAGCGGTTCGGCGCCGGGCACAGCATCGACATCCTGCTCGGCAGGCACACCGACAAGGTCGACCAGCACGGCCACCACTCGCTGAGCACGTTCGGCATCGGCAGCGAGCTGCGCGAGGCGGAGTGGCGGGGCGTGGTGCGGCAACTGCTCGCCGAGGGCCTGCTGGCGGTCGAGGGCGACTACGGCACGCTCGCGCTGACCGAGGCCAGCGCCGAGGTGCTGGGCCGCCGGCGTACGGTCACCATGCGGCGGGAGCCGGAGAAGCCGGCGGGCACCCGGTCGGCGAAGCCGCGGGGCGCGGCCACCGTCGTCGCCGAGCTCTCCCCCGACGCGGCGCCGGTCTTCGAGCGGCTGCGGGCCTGGCGGGCGGCCACCGCCAAGGAACAGGGCGTGCCCGCGTACGTCATCTTCCACGACGCGACCCTGCGGCAGATCGCCACCGAGGCGCCGGCCTCGCTGGCCGACCTGTCCCGGGTCAACGGCGTCGGCGAGAACAAGCTCGCCAAGTACGGCGAGGCGATCCTCGCCGTACTTGCCGAGGACTGACCGAAGACGCCGAAGGGCCCGACCCCGTTCGGGGTCGGGCCCTTCGACACCTGCCTCGGATCAGGAGCTGTAGCCGCGGCTGGCGATCCAGTGCGCCAGGGCGTCCACGTCCATCCGGTAGGAGGCCATGTTCGGGTCGGCCGAGTCGGCGATCGTCACGGTCTTCCCGCCGTCGCGGTAGCCCACCACGCTGATGTAGTGGCCACCCGCGAAGGAGTGGGTGTTGCCGTCGGTGTCGGTCGCGGTGCCGGCGATGTTGGCCACCACGGCCCGGCCGTCGTCCACGGCCTTCACGACGTCGGCGCGCAGCTTGTCGACGTGCTTGGCGTCGACCTTGTCAACCGGCAGCTCGGTGCTGTGGTACGCGTTGCGGCCGGTCTCCTTGTTCAGCACCGGGGTGATGTCGTTGATGCTGTCGGTGCCGTTCTCGGTGGTGCCCATCTCCTTGGCCATGGCGTCGACGTTGATGTCCTTGCCCTGGACCGAGAGGGCGTTACGGGTGGCGGCGGGGCCGCAGTAGTAGAAGTTCGGCTGCGCCTCGTAGCGCACGTTGAGCTCGCGCTCCCCGCCCTTGCGGTCGGTGGTCACCGACGACGCGGCCTTCTGGGACGGGGCGGCGTGCGCGGCGATGGCGGGGCCGGCGATGCCACCGGCGGTGGCGGCGACACCAGCAGCGGTCAGGACGGTCTTACGCAGCAAATCGGTACGCATGATGATCAAAGCCTTTCGCTCGGGGGTACGCGACACGCCCGCGAAGGGGGTGCGGGTGCCACGGGTGAAAGGAAATCTGGGGATCCGGTGCCCGGCGGCATGACCTGCTCGGGCGGCCCGGGGGATGTAACGACCGGCGGCGGGCGGTGATTCCCGCGGCCTCACCGGCTCGAAACCGTCGCGGTTCCCGGATGTAACCACCGGGGCGGGGCAGCGATTCCCACGAGGTCACCGGGGTGGGACCAGTGCCGCGGTCCCGGGGATGTAACGACGGCCGCCGGCCGGTCATTCCGACCCGGCCCGGCCGGCCGAGCGGGCCGACTCCGGCGCAAATCCAGACAGTCGACACATATGGCGCGCCTGCCTGAAGGGCGCTCAAGATGCGGCATGTTGTGGTCTTCGGGACGCCGGAGACCACAACATGCCGCACATGGAGTGGATCACGCAAAGGGGGTCGGGGTGGGCGTCAGGGGGCGGGGGTGGACTGGTCCAGGGCGGCCAGGATCGCCTCGGCGGTCCGCTTGCCCACACCGGGCACCTCGGTGATCTCCTCGACCGTCGCGGCGGAGAGCCGCTTGAGCGAGCCGAAGTGCCGCATCAGCGCCTTGCGGCGTACCTCGCCCAGCCCGGGGACGTTGTCCAGCGCCGACTCGGTCATCCGCTTCGAGCGCCGCTGCCGGTGGAAGGTGATGGCGAACCGGTGCGCCTCGTCGCGTACCCGTTGCAACAGGTAGAGCGCCTCCGAGGCACGCGGCAGGATGAGCGGGAACTCGTCGTCGGGGAGCCAGACCTCCTCCAGCCGCTTGGCCAGCCCGCAGAGCGCCACGTCGTCGATGCCCAGTTCGGCGAGGGCCTGCGCGGCCGCGGCCACCTGCGGCGCACCACCGTCGACCACGACCAGCTGCGGCGGGTACGCGAACTTGCGCGGCCGCCCCGTGGTCGGGTCTATGCCGGGCCGGTCGGGGTCAGCGGCGGTCTCCTCGCCGATCTCCCCGGTCTCGGCGCGCGCGTCGAGGTAGCGGGCGAAGCGCCGGCGCAGCACCTCCGACATGGCGGACAGGTCGTCGGTGGCGCCCCGGATGATGAACCGGCGGTACTCGCTCTTGCGGGGCAGCCCGTCCTCGAAGACGACCATGCTGGCGACGACGTCGGTGCCCTGGATCTGGGAGACGTCGAAACACTCGATGCGCAGCGGCGAGGTACGCATACCGAGCGCGTCGGCGATCTCGTCGAGGGCCTTGCTACGGGTGGTCAGGTCGCCGGCCCGCTTGAGTTTGTGCCGGGCGAGCGCGTCCTTCGCGTTGCGTTCCACGGTCTCCAGCAGTGACCGCTTGTCGCCACGCTGCGGGACGCGCAGCGACACCCGGCTGCCCCGGCGGGCGGAGAGCCAGTCGGCGAGCGCGTCGGCGTCGCCGGGTAGCTCGGGGACGAGCAGCTCGCGGGGGACGTCGGCCTCGCCCTGCTCGCCGCCGTAGACCTGGGTGCAGAAGTGGTGCACCAGGTCGCCGGTGGTCAGCTCCTCGGTCTTCTCCACCACCCAGCCGCGCTGGCCCCGCACCCGCCCGTCGCGGACGTGGAAGACCTGGACCGCGGCTTCGAGTGGATCCTCGGCGAAGGCCACCACGTCGGCGTCGGTGCCGTCGCCGAGCACCACCGTCTGCTTCTCCATCGCCCGGCGCAGCGCGGCGACGTCGTCCCGCAGCCGGGCGGCCCGCTCGAACTCCAGCCGCTCGCTGGCCTCCTGCATCTCCCGTTCGAGCCGGCGGACCATGGTGTCGGTGCGGCCGGCCATGAAGTCGCAGAACCCGTCGACGATCTGCCGGTGCCGCTCGACGGTCACGCTGCCGACGCACGGCGCGGAGCACTTGCCGATGTAGCCCAGCAGGCAGGGGCGGCCGACCTGGCCGGCCCGCTTGAACACGCCGGAGGAACAGGTCCGCGCCGGGAAGACGCGCAGCAGCAGGTCCAGCGTCTCGCGGATCGCCCAGGCGTGCGAGTACGGCCCGAAGTAGCGCACCCCCTTGCGCTTGGCGCCGCGCATCACCTGGAGCCGCGGGTATTCCTCGTCGAGGGTGACCGCCAGGTACGGGTACGACTTGTCGTCGCGGTAGCGGACGTTGAACTTCGGGTCGTACTGCTTGATCCAGGTGTATTCCTGCTGGAGCGCCTCCACCTCGGTGGCGACGGTGATCCAGTCCACCGACTCGGCGGTGAAGACCATCTGCCGGGTGCGTTGGTGCAGGTTGACCGGATCGGCGAAGTAGGAGTTGAGCCGGCTGCGCAGGCTCCGCGCCTTGCCGACGTAGATCACCCGGCCGGTGCCGTCGCGGAACCGGTAGACCCCCGGCGACTCCGGGATCGTGCCAGGTGCGGGACGGTAGGTCGAGGGGTCAGCCACGTCGCAAGCCTAGTCCGCACCACCGACACCCCACCGCCACCGCGCGCCCGCCCCGGGGCGGACCGGCGGGGCGGGGACGCCGCCGGCGACGGTCAGGCCAGGGTGATCTCGTCGCCGGTGACCTTGATGTTCTTCGGGGCCAGGGGCCGGGTGGCGGGACCCTGCTTGACGGACCCGTCGACGATCGAGAAGCGGCTGTTGTGGCAGGTGCAGTTGATGGTGCCACCATCGACGTTCGACACCGGGCAGCCCTGGTGGGTGCAGATCGGGTCGAAGCCCTTGAACTGGCCCGCCACCGGCTGGGTGATGACCACGCCCTTGCTGGCGAACACCGCCCCGCCGCCGACCGGGATGTCGGTGGTCCGGGTGATCGGACCGGCGCTGCCCTGGTTGCCGCCCCCGGCGTCGCCGGCTCCGGCGGTCGCGCCCGGGCCACCGCTGGTCGGGCCGGCAGCGCCCGGGCTCGTCTCGTCGTCGCTGCCACAGCCGGCCAGCACCACCGCCGCGCCGACCGCGCCGGCGCCCGCGAGCAGTGCCCGCCGGGTCTGCGTACCCGGCCCGGTCAGCACCTGATCGTCACTCATCTTCGGCCTCTCTCTTGCTGCCGCGCCCCGCGGCCTGCGGCTACAGCTGGTAACACGGATCACTGTGCCGCACGGTTCATACTGACGCGTCCCGAACCCCCGGTCGCGGGGCGGACCGGGGTCCCGGCCCGCCCCGCGTCGTACCGTCGCTCAGCGCGCCCCGGCCGGCACCTTTCGGGTACGCGGCTTCGCGGCCCCGCCGTTGGCCTTCGCCGCCCGGGTGGTGGCTGCCTTGGCGCCCTTGGCCGCGCCGTCGAGCTTGAGCATCGGGCGCAGGAACTGGCCGGTGTGGCTCTCCGGCACCTCGGCGACCTCCTCCGGAGTGCCGGTGGCGAGCACCGTGCCGCCCCGGTGGCCGCCCTCCGGCCCCATGTCGATGATCCAGTCGGCCGTCTTGATCACGTCGAGGTTGTGCTCGATGGTGATCACCGTGTTGCCCTTGTCGACCAGGCCCTCCAGAACCATCAGCAGCTTGCGGATGTCCTCGAAGTGCAGGCCGGTGGTCGGTTCGTCGAGCACGTAGACGGTCCGGCCGGTGGAGCGCTTCTGCAGCTCGGAGGCGAGCTTGACGCGCTGCGCCTCGCCGCCGGAGAGCGTCGGGGCGGGCTGGCCGAGCCGGACGTACCCGAGGCCGACGTCGACCAGGGTCTTGAGGTGCCGGTGGATGGCCGGGATGGCGGAGAAGAACTCGGCCGCCTCCTCGATCGGCATGTCCAGCACCTCGGCGACGGTCCGGCCCTTGTAGTGCACCTCCAGGGTCTCCCGGTTGTACCGGGCGCCCTTGCACACCTCGCAGGGGACGTACACGTCCGGCAGGAAGTTCATCTCGATCTTGAGGGTGCCGTCGCCGGAGCACGCCTCGCAACGGCCGCCCTTGACGTTGAACGAGAACCGGCCCGGGCCGTACCCCCGGACCTTGGCCTCGGTGGTCTCGGCGAAGAGCTTGCGGATGTGGTCCCAGACACCGGTGTAGGTGGCCGGGTTCGACCGCGGCGTACGCCCGATCGGCGACTGGTCGACGCCGACGACCTTGTCCACGTGCTCCAGCCCGGTGATCCGGGTGTGCCGGCCGGGCACCAGCCGGGCGCCGTTGATCTGGTTGGCCAGGACCGCGTGCAGGATGTCGTTGACCAGGGTCGACTTGCCGGAGCCGCTGACCCCGGTGACCGCGACGAGCTGGCCGAGCGGGAACGACACGGTGAGGTTGCGCAGGTTGTGCTCACGCGCCCCGTGCACCACCAGCTCGCGGCCCGGGGTCTGCGGGCGGCGCTGCCTCGGCGTCGGGATCTCCCGGCGCCCGGACAGGTACGCCCCGGTGACCGACTCGTCGTTCTCCAGCAGGGCCGGCACCGAGCCGCTGTGCACGATCCGACCGCCGTGCTCGCCGGCGCCCGGGCCGATGT
Organism: Micromonospora eburnea; assembly: GCF_900090225.1. Lineage (NCBI taxonomy): Bacteria > Bacillati > Actinomycetota > Actinomycetes > Micromonosporales > Micromonosporaceae > Micromonospora > Micromonospora eburnea. The sequence goes on from NZ_FMHY01000002.1 coordinate 5,163,103, forward strand.
CGACGATCCAGTCGGCGACCCGGATGGTGTCCTCGTCGTGCTCGACAACGATCAGCGTGTTACCCAGCCCACGCAGCCGCAGCAGCGTCTCGATCAGCCGGTGGTTGTCCCGCTGGTGCAGGCCGATGGACGGTTCGTCGAGCACGTACAGGACGCCGACCAGGCCGGAGCCGATCTGGGTGGCGAGCCGGATGCGCTGTGCCTCGCCGCCGGAGAGGGTGCCCGCCGGGCGGTCCAGGGAGAGATAGTCCAGCCCGACGTCGAGCAGGAACTTCAGCCGGGCGTTGATCTCCTTGAGCACCCGCTCGGCGATCATCTTCTGCCGGTCGGTGAGCTCGATGCCGGCGAGCAGCTCGGCCGCCTCGCCGACAGACAGGTTGCAGACCTCGGCGATGCTCTTGCCGGCCACCGTGACCGCGAGCACCTCCGGCTTGAGCCGGGTGCCGCCGCAGGCCGCGCAGGGCACGTCCCGCATGTAGCCCTCGTACTTCTCCCGCGACCACTCCGACTCGGTGTCCGTGTGGCGGCGCTCGATCCACTGCACCACGCCCTCGAAGCCCGTGTAGTAGGAGCGCTCGCGGCCGTACTTGTTGCGGTAGCGGACGTGCACCTGGTCGTCGGAGCCGTGCAGGATCGTCTTCTGCGCCCGGGACGGCAGCGCCCGCCACGGGGTGTCCAGGTCGAAGTGCTCGGCCTCGCCGAGGGCCTCCAGCAGGCGGAGGAAGTATTCCAGGTTGTGCCCGGTCGACCAGGGCTGGATGGCGCCCTCGCGCAGGCTGCGCTCCGGATCCGGGATCACCAGCTCCGGGTCGACCTCCTTCTTGGTGCCCAGGCCGGTGCACTCCGGGCACGCGCCGTACGGGGCGTTGAAGGAGAAGACCCGGGGCTCCAGGTCCTCGATGGCGAGGGGGTGGTCGTTGGGGCAGGCCAGATGCTCGGAGAAGCGGCGCTCCCGGTCGGGGTCGTCCTCGGCGAGGTCCACGAAGTCGAGCAGCACCAGGCCGCCGGAGAGGCCGAGCGCCGCCTCGACCGAGTCGGTCAGCCGCTGCTTGGCGCTCGGCTTGACGCTGAGCCGGTCGATCACCACCTCGATGGTGTGCTTCTCCTGCTTCTTGAGCTTCGGCGGCTCGGTCAGCGGGTGCACCACGCCGTCGACCCGGGCCCGGGCGTAGCCCTTGGCCTGGAGCTCGGCGAAGAGGTCGACGTACTCGCCCTTGCGGCCGCGGATCACCGGGGCGAGCACCATGAACCGGGTCCCCTCGGCCATGGCGAGCACCCGGTCGACGATCTGCTGCGGGCTCTGCCGGGAGATCCGCTCCCCGCAGACCGGGCAGTGCGGCTCACCGATGCGGGCGAACAGCAGCCGGAGGTAGTCGTAGACCTCGGTGATGGTGCCGACGGTGGAGCGCGGGTTGCGTGAGGTGGACTTCTGGTCGATGGACACCGCGGGGCTGAGGCCCTCGATGAAGTCGACGTCGGGCTTGTCCATCTGGCCGAGGAACTGCCGGGCGTACGACGACAGCGACTCGACGTAACGCCGCTGGCCCTCCGCGAAGATGGTGTCGAACGCCAGACTCGACTTACCCGAACCGGACAATCCGGTGAAGACGATCAAGGCATCCCGGGGCAGGTCGAGACTGACGTCACGCAGGTTGTGCTCGCGCGCGCCACGGATGATCAGTCGGTCGGCCACGGTCCGTGTACTCCCGGAAGAAGAATGTGAGGCGGATCTGTCCGCTCGGAGCATGGTCTGAGCGGTTTTCGAGGTTGTCGAGGCGCAGGAAACACGCCCCGGAAACTCTAGCCCCGAGGTACGACAACATTCGTCGCGCGCACATTCCACCAGGTCAGCCCGGTCGCGCCGACCGTGGGCAGGCCGACGCGACCGGGACTCGACTCAGTACCCGCCGGGCGAGGGAGGTGACGCCGGACGGGCCCGTCGCCGCCGCTCGCCCCGCCAGCTCCCCCGCCGCTCGGCTGCCAGCCGGGCCTCCCGGCGTCCGCTCTCGTACGCCAGCTCCCGCTGGAGCCGGCGCCAGTTCTCCCAGCGCCGCACGGGCAGCTCACCGCTCTCCAGGGCCGCCCGCACCGCGCAGGCCGGCTCGGCCTCGTGCGCGCAGTCGGCGTACCGGCAGCCGGCGGCGAGGTCGGCGATGTCCGCGAAAGCCTGGTCCAGGCCGGCCGAGCCGTCCAGCAGGCCGACCGCCCGGACACCGGGGGTGTCCAGCACCGCGCCGCCGCCGGGGATCGGCACCAGCGCCCGCCAGGTGGTGGTGTGCCGGCCCTTGCCGTCGGAGCGACGGATCGCCTGGGTACGCATCACCTCCGCCCCGGCGAGCGCGTTGACCAGGCTCGACTTGCCCGCCCCGGACGGGCCCAGCAGGCCGAGCGTCCGCCCCGGCGAGACGTACGGTCGCAACGGGTCCAGCCCGGTGCCCCGCTCGGCGCTGACCGGCAGCACCGGCACCCCGGGCGCGACGGCGGCGAGCTGGCGGGCGACCGCGGCCGGATCGGCCGCCAGGTCCGCCTTGGTGAGCACGACCAGCGGCTCCGCGCCGGACTCGTGGGCCAGGGCGAGCAGCCGTTCGATCCGTGCGGCGTCCGGCTCGGGGTGCACCGGTTCGACCACCGCGGCGGCGTCGATGTTGGCGGCGAGTATCTGCCCGCTGGCGTCCTTGCCGGCGGTCCGCCGCACCAGCGCGGTGCGGCGGGGCAGTACCGCCTCCACGGTGACCGGCCCGTCCGGCCAGGTGGCCAGCAGCACCCAGTCACCGGCGCAGGGCAACGCGGTCAGGTCCCGGGCCGCGGCGGCCAGCACCGCCCCGCCGAGGCTGGCCCGCACCGGCCCCTCCGGTCGCAGCACGGTGCAGATCCCGCGGTCGACCCGGGCCACCCGGCCCGGGCGGCGTTCGGTGTGTCGGGGTACGTGCGCCGCCCGGTCGGCGTCCCAGCCGAGGGCGGTCAGATCGAGTGTCATGGGGTCCTCATCGGTGTCGAGGGGGTTGCTGGTGGGACACGCGTGCTACGACCGGCATGCTCACCACCTCCGCTCCGACTCCCGGTGCCGCGTTCTGCGACGACTCCAGCTCGGCCGGCGGCCGCAAGTCGGCCTCCGCGCCGCCAGGCGGCGCTGCGGACCGAATGATGGCCGGCCTGACACCGCCCGCGACCTGAAGCCGTTGGGCCGACGGTAGGCCGTCCGCCGACGCGCCGAAAGCGATTTCCCCGGCGACGCGGCGGTGCCGGACCACTAGGGTCGATGCGTGACCAGTGATCCGCTGCTGCTGACCGGCGAGTTGGACGACGCCATGGCCCGGCTGCTGCGTACCGTGGCCGCCTTCGGTGCCGCGGACGTCGCCGCCGCCTCCCCACTGCCGGGCTGGACCCGCGGCCATGTGCTGACCCACCTGGCCCGCAACGCCGACGGCTTCGTCAACCTACTCACCGCCGCCCGCACCGGCGAGCCCATCCCGATGTACGCCAGCGCCGAGGCCCGGACCGCGGACATCGAGGCCGGGGCCGACCGGGCGCCGGCCGATCTCCTCGACGACCTGCGCCGCAGCGCCGAGCGGTTCACGGCGGCGGTCGACGCGATGCCGGTCGAGGCGTGGGCGGCCACCGTGCAGACCCGGCGCGGCCCATGGCCGGCGGCCACGCTGGTGTGGGGGCGGCTGCGGGAGGTCGAGGTGCACCACGTCGACCTGGCCGCCGGTTACCGGCCGGCCGACTGGCCGGACGCGTTCGCCCAGCGGCTGCTGCACGAGGTGGCGACCGGGCTGGCCGACCATCCCGAAGCGCCGGCCATGGTGCTGCGCTTCGACGGCGTCCGCCACAGGATCGTCGTGGGCGAGCCCGCAGGGGCGCCCACGATCACCGGCACCGCGCCGGAACTCGCCGCCTGGCTGATCGGCCGCAGCGCCGGCGAGGAGCTCACCGTCACCCCCGACGGTCCCCTGCCGACCCCACCGGAATGGATCTGAGTCACCATGACCTACACCGGAGACGTCACGCCCGGCGGCGCGCCGGCCGTCCGCGAACTCGACCGGCTCACCATCACCAAGGTGTCGGTGGGGCCGATGGACAACAACGCCTACCTGCTGCGCTGCCGCGACAGCGGCGAGCAGGTGCTGATCGACGCCGCGAACGAGGCGCCCCGCCTGCTCGAACTGGTCGGTGACGGCGGCCTGGCCGCGGTGGTCACCACGCACCGGCACATGGACCACTGGGTGGCCCTGGAGGAGGTCGTCGCCAAGACCGGTGCCCGGGCGCTGGCGCACGCCGACGACGCCGAGGGGCTGCCGATCGACGTCGAGCCGCTGCACGAGGGCGACACGGTCACGGTCGGGGACTGCGCCCTGGAGGTGATCCACCTCAAGGGGCACACCCCGGGCTCGGTCGCGCTGCTCTACCGCGATCCGGCCGGCGTTCCGCACCTGTTCACCGGCGACTCCCTGTTTCCCGGCGGGGTCGGCAACACCGAGCAGGACCCGGAACGGTTCGGGCAGCTCATCGACGACGTCGAGCACAAGCTGTTCGACCGGCTGCCGGACGAGACCTGGTTCTACCCGGGGCACGGCAGGGACAGCACGCTCGGCGCGGAGCGGCCCGCGCTGCCGCAGTGGCGGGCCCGCGGCTGGTGACCGACCAGCCGCCACGAGTCCGGACGGCCGGCGGTGGTCAGGACCCGCCGGCCAGGCCCGGCCCGCTCAGGAGGCGACGTCCGCGCCGGTCATCGCGCGGAGCCGGCGCCGGGTGCCGATCAGCACCGGACCGGCGAGCAGCAGCCCGACCGCCATGGTGAGCACCGCCGGGCTCGGCGCCCCGGGCAGCAGCCCGGTCAGCGCCCGCGCGGTGGTGCCGAGCACCACGTAGAGGCCGGCCCAGAGCACCGCGCCGAGCGCGGCGCACGACACGAACCTGCGGTACGACATCCGCAGCCCGCCGGCGGCCAGGGGCAGCAGCGCGTTGAACACCGGCAGGAACGGCGCCACCAGCACCATCCGGCCGCCGCCGCGGCTCAGGATCGCCTCGGCGGCCGCCCAACGCGACTCGCCGATCCAGCCGCCCACCCGGCTGCGCCGCAGCCGCTCGCCCCAGCGCCGCCCGGCCAGGAAACTCAGCGACCAGCCGGCGAGGCAGCCGGCCACCACCGCCGCGACGGTGGCCGGCCCGCTCGCCGGCCGGCCGCCAACGACCGCGGCGAGCACCGCGGCGTCGCCGGGCACGAGCACGCCGAGCAGCGGTACGGCGTCGGCGAGCATGACCAGGCCGAGCATCCCCATCAGCAGACTGGTGGGGAGATCCCCGATCCGGGCCAGCAGATCCGTCATGCCCGCGACCCTACTCAGCAACGGGCCGCGCGCACATCCGGTCCGATCCCCCACCTGTCCCCTGATTCCGGCTCGGGGTCGTCCCCACGCCGTCGCGTTCAGCGGGGGCGCAGCACCTGGACCCGGCGTACCGGGGAGTCCACCGAAGGCTCGGTGGTGGGCACCGGGTAGCTGGCCACCACCTCCAGCCGGCCGGGTGGCAGGTGTCCCCGGTCCGGATCGCCGACCAGCACCTCGACGCCCCGGTCGGCGGCCCGTTGCAGGAACGGCAGCACCCGCTCGGCCAGCGCCGCCTCGTAGAGCACGTCGCCGGCCAGCAGCAGGTCGGTGGGCACGGTGGCGTCCAGCAGGTCGTCGCCGGTGGCCGCCACGTCCACCCGGTTGGCTTGCGCGTTGAGCGTGACGGCGGCGACCGCGTACGGGTCGATGTCGTTGGCGACCACCCGGTCGGCGCCGGCGAGCGCGGCGGCGATGGCCACCAGCCCGGATCCGGCGGCCAGGTCGAGCACCCGCCGGCCGGCGGCCAACTCGGGGTGGTCGAGCAGGTGGCGGGCCAGCGCCTGCCCACCGGCCCAGACCGAGGCCCAGTACGGCGGTGGCAACGGGCGGCCGGCCGCCGCCTCCATCCGGGCCCACCAGAGGATCGCGTCCTCGGCGAGGTGCAGCCGTACCTCGGGCACGAACGGCGGGGCGACCAGCCGGAGGCGGTCCGGGCCGCCGCCGGGCGCGGCGATCTCCCGTTCCAGGTCGGCCAGCGCCGTCTGTGCCCCCACCGGGGAAAGCATGCCGGGTGCCGGCCGGGCGCGGAGGGATTTTCCCGCTCGGGGCGTATTCACGAGGCGCGCCGGCACTTCCGCCAGCGGATCCCGGTTCGGACGGTTACTGTCGAGAAGGTACAGGGGCGAGCATCGGCCACGGCCGGTGCTCACCCGCTTTGAACAGGGAGAGACGCATGGCAACCGGCACGGTCAAGTGGTTCAACTCGGAAAAGGGCTTCGGCTTCATTGAGCAGGACGGCGGGGGGCCCGACGTGTTCGTCCACTACTCGGCCATCCAGAGCAGCGGCTACCGGGAGCTGCAGGAGGGCCAGAAGGTCGAGTTCGAGGTGACCCAGGGGCAGAAGGGTCCGCAGGCGGACAACGTCCACCCGCTGTAGTTCCGTGCCGGCGGCGGCGGTCGGAGGCCCGGCCGCCGCCGCAGCGCATGCTCAGACCGGGGTCGTCGGCAGGTCACGACGCCGCCGCAGCGGCCCGACCAGCATGATCAGCGGGGTCAGCGCCAGCCAGGCGGTCATCACCCGGATCGCCCCGGCCGGTCCCCACGCCGCGCCGAGCGCGCCGGCCAGCACGGCGGCCAGCGGGATGGTCCCGTAGTTCAGCAGATGCATGCTCACCGTCACCCGCCCCAGCAGGGCGTGCGGGGTGTACGTCTGCCGGAAACTGCCCTTGACCACGTTGCCCACGGCGACTCCCAGGCTGACCAGCGCGCCGCCGAACACGAGCCAGGCCACCCGCGGGCCCGGACCCGCCAGCGGGATGAGCAGCGCGGGCGGTCCGGTGGTCCCGGCGGCGAGCAGCAACGCGCGGGCGGAGCCGAGCCGGCGGGCCAGGACGGTGGCGAGGCCGGCGCCGACGATCCCGCCCACACTGGCCAGTCCGACCAGCAGGCCGACCAGCCCCGCCGGAAGTCCCGCAGAGCGGACCAGGAAGACCACCAGGACGGCCTGGTAGCCGGCGAGCCCGATGTTGCTGGCCGCCCCGAACACCGTCAGCACCCGCAGGTACGGGTCCCGGACGACGAACCGCAGTCCGTCCGCCACCTCGCGCCGTAATGAGGAGGGTCCGTCGCGGCGGGCGGGCCGCGGCTCGACCGTCCGGATGCGCCCCAGGCAGGCGGCGGAGACCAGGAAGCTCAGCGCGTCGAGCAGCACCGCGGCCACCGCACCGGCGAGTTGGGCGATCAGGCCGGCCAGCCCGGGGCCGACGAGGTAGCTCGCGGTCTGCGTGGCGTGCAGCTTCGCGTTCCCCTCCGGCACCTGCTCGGGCCGCAGCAGGGTGGGCAGGTAGACCTGGTCGGCGGTTTCGAAGAAGACCCGGGCCAGGCCGGCGCCCAGCGCCACGACGAGGAGCTGGCCGACGGTGAGCACGTCGAGCACGGCGGCCACCGGGACGCTGAGGAACAGCGCCGCCGAGACCAGGTCACAGGCGATCATCAGCGGGCGGCGGCGGACCCGGTCCACCCAGGCCCCGGCGGGCAGCCCGAACAGCAGCCACGGCAGCCAGGCCGCCGCGGTGAGGAACGCCACCTGGAACGTGGTCGCGTCCAGCACCGACACCGCGGCCAGCGGCAGCGCCACGGCGGTCACGTTGCTGCCGAGGGCGCTGACCGTCTGGCCGGCCCAGAGCAGCCGGAAGTCGCGGTGCCGGAACAGGCCGCCGCGTCGCCGCAGCACCGGCGTACGCGCCGGCGCGGCCTCGGCGAACGGGGCGGTCACGGCTGCCCTGGGACGCCGTGCGCGAACAGGAAGACCGGTTCCCGCCGTCGCCCGTCGTCCGGGACCGGCCGCTCGGCCCAGCGGGTGAACAGCGCGGTCACCTCGCGCTCCAGCTCGGCCAGTTCCTCGGGCGTCAGGTGCAACCAGCGGTCGGTGCTGAACGGCCCGTCACCCCAGGCGGCGTGGACCTCGTCGGGGGCGGCATGCCAGTCCCGGACGAGAGCGACGTGCCGATCGAGGTTGAGCGAGTTGGCGGCGTCGGCCGCCGCGCGGGCGGCGGGGTCGCCGTCGAAGTCGGTCTGGGACCAGCGCACCCCGCGGTTACGCAGCCGCCACCAGCGTTCCCGGCGGTCCCGGGCCAGTTCGGGCGCCTCGTCCACCAGTTCGGCCACGGCCAGCACCTTCAGGTGGTGGCTGACGTTGGCCGGCGCCTGGCCGGTCCGCTCGGCGAGCTGGCCGACCGTCGACGGGCCGTAGACCTTGAGCACGTCCATGAGGCGGCGACGCAACGGATGGGCGAGCGCCGCGAGGACGCGGGAGTCGGTGACGTGCCGGACCTCGGAATTCTCCATGCGCAGACTCTGACATCCGCAAGAAACATTGCGCAAGAGCTATTGCGGAAGTGTTCGCGGCCGACGACACGGCGCGGTGCGGCGACCGGATCGAGAGGCCGGCAGCCGGGACAGTTCGTCGCGGCAGCGGGCGACTACGGGCGAGCGGTGGACGGCGACGGCGCGAGCGGGAGCACGATGGCCGACGGATGCGCCGGGTCGTGCAGGATCTCCCGCCAACCAGCCCGAAGAGTGACGGCGGTGCCGAGCGGCTCCCCCGTTCCCGGGTTGCGCGCGTAGCGCGGATGGGCACCGCCGGAGACCTGGACCCGTAGCCGGTGCCCGGACGCGAGGCGGTGCGCCGCCGGCCAGAGGGTGACCGGCACCCGGACCACGCCGGAGGGGTCGGCCGGGAATCGGCCGGGGGCGACCCGGACCAGGCCGTCGCAGACGTTCCACGACCGGCCCCGCCGATCCACGTCACAGAGCCGTACGAAGACGTCCAGGTAGGACAACTCGCTACGGAGGTGGACCTCGGCGTGGACCGGGCCGAGTACCTCGACCGGCGCGTCCAGCGGGGCGCTGGTGTAGGTCAACACGTCCGGCCGGGCCTCCACGGGCCGGTTGTCCACCTTGCCGGCCCGCTGGGCGACCAGCAGCGGCCCGCCGAGCGACGGGGTGGGGTCGGCCGGGTCGTACCAGATCCGGTCGGGTGGCGACGGGGTCGGCGCGGCGGTGCCGAGGGCCCGGTCGGCGTGCAGGTGCCAGCGGGTCGGTACGGCCGGCGGCGGCCAGTCGGGCAGGTCCCGCCAGCCGCCGCCGTCACCGCCGACGTGCACCCGCACCGGGGCGCGGGGCGGCGCCGGGCGGCCGGCCAGATGCTCGTCCAGCCAGTCGAGGCCCTCGCGGAGGGCCGCCACGAGCAGCCCCGGGCTGCCGTGGGTCCACGGGCCGACGGCCAGCCGGGGCCGGGCGCCCGCCGCGCGGAGCCGGACGTAGTCGTCGAGCTGGGCCGGGAGGAAGATGTCCTGCCAACCGCTGACCATCAACACCGGTGCGCGCACCTCGGCGATGCGGTCGCCGAAGACGCGAGGCCGCCAGTAGTCCGCGTCGGGGGTGTGGTGGCGCAGCCACTCCTGGAAGAACGGCACGGTCACCCCGGTGGCGATCCGGTCGGCCTCGGCCAGCGGTAGGTGGGTCAGCGCCCGGACCAGCCGCGGCTGCCCCCGCCGCAGTTCCCACTGCCGGGCCAGCCACGGCACGGTCTGCGCCTGGAGCAGCTCCGCCCAGGTCAGCACGGTGTCCAGGGAGAACGACTCACCCGCGTACGTCGAGTCCCGGGTGGCCGAGGCCGTCGCCACCGCGACCATCGCGCGCAGCTCGTCGGCCGCTTCGGCGGCGAGCGCCCACTGCACAAAGCCCTGGTAGCTGGCGCCGAACATGCCGAACACCCCGGACCACCAGCGCTGCCGGCGCAGCCAGTCGAGGGTGTCCAGTCCGTCGTCGCGTTCGTGCACCAGCGGCGCGAACTCCCCGCCGGAGCCGTGCGTGCCCCGGCAGGACTGGATCACCACGTGGTAGCCGCGTTCGGCGGTGAGCCGGCCCAGCAGCCGCATCGGCCCGCCCCGCCCGTACGGGGTGCGGATCAGCACGGCGGGCGCGCCCGGCAGGTCCGGGGCGTAGTGGTCGGTGCGGAGCGTGACGCCGTCGCGGACCCGGACCGGGATGTCCCGGGTCACCGCGATCCGCCGGATCCGCGCGGCGGGCAGCCGCAGCGCCGTGGTGGCGAGCCGGGTGACGAGCCGGTCCACGGTCAGTCCGTGCTGCTTCCCGGGTCGACGGCGGCCTCCCGCCGGGCCGCCCGGACGGCGTCCCGGTGCTCCCGTGTCGAGACCACCATCTCGCTGATGAACCGGTGTACGACCTCCAGTTCCTCGTCGCTGAACCGGGCCATCACCTCGTCGTTACGGCGCCCGAGCGGGGCGAAGAAGCTGCGGGCCAGGGCTGCGCCCTGGTCGGCGTAGCGCAAGAGCACCTTGCGCCGGTCAGCGGTGTCCCGGTCGCGCCGGACGTGGCCGGCCCGTTCCAGCCGGTCGATCAGCGCGGTCACCGAGCCGGAGGAGAGGTTGAGCTGCTCCCCCAGGCGGCCCGGGGTGATCGGGCCACCGAGCAGTTCGGCGTCCAGCACGGCGAACAGCGCGTGCAGGTCGGTGGCGTTGAGCCCGTGCAGGCCGGCGAAGGCATGCCCGATGTGCTGCGCGTCCACGGAGTAGCGCCGCAGGTCACGGGTGATGTCCGCGATCATCTGCCCGCGCCGGCCGTCCGGCCGCTGATACCCGCCCTGGGCTGTCACGTCTGGTCGATTCCCCCTGTCCCTTCGGTTGCAGCATAGAGCAGCCGCCGATAATCTCGCTTGTCAAGATACTTGACCAGCAAGAGTTATCCGGCCACGATCACGTGAGGCACCGATGTCACTGTTCACCCGCGTCGCCCGGGGCCGGCTGGCCGCCTGGCTCACCGTGGCCGCCGCGCTCGTCGTCGGCGCGGTCGTCTTCGGGCTCCCCCGGCCGGACAACCCCGCCCCCGTCTCCACCACCGGCCTCTCCGTACGGTGGCAGTCGACCCAGGTCGAACGCCTGCAGGACCAACTGCCGACCAGCGAGATCCAGCCCGCGGTCGTCGTGGTCAGCCGCGACGACCGGGCCCCGCTGAGCGAGTCCGACCGGGCCGCCCTCGCCGACCGGTCGGCCGACCTGGCCCGACTCGCCGCCGGCGGCCAGGTCAGCCCGGCGCAGGTCTCCCCGGACGGCACCGTGGCCCTCCTCGCCGTGCCGCTGTCCACCGCCGGCGGCCAGCAGGCCGTGGTCGACGAGATCGCCCGCCTGCGTACCGCCGTGGCCGACCTGCCCGACGCGCTGACCGTGGAGGTCACCGGCGCGCCGGCCTTCACCGCCGACCTCACCAGGGTCTTCGACGGCGCCGACGTCACACTGCTCGCGGTGACCGCCACCGTCGTCGCGCTGCTGCTGCTCGTCACCTACCGCAGCCCGTTCCTGTGGATCGTGCCGCTGCTGGTGGTCGCCGCGACCGAACAACTCACGTTACGCGCCGTCGACACGATCGTGCCGGCGCTCGGGATCCACCTCCAGGAAGGCCAGGTCACCGGCATCGCGAGCGTCCTCGTGTTCGGCGCCGCCACCGACTACGCCCTGCTGCTGATCGCCCGCTACCGGGAGGAACTGCGCCGCGAGGAGAACCGGTTCACCGCGATGCGGGCCGCCCTGCGCCGCACCGCGGAACCGATCCTCGCCAGCGGTTCCACCGTCGTCCTCGGCGTACTCACCCTGCTGCTGTCCGAACAGGAGACCAACCAGGCGCTCGCGGTCGCCTGCGCCACCGGCGTGGTGTTCGCCATGCTCTCCGCGCTCTTCGTGCTCCCTGCCGTCCTGGTGATCTTCGGCCGAGGGCTGTTCTGGCCGTTCGTCCCCCGGGTCGGCAGCCCGGCGCGGGAGGGCCGCCTGTGGGGCCGGCTCGGCAGCGCCGTCGTCCGCCGCCCGGCACCGGTCGCGGCGCTCGCCACGCTGCTCCTCGCCGGCCTGGCCCTGGGCGGCCTCGGGGTACGCAGCGGCCTGTCGGAGACCGAGCGGTTCCGGGTGAAGCCGGAGGCGGTGGCCGGAGCGGAGACCCTCGCCCGGGCCTTCCCGGCCGGCACCACCCAACCGGTGGCCGTGCTCACCAACCCCGGCGCGACGCAGGCCGTGCTGGTCGCCGCCAGCACGGTCGACGGGGTCGCCGCCGCCCGGCCCGGGCCCGTCGGAGACCGGGTCGCCCAGGTCGACGTGGTGCTCACCGCCGAACCCGGCACCGCCGCCTCGGACCGGGCCGTGACGGCGCTGCGTGACGCCGTAGCCGCCGTACCGGACTCGGCGCCGCCCACGGTGGCCGGCGCGGACGCCCCGACGGGCGCGCTGGTCGGCGGTACGGTCGCCGCCGGCTACGACGCGCAGCAGGCGGACACGAAGGACCTGTGGCTGATCCTGCCGGTCATCCTGCTGCTCGTCGGGGCGGTGCTGGTGCTGCTGCTACGCGGCCTGCTGGCCCCGGTCCTGCTGGTGCTCACCGTCATCGCGTCGTTCTTCGCCAGCCTCGGCGCGGCGTGGCTGCTCTTCGACCACCTGCTGGGATTCCCGGCGCTGGACAGCGGCGTGCTGCTGCTCGCCTTCGTGTTCCTGGTGGCCCTCGGCGTGGACTACAACATCTTCCTGGTCACCCGGGCCCGCGAGGACGCCCGCCGCACCGGCACCCGGGCCGGCATGCTCTCCGCGCTGCGGGTCACCGGCGGCGTCATCACCAGCGCCGGTGTGCTGCTCGCGGCGGTCTTCGCCGTTCTGGGCGTACTCCCGCTGATCACCCTCACCCAGATCGGGATCATCGTCTGCCTGGGTGTGCTGCTGGACACCCTGCTGGTCCGGACGGTGCTGGTTCCGGCGCTGGCGTTCGTGCTCGGCGACCGGTTCTGGTGGCCGGGCCGCATCCGGCGGGTACCCGACGCCCCGGCCGAACCGGTGCCCGCCCAGCCGATCGGCACCCGGGACTGACCCCGGGAACGAGTGCGGGGCCCCGGACGGGGCCCCGCACTCGTCGTCAGCTCAGTAGCTCAGGCACTCGCACGTGTTCATCAACTCCCGCACGTTGTACACGTACTGCGGGTTCGGGATGGCGATCGGCTTGCCCTCCCGGGCCACCGCGCCGTGCCCGTAGTTGTACGCCGAGATGACCGCGTTGAGCAGGCACGAGTTCAACTCGCCGGTGCACAGCGAGGCGTCCAGCCGGTAGCGCATCTCGGGGGGCTCGTCGCCGAAGTACATGTCACCGATGTACTTGGTGAGCCAGGCGAGGTAGTTCGCCCCCAGGAAGGCGTTGTCCCGGTAGTCGTTGATGTCGTACGACTGGCCGAAGCGCTGGTTCATCCAGGTCGCGGTGCCCGGCATGACCTGCATCAGCCCGATGCCGCCGTCGCAGGCCACGATGTTGGACTGCCAGCCGCTCTCCTGCCAGGCCGTGGCCTTCACCAGCTTCAGTGGGATCTTGATGTCGGGCGCCGAGGTCGGCCAGTACGTCTTCGCGGCCGCGTCCGACAGCGCCGCCTTCACCTGGCTGGTGGTCGCCTTGGTGCCTCGGTAGCTGGGCTTGCAGTCGCTGTCCACCGGCTTCGGCGGGGGCGGCGGGACCTTCGTCTCGGTCGGCGGCTTCGGCTTGGTGAGCGGCCCGGTGGACGTCCGGGTGGGCTTCGGTTTCGGGCTGGACTTCGGCGTGGCGCTCGGGCTGGGCTTGGTGCTGGGCGCCACGCCCATCGCCTCGACCGCCGGCGGCGCCTCGGTCGGCTGGTCGGCCGCGACCTCGACGGGCACCTCGCTGGGCAGGTCGGCCGCCACTTCCGAGGGTGGGCGTTCCTCGCCCCCGCACCCGGCGATCCCGACCGCCAGCAGCAGCGCCACACTCGCCGTGGCCCACCGGCCGATTCCCCGACGCATCCGGTCCCTCCCCTGTGGCTGTCCGCCGCACCCTAGCAAGGATCGATGGGCCGGCGGGGGTCCCGCGTCGCCGCCCGGGGCGGGGGCGGCCGGGTCGGGTGGGCCGGCGGCGCCACCTCACCCGCGCCCTCCGGCTCCGCTGTGGACGGCCGGGCGGCCGCGCGGAGCGCCCGGCGCCGGGTGGCCCAGGCGACCATGAACACCATGGTCCAGGCCGCGCCGAGCAGCACGGACGTGGCGGTGCCGCTGGCCGTGCTCCACCCCAGGTACAGGCGGGCGCCACCGACGGCGAGCACCCCGGCGACGGCGCTCGTCCACACCGCCACCGCCGCCGGCCAGCGTCGGCCCCGGGACAGCAGCCAGGCCAGCGTGCCGAAGCTCGCCGTCACCACCGCGTTCTGGGCGGGGAACAGGACCCGGTCGTCGCCCGGGCCGATCAGGTCGGCGACCACCGCCAGCACGACCAGCGGGACGAACGCCCCCACCGAGCCGAGCACGCTGAGCAGGTCCGCCCGCCAGGGCCGGTGCCGCCAGGCCAGCGCCACGGCGACGACCGCCACCGCGATGATCAGGACCGACCCACGCAGCACCGAGAGCACGGTCGCCGCCACGTCCGCCACCCCATGGGTACGCCGGGCCGCGAACCAGTGGGCGATCAGCCCGTCGAGCACGGCCAGCCCGCTGTGCCGGACCACCGCCTCCAGCAGCACGGCGACGGCCAGCCCGACGGCGAACAGCAGCAGCAGGCCGACGACCAGATCGAGCAGCAACGTCCAGGTCGGCCCGACCCGCTCGGCGACCGCGAAGAACAGCACCCCGTACCGGGCGCGCAGCCAGCGGACCGGGGGCAGGGCTGCGGCCCGAGCGGCCAGCGCCCGCGCCGGGTCGGGGTTACGGCCGAGCCAACGGCCGGCCAGCACCACTCCGGCCAGGCAGAGCAACAGCAGCAGCACCGCGCCGGTGGCCTGGCCGAGCAGCCGGGACACCTGCCGGTACGACTCACCGGCGGCGTACCCGGCCAGCACGGACGCGCTGACCCAGCTGGCCACCCCGGCCAGGTTCCACGGCGCGAACCGCCGGTACGGCAGGCCCGCCGCCCCGGCCAACCGGGGTGCCAGGGTACGGGCGACGGCCACCCAGCGGGCGGCCAGGACGCCCCGACCGCCGAGCCGGTGCAGCAGGGAGTGGGCCCGCCGCCACCGGTCGGCGCCGATCCGGGCACCGAGGCCGGAGGCGCGCAGCCGGGGCCCGTACCGGCGGCCCGCCCGGAAGGCGAGTGTGTCTCCGATCACGGCAGCGGCCGTCATCAGCAGCAGCGCCGGGGCAAGCCGTAGCGTCCCCGCGTACGCTAGGAAACCGACCAGCAGCAGGGTCGCCTCACCCGGCACCAACAGTCCGACGATCACCGCGGTCTCACCAGCGACGATCATCGCGGCGACCAGGTAGATCAGCGGGGCCGGCAGCCCCTGCAGCCACGTCAGCAGGTCAGGCATCGGTCCCCCGCACGGGGCCAGCATGCCAGTCGCTGAACCGGTCGGGACAGCAGTTTCGGCAGAGATCCGGGCGGTCTCGGGGTGACCCCGGGGCGTCCATCGGCAACCGCAGACAGGAGTATGGAGTCTATGCAGCTTCGCACCGACCTCCGCAACGTCGCCATCATCGCCCACGTCGACCACGGCAAGACGACCCTGGTCGACGCCATGTTGCGGCAGGCCGGCGCCTACGGAGCCCGTGGTGAGGTCACCGAGCGGGTCATGGACTCGATGGACCTTGAGCGGGAAAAAGGCATCACCATCCTCGCCAAGAACACCGGCGTGCACTACCTGCCGGCGGACGGGTCCGACCCGGTCACCATCAACATCATCGACACTCCGGGCCACGCCGACTTCGGCGGCGAGGTCGAGCGCGGCCTGACCATGGTCGACGGGGTGATCCTGCTGGTCGACTCCAGCGAGGGCCCCCTGCCGCAGACCCGGTTCGTGCTCCGCAAGGCCCTCAAGGCCCGGATGCCGATCATCCTGGTGATCAACAAGGTGGACCGGCCCGACGCCCGGATCAAGGAGGTCGTGGACGACACCTACGAGCTCTTCCTCGACCTGGACGCCGACGAGGAGCAGATCGACTTCCCGATCGTCTACGCCTGCGCCCGGGACGGCATCGCCTCCCTCACCCAGCCGGCCGACGGCTCGGTTCCGCAGGACAGCCACAACCTGGAACCGCTGTTCCGCACCCTCCTCGACACCATCCCGCCGCCCGCGTACGAGGAGGACGCGCCGCTGCAGGCGCACGTCACCAACCTCGACGCCTCGCCGTTCCTCGGCCGCCTGGCGCTGTGCCGGGTCCGGCAGGGCACCATCAACAAGGGCCAGACGGTGGCCTGGTGCCGCACCGACGGCAGCACCCAGCGGGTCCGCATCTCCGAACTGCTGATGACCGAGGGCCTGGAGCGCAAGCCGGCCGAGTCCGCCGGGCCGGGCGACATCATCGCCGTCGCCGGCATCCCCGAGATCATGATCGGCGAGACCCTCGCGGACGCGGAGAACCCCGTCCCGCTGCCGCTGATCACCGTCGACGAGCCGGCCATCTCGATGACCATCGGCACCAACAACTCGCCGCTGGTCGGCCGGGTCAAGGGCGCCAAGGTCACCGCCCGCATGGTCAAGGACCGCCTCGACAAGGAACTGGTCGGCAACGTCTCGCTGCGGGTGCTGCCCACCGAGCGCCCCGACGCCTGGGAGGTGCAGGGCCGCGGCGAGCTGGCGCTGGCGATCCTGGTCGAGCAGATGCGCCGCGAGCAGTACGAGCTGACCGTCGGCAAGCCGCAGGTGGTCACCCGGGAGATCGACGGCCGGACCTGCGAGCCGGTCGAGCGGCTGACCATCGACGCCCCCGAGGAGTACCTCGGCGCGATCACCCAGCTCCTCGCGACCCGCAAGGGCCGGATGGAGCAGCTGGTCAACCACGGCACCGGCTGGATCCGGATGGAGTGGCTGGTCCCGGCCCGCGGCCTGATCGGCTTCCGTACCGAGTTCCTCACCGAGACCCGGGGCACCGGCATCCTGCACCACGTCTTCGAGTCGTACGAGCCGTGGTTCGGCGAGCTGCGCACCCGGGCCACCGGCTCGCTGGTCGCCGACCGCTCCGGCGCGGTCACCGCGTTCGCCATGACCAACCTCCAGGAGCGGGGCCAGCTCTTCGTCGAGCCCGGCACCGAGGTGTACGAGGGCATGATCGTCGGGGAGAACTCCCGCTCGGACGACATGGACGTCAACATCACCAAGGAGAAGAAGCTCACCAACATGCGCTCCTCGACCGCTGAGGAGACCGAGAAGCTGATCCCGCCGCGCAAGCTGTCGCTGGAGCAGGCCCTGGAGTTCTGCCGCGAGGACGAGTGCGTCGAGGTGACCCCCGCCGCGGTGCGCATCCGCAAGGTGATCCTCGACCAGACCCAGCGCGGCCGACTGGCCGCCCGCCGCAAGCACGCCGGCTGACCCGGCCCACCCACCGCACCCCGGAGCCCGGACCGCCCCCAGGCGGCCCGGGCTCCCCCATCTCCGCCCCAGCCGCGGCGGTTGATCAGGCGGCGGGTTTGGTGGCTTGGAGGGCCAGGACGTCGGGGACGGGGGTGGAGCCGGACTCCTGGACGCGGGTCACGGTCAGGCCGGCGGCGGTGACGGCGTTGAGCAGGTCCGCCAGGGGTAGGTGCCAGGCGCCCACCCGGGCCCGCACCCCGGTCGTGTTCCAGGACCGGAAGGTGCGCTCACGCTCGGCGTACCCGCCGTCGATGACGATCCGCCCCGGATCGGACCGGTCGGCGAACGCGCCACAGAAACACGGGTGCACGCCGACGTGCACGAAGCGACCGCCCGGAGCCAACACCCGGGCCGCCTCCGCGATCACCGCCGGATAGTCGGGCAGGTCGGTGTGCCCGAGCACGCAGGTCACCGCGGGCACGCTCGCGTCGGCGACCGGCAGCCGGGCCGCGTCCCCCCGGGCCACCGGCAACCGCCCGCGGGCGTGCCGCAACTGCCCGGCGGAGAGGTCCACCCCGACCGGGTCCCAGCCCAGCCGGCGCAGCTGCGCGGCGTGCACCCCGGTACCGCAGCACAGGTCCAGGCAGCGGCCCGGACCGGTGCCGAGCAGGCCGGCGAGCTGCCGACGGACCCGGTCCATGTAGTCGGCCGAGGTGTCGGAGGCGTACTCCTCGTACCAGTCGGCGATGGCGTCGTACGCGGCGGTCGTCATTCGCGCACACTAGATCGGCCACCGGCCCGACCGCAGCCCCCACCGGCGGTGATGATCCGCTACGGTCACCGGCATGACCTGGGAGGATCTCGACGCGCGTCTCGACAGGGTGCCCGGCACCATCTCCGTGTACGTGGGCCGGCTGGGCGCCCGGCCCACGTGGACCCGGCGGGCCGACGCCACCCACTACGCGGCCAGCACCATGAAGGCGGCCGTGCTGGTGGCGCTGTACCGCGCCGCCGAAGCCGGCCGGCTGGATTTGGACGACCCGGTCCCGGTGCGCAACGGCTTCGACTCGGCGCTGGCGGGCGCACCCCGCTTCGCCAACGACCAGGACTACGACAACGACGAGGCGGTCTGGGCACGCGTCGGCGGCAACGCACCACTGCGCTGGCTCGCGGAACGCATGATCATCCGATCCAGCAACCTGGCCACCAACATCGTCATCGACCACGTCGGACTGCCCGCGGTGGCCGAGGCGTGGACGCTCGCCGGGGCACGGCACAGCGTCACCGGCCGGGGCATCGAGGACTCCGCCGCCCGCGAGTCGGGCATCGACAACCTGGTCACCGCCGCCGACCTGGCCGCCCTGCTCGGCGAACTGGCCCTCGGCGCGCGGCGACCCGGCCCGCTGGCCTCCCCCGCCGGCTGCGCGTCCATGCTGGACGTGCTGTTCGCCCAGGAACACCGGGAGGACCTCGCCGCCGGGCTGCCCGAGGGGACCCGCATCGCGCACAAGAACGGCTGGATACGCGGCATCCGGCACGGCGCCGGCGTGGTCTTCCCGGCCGACGCCCCGCCGTACACGATCGTCGTCTGCACCACCACCGACCTGGCCGACGGCGGCCCGAGCGGCGAGGAGACCGACGACGCCTGCCGCCTGATCGCGGACATCTCCGCCCAGGTGTGGGCGGCCCGGCACGAGCTGGCCGACTGACCCGACGCGGGCCGCCGACGCACCGGCGGCCCGCTCACTCCAACAGGTTCGCGCGCAGCGCGGCGACCGTCGCGTCGTCCACCCCCAACCCGTCCCGCAGATACGCCCCGAACGAGCCGTGCACCCGCCGCACCTCGTCGTACGCGGCGTCCAGATATTGCGGCCGCACCTCCAGCAGCGGCCGCGCGACCGCCGGATCCAGGTCCGACCGGTGACGGGTCATCGCCGCGAGCAGCACCTCGCGCAGGCTCTCGGTCAACTCGTTGTGCCGCAGGTAGTCGGCCCGGATCACCGCCTCATCCACGCCGAGGGCGGTGAGCAGCACCACCGACAGCCA
Source organism: Micromonospora eburnea (assembly GCF_900090225.1). Taxonomy (NCBI): domain Bacteria; kingdom Bacillati; phylum Actinomycetota; class Actinomycetes; order Micromonosporales; family Micromonosporaceae; genus Micromonospora; species Micromonospora eburnea. The sequence goes on from NZ_FMHY01000002.1 coordinate 5,182,531, forward strand.
GCCCGTCCGGTCCTTGCCGGCCGAGCAGTGGAACAGCAGCGGCAGGTTCGCCCCGTCGGCCGCCAGCCGCACCGCCGCGCCGAACCCGGCCCGGGCCGACTCCCCGGTGACGAACCACCGGTAGATCGCGGCCATCGCCGCCGGCATCCCCTCCCGGGCCAGCTCGTCGTACGCGTCCAGGTCGTGACCGAGCAGCACCGCCGAGACGTACGTGAACACCGGGTGGGCCGCGTCGTACACCGGCAGGTGCACCACCCGCGGCTCCCCGACGAGCCGGTCCGGCGGCGCGACCACCTGCTCGGTGCCGTGCCGCAGGTCCACCACACAGGCCGGCGCCAGCTTGCCCAGCACCGGCAGGTCGTCGTCGGTGAGCCGGCCCAGCGCGGCGGTGCGGATCAGCCGGCCCGGGCGTACCCGCCGCCCGTCCGCGGCGGGCAGACCGCCCAGGTCACGGGCGTTCGGCGCGCCCACCAGTTCCCAGTCCCGTGCTGCCATCGGCCCTCCCCGGTCCTCGGCCACCTGTTTATAGAGTGCAGCACATGACCATCGCCGCGGTACGCACCCATCGGCTCTCCGCCCCCTTACACACCCCGTTCGTCACCGCCCTGCGCCGCACGACCACGGTGGACACCCTGGTCGTCGAGGTGGTCGACGCAGACGGACGGTCCGGGTTCGGCGAGGCCCCCCAGGTCTGGCAGGTCACCGGGGCGTCCATCGCCGGCGCCGAGGCGTGCGTACGGGACGTCCTCGCGGCCACGTTGACCGGACGGGACGCCGACGACCTCCAGGCCCGCTGCACCGAGGTACGCCGCGCGGTGGCCGGCAACGAGTCCGCCAAGGCGGCCGTTGACGTCGCCCTGCACGACCTGGCCGCGCGGCGGCTCGGCGTACCCCTGGTGCGGCTGCTCGGCGGCACGTCGCTGCGGGTGCCGACGGACGTCACTTTGGCCGCCGGCGACGCGGTCGACCTGGCCGCCGCCGCGCAGCGGCGCCGGGGCGAGGGCTTCACGGTGCTCAAGCTGAAGGTCGGCACCGACGCCCGGAGCGATCTCGACCGGGTCCGCGCGGTCCGCGCCGCGGTCGGCCCGGACGTCCGTATCCGGCTGGACGCCAACCAGGGTTGGACGCCGCGCGACGCGGTCCGGGTCATCCGCGGCATCGAGGACGCCGGGCTCGACGTCGAACTGGTCGAGCAGCCGGTGCACCGCCGGGACCTGGACGGGCTCGCCTGGGTCAGCGACCGGGTCGACCTGCCGATCCTCGCCGACGAGTCGGTCTTCGACGTCCGCGACCTGGTCGAGGTGATCCGCCGCCGGGCCGCCGACATGGTGAACGTCAAGCTGGCCAAGTGCGGCGGCCTGCACGCCGCGCGGACGCTGCTCGACCTGGCCGCCGCCCACGGGATGGGCACCATCGTCGGCTCCATGATGGAGAGTCCGGTGGGCGTGGGCGCCGCGGCCAGCCTGGTCGCCGCGTACGGCACCAGCGCCGTCTCCGACCTGGACGCCGCCTGGTGGCTGGCCTCGTCTCCGGTGCGCGGCGGGATCCGGTACGACGGCGCGAACGTCCTGCTGCCGGACGCGCCCGGCCTCGGCATCTCGGACGTGAGTGAAGCTAAGGTTCAGCCGCAGTGTTGAGGGTTGGTAGTTTTCTTCATAGGCTCGCCACAGCGGGGGCGAGCTGAGGGGTGGACATGGAGCTGCAACCGGGCCGCGAGGCCCTCGTCCGGGTCCCGGTGGCGACCCTCTGGGCCGCACCGGAGGCGGTCCGGCCCGTCGACCGCCCCGCGCTGGCCGACCCGCCGGACATCGCCGCCTGGGTCGCCGGCATGAACCGCGACCAACAGGTCGACGAATGCATGCTCAGCCAACTGCGGCTGGGTGAACGGGTGCTCGTCACCGAGGTGCGCACCGACGGCTGGAGCCAGGTGATCGCCCTGGACCAACCCGCCGGCAAGCTCGACCGGCGCGGCTACCCCGGCTGGCTGCCCGCCGCCCACCTGGCCGCCGCGCCGGAGACCGGCTCGTCAACCAACCCGCTGGTGGTCGACGCCCTGCTCACCGCGCTGCGCGTCGCCCCGGACGGCCCGGTGGCGCTGCCCGGTGTGGTCCTCGGCACCCGACTCGCTCCGGCCGGCCGGCCGGTGGACGGGTGGCGGCCGGTCCACGTGCCCGGCCGGGTCGACCCGCTCTGGGCGCCCGAGGGCGACGTCGTGCCACTGCCCACCGAGCGGCCGGCGCCCAAGGAGGTGCTGGCCGCCGCCGAGCGGCTGCACGGCCTGATCTACCTCTGGGGCGGTGTCTCCAGCCACGGGATCGACTGCTCCGGCCTGGTGCACCTGGCCTGGGGGCGATACGCGGTGACGCTGCCCAGGGACGCCGACGACCAGGCCGAGGCGACCACTCCCCTGGCGCTGGGCGAGGAACGCCCCGGCGACCTCTATTTCTTCGCCCGGCCGGGCCGCCGGATCCACCACGTCGGCATCGTCAGCAGCGAGCCGCACGGGGAGGTCCGGCGGATGCTGCACGCCTGCTACCTCCAGCGCCGGGTGGTGGAGGAGCGGCTTCCCCCCGAACGGGAGGCCACGCTGGTCGGCGTCCACCGCGTCTGACCCCGTACCGGAAAACGGGCGCTCCCGACGGCGGGAGCGCCCGTGTCCGCACGGTCAGCCCCGGGCTCGGGCCAGTTCGCGGCGCCGGTCCCGGGCCGACTTGAACAGGCTGGCCGCGGTGGCGATCGCCAGCGTGCCGAGGATCACGGCCAGCGAGAGCCAGATCGGGATGTGCGGGGCCCAGGCCACGTGCCGGCCGTCGTTGATGAACGGCAGGTTGTTGTCGGCCAGGGCCTCCAGGACCAGCTTCACGCCGATGAAGCCGAGCACCACGGCGAGGCCGTAGCTGAGGTAGATCAGCCGGTCCAGCAGCCCGCCGAGCAGGAAGTAGAGCTGTCGGAGCCCCATCAACGCGAACACGTTCGCGGTGAAGACCAGGTACGCCTCCTGGGTGATGCCGAAGATCGCCGGAATCGAGTCGAGGGCGAAGATCAGGTCGGTGGTGCCGATGGCGATCATCACGACCAGCATCGGGGTGAACAGCCGCCGCCCGTTCTCCCGGGTGGTCATTCGCGCGCCGTCGAAACCCCGGGACAGCGGCAGCGCCTTGCGGCTCCACCGGATCAGCACGTTCTCCTTGAACTCGCCCTCGTCCGGCTCGCCCTGCCGGGCCAGGTTGATCGCGGTGTAGATCAGGAACGCGCCGAAGAGGTAGAAGACCCAGGAGAACTGGGCGAGCAGGGCGGCACCGGCGGCGATGAAGCCGCCCCGCATGAGCAGCGCGAGCAGGATGCCGACGAGCAGCACCTTCTGCTGGTACGGCCGGGGCACCGCGAAGCGGCCCATGATGATCACGAAGACGAACAGGTTGTCCACCGAGAGGCTGTACTCGGTGAGCCAGCCGGTGTAGAACTGGCCGGCGATGCTGGGCCCGGCGGTGAGCCAGAGCCCGCCGCCGAAGAGCAGGGCCAGCCCGACGTAGAAGGCGACCCACAGGCTCGACTCACGGACGCTGGGCTCGTGCGGGCGCCGACCGATGATGAAGAGGTCGGCGAGCAGCACCGCGGTCAACGCGACCAGGGTCCCGGCCCACACCAATCCGGACACGTTCAATTCCATCCTCCGGCAGACACGCAGCGTCGGGCACACCGTACGCCGGGTGAGGGGCCGGGGTGCGTCGACGCTGACTCTGGTGACTGTCGGAGGTCTCTTCCGCCAGCGACCCGGGTGCGGGCCACTGACCGACGGAGCCGGGTCGTAGCACCGGGGGCCGGTGTTTTCTTCCGTGCTGACGACTCCGTCGCGGGGGAATACTCCCCTCCTCGGGCGCCATTCTTCACCATCGACGCCGCGTCGCGCACCTCCGGGGGCGAGGTTTGCCGGTGAAGCAGGTTCGGGAGGCCACATCCCGCAGGGCGTCCTAGGAGGCTAGGTGCTGCCCCCGTCGGTGCCGATCCCCGGGACAGCACCTACCCGGGGCGTACCGGCCGGTGCGGGGCGTGCGAGGCTTCGCGCATGGTTCTTGAGGTCGCGCTGATCGACGTTACGCCCGGACACGAGGACGACTTCGCCGCCGCGTACGCGCAGGCGTACCCGATCCTCAGCGGCACCGACGGCTGCCGTTCGGTGCGGATGACCCGGGGTGTGGAGTCGCCGTCCCGGTTCGTGCTGCTCGTGGAGTGGGACTCGGTAGAGGCGCACGACGTCAACTTCCGGCAGAGCGAGCGGTTCCCGCAGTGGCGGGGGCTGATCGGCCCGTACTTCGCCAACCCACCGCTGGTCGAGCACTTCATCGACGTTCCGGCCTGAGGCTGTCGTACCCGTCGCATAGCCTGCGCGAGACGCGCCGGCCACCGATCCCGACGGCATCGGGGGCGCCGGGCCCGGTGGCCGCGCGGCGGTATTCGGTTGCGAGCCCGACCCGCGGCCGATTGACTGCCGGCCATGGATCGGGTGGCTCTGGTGACCGGCGTCAGCCGGCGGGTCGGCATCGGCGCGGCGGTGGCCCGCACCCTCGCGGCGGACGGATGGCGGCTGTCGCTGACCGGGCTGCCCGGCTACGACGACGCCCAGCCCTACGGCGGCGACCCGGACGGAGTGCCGGCGCTGCTGGCCGAGCTGGACGCCGACGTGGCCTACCTACCGGTCGACCTGCTCGACCCGGCCGCCCCGGCCGAACTGGTCACCGAGACGGTACGCCGGCACGGGCGGATCGACGCGGTGGTGGCGGTGCACGCGTACTCCACCGAGACCCCGCTGGGCGGGCTCGACGCCGCCGAGATCGACCGGCACCTGCTGGTCAACGTCCGAGCGACGCTGCTGCTCGCGGAGGCGTTCGCGGCCGCCCACCCCGGCGGGGACGGTGGCCGGCTGGTGCTCTTCTCCAGCGGACAGCGGCTCGGGCCGATGCCGGGCGAGCTGGCATACGCGGCCAGCAAGGCGGCCGTGGAAAATCTCGTGGTCCAGCTGTCGCCGCTGCTGATGCCGAAGGGCATCACGGTCAACTGCGTCAACCCCGGGCCGACCGACACCGGCTACGCCGATCCGCAGCGGCTGGCCGGGGTGACCCGCCTCTTTCCCGGCGGCCGATGGGGCACCCCGGAGGACGCCGCCCGGCTGGTCCGCTTCCTCTGCTCGCCCGACGCCGGCTGGATCACCGGCCAGGTGATCGACTCCGAGGGCGGTTTCCAGCGGCACACCTGACCGCCCTCCCGCGACAGCCACCCCCGGCCGCTCAACGCGCTCCGGGAGCGGACCACCTCACGGCTCGATGGCCGGGCCGTGAGGTGGATCGGCGGCCGGGCCGTCGCGCGGGTCGGTGGCCGGGTCGTCCCTTGAATCGGTGGCCGCGCCGTCGCGCGGGCGGGGCACGAGCACCTGTCCGAGCCGGCGCGCCAGCAGGTCGGCCGTCTCCTCCGCCGGCAGCGCCGCCGCCAGCAGCCAGTCGACCAGCCGCTCGTACCGGGCGACGTCGGCCTCGGCGATCAGCCGCAGGTCGGTGGTGAGGGTCTCCACCAGCACCGTGCGCGGATCCGCCGGATCCGGGTACGCGTAGTGGGAGAAGGCGGTCAGCGGATGGACACCCCCGTGCGGGGCGGCGTCCCTGGCCAACAGCCGGATGGTGACGTGCGGTCGATCGGCCAGCGCGAGCAGGTGCCGCAACTGCTCCCGCCAGACATCGGCCGGCAGGCCGCCCGGGTCGCAGACCCGCTCGTCGAGCAGGGCCGTGTAGTGGGGCGCGTCCGGTCGGTGCAGCGCCTCCTGGCGCACCGCGCGGGCCCGTACGTCCGCCTCCACGTCCACATCCTCGTGCAGCAGCGCCCCGGCGGCGACCCGCAGGCGGGTGTACGCCGGGGTCTGGAGCAGCCCCGGCACGACCGCGGGCTGGTATTCGACGATACGGGCGGCGCCCGCCTCCAGTTCCGCGTACGCCCGCTGCCGCTCGCCCATCTCGCCGAGGGCGCGGGACCAGCCCCGACCGGTGGCGGCGTCCCGGGCGATGACGATCAACTCATCTCGCTGGCCGGGCGGCACCCCGTAGACGTCGAGCAGGTCGAGCACGTCGGCCAGGTCCGGCCGGCTCTGACCCAGCTCGATGCGGGACAGCTTGGACGTGGACGCCCAGCCGAGCCGGCCACAGACCTGCTCCAGGGTGAGCGCCTGGCGGCGGCGCAGCCGGCGCAGCTCCGCGCCAAGCCGCGCCCGCCGCACGACAGGACTTGCTGACAACGGCATGCGAGCCTCCCATCGAGGGAGACTACGCACCAACAATCACGGACGGCAATACATTGATTGCGCAGTGCGATCGATGTGGCGGGGTCGACCGCCGGCCTCTCGGCACCTCGGCCACCGGGCTCCGGCGCGCACCCGTCGTAACCCCCGCTCGGCGGCCGGCCAGCCGGCCGCCCCGTCCCGTCCCGTCACTTCACACCGGCGGCGTCCATCCCGCGCAGTTCCTTCTTGAGGTCGGCGATCTCGTCGCGGATCCGGGCCGCCAGCTCGAACTGCAGCTCCCGCGCGGCGGCGAGCATCTGCTCGTTGAGCTCCTGGATGAGGTTGGCCAGGTCGGCCCGGGCCATCCCCTCCCGCGACGGGGTGGCGGCGCCGCCCCGTCCACGGCTGCGGGTCTCCTTGACCGGGGCCTTGCCCCGGGACAGCTGCCGAGCCGCCCCGCCGACCTGGGTGTTCTCGGTGTCCTCCGCCTCGCGGTAGATGTCGTCGAGGATGTCGTGGATCTTCTTGCGCAGCGGCTCGGGGCTGATCCCGTGCGCCTCGTTGTGCGCGATCTGCTTGGCCCGGCGCCGGTTGGTCTCGTCGATCGCGTCCGCCATCGACGGAGTGATCTTGTCGGCGTACATGTGGACCTGGCCGGAGACGTTACGGGCGGCCCGGCCGATGGTCTGGATCAGCGACCGGCCGCTGCGCAGGAAGCCCTCCTTGTCGGCGTCCAGGATCGCCACCAGGGAGACCTCGGGCAGGTCGAGGCCCTCCCGGAGCAGGTTGATGCCGACCAGCACGTCGTAGTCGCCCTTGCGCAGCTCGCGCAGCAGCTCCACCCGGCGCAGCGTGTCGACCTCGGAGTGCAGGTAGCGCACCCGGATGCCGTTCTCCAGGAGGTAGTCCGACAGGTCCTCGGCCATCTTCTTGGTCAGGGTGGTGACCAGCACCCGCTCGTCCCGCTCGGTACGCAGCTTGATCTCGTGCATCAGGTCGTCGATCTGCCCCTTGGTGGGCTTCACGACGACCTCCGGGTCGACCAGGCCGGTCGGGCGGATCACCTGCTCGACGAACTCACCCTGGGCCTGCTCCAGCTCCCATGGGCCGGGGGTGGCGGAGAGGAAGACCATCTGGCCGACCCGCTCCAGGTACTCGTCGAAGCGCAGCGGCCGGTTGTCGGCCGCGCTGGGCAGCCGGAAGCCGTGGTCGATCAGCATCCGCTTGCGGGAGGCGTCGCCCTCGTACATGCCGCCGATCTGCGGAATGGTCACGTGTGACTCGTCAACCACGGTGAGGAAGTCGTCGGGGAAGTAGTCGAGCAGGCAGTGCGGCGGGCTGCCGGGCAACCGGCCGTCGATGTGCATGGAGTAGTTCTCGATGCCGGAGCAGAAGCCGACCTGTCGCATCATCTCGATGTCGTACGTGGTGCGCATCCGCAGCCGCTGCGCCTCCAGCAGCTTGCCCTGCCGCTCCAGCTCGGCCAGCCGCTCGCCCAGCTCGGTCTCGATGTCGCGGATCGCCCGCTCCATCCGCTCCGGGCCGGCCGCGTAGTGCGTGGCCGGGAAGATCATCAACTGGTTGACCTCGCGGACCACGTCGCCGGTGAGCGGGTTGAGGTAGTAGAGCTTCTCGATCTCGTCACCGAAGAGCTCGATCCGGACGGCCAGCTCCTCGTACGCCGGAATGACCTCCAGCGTGTCGCCCCGGACCCGGAAGGTGCCCCGCTGGAACGCCATGTCGTTGCGGGTGTACTGGATGTCGACCAGCCGGCGCAGCAACTGGTCGCGGTCGAGTTCCTGCCCGACCGCGACCCGCACCGCGCGATCGAGATATTCCTCCGGGGTGCCCAGACCGTAGATCGCCGAGACGGTCGCCACCACGATGACGTCGCGCCGGGTGAGCAGCGACATGGTCGCCGAGTGCCGCAGCCGCTCGACCTCCTCGTTGATCGAGGAGTCCTTCTCGATGTAGGTGTCGGTCTGCGGAATGTACGCCTCGGGCTGGTAGTAGTCGTAGTAGGAGACGAAATACTCCACCGCGTTGTGCGGGAGCAGCTCGCCGAACTCCTTGGCGAGCTGGGCGGCGAGGGTCTTGTTGGGCGCGAGCACCAGGGTCGGCCGTTGCAACCGCTCGACCAGCCACGCCGTGGTGGCGCTCTTGCCGGTGCCGGTCGCGCCGAGCAGGACCGTGTTACGGTCGCCACGCCGCACGCGACGCTCCAGCTCGTCGATGGCTGCCGGCTGGTCACCGGCCGGCTGGAACTCGCTGACGACCTGGAAGCGGCCTTCGAGCCGGGGAATGTCGAGCGCCATGGCCTCAACGGTACGCCCGCGGTCCGACAGTTCCGGACGGAGCACCGCAGGTCCGAGACCTGCTTCGATATTCCCATTGTGTGCCCCATCTCGCCCGGCTACCCTGCTACCGTAGGCCGCTCGCGGCGGCCGTCCGGGCCGGTAGCCGCCCTTCCAGGGCCCGGCTGCCCCCGGCACGGGCGGTCGCAGCACCCGGGACGACCGGCGTGCGCACCGACGTGGTCGCGCTGAATGCGCAGACCGGCCGCCGCGAGCGCCACCACTCGTCACCCGATCCCCGCAGCCGCGTTCTCCATTCGTGGAGATCTCTCGCCGACGGCGGTTCTGGCGTGCCCCACCCGGCATCGGGCCGCTGTCCGCCGGGGGCACCCGTGCCGACCCGGCCGGCGCCTCGCCCGCGTGCCCGGCCACCACGCCACCGGCCCCTTCGGCCGCCGCGTCAACGCAGAGCCCGGCCACCGCCACGCCGGGCAGCCCGACCACCGAGGCCGCGGACCCGAGCACGCCACCCGAGAACCGGGACACCGCCTCGCCCACGAACCCGGCCACACCACCCGACAGCCGGGCCACCGCCGTGCCTGGCAGCCCCGCCGCGACAGAGCCCGCGAGTCCGCCCAGGCCATCCGAGAACCCCGACACCGCACCGCCCGCGAACCCGGCCACGCCATCCAAGAGCCGGGCCACGCCACCCGGGGGTCCGGCCGTCGCACCGCCCGAGGAGCCGGCGGCCACGGCACCGGCCCGTTCGGCCGGCGCCGCGCCACCCGAACCCGGTCGCGGCCGGCACCGGCGATACCGCCCCGGCACCGGGGCTCGGCCCTGGACCATTCAGGGCCAGCGGCGGGTCGATCGGGATACCGGCACAAGACCGGCCGAAACCCGTACCGATGCGGCGACGCCGGAGGACCACGACCCGGAGGACAGCGACGAGCCGCCCCGGCGGCGCGCCGCCCTCGTCGCGCTCGGGGTGACCGCCGTCGTCTCGGCGGCGGCCCTGATCGCCGGGCTGCCGGACTGGTCACCGCAGCCGGCCGGCCCCGCCCGGACGCTCACCGCGGCGGAGGCCGACCGGCTGGCGGCGATGCGGGTCACCAACCAACGGGACGTCCGCGCCGGGGTGCGCGTCACCATCGGCGCGGGCCGATCCGCCGCCGAGCTGGTGGGATGGGTCGACTGGGCCCGACCGCTGGTCTACCTGAGCGCGCGCGGGCCGGACCTGGGCACCGAGCCGGGTCTGGTCCAGGCCACCCGGTCGGCGGTGGTGGTCCGGCCCGACCCGGCCACGGCGTCCGCCCCGCCGCCGCTGGTGCCCCCGGCCGACCGCTGGCGGTTGCGGGAGCCGCCCGCCGGGCGCGGCGTGGCCGCCGTACGCGACCTGCTCCTCGGGCTGACCGCGGACCGCACCGACGCCACGCCCGGGGCGGCCCGCTGGGTGGGCCGGGACACCGTGGACGGCAGTCCTGTCGACATCCTCCAGACACCCCTGCCGGCATCCCCGGCCAGCCCCGCCACCGGCACGCCGGCCAACTCCGGCCCGGCCGGCGAGGCCGCGGCGGGCCGGTCGCTCCGCCTCTGGCTCGACCAGGACGCCCGGCTGCACCGGCTGCGGGGATGGCTGCCGGACGACACTCCGGTCACCGTCGACCTGGCCCGCAGCGACCGGCCCACGCTCCGCCCGGTGGACGCGCTCGGCGGCCCACCCGGACTACCCCGCGCACTCGCCGACGCCGAGGCGGACCGGCTCGCCCGGTTGCCCAGCCGGCTACGGGCCGCCGGGGGCGCCAAGCTGGCCCTGACCGCCCCGGTCGGGCCCGCCGCCAACCTGCGCGCCACCGGCTGGGTGAGCTGGGCCGCGGGCTCGGCGTACCTGGCCGTGGGCGAGGCCGACACCCCCGGGCGCCGGACCCTGCTGCGGTGGCACTCGGGGCGGGTGGCCCGGGTGGAGATGCCGGCGGACGGCGGTGCGGCGGAGGCTCCCGCCGCACCGCCGCTACCGCCACCGGCCGGGCTGGCCTGGCCGGCCGCCCGGCCGCCGGGCGACAACCTGGACCGGCTGTTGGAGACGGCGCTACGCCTCGGTGGGACCGCGGTGCCGGCCGGATCGGCGGTACGGCTACGCGGCGACCAGATTGCCGGCCGCGCCGTGGACGTCGTCGAGGTGCCGGCCGACCGGGCAGCCCTGCGCTACTGGATCGACCGGGACGGGGTGCTGCGCCGGCTGGAGCTGCCGGCCGGGGGTGTCTGGGCGCAGCTCGACCTCACCCCGGGCCGGGTGCCGGCGCTGCCCGTCGCCGCCTGACTTCTGCCGGCACGGCGCCGGGTCGGGTCAGGGCCGCCAGCCCGTCCGCGCGGCCCATTCCTCGGCGCGCAGGTGCTCCTCGTCGAACCAGGGCTCCTTGCCGGCGCCGTACGTGTCGCAGTCCGGGGCGGAGGCCGCCAGTTCCCGTTTCAGCCGCAGGTACGCGTCCCGCTGCCCCGGGTCGGCGCGCAGGTGGTCCCGCGTCAGCAGCGCGTACCGCCAGCCGGGCGAGCCGGCCTCCCGCAGGTGCAGGTACGCCGGGCGGGCCGGGTCGGCGCTGCCGTGCAACCGTTTCTCCCACCGAGCGCCGCCCGGCGGGCGCGGGTTGTCCCACCAGTCGCCGGACAGTCGCGGGAACCCGGCGTCGGCGAGCCGCTCGGCGAGCGGACCATCCGCCTCCGCCAGCGACGGCACGGTGAGTTGGATGTCGATGACGTCCTTCGCGGCCAGCCCGGGCACGGCGGTGGAACCGATGTGGTCCACGCGCGGGTCGGAGCCGACCGCGTGCCGGATCCGGGCGGCCAGCCGGGCGTACTGCCGGGGCCAGGTCGGGTCGGGTTCGGTGAGCACCGCCCGCTCCGGCCGGACCGCCCGGTGCTCGCGGACGTTGCGCTCATAGGGCAGCAGGCGGTCACGCCAGAGCGCGTCCACCGCCGCGTGCAGCTCGTCCCGGGTGCCATCGTTGGTGAGCAGCACGTCGGCTGCCGCATCGCGGCGCGCGTCGTCGGCCTGTGCGGCGATGCGCCGCTCGGCCTCCGCGCGGTCCATGCCGCGGTCGCGCGCCAGCCGCTCCACCCGGGTACGCATCGCCGTCCGCACCACGACCACCAGGTGGTACGTCGGCGCGAGCCCCACCTCGACCAGCAGCGGCACGTCGTTGACCACGATCGCGTCCGCGGGCGCGGCGGCGGCCAGCTCCACGGTCCGCGCCCGGACCCGGGGATGGGTGATCGCCTCCAACCGGCGGCGGGCCGCCTCGTCGGCGAAGACGACAGAGCCCAGCGCCGCCCGGTCGAGGGCGCCGTGCGGGTCGAGAACCCGTTCGGAGAAGGCGGCGACGATCTCGGCCAGCCCCTCGCTGCCCGGGGCGACCACCTCACGGGCGATCCGGTCCGCGTCGATGACCACCGCACCGAGCGCGGCCAGCCGGCTCGCCACCGCGCTCTTGCCGGACCCGATGCCCCCGGTCAATCCCACCATCAGCACCGGACCAGTCAACAGGATCACCGGCCGCCCGCCAAACCGGCGGCCGCGCGGGCCGGCGCGCCGCGCGGTCGGGCCGCTGGCGTGCCGCGCGGGCACATCCGGGGTGGACCGTCCGTCACGACCGACTCCGGTGTGCGACAACTCGCTGCCGTTCGGCGAACCGGGACACCCCGGCCTGCCGTACACCGAGTCGATCGAGGGCTGGCGCGGTACGCCGGCGGCGGCGTACCGCGACCGCAGACACGCGAGAGCCCCGCCCCCGGCGACCCGGTGAACCGGATCGCGGGGACGGGGCTCTTCGTCGTTCAGCGGCTACCCCAGGTCACGGCCTGCGGCCGCGCTGGAGTTGTCGTCCGACGGCGGCTCCAGGTCGCGGCGCGACGACAGACGTGCCGCGCTGGAGCCGTCGCAGGATCACTTACCGCCGGCGAGCTTCTCCCGCAGCGCGGCGAGCGCCTCGTCGGTGGCCAGGGTGCCCGCCGGCTCCTCGGCCTGCCGGCTCGGGGCCGAGGTCGAGGTGGTGGCGCCGGAGACGGCCGGAGCCGGGTTGGCAGCGGCCTCGGCGTCGGCGGCCCGGGAGGTCTGCACCTGCTTGGTGTGGGCCTCCCAGCGCTGACGCGCCTCGGCGTACTGCTGCTCCCACGCCTCGCGCTGCTTCTCGTAGCCCTCGAGCCACTCGCCCGTCTCCGGGTCGAAGCCCTCCGGGTAGATGTAGTTGCCCTGCTCGTCGTAGGTCGCGGCCATGCCGTAGAGGGTCGGGTCGAAGTGCTCCTCGCCCTCGACGAAGCCCTCGTTGGCCTGCTTGAGCGACAGCGAGATCCGGCGACGCTCCAGGTCGATGTCGATGACCTTGACCATGACCTCGGAGCCGACCTGGACGACCTGCTCCGGGATCTCCACGTGGCGCTCGGCCAGCTCGGAGATGTGGACCAGGCCCTCGATGCCGTCGTCCACCCGGACGAAGGCGCCGAACGGCACCAGCTTGGTGACCTTACCCGGCACGATCTGCTGGATCGCGTGGGTGCGGGCGAACTGACGCCACGGATCCTCCTGGGTCGCCTTCAGCGACAGCGAGACCCGCTCGCGGTCCAGGTCGACGTCCAGGACCTCGACCTCGACCTCCTGGCCGACCTCGACGACCTCGGACGGGTGGTCGATGTGCTTCCAGGACAGCTCGGAGACGTGCACCAGGCCGTCCACGCCGCCCAGGTCGACGAACGCGCCGAAGTTGACGATCGAGGACACGACGCCCTTGCGGACCTGGCCCTTCTGCAGCTTGTTGAGGAACTCGGTGCGCACCTCGGACTGCGTCTGCTCCAGCCAGGCCCGGCGGGACAGGACCACGTTGTTGCGGTTCTTGTCCAGCTCGATGATCTTGGCCTCGAGCTCGCGCCCGACGTACGGCTGCAGGTCGCGCACCCGCCGCATCTCCACCAGCGAGGCGGGCAGGAAGCCGCGCAGGCCGATGTCGAGGATGAGACCACCCTTGACGACCTCGATGACCGAGCCGCGGACGACGCCGTCCTCGTCCTTGATCTTCTCGATCGTGCCCCAGGCCCGCTCGTACTGCGCCCGCTTCTTGGAGAGGATCAGGCGACCCTCCTTGTCCTCCTTCTGGAGGACGAGGGCCTCGATGTGGTCACCGACCGAAACCACCTCGGCCGGGTCCACGTCGTGCTTGATCGACAGCTCCCGAGAGGGGATCACGCCCTCGGTCTTGTAGCCGATGTCGAGCAGGACCTCGTCCCGATCGACCTTGACGACGGTGCCTTCGACAATGTCGCCGTCGTTGAAGTACTTGATGGTCTCGTCGATCGCGGCGAGGAAAGCTTCCTCGGAGCCGAGGTCGTCGACGGTGACCTTGTTGGCGCTCGAGGTGGCCTCGATGCTGCTCGTCATGTGGGCGGTTGCTCCGGTCGGATGGGTTGTCACAGCAGGCGTGGCGTCGCGGTGACCTGTCCGCGCCAGCGGATCCGTCGCCGGGCACACCGAACGATCCAACCTGAGAAGATCATTAGTGGCTCCGGTGACCGCGCACCTGCTCCCTGCCGAGGCACACGATCCGCGAGCGCATCGTCTAGCCTACCCGCTGCATTACCACAGCGTGCAAGCCCTCCCGGGTCCTCACCGACCGCGTCAGCTGCGAAAGCGGAGATTTCGCGCGGTAAGGTGCCGTGCCTGTCTCGTCCGTCACATCTTTCCCACCCGACACACCGCGGACGGCGGCGTGCCGGGCTGCGGCTAACTTGAGCGGGTGGATGACGACAGGGTGACCCGGCGCCGGGTGGGCGCCACCGAGGTCCGCCGGGCCAACCGCGGCTGGTGGGACGCCGACGCCGACGACTACCAGGCCGAGCACGGGGCGTTCCTGGGCGAGGTGGACTTCGTCTGGTGCCCCGAGGGGCTGCGCGAGGCCGACGCCCGGCTGCTCGGCGAGGTGACCGGCCGCCGGATCCTCGAACTCGGCTCCGGAGCGGCGGCCGCCGCCCGTTGGCTGGCCGGCCAGGGTGCCCGGCCCGTCGCCCTGGACCTCTCCGCCGGCATGCTGCGGCACGCCACGGCCGCCGCCGCCCGCACCGGCGTACGCGTGCCCCTGGTGCAGGCCGACGCGCTCGCCCTGCCCTTCGCCGACGCCGCCTTCGACACCGTCTGCACGGCGTTCGGCGCGATCCCGTTCGTGGACGACTCGGCGGCGGTGATGCGGGAGGTGGCCCGGGTGCTGCGTCCCGGGGGCCGCTGGGTCTTCTCGGTCACCCACCCGATGCGCTGGATCTTCCTCGACGACCCGGGCCAGGGCGGCCTCACCGCGGTGCACTCGTACTTCGACCGCTCCCCCTATGTCGAGCAGGACGAGCACGGGGTGGCCACGTACGTCGAGCAGCACCGCACCCTCGGCGACCGGGTCCGCGAACTGGTCGGCGCCGGGTTCCGGCTGCTGGACCTGGTGGAGCCGGAGTGGCCGGAGGGACACGAGGAGATCTGGGGGCAGTGGAGCCCGCTGCGCGGCCGGCTCTTCCCCGGCACCGCCATCTTCGTCGCGGAGAAGCCGGCCCACGGGTAACCGTCGTTTCCGCTCGCCGGCCCCGGGTACGCCGAGAGCATGGCCGAGAAGGAGTTCCGCGAGGGCGACCACGTCTCCTGGGCCAGCCACAGCGGCCGGGCCCACGGCGTGGTCAAGGAGAAGTTGGTCGACCGCACACACGTACGCGGGCACACGGTGAACGCCTCGCCGGAGCACCCGCAGTACCGCATCCGCAACGACGACTCGGGGCGCGACGTCGCCCACCGGCCCGAGGTGTTGCGCCATGAGCCGGGCTGAGGACGGCCGGGACACCTACCGCGAGTTCACCGAGGCGGTGAACATGACCCCCGGTGAGCTGCGGAAGTGGCTGGAAACGGACGAGTCGCAGCGCGTCGGCTGGCGCAAGGGCGGCAAGGGCGGCGAGTCGGTCGGCCACGAGTCCGGCCGAAAGATCGTCGAACTGCTGCGCCGCCGGCGTGACCAGCTCTCCGAGGCCGACTACCGGCACATGCGCAAGGTCGTCGGGTACGTCCGGCGGCACATGGCCCAGCGGCCCAGCGGCGACGTACGCGCGACCCGGTGGCGGTACTCCCTGATGAACTGGGGCCACGACCCGGTCAAGGCCCCACTCCCGCCGCCCGGCGGCCAGTCCCGCAGGGCCCTGGAGCGGCACGGCACCCCGCCGACCGAGCGCCGGGGACCGGGCCGCGGACCGGCGCCCCGCCGGTCGAGCACCCGGAGCCAACCACGCGCACGCTGACGGCTTGACCCTGCCGTTGACGGCAGGGTCGGACCATCGGCGGCATGAACGATGCGCAACGCAGAGTCGTCGTCGTCACCGGCGCGGGCACCGGCATCGGCCGGGCCACCGCCCGCGCCTTCAGCGCCGACGGCGCCCACGTCCTGGCGGTCGGCCGCCGCACCGGGCCGCTGGCCGAGACCGCCGCCGGCCATCCGCTGATCACCCCGCTCGCCGCCGACGTCACCGCCGCCGACGCGCCGGGCCGGCTGGTCGACGCGGCACTCGACCGGTACGGCCGGCTGGACGTGCTGATCAACAACGCGGGAATCGCCGGGGACGCGGCCCTCGCCGAGTTCGACGAGGCGGCCGCCCGGCGGCAGCTCGACACCAACCTGCTCGCCCCGATCCGGCTGGCCCACGCCGCGCTGACCGCGCTGGCCGAAACCCGAGGGGTGATCGTCAACGTCACCACCTCCATCGGCCAGCGCGCCTGGCCCGGCTCCGCCGTCTACGCGGCCGGCAAGGCCGCCCTCGACTCGCTGACCCGCAGTTGGGCGGTGGAGCTGGCCCCGCAGGGCATCCGGGTGGTCTCGGTGGCCCCGGGGGCGATCGACACGCCCATCGGTGAACACCTGGGCCGGTCCCCGGAGCAGCTCGCGGCGGTACGCCGCTGGCAGCTCGCGCGCACCCCCCTGGGCCGGATAGGCCGGCCCGAGGACGTAGCGTGGGCGATCCGGCAGCTCTGTGATCCGGCGGCGGGCTTCGTCACCGGGGTGGTGCTGCCGGTGGACGGCGGCGCGGTGGTCGGCTGACCGGTTCGGTGTCGCCGAAGGCGACATCTCGCCATCGCGGGCCGGTGGCGCCGCGTCGACCACGGCGACGGTACGGAGGACGAGCACGTGCGGATCGGCGAGCTGGCCGGGGTGACCGGGTGCACTCCCCGCGCCCTGCGGCACTACGAGGAGCAGGGCCTGATCTCCTCGGAGCGGGCGGCGAACGGCTACCGCGAGTACGACGAGGCGATGGTCGTCCGGGTCCGCAACATCCGGCATCTGCTCGGCGCCGGGCTGACCCTCGAGGACGTCCGGTACTTCCTGCCCTGTCTGGACGGTGACGTGGCCGCGGCCACGCCCTCCCCCGACGGCCTCCGGGTCGCCCGGGAGCGGCTGGCCGCCCTCGACGCCCGGATCGCCGCACAGGTGGCCGTCCGGGACCGCCTCGCCGCCGCCCTACGCGACGCGGCAGCCGCCCTCCCATCCGGCACCTTCCGCTGATCATGAGGTTGGCGGCGATGTGGATCTCCGCCGCCGCCGTCAACCTCATGATCGACCGGGCGGGCCGGGGGTGCAGGGTTCAGTGGCCGGCGCTGTTCCAGTCGCGGCCGTCGCCGACGGACACCTCCAGCGGCACCGAGAGCGGGTACGCCTCCCCCATCTCCTTGCGGACCAGGGCCTCCAGGGCCTCCCGCTCGCCCGCGGCGACCTCGAAGACCAGTTCGTCGTGCACCTGGAGCAGCATCCGGGAGCGCAGCCCGGACTCGCGCAGCGCGGTGTCGACGTGCAGCATGGCGACCTTGATGATGTCGGCCGCCGAGCCCTGGATCGGGGCGTTGAGCGCCATCCGCTCGGCCATCTCCCGGCGCTGCCGGTTGTCGCTGACCAGGTCGGGCAGGTAACGGCGGCGGCCCAGGATGGTGGAGGTGTAGCCGTCCTGCCGGGCCCGGGCCACCACCTCGTGCAGGTAGTCGCGGACCCCGCCGAAGCCGGCGAAGTAGTTCTCCATCAGCCCGCGGGCCTCCTCGGCGCTGATCCCGAGCTGCTGGGAGAGCCCGAACGCGCTCAGCCCGTACGCCAGGCCGTAGTTCATCGCCTTGATCTTGCGGCGCTGGTCGGCGGTGACCTGGTCGATCGGGACGGCGAAGACCGAGGAGGCGGTGGCGGCGTGGAAGTCGTGCCCGGAGTTGAACGCCTCGATCAGCGCGTCATCCGACGACAGGTGCGCCATGATCCGCATCTCGATCTGGCTGTAGTCGGCGGTGAGCAGGCAGTCGTAGTCCTCGCCGACCACGAAGGCCCGGCGGATCCGGCGCCCCTCCTCCGTGCGGATGGGGATGTTCTGCAGGTTGGGCTCGGTCGAGGAGAGCCGGCCGGTGGCCGCCACGGTCTGGTTGAACGTGGTGTGGATCCGGCCGTCGTCGGAGACCGACTTGAGCAGCCCGTCGACGGTCGACTTGAGCTTGGCCACGTCCCGGTGGCGCAGCAGGTGCGCCAGCACCGGGTGCGGCTGCTGCGCGTAGAGCCACTGGAGGGCGTCGGCGTCGGTGGTGTAGCCAGTCTTGATCTTCTTGGTCTTGGGCAGGCCCAGCTCGCCGAAGAGGATCTCCTGGAGCTGCTTGGGCGAGCCGAGGTTGAACTCCCGCCCGATCTCCGCGTACGCGCCCTGCGCGGCGGCCTTCACCTCGGCGGCGAAGTGCGCCTCCAGCTCCGACAGGTAGTCGGTGTCGGCGGCGATCCCGGTGCGCTCCATGTTGGCCAGCACCCGCATCAGCGGCAGCTCCACGCCGGCCATCAGCCGGGCGGACTGCTCGCCGTCACGGGACAACTCGGCGTCGATCGCGTCGGCCAGGTCGAGGGTGGCCCGGGCCTGGAGCATCAGGTTCTGCTCGGCCTCGCCGTCGTTGCCCAGCCCCTCCAGGGTGAGCTGGCCGGTCTCCGGCACGTCGACCCGCAGCTCCCGGTGCAGATAACGCAGCGCCAGGTCGGTGAGGTCGTACGACCGCTGGTCGGGGCGGGCCAGGTAGGCGGCGATCTGGGTGTCCCGGGAGATGCCCCGCAGATCCCAACCGTGCGCGGCGAACGCCAGCACCGCCGGCTTGCTGTCGTGCAGCACCTTGGGGCGCTCACCGTCGGCCAGCCAGCCGGCCAGGGCGGACTCGTCGGCCGCGTCGAGGATGGCCGGGTCGAACCAGGCGGCCGCACCCCCGGCCGTGGCCAGGGCCATCCCGGTGACCGACGCCGTGTGCCGCCGGTTGGGGCCGGTGTCGAGCTTGACCGCGACGCCGACCGGCGTGCCGGCCGGGGCGTGGGTCTCCAGCCAGCCGGCGAGGCCGCCGGGCTCGGTGAGCACCTGCCCGGCCAGCTCGAAGCCGGCCTCGGCCTCCGGCTCCACCGCATCGAGGTACTGGTAGAGCCGGTCCCGCAGGATGCGGAACTGGAGGGTGTCGAAGACCTGGTGCACGGCCTCCCGGTCCCAGCCCTGCCAGCGGGCGTCCTCCGGACGCACCGGCAGCTCCAGGTCGGTCACCAGGCAGTTGAGCTCGTAGTTGCGGATCACCCGGGAGAGCTGGGCGCGCAGGTTGTCGCCGGCCTTGCCCTTGATCTCGTCGGCATGGGCGATGATGCCGTCCACCCCGCCGTACAGGTTGATCCACTTGGCGGCGGTCTTCGGGCCGACGTTGTCGACGCCGGAGAGGTTGTCGCTGTCCTCGCCGACGAGGGCAGCCAGGTGACGGTAGCGGTCCGGGGTGACGCCATGCTTCGCCTCGACCGCCGCCGGGTCCATCCGGGCCAGGTCAGAGACGCCCTTGCGCGGGTAGAGCACCGTGATCCGGTCGTCGACCAGCTGGAGCGCGTCCTTGTCGCCACTGCTGATCAGCACCTCCATGCCCTGGTCGCGGGCCTGGCAGGCGAGGGTGGCGATGACGTCGTCGGCCTCGTAACCCTCCTTCTCCACCACCGGGACACGCAGCGCGGCCAGGACCTCCTTGATCAGGCTCACCTGACCCTTGAAGTCGACCGGGGTCTCCTTGCGGCCGGCCTTGTACTCGGCGTATTTCTCCGTGCGGAAGGAGCGGCGGGAGACGTCGAAGGCGACCACGATGTGGGTGGGCTGCTCGTCGCGGAGCACGTTGATCAGCATCGAGGTGAAGCCGTAGACGGCGTTGGTCGGCTGCCCCGTTGTGGTGGAGAAGTTCTCCACCGGCAGGGCGTGGAACGCCCGGTATGCCATGGAGTGTCCGTCGACGAGGAGCAGGCGCGGCGTCGTAGCTGTCACGGCAGCGACTCTAGTCCGTACCGCCGACAAGCCCGGCCCGCGGCACGGCCGATCGGCCGCGACCTGCCCCGGATCGACGTGAATGTCCCGTTCCGCGGGTCCGGTGCGGCGACGGACGCCGCACCGGACCCCACCGGGTCACAGCACCTTGGCCAGGAACGCCTTGGTGCGGTCGTGGCGCGGGTTCGCGATCACCTCGCGCGGGTTGCCCTGCTCGACGACCACACCACCGTCCATGAAGACCAGGTGGTCGCCGACCTCCCGGGCGAAGCCGATCTCGTGGGTCACCACGATCATCGTCATGCCGTCCCGGGCGAGATCCTTCATCACCTCCAGCACCTCACCGACCAGCTCCGGGTCGAGTGCGCTGGTCGGCTCGTCGAAGAGCATCAGCTTCGGCTGCATGGCCAGGGCCCGGGCGATCGCCACCCGCTGCTGCTGGCCACCGGAGAGCTGGCCGGGGTAGTTGTTGACCTTGTCGGCCAGCCCCACCCGGGCCAACAGCGCCAGCGCCCGCTCGCGGACCTCGTCCTTCGCCTTGCGGGCCTGCTTCTTCGACGCCTGGACCGGCTCCGCCGGCTCCTGGGGCTGCTCCTTCGGTTCCTCGGGCTTCGCCTTCGGCTTCCGCACCCGCAGCGGGGCCTCCATGACGTTGGCCAGCGCGGTCATGTGCGGGAAGAGGTTGAACCGCTGGAACACCATGCCGATCGCCTGGCGCTGCGCGGCCACCTCCTTGTCCCGCAGCTCGTGCAGCTTGCCGCCGCGCTCCCGGTAGCCGATCAGGTCGCCGTCCACCCAGATCCGGCCGGCGTTGATCTTCTCGAGGTGGTTGATGCAGCGCAGGAACGTCGACTTGCCGGAGCCGGAGGGCCCCAGCAGGCAGCACACCTCGCCGGCGCGGACCTCCAGGTCGATGCCCTTGAGCACCTCCAGGGGCCCGAACGACTTGTGCACCTGCTCGGCCCGGACCATCAGGCCCGACTCCGCCGCCGGCGCCGCGGCCTGGGTGGGAACGATCAGCTCGGTCATGACGGATCCACCACCCCCGCGTTGCCTCCGGCTTCGGCCGTCATCCCACGCAGCCGCATCCGAGCCCGCCCGCTCGTGCCGTATCCCTTGCTGAAGTGCCGCTCCAGGAAGTACTGGCCGACCAGCAGAATGCTGGTCAGAAAGAGGTACCAGAAGACGGCCGCGACGTACATCGGGAAGATCTGGAACGTCCGCTTGCCCACCGCGTCGAGCTGGAAGAACAACTCCATGCTGTACGGCACCGCCATCAGCAGCGAGGTGTCCTTCAGCATCGCGATGGTCTCGTTGCCGGTCGGCGGGATGATCACGCGCATCGCCTGCGGCAGCACGATCCGCCGCAGGATCTGGCTCCGGCTCATACCCAGCGCCGAGGCCGCCTCACTCTGCCCCTCGTCCACCGACTGGATGCCGGCCCGCACGATCTCCGCCATGTAGCCCGCCTCCGACAGCGCCAGCCCGAGCAGGCCCGCCACGAAGCCGGTCAGCACGTCCCGGGAGGTGAACCCGAAGACCCGCAGCTCCAGGTTGTCGATCCCGAAGAGCTGGCCGATCTGGGTGTCGAAGGGCACGCCGAACTCGACCCGGCTCCACAGGATGCCGAGGTTGCCGAAGACGGCCAGCAGCACCAGTCGCGGCACCGCCCGGAACACCCAGGTGTAGAGCCAGGCGACCACCCGCAGGATCGGGTTGGTCGAGAGCCGCATGATCGCCACCACGATGCCCAGGGACACCCCGAGCAGCATCGCGCAGACGGTCATCAACACCGTGCCACGCAGCAGGCCCTCGATGACCGGCGGCCGGAACATGTGGTCGACCATGAACGACCACTGGAACTGGTCGTTCGTGACCAGCAGGTGTACGAACATCGCCGCCAGCACCGCCAGCACCGCGATGGCGACCCAACGGCCGGGGTGCCGTACGGGCACGGCCTGGATCGGCTCCGGCCGCGCCCGTACGGTTGTCGATTCCTCGGTTGTCATGACGCGTTACGGGTTGACCGCGGGGTCCGTGATCGCGCCGTCGCCGACCTGCCACTTGTCCAGGATGGCCTTGTACGTGCCATCCTCGATCAGCGCCTTCGTCGCGTCCCGGACGGCCTCGGCGAACGCGACCTGGTCCTTGGCCACCACGTAGCCGTACGGCGCCGCCTCGTACATCTTGTCGAGCAGCTCCAGCACGCCGTTGGACTGGGTCACCGCGTACACCCCGACCGGGTAGTCGGCGAGCATCGCGTCGTCCTTGCCGGAGGCGACGGCGGCGGTCGCCGCGTCCTGGCCGGGGAACTGCTCGATGGTGATCGCCGGCTTGCCGGCGTCGGTGCAGGCCTTCGACCGCTTCTCGATGTCCTCGACCTGGACCGTGTCCTTCTGCACCGCGATCTTCTTGCCGCAGGCGTTGTCGATCGAGACGCCGGCCGGGTTGCCCTTCTTGGTCGCCCACTGGGTGCCGACCTGGTAGTAGCTGACCATGTTGGCCTGGGCCTTGCGCTCGTCATTGATGGTGAACGACGAGACGCCGACCTCGTACTTGCCCGAGCCGACGCCGGTGATGATGGCGCCGAAGTCCGCGGAGACGAACTCCGCCTTCAGCCCCAGCTTCGCGGCGACCGCGGTGAACAGTTCGATGTCGAACCCGATGGCGGTCTTGCCGTCATTGTCGAGGAACTCGGCCGGGGCGTACGACGTGTCGCTGCCGACCACGATCTTGCCGTCGGCCTTGATGGCGTCCGGCACCTTCGCGGCCAGCCCCGAGTCCGCCGACGCGGTCACCGAGGGGCCGCCACCGGGCTGGTCGGAACTCTCCTTCTCGCCGCACGCGGCGAGGGAGAGCAACAGGACGGCCGCACCGGCGGCACCCATCGCCGCCCGCCGGCCACCATTGAGGTTGCGCATGGTTCAAACTCCTTTGAGGGGGATCGCCGGTCAGGCCACGCCGAGGTAGGCCTCTTTGACCGACGGGTCGTGCAGCAGCTCGGCGCCGGTGCCGCTCTTGACGATCCGTCCGGTCTCCAGAACGTACGCCCGGTGCGCCCGGGACAGCGCCTGCTGGGCGTTCTGCTCCACCAGCAGGATCGTGGTGCCCTGCTGGTTGATCTCGGTGATGATGGCGAAGATCTGCTGGATCATCATCGGCGCGAGACCCATCGACGGCTCGTCGAGCAGCAGCAACTTCGGCCGGCTCATCAGGGCCCGGCCGACGGCGAGCATCTGCTGCTCACCGCCGGACATGGTGCCCCCGGCCTGCTTGCGCCGCTCCAGCAACCGGGGGAAGAGCTCGTACACCTTCTCCATGTCGCTGGCGATGCCCGCCCGGTCGCGCCGGGTGTAGGCGCCCATCTCCAGGTTCTCCTGCACCGTCATGCCGGGGAACACGCCCCGGCCCTCCGGCGACTGCGAGATGCCACGTACGACCCGCAGGTCGGCACGCAGCTTGGTGATGTCCTCACCGGCGAACCGGATCCGGCCGGCGGACACCGGCCGCAGCCCGGAGATCGCCCGCATGGTGGTCGTCTTGCCCGCGCCGTTGGCGCCGATCAGCGCGACGACCTCACCCTCGTCAACGGTCAGCGAGATCCCGTGCAGCGCTTGGATGCGCCCGTAGAGCAGGCTGACGTCGTCCATCTCAAGCAGCATCGTCAGGAACCCCCAGGTAGGCCGCGATCACCCGGGGATCGTCCCGCACCTCGGCGGGCAGCCCCTCGGCGATCTTCTTGCCGAACTCCAGCACCACGATCCGGTCGGTGACTCCCATGACCAGGCGCATGTCGTGCTCGATCAGGAGCACCGTCACGCCGGTGTCCCGGATCCGCTGGATCAGCGCGAGCAGCTCCTCCTTCTCCGCCGGGTTGAACCCGGCGGCCGGCTCGTCCAGGCAGAGCAGGGTCGGCTTCGTCGCCAGCGCGCGGGCGATCTCCAACCGGCGCTGCTCGCCGTACGACAGGTTGCGGGCCAGGTCCCCGGCGCGCCGTCGGATGCCGACGAAATCCAGCAGCTCGTAGGCCAACTCGCGGCCCTCGCGCTCCTCCCGCCAGTGCCGGGGCAGGCGCAACAGCGCCGAGACCACGCTGGCGCGGTGGTGCGCGTCGGCGCCGACCAGCACGTTCTCCAGCGCCGTCATCTCCGGGAACAGCCGCACGTTCTGGAAGGTGCGCGCGATGCCGGCCTTGGTGATGGCGAACTTCTTCTTGCCCACCAGGGACTGGCCCTGGAACCGGATCTGCCCCGAGGTGGGACGGTAGACCCCGGTGATGGCGTTGAAGCAGGTCGTCTTGCCGGCCCCGTTCGGGCCGATCAGCCCGAGGATCTCACCCTTGCGGATCTCGAACGAGACCCCGTCGAGGGCGAGTACGCCACCGAATCGCAGGGACACGTCCGAGACCTCGAGCAGGGCCTCCGGTTCCACGGTGGACGTGCTGGCCTCGCTCGACGTGCGCTGCGCCGGAGCGGTCGTCCCGGCGGTCCTCGACCCGGTGCTCTCCGGGCCGGTGGCCGGCGTACCGACGTCACTCACCGACGGTCACCTCCTTCTCACGGTCCTTGAGCTCCTGCGTCCGTCTGCGGTTTGGAATGAGACCCTGCGGCCGGAAGATCATGACCAGGATCAGGATCAGGCCGAAGAACATGAACCGGTATTCGTAGGCATCCTGGCCGGCGATGCTGAGACCGCGCAGCCGCTCCGGCAGGTAGGCGATCAGCGCGCCACCGACGATCACGCCGGCGATGTTGCCCGAGCCGCCCAGCACCACCCCGGCCAGCACCAGGATCGAGAAGAACAGGTCGAAGTTCCGCGAGTTGATGAAGCCCTGCTGCCCGGCGAACATCACCCCGGACAGCGACCCGATCGCCGCCCCGACGGCGAACGCCCAGAGCTTGAAACGGAAGGTCGGCACGCCCATCGCCTCGGCCGCCTCCTCGTCCTCCCGGACGGCCACCCAGGCCCGGCCGACCCGGCTGCGGTCCAGGTTCCGCACCGCGAAGATCACAATGATGATCAGGCTCAGCCCGAGCCAGTAGTACGGCCGGGCGTCGATCACGCCGAACAGCGGCATGCCGTCGGACTTCTGGCCCGGCGGGTGCGGGATCTCGCCGAAGCCACGCTGCCCGCGCAGCTCCGGCTTGGCGGTCGCGAACACCCGGATGATCTCGGCGAAGCCCAGGGTGACGATGGCCAGGTAGTCGCCGCGCAGCCGCAGCGTGGGCCAGCCCAGCAGCACACCGGAGATCATGACGACCACGACGGCCACCGGCACGGTGGGCAGCCAGCCCCACTTCGTCCCCAGGACGCTGTCCGGCGAGGAGAGCAGCGCCGTGGTGTACGCGCCGAGCGCGAAGAAGCCCACGTAGCCCAGGTCGAGCAGGCCGGCCTTGCCGACGACCACGTTGAGGCCGAGGGCGAGCAGCACGTAGTACGAGACCGTGAACAGGGTGGTGGGCCAGTCGGACTCGGTGGTCGCGATGCCCGGAATGGCCATGTTGGGCAGCAGGTAGAAGAAGCCCGCCACCAGGATCAGGACCACCCAGCGCGCCGGTCCGGGCAGCGCCCGCCACCGGTCACCCAGGACACCCGTCCCGGAGCGGAGGCGTTCCAGCACAGTACTCACGCCGCCACCTCACGATTCTCGGCGCCGGCACGCGGCACCATGCGCCCGATGATTCGCTCGCTCATGCCCGGGCCCTCCCCAGCGACTCGCCGAGCAGGCCGGTCGGGCGGAACAGCAGGATCAGGATGAGCACCACGAACGCCACGACCGCCGTCCACTGCGTACCCAACAGCCCGGAACCCCAGCCCTCCAGCACCCCGAGCAGCAGGCCGCCGAGCAGCGCGCCGCGCAGGTTGCCGATACCGCCGAGCACCGCCGCCGCGAAGGCCTTGATGCCCAGGTCGAAGCCGGCGAAGAAGTGCGTGCCGGTGATCTTGATGTTGTACATCAGCGCCGCGGCGCCGGCCATGATCCCGCCGAGCAGGAAGACCAGGGAGATCACCCGGTCCTTGTTGACCCCCATCAACGCGGCCGTGTTCGGGTCCTGGGCGATCGCCCGGACACCGCGGCCGAGCCGGGTGCGGTTGATGAACACGTCCAGGGCGAGCATCAGGACGATTGCCAGCAGGACGAGGAACACCTGAAGGTTGGTGATCGTCGTCCCGGCGATGGTGAACAGTTCCTTCTGCCGGATCAGCGGCGGCGCGCCCCACGGCTTACGCCGGGTGGCGATGCCGACCGCCTCGGACATCACCACCGAGGCGCCGATCGCGGTGATCAGGAAGGTCAGCACGGGAGCGTTGCGCTTGCGCAGCGGCCGGTAGGCCACCCGCTCCAGCACGACCGCGGTGACGCCCGAGGTCAGACAGGCCGCCACCAAGCCGACCAGCAGGTAGAGCAGCAGCGGGCCGAACGCCGGCACGGGCGAGTTCTGGTCCAGGCCCAGCCAGCTCCAGGCGAGGATCGCCCCGAACGTGCCGACCATGAAGACCTCGGAGTGGGCAAAGTTGATCAGGCGCAGCACGCCGTAGACCATGGTGTAGCCGAGCGCGAAGAGCGCGTAGATGGCCCCCTGGGCCAAGCCTTGGACGCTCAGGTCACCAAAATTGGAGAACAACTGGTCGAAATTCACATCGGTCTCCGAACGAGATCGGACAGCGGACGCGGCCGGGAGGAAGCTCCCGGCCGCGCCATCCGTCAGCTGGCGGACCGCCCCTCACGCGACGATCCGGCCCCCAATCACTGCGTCTTGATCTCCTGGTCAGCAACGATCTCGCCGCCGGACACCTTGTACGCCCAGATCTTCAGGTACTGCGGGTCGAGCTCACCCTTGTCGGTGAACTTGTAGGTGTTGGCCACACCCTCGTAGGTGACACCGTTGACGTAGTTGAGCATCTTCTCCTTGGTGGTGTTGCCCTCGTCGATGCCCTTGAGGAAGATGCCCGCGATGTCGAACGCGATGTCGCTGTACGTACCGGCCTCCTGGCCCCACTTCGCCTTGTAGCTCTCGGCGAAGTTGCCCTTGGCCTCCGAGGCCGGCTGGCACGGGCAGGTCAGGATGGTGCCCTCGGCCTGCTCCTTACCGGCGGTCTCGATGTAGGCCGGGTCCTTGACACCGTCGGCCGCGACCAGCGTCGCGGTCACACCGGCGGCCCGCATCTGCTTCACCAGCAGACCGGCCTCCTGGTAGTAGCCACCGTAGAAGACCGCCGTCGCACCGCTGGCCTTGATCTTGGTGATAACCGGGTTGAAGTCCTTGGTGACGTTGCGGTCGACCTTGTCGTCGCCGACCTTCGCCGCGCCCAGGGCACCCCGGACCGCGTCCGCCAGACCCGCGCCGTACGCGCTCTGGTCGTCGATGACGTAGACCTTCTCCGCCTTCAGCACATCCTTGATGTACGCGGCCGCCGCAGGGCCCTGCGAGGCGTCGTTACCCAGACCCCGGTGGAAGATCTTCCAGCCCTTGTCCCCCAGGCTGGTACGGGTGGCGGACGGCGAGATGATCGGCAGCTTCGCCTCCTCCCAGATCGGGCCGGAAGCCTCGGTCTCACCGGAGAAGGCCGGGCCGATCACGCCGACGACCTTGCTGTCCTTGACCACCTCACGGGCGAGACCAGCAGCCTGCTTCTCGTCGCCCTGGGAGTCCTTCTCCACCAGCTCGACCTTGCAGTCGGCGTGCTTCTCGTTGTACTGCTCCACGGCCAGCTTGGCGCCGTCCTTGATGTTGATACCAAGGTTGGCGGCGTCACCGGTCAGCGCCCCGAAGAAAGTGATCTTGAGGCCGCACTTGCTGTCGGACCCAGAGCCACCACCGTCGCTGCTGCTACAAGCCGACATGCCCACCACAAGAGCGCCGGCGAGAGCGACCCCGCCGATAACCCGCACGAGCTTCTGCCTCAAGGCACGAACCCCTTCTCCCTCACCGCGGTCGAGTCGCACCACCGCCGACTTCTAGCTGGCGCGGACGTGACGAACCTAACCACGTTCCCAGTCTGGGGCGGGACGTTATCCCACCGGCGAACGACACGGATAGACCTGTGCGTGTGGGTTGACCTAACCGTTACACGACGTGCCCGATCGACCGGGAACGCTGTAAGAACCGGTCAAGGGTGGCGCTCGTCACGCCGCCCCGACCGGCAACGATGTGATCCAGGCCCCAACGGAACCGTCACCGCCGAAGATCGCGAGCAGCCGCCCGTGCTGGACCGCCAGCGCCGCCCGCGCGCCCCCCGACACCGGCGGCACCACCTCCCGCCAGGACCCACCCCGGTCCGGCGACCACCACAACCGGCACCCGCCACCCCGCGCCACGACCGCCCACAACTCGACACCGACCGCGGCGAACCCCCGCACCACCGGCGCCCCGGCCGAATCCGCGGCCCCGAACCGAGCCCCGGCCGACCACTCACCACCCGACCAGCGCCACGCCCGGAAACCGTCCCCGGAACGCCCCACCGCCACCGGACCGCCCCCGGCCCACGCCACCCGCTGCAACTCCGCCGCACCGTCCGGCGACGGCAGCGCCACCCGCCGCCAGTCCCGCCCATCACCCGAGCGCCACACCGAGCCGACCGGATCCAACCGACCCCGCCCGGTCACCGAACCGACCGCCCACCAGTCGCCGGCACCCGCCAGCACGTCGTACACCGCCGCGCCCGCCACGTCCGCATCCCCCGCCGCCGCCGGATGCCGCCGGAACCGGCGCCCGTCCGCGCTCGACCAGGACCCCGGAGCGTGTTCACCGCCGCCCACCACCAGCCAGCCACCGGGACCGCCACCCGCCAGCCGGGCCACGTCGCCGTCCGGCACCCCGCCGGACAGGTCACCCGACGAACTCGCCTCGACCAGCGGGCCACCATCCGGCCGGATCCACGCGCTCACCCGGGGGTTGCCGTGCGCGCCCCCGGCACGGGCGCCGAGCGCGGCCAGCCGGCCACCGTGGCAGGTGGCCGCGAAGAGGACATCCTGACGGCCGTAGTAGGACGCGGCGGCCACCGAAACAGTCCGCCAGGACAGGCCGTCGTCACTCGTCCACGCCGCCGGCCGCGTCCCGCCCGCCGCGTCGGCGACGGCACCCACCACGAACCAGCGACCCGCACAGGCGGCAGCATCGCCCAGGACCAGCCGACCAGGGGCACCGGGCGGCACGGGCAGGGTCACCGGCCGCCAGGCGGGGCGGATCGGCTCGGGGGCGGCCCCGGCGGGCGCGCCCTCCCGACAGCCGGCGGCCAACACGACGACCAGTCCCAGCACCGCCAGCACACGCCGTCCACGCATGACGGCGATCGTATCGATCGGTGCCGAACTACGGCAGTCGGCGCCGGCCGGGCCCGGTCAGGAGGTCGGCTGCGCCACCTCGCCGCCGGCGGTCTCGGCGAGGATCCGCTCGGCGACCTCCTTCATGGTCATCCGGTGGTCCATCGCCGTGCGCTGGATCCACTTGAACGCCTGCGGCTCGGTCATCCCGTACGTGGTCATCAGCGCGCCCTTGGCCCGCTCGACGGTCTTGCGGATCTCCAGCCGGTCAGTGAGGCCGGCGACCTCCGCCTCCAGCGCGGTGATCTCGGAGTAGCGGGACAGCGCGATCTCCACCGCCGGGACCAGGTCGCTCTTCTGGAACGGCTTGACCAGGTACGCCATCGCGCCGGCCGCCCGGGCCCGCTCCACCAGGTCACGCTGGCTGAACGCGGTCAGGATGATCACCGGGGCGATCCGCGCGCCGGCGATCCGCTCGGCGGCGGCGAGCCCGTCCATGATCGGCATCTTGATGTCGAGGATGACCAGGTCCGGCTTGAGCTCCTCGGCGAGCTTCACGGCGGTCTCGCCGTCACCGGCCTCGCCGACCACCTCGTAGCCCTCCTCGGCCAGCATCTCGGCCAGGTCCAGCCGGATGAGCGCCTCGTCCTCGGCGATCAGTACGCGCCTGCGCTCGGCATCCGTCTGCGTCTCCGCCACGAGCCTCTCCCACCATCGATCCTCGGCACAGTCACCACCCATGCTCCCGTACGAGCGTAGTCGGGTACAGTAAGCGGCACTCGCCGGGATGGTGGAACGGAATACACGGAAGTCTCAAACACTTCTGCCCGAAAGGGCTTGCGGGTTCGAATCCCGCTCCCGGCACTTCTGTCGTACGGGTGTTCGATGATGTCGTCGTGCACCCTCCCGAAATGCGGGCGCGCGCCCGCGCTCTTCGCGCTCGGGGCCACAACATCCAGTCGGTGGCCCGCACCCTTTCCCTGCCCTACGCCACCGTCTGGCACTGGTGCGTCGACCGACCAGAACCGGTCGTGCTCGGCAGCGCGGTGCGATGCTTCCGCTGCCGCCCCGATCAGGAAAGTCCGCTCGATCAGGCCGCCTACGCCTACCTGCTCGGCCTTTATCTCGGAGACGGGCATCTGGTCACGACCGACAAGGTGCCGGTGCTCCGCATCTACTGCTCCGACACCTGGCCCAACCTGATCGATCTGTGCGACACCGCCATGCGCGCCGTCCTCGCCAACGAGGTCCAGCGGATCCAGAAGCGCGGCTGCGTGGCCGTGCAGAGCACCGCCCGCCACTGGCCTTGTCTCATTCCTCAACACGGGCCGGGCAAGAAGCACGAGCGCGACATCGTCCTCACTCCCTGGCAGTGGGAGATCCTGACACCACACGCGGGCGACTTCCTGCGCGGTCTGTTCCACTCCGACGGTTGCCGGTTCAGCAACCGGGTCACCGTCCGCGGTAAGCAGTACGTCTATCCGCGCTACATGTTCACCAACGAATCCGCCGACATCATGGGCCTCTGCCAGTGGGCGCTCGACCTGCTCGGCGTCGCCTGGAAGATGAACCGCCGCAACTCGCTCTCCATCGCGCGGCGGGACGCGGTCGCCGCGCTCGACCGCCACGTCGGCCCGAAGTCCTGACGCCGGGCCGCGCCCGGGCCCACGACGGGACACCCGGGACGCGGCTGGAACGGGTCAGATCGCGGCGAGCGCCTGCGCCAGGTCGGCCCGCAGGTCCTCCGGGTCCTCCAGGCCGACGGAGAGTCGCAGCAGGCCCCCGACCGGCTTGGCGTCGTCCTCGACGGGCCGGTGGGTGAGCGAGGCGGGGTGCTGGATGAGGGTGTCGATCCCGCCGAGCGACACGGCGTGGGTGATCAGCCGGCAGGCGCCGGCGACGGTGGCCGCGGCGGGGGTGCCGCCGGGTACCTCGAAGGCGAGCAGGCTGCCGGTGCCGGACAGTTGGCGGCCGACCAGCCCGGCCGGGTCGTGCAGGGAGGGGTGGTGGACCCGTGTGACGGTGGGGTGGCCGGCGAGCCAGCCGGCGAGTTTCTCGGCGCCGGCCTGCTGGGCGCGGACCCGTAGCGGCAGGGTTTGCAGGCCGCGGTGCAGCAGGTACGCGCCGAGCGGGTGCAGGATCGCGCCGGTGACGGCGCGGACCTGGCGCAGCCGGGTGGCCCAGTCGGCGTCGCAGGCGACGGCGCCGGCGAGGACGTCGCCGTGGCCGCCGATGCTCTTGGTGGCGCTGTGCAGCACGAGGGCGGCGCCGTGCCGGGCGGGCTGTTGGAGCACGGGGGTGGCGACGGTGTTGTCGACGAGCAGCGGGACATCGCCGGCGGCGGTGGCGAGGGCGGCGATGTCGACGAGGTCGAGGGTGGGGTTGGCCGGGGTCTCGACGACGACCAGCGCGGTGTCGGGGCGGATCGCGGCGGCGACCTCGTCGGGGCGGGCCCAGGTGACCTCGGTGCCGAGCAGGCCGGTGGCGAGCACGTGGTCGGTGCCGCCGTAGAGGGGGCGGACGGCGACGACGTGCCGCTTTCCGTCGCGGGTGGCGGCGAGCAGGGTGGCGGTGAGGGCGGCCATGCCGCTGGCGAAGGCGACGGCCTCGGCGGTGCCTTCGAGGGTGGCGAGGGCGGTCTCGAAGCGGGCGACGGTGGGGTTCCAGAGGCGCTGGTAGACGGCGCTGCCGCCGGGCGGGAGGGTGCCGCCGGTGGCGAGGGTCTCGTAGTCGTCGCCGCCGCCGGCGACGGACGGCAGGGGGTTGGTGGTGGAGAGGTCGATGGGCGGGACGTGGACGCCGAGCCCGGCGAGATCGTCGCGCCCGGCGTGCACGGCTGTGGTGTCCACGGCGGTCATGGCCCGAAGCGTCGAACATGAGGGCGTTGGCGGGCAATAGGAACGAAGGAGATTCTGTCGACAGCTCTTCTGTTATCGCCAGATTCGGAGAATGATGCTCGCATGCCTGTCGCACCGAATGATGTACGGCCGTTCGCGGCCTTGGACGACGTCGACCGCGCGATCCTGACCGAGTTGGCGGCCGACGGCCGGCTGCCGAACAACGCGCTGGCCGAGCGGGTCGGGGTGGCGCCGTCCACCTGTCTGGCGCGTACCCGGGCGTTGCGCGAGAGCGGGGCGATCCGCGGGTTCCACGCCGAGGTGGACCCGGCGGCGGTGGGGTTGCCGTTGCAGGCGCTGGTGTCGGTACGCCTGACCGCGCACGAGCGGGCGGCGGTGGACGCGTTCCGGGCCCGGTCGGTGCGGCTGCCGGGGGTGGTGTCGGTGTTCCACGTGGCCGGCGCGGAGGACTACGTGCTGCACGTGCGGGCGGCGTCGGGGGATGCGCTGCGGGACTTCGTCCTGGACCATCTGGCGGTGGATCCGGCGGTGCAGCACACCCAGACCAGTCTGATCTTCGAGCAGGCGCGCGGCATGGGCTGAGGCCCGTACGGAGGAACAATTTCGCCGCGCGGCGGGTTGGTCAGGTTCGTGATCGACGTACCGCTCTCTGTTCTTGATCTTGCTCCGGTCGCCGCCACCGCCAGCGCCGGTGAGGCCCTGCGGCACACCACCGAGCTGGCCCGACGCACCGAGGAGCTGGGCTACCACCGGTTCTGGGTGGCCGAGCACCACAACATGCCGGCGATCGCGAGTTCCGCGCCGGCGGTGCTGCTCGCCCACCTCGCGGCGCACACCGCGACGATCCGGCTCGGCTCGGGCGGGGTGATGCTGCCCAACCACGCGCCGCTGGTGGTGGCCGAGCAGTTCGGCACGCTGGAGGCGCTGCACCCGGGCCGCATCGACCTGGGCATCGGCCGGGCGCCGGGCACCGACCAGGTGACCGCGCTGGCGCTGCGCCGGAGCATGGAGGGGCTGTCGGCCGAGAACTTCCCCCGTGAGCTGGCCGACCTGATGAACTACTTCAGCGGGGCGGAGCCGGGCCCGATCACCGCCACCCCGGGTCGGGGCCAGTCGCCGGTGGTCTGGTTGCTCGGGTCGAGCGGTTTCAGCGCCCAGCTCGCCGGGCTGCTCGGGCTGCCGTTCTCGTTCGCGCACCACTTCAGCGCGCAGAACACGCTGCCCGCGTTGCAGCTCTACCGGCAGAGTTTCCGGCCGTCGCAGTGGCTGGAGCGGCCGTACGCGATGGTCGCGGTCAACGCGGTCTGCGCGGAGACCGACGAGCGGGCGGAGTGGCTGGCCGGCCCGGCCGGGTTGTCCTTCCTGAAGCTGCGCTCGGGGCGGCCGGAGCCGCTGGTCACGCCGGAGGAGGCGGCGGCCTACCCGTACACCGAACTGGAGCGGGAGTTCGTGGCGCAGCGCCGGGAGGGCCAGGCGACGGGCTCGCCAGAGACGGTGGCCCGGCAGCTCGGCGCGCTGTTGGCGCGTACCGGCGCGGACGAGCTGATGCTGACCACGATGGTGTACGACGTGGCCGACCGGATCCGGTCGTTCGAGCTGATCGCCGAGCGGGTGGCCGGCGGCCTGCACCGAAACCGCTGAAACACGCTCTTCATAGGCACGTCACCCCACCGTCGCGCGGCGCCTCTAGTTTTGGTTCCGGTGGTGGTACGGCACTCCCGGTCGGGACGGGTCGGGGGTGCCGCGGTGTGGTGCACCGGGCCGCCGTCGCGGATTCCGCGGTCGGCGGCCCGGTGCTTTCGCCACCGGCTAGGGGTTCAGCGCAGGTAGATGTTCGGTGTGGGCGGGGTGGCCATGCCGTCGCCGAGGAAGAACCCGGTGTGCGGTGGCTGGTTGTAGGCGGTGTTCTGCCAGGCGATCGAGACCCGGTACTGCGGGTCGTGCATCAGGGTGTGGATGCGCAGGTTGGTCGGGGTCGGTGTGCTGTAGATGCGCAGCGCGGTGCTGTCGCTGGTGCGCCAGACCACCTCTTCGCGCCAGTCGCCGAGGATGTCGCCGGAGAGCGCCGGGGTGGACTTGGTGCCGTTGTTGGCGGCCACGCCGCTGCCGGTGAGCAGCCGGGTGTCGCCGCCGGTGCCGTACTTGTCGATCTTCGTGGCGTCGAGCAGTTCGCGGACCGGGTCGCCGTCCCACCAGACGAGGAAGTTCTGTGAGGACGGTTTGCGGCCGATGTTCTGCCCTCTGGTGTTGAGCAGGCCGTCGGCGGCGGCGGACCAGGACTCGGCGCCAGGGCTGCCGGCCCAGACGTCGTCGGAGACGCCCCGGCCGTTGTCGCCGTTCGGTGCGGTCTGCCAGAGCACCTGGCCGGTGCG
This sequence comes from Micromonospora eburnea, assembly GCF_900090225.1. Taxonomy (NCBI): domain Bacteria; kingdom Bacillati; phylum Actinomycetota; class Actinomycetes; order Micromonosporales; family Micromonosporaceae; genus Micromonospora; species Micromonospora eburnea. The sequence continues at coordinate 5,216,928 of NZ_FMHY01000002.1, forward strand.
GGCGTCGGCGAAGTACGAGCTGGGCTTGGTGCCGTCCTCGTCGACCTTGAACATCTCAAGCCCCGGCCGGGACGGGTCGAGGTCGCCGACGTGCAGGGCGTCGCCGTGCCCGTTGCCGGTGGACCAGAGCAGCCGGCCGTTGTCGTCGATGGTGGCGGCGCCGTACACGATCTCCTGGCGGCCGTCGCCGTCCACGTCGGCGACGGAGAGGTTGTGGTTGCCCTGGCCGGCGGCGGCGCCGTTGCCGCTGGCGTTGGAGTCGAAGGTCCAGCGCTTGGTGAGGGTGCCGGTGCGGAAGTCCCAGGCGGCGATCACCGCGCGGGTGTAGTAGCCGCGCGCCATGATCAGCGAGGGGCGTTCCCCGTCGAGGTAGGCGGTGGCGGCGAGGAACCGGTCGACCCGGTTGCCGTAGGAGTCGCCCCAGGAGGAGACGGTGCCGCGCGGCGGGTCGTAGTCCACGGTGGAGAGCGCGGCGCCGGTGCGACCGTCGAACATGGTCAGGTACTCGGGGCCGGCGAGCACGTAGCCGCTGGAGTTGCGGTGGTCGGCCGAGGACGAGCCGATCACCTGGCCGGTGCCGGAGCGGGTGCCGTCGGCGGTCTTCATGGCCACCTCGGCGCGGCCGTCGCCGTCGTAGTCGTAGACCTGGAACTGGGTGTAGTGGGCGCCGGCCCGGATGTTGCGGCCGAGGTCGATGCGCCAAAGCCGGGTGCCGGTCAGGGTGTACGCGTCGACGTACACGTTGCCGGTGTAGCCGGACTGGGAGTTGTCCTTGCTGTTCGACGGGTCCCACTTGAGCACGAACTCGTACCGGCCGTCGCCGTCGAGGTCGCCGACGCTGGCGTCGTTGGCCGAGTAGGTGTACGCCTCCCCGGTCGGGGTGGTGCCGCCGGGCGGTGGCTGGATCGGCACGTCGAGGTAGCCGTTGGGGAACTGCAGCGCGGGGGCGGATGCCGCCTGCTCCGCGCCGTTCACCACGGCCCGCACCGTGTACGCCGAGCCGGCCGCCGCGCCGCTGTCGAGGTAGCTGGTGGCGCCGGTGATCGGGGTGGTGTTGACCCTGGTGGTGCCCCGGTAGAGGTTGAACGCCACCCCGGCGGTCTCGGTGCCGAGCAGTCGCCAGGAGACCAGGTTGCCGCTGCCGGAGCGGACGCTGATCAGGCCCCGGTCCAGCTTCTCCAGCTGTTTGGCGCCGCCGGGCGGTGGGGTGGTGGGCGGGGTGGTGGTCGGGGGTGCGGTGCTGCTCGGCGGCGCGCTGGTGGGCGGGGTGGGGCCGGTGCAGGTGGTGCCGTTGAGCGCGAAACTGGCCGGGGCCGGGTTGCTGGTGTCGTTCCACGAGGCGTTGAAGCCGAAGGCGGCGGTGCCGCCGGTGCCGATCGCCGCGTTGTAGCCGGCGTCACGGGCGGTGACCTGGGTGCCGGACTGGGTGACGGTGGCGTTCCACGCCTGGGTCACCTGCTGGCCGGCGGTCCAGGCCCAGGTGAGCGTCCAGCCGTTGACCGGGTCGCCGAGGTTGGTGACGGTGACGTCGGCGCCGAAGCCGCCGCCCCACTGGTTGGTGACCCGGTAGTCGACCCGGCAGGCGGCGGTGGCCGCGGCGGCGGTCACCGTGGTGAGGATGCCGGCGAGGAGGGTGGCCGTCGAGGCCGCGGCGAGCAACGCGGTGCGGCGGCGCGGTGGGGTGGAATGCACGGAAGCTGCCTTTCGCGCAGGTCAGGCACGCGGCGGGGGCGCCGGCCTGCCCGGGCCGGCTGGAGGTACGCCGCGCTGACGGTGACGGTGGACGACACTGATCGACGTCCATGATTTGGCTCCGCGCACCGGCATCGTAGGACGGCACTTTCGGCGCGCACAACCACCACCGCCTCCCCTTGCCGCGACCAGGCCCACCTGATCGACTTCAGGGCATGGCTGAGCACATGGACCCGGAGGAGTTCCGCCGCGCCGGGCACGCCGTGGTGGACTGGATCGCCGACTACTGGGAGACGGTCGGACAACGGCCGGTGACCTCGCAGGATCCGCCCGGCGCGGTGGCCGCCGCGCTGCCCGCCGGGCCGACGGAGCAGGGTGAGCCGGTCGAGGCCGTGCTGGCCGACCTGGACCGGATCGTCGCCCCTCGGCTGACCCACTGGCAGCACCCGGGCTTCTTCGGGTACTTCCCGGCCAACACCTCCGGCCCGAGCGTGCTGGGCGACCTGGTCAGCTCCGGCCTCGGCGTGCAGGGGATGCTGTGGGCGACCGGCCCGGCCTGCACCGAGCTGGAGACGGTCATGTTGGACTGGCTCGCCGACCTGCTCGACCTGCCGAAGCGGTTCCGCTCGACCGGCCCCGGCGGCGGGGTGATCCAGGATTCGGCCTCGTCGGCGGCGCTGGTCGCCACGCTGGGCGCGCTGCACCGGGCCAGCAAGGGCCGCTGGCGTACCGACGGCGTCGACCGGCGCTACCGGGCGTACGCCTCCACGCAGGGGCATTCCTCCATCGAGAAGGCGGCCCGGATGGCCGGGTTGGGCGCCGACGGGGTACGGGCGATCGAGGTGGACCCGGCGACGCAGGCGATGCGTCCGGCGGCGCTGCGGGCGGCGATCGAGGCGGACCTGGCGGCCGGCGTGGTGCCGGCGATCGTGGTGGCCACCATCGGCACCACGTCCACCACCGCGGTCGATCCGGTGGCGGAGATCGGCGAGATCTGCGCGGAGCACGGCGTATGGCTGCACGTCGACGCCGCGTACGCGGGTTCCGCGGCGGTCTGCCCGGAGCTGCGCTGGTCGCACGCCGGGGTCGAGTACGCCGACTCGTACTGCTTCGACCCGCACAAGTGGCTGCTCACCGGCTTCGACTGTGACGCGTTCTGGGTGGCCGACCGGGGCGAACTGATCGAGGCGTTGACGGTGATGCCCGAGTATCTGCGCAACGCGGCGACCGAGTCCGGTGTGGTGATCGACTACCGGGACTGGCAGGTGCCGCTGGGCCGCCGGTTCCGGGCGCTCAAGCTCTGGTTCGTGCTGCGCTGGTACGGCGTCGAGGGACTGCGGGCGCACATCCGCTCGGGGGTGGCGCTCGCCGACCGCTTCGCCGCGCGGGTCGCCGCCGACGATCGGTTCGAGCTGGCCGCGCCGCATCCGTTCTCGCTGGTCTGCTTCCGCCTGCGGGCCGGCGACGAGGCGAGCGCCGAGCTGCTGCGTCGGGTCAACACCACCGGACGGGTGCTGCTGACCCACACCCGCATCGAGGGCCGCTACGCGCTGCGCCTGGCGGTCGGGTCGCCGCTGACCACCGAGCACCACGTCGACGAGGCATGGCATCTGCTCTCCACCGAGGCCGACGCCCTCCTGAGCGACTGACCGTCCCGCGCCGTGCCCCGCCAGGAACTTGATCGACTCGGTGTGCGGCAAGTGGTGGTCTCTGTGGAGCCGGAGACCACCACTTGCGGCACATGCAGTGGATCACTGATCCTGGTGCCGCCCCGGCCCAGCTAGGGCCCTGATCGTTCGATCCGGCAGCGGTTGCGCACGGCGGCGGGGTGCCGGGGTCAGCCCTCGACGGCGGCGGTGAGAGGCCGGGGCGCCTCCGGCGTCGCGGCGTCGGCCCCTCCCGTCGACGCGCCATCGGGCATGCCGGTTGCGGCCGTCGCGATCGCGGACGGCGCGGCGAGTGCCGCTGCGGCGACGGACCGGGCTCGGCGGGCCCGGTACAGCGCCCGCGCCGCCAGCGCCAGCGCGGCCAGCCAGCCCGCGCCGAGCAGCGCGTAGACCAGGGGCGGGACCGGCCCGCCCAGCTCGCCGGCGCGCAGCAGCGTGCGGGCGTTGGTCAGCACGATCACCCCGCCGATGACCGCGCCGAGCAGTTGGGCCGGGACGACGCGGACCAGCCAGGCGGCGATCGGTGCGGCGATCAGGCCGCCGATCAGCAGGGCGGCCACGGTGGAGAGCAGAAAGCCCTCGGAGCCGAGGCCGATGAGGAAACCGGCGCTGGCCGCCCCGGCCACCAGGAACTCGGCCGTGTCGACCGAGCCGATGACCTTGCGCGGTGCCATCCGGCCGGAGACCAGCAGCGCCGGGGTGGCGACCGGGCCCCAACCCCCACCGCCAGTGGCGTCGACGAAGCCGGCGAACAGCCCGAGCGGGGCGAGGAAGCGGCCCCGCAGGCGGCCGGCGGCCCGGTTGGGGCGCAGCGGCCGGGAGAAGCGGACCAGCAGGTACGCGCCCAGGGCGAACAGGATGGCGGCCATCCACGGTGCGGCGGCCTCGGTGGAGATGGAGCTGAGGAAGGTGGCGCCGGCGAACGCGCCGATCGCGCCGGGCACCGCGATCCGGGCGACCACCCGCCAGTCGACGTTGCCGAACCGCCAGTGCGACACCCCCGCCGCGAGGGTGGTGCCGATCTCCGCCAGGTGCACCGAGGCGGACGCGGTGGCCGGCGCGACCCCGGCGAAGAGCAGCAGGGTGGAGGAGGTGAGCCCGTACGCCATGCCGAGCGCGCCGTCGATCAGCTGCGCGGCGAGCCCGACCAGAGCGAGGATCAGCAGCTTGCGCACGAGCGTCCTCCGACTTTTCGGCATCTCCTATCGACTTGGTCGACATTGCGGCACGGAGGCGTTCCGGTCAAGCCCTCAACCCGATTGGTGGGACGCGCCGGACGGCGCGCGAATCGGCCGCGCCGCGATCAGTGCGCTGATGGCCCAGCGCGCCGCGCACCGGGCCGCGAATCGGCGGGCGGGCCCGCTGGGTGTTGCCGTGATCATGTACGCACCGCGGGGACCCTGACGGTTGCGCCCGGCACCCTGGCGGGTGCCGGCAGGCCGGCGGCCAGCGAGTCAGCGGAAAGCCGGCGGGCGGGCCGGCAGGGGCGAGTCGCCGGAAGCCCTGCGGGCGGGCCGGCGAGCCGGCGGTAGGAGGGCGGTCAGGTCCAGGCGGCCGGGTCGGCGGCGAGCTCGTTGACCCGGCCGGGCAGCCTGCCGCTGGCCACGTCGGCGATGGTGACCAGTTCGAGGATCTCCCGTTCGCTGGCCCGCAGGGCGATCCAGACCTCCTGCAACGCCCGGGCCGCCCCCTGGTAGCCGAGCTGCTCCGGGCGCTGGCCACGCACGTGCGCCAACGGGCCGTCGATCACCCGGATCACCTCGGCCAAAGAGATCTCCGAGGCGGGCCGGGCCAGCCAGTAGCCGCCCTCGGGGCCGCGCTGGGCGTGCACGACGCCGCCCCGGCGCAGCTGGAGCAGGATGCTCTCCAGGAACTTCGGCGGGATCTCCTGGGCGCGGGCGATCTGCTCGGCGGTCACCGGCCGGCTCCGCCCGGTCGCCGCACCACCGGCCGCCCTGCTGGCGTCCACCGCCGCCAGTTCGGCGGCAGCGCGAAGGGCGTAATCGACCCGGGCGGAGAGACGCATGCCGGCTAGGTTAGTCCGCTGGTCAGCCGGCCGATCTTCCGGCCCTCCGCCGAACGGTCACGGCCCGCCGGTCAGTCGCCGACCCGACGCAGCAGCCCCTCCTGGACGGCGCTGGCGATGTGCCGGCCGTCGGTGGTGAACATCCGGCCGGTGGCCAGGCCACGGGCACCGGAGGCGGACGGGCTCCAGCAGTCGTAGAGGAACCACTCGTCGGCACGGAAGGACCGGTGGAACCAGAGCGCGTGGTCCAGGCTCGCGCCCACCACTCCCCCGGGCCCCCAGACCTCGCCGTGCACCGAGAGCACCGAGTCGAGCAGGGTCAGGTCCGAGGCGTACGTCAAAGCGCAGGCGTGCAGCAGCGGGTCGTCGGGCAGCTTGCCGTCGATCCGCATCCAGACCCGCTGGTGCGGCTCGGCGGGCCGGTCGCCGGGGCGTACCCAGCCGGGCTCGCCCACGTAGCGGACGTCGATCGGGCGGGGGATCTGGCCCCAGATGCCGAGCCGCTCCGGGTAGCGGGAGAGCCGGTCGGTCATCGTCGGGACCCCGTCCGGGCCGGGCACGTCGAGGGGGGCTGGCGCCTGGTGGTCCAGCCCCTCCTCGTGCCGCTGGAACGACGCCGACATGAAGAAGATCGGCTTGTCGTGTTGGAGCGCGACGGACCGGCGTACCGAGAAGGACCGGCCGTCCCGGACGTTCTCCACCTGGTACTCGATCGGCTCGGCCGGGTCGCCGGGGCGGACGAAGTAGCCGTGCAGGGAGTGCACGAAGCGCTCCGGGTCGACGGTGCGCCCGGCGGCGACCAGGGCCTGGCCGGCGACCTGGCCGCCGTACACCCGCTGTGGGCCGACCGGCGGGCTCATCCCCCGGAAGGTCATCTCGCCCGTGTGGTCCAGGTCCAGCACCGCGAGGAGCTGGTCGACCGCGGCCTGCCCGGTCGCCCCGGCCAGCTCGGTCACTGCAACGCCCGCGCCGAGGCGAGGTCGACCAGCGAGCCGAGCTGGTGCACGCGCAGCGTGTTGGTGGAACCGGGGGTGCCGGGCGGGCTGCCCGCCACGATCACCACGTAGTCGCCGGGGTTGGCCCGGTTGAGGCCGAGCAACGCCTGGTCGACCTGGCGGAACATGTCGTCGGTGTGCTCGACGAAGGGCATCAGGAACGTCTCGACGCCCCAGGATAGGGCGAGCTGGTTACGCACCTCCGGCACCGGGGTGAACGCCAGCAGCGGCAGGTCGCAGTGCAGCCGGGCGAGCCGCTTGACGGTGTCACCGGTCTGCGAGAAGGCGACCATCGCCTTGGCGCCGATGGCCCGGGCGATCGAGGAGGCGGCGACGGTGAGCGCGCCACCGTGCGTACGCGGGTCGTGCTGGAGTCGGGGCACGGAGATCGAGCCGGACTCGGTGGTCTGGACGATCTTGGCCATCGTGCTGACGGTGAGCACCGGGTACTTGCCGACGCTGGTCTCACCGGAGAGCATCACCGCGTCCGCGCCGTCGAGCACCGCGTTGGCCACGTCGGAGGCCTCGGCGCGGGTCGGCCGCGAATTCTCGATCATGGAGTCGAGCATCTGGGTGGCGACGATGACCGGCTTGGCGTTCTCCCGGCAGAGCTGCACCGCGCGCTTCTGCACCAGCGGCACCTGGTCCAGCGGCAGCTCCACGCCGAGGTCGCCGCGGGCGACCATGACGCCGTCGAAGGCGAGCACGATCGCCTCCAGGTGGTCGACCGCCTCGGGCTTCTCGACCTTGGCCAGCACCGGGCGGAACACGTCCTCCTCGGCCATGATCGCGTGCACCAGCTTGATGTCGTCCGGCGAGCGGACGAAGGAGAGCGCGACCATGTCCACGCCCAGGCCGAGCGCGAAGCGCAGGTCCTCGGCGTCCTTCTCCGACAGGGCCGGGACGCTGACCGCCACGTTCGGCAGCGAGACGCCCTTGTTGTTGGAGACCGGGCCGCCCTCGGTGACCAGGCACCGGATGTCGTTGCCGGTGACGTCGCTGACCTCGACCGCGACCCGGCCGTCGTCGATCAGCAGCCGGTCGCCCGGCTTCACCTCCTGCGGCAGCTTGCGGTAGGTGCAGGAGACCCGCTCCTTGGTGCCGAGGATGTCGTCCCCGGTGATCACGACGGAGTCGCCGGTGCGCCACTCGTGCGGGCCGTCGGCGAACCGGCCGAGCCGGATCTTCGGGCCCTGGAGGTCGGCGAGCACCGCCACGGGCTGCCCGGCCGCCTCGGCCGCCTCCCGGACGAGCCGGCACACCGCCTCGTGGTCCGAGTGACTGCCGTGGCTGAAGTTGAGCCTCGCCACGTTCATGCCGGCCTCGACCAGGCCCCGGATGCGCTCCGGGGACGAGGTGGCGGGGCCGAGTGTGCAGACGATCTTCGCGCGGCGTGTCACGCCCATCAGGCTAGTCTCTCCTCCGGGTCGACCTGCCGGCCGGCCCCTTTCGGAATGCGGAACATTTGTCCAACGACGCGAGATTCCCGCCTTGCGGGCGGGTGCCCGATGGCACCCGGGGGCGTCGTGTGTGTGGCGGGCATCGGCGACCGCGCGGCGGAAATCGTACCGCCCGCCGTCATCCTCCGACGGAGCGCTCCCGACCCGCCCGCGAGCACGGCTCGATGCCGCACCGACCAGCGATCGACCGCCGTCATCCGGCGCGGGCCGGCCCACCGCCGGCAGGGGGCGACGGACACCCGGCCGGGAGCGGAACTGGATCCGGCTGAAGGTGCGCCGACGCCGACGCGCTCAACGCGCCGCTGGTCACCCGGTGGGCGCGGGCGGCCCCGCCACCGCCACCACCGGCGGCCGGTCTCCCGGGCCGGGTCGCGCCGCCGTCAGCTCTGCGTCTTGGCCAGCGGGAACTCCAGCGAGCCGGCCGGGCAGAGGAAGGTCAGCACGTCCACCCGGTAGAGCCCGGCCTGCACCGCCGGGTCGGCCTCCATGACGCCGCGTACGTCGTCGACCGAGCCGGTGCGGGCCAGGCCGAAGCCGATCGGCGGGTCCGGCTGCCGGGCCGGGCCGTCCACCGAGCCGGCGACCAGGATGACGCCGCGGCGTTGCAGCGCCCGCATGTGCTGGGTGTGCTCGGCCTGCAACCGCTGCACCGTCTCCTCCGGCAGGGCCCGGCCCGACGGCCCCGGGTAGAGCACGATGCACTCGTACGTGTCGAGCGCGAAGTCGACCTGCGGCATTCCGGCCATGTCGCACCTCCAGACGTACGCCCCGACTCAGCCTCGCACGGCGCGGACCGCCGTCGCGGTCGCTCGCCCCAACTGCCCGCGCCGGCGCCGGGTTGCCGCCCGGCCGCGCCCTTCGTCCTGTCGTACCCGCCGCCCGTGCACGCCGACATCGGCACGAACTGCCAGACGGAACGTCACCCTCGACACTTTCCGTTACATGATCGATTCGCTAACGTGTGAGGGATTTTCGCGCATGGGACAGTGGGGTCCGAGGTGGACGAATTCGACTACGTCATCGTCGGTGCGGGCGCGGCCGGGTGCGTGCTGGCCAACCGGCTCAGCGAGGACCCGGGCACCCGGGTGCTGCTGGTCGAGGCGGGCGGCTGGGACCGCAGCCCCTTCGTCCGCATACCCAAGGGCTTCTCCTACCTGATGGACGACCGGCGTACCGCCTGGCACTATCCGGCGACGACCGGGCCGGGGCGGGACGAGACGTGGCAGCGCGGGCGGATGATCGGCGGCTCGACCTCGATCAACGGCATGATCTACAGCCGGGGCGCCCAGCCGGACTACGACGCGCTGGAACGCCTCGGCAACCCTGGCTGGGGCTGGTCGACCATGCTGCCGATCTTCAAACGGCTGGAGGACAACCCGCTGGGCGCCTCGGAGGTCCGAGGCGTCGGCGGCCCGCTGCGGCTCTCCACCACCACCGGCACCGACGAACTCTGCGAGGAGATGATCGAGGCCGGGGCGAAGCTGGGCTGGCGCCGGGTCGACGACCTCAACGCCGACGACGACGAGCGGATCGGCTACGCCATGGCCACCATCCGCGACGGGAGCCGGGTCAGCGCCGCCCACGCCTTCCTGCATCCGGTACGCGACCGGCCGAACCTGACCGTCGCGGTCGACACCGTCGTGCTGCGGGTGCTGATCCGCGACGGCCGCGCGGTCGGGGTACGCGCCGAGCACCGGGGGCGGCCGGTCGACCACCTGGCCTCCGCCGAGGTGATCCTCGCCGCGGGCGCCCTCGCCACCCCGCAACTGCTGCAGGTCTCCGGCATCGGGCCGGCCGACACGCTGCGTTCCGCCGGGGTGGAGGTGCTGCTCGACCGGCCCCGGGTGGGCGCCGGCCTGCGGGAACACCGCTCGATGGCCCTGCAGTACCGGCTGGCCGGGCCGGGCGGCTACAACGCGCAGCTCGCCGGCCCGCTCGGGCAGGCCCGCGCCGCGCTCCGCTACCTGTTCACCCGGCGCGGCCCGCTCGCCCTGCCCGTGCTCGACGTGGCGGCCCACATCAAGTCCCGCCCCGACCTGGACCGCCCGGACGCCCACCTGCTGATGGCCCCGTTCTCGGCGGCGCCGCCCCGGCCCGGGCGGGCGTTGGAGCTGGAACGGGAGCCGGGCCTGATGTGCCTGGGCACGGTGACCCGCCCGGACAGCGAGGGAACCCTCGCCATCAGCGGGCCGGACCCGCGCACCCCGCCCGCGATCGTGGCGAACTATCTCGACTCCCCGCACGACCGCACCGTCGCGGTGGACACCTTCCGGCGGATGCGGGAACTCTTCGCCACCGCGCCGATCGCCGACCGGCTCGCGGCCGAGGTGCTGCCCGGACCGGCGACGCGGACCGACGAGGAGATCGTCGAGGCGGCCCTGGCGCACGGCTACTGCGGCTACCACGCCATCGGCACCTGCGCCATGGGCCCGGACGACGAGCACGTCGTCGACCCGCGGCTGCGGGTACGCGGAGTGGCCGGACTCCGCGTGGTCGACGCGTCGGTGCTGCCGCTGATGGTCGCCGGCTGGATCAGCGCGCCGGTGACCGCGCTGGCCTGGCGGGCCGCCGACCTGATTCTCGGCCACGGCACCCGGGACTGACCGACGGGCGGCACGGGGACCTCCGCGGCAGCGTCGTCCACCGCGCGGACGTGACCGGGCGTCGCCGCGGGGCCGCCCGCCGGCGCGCCCGGATCAGAGGGCGAAGCAGTCGGGCCGGACGGCCGCGTCGGCGAGCGCCTGCCGGACGACGGTGTACGTCGTACCGTCGAGGACGAGGCCGAGGTGGCCGACGACCCGCAGCGGGCACCACCCCTGGACCAGCACGTTGGTGGCGCCGTCGGCGAGCACCGCGTTGTCGACCGGCCGGACCAGTTCGTCCTGCCAGGTGCGCACGGTGGTCCAGCGGACCGCGCCGGGGGTCTCGTCGCCGTCGTTGAGGGCGGCGAGGAAGTCCGAGCCGATCGACATCTGCTGGCAGGCGACGACGCCGGCGCAACTGCCCAGCCCGACGAAGTTCATGATGTTGGCGACGTAGGTGCCCTGCTGCGGGGTACCCAGGCTGACGTAGTGGGCCACCCGGTCGGCGCCGCCCAGGAACTTGACGTACCAGCGGGAGACCAGGCCGCCCTCGGAGTGGGTGACCAGGTCCACCTTGGTCGCGCCGGTGGCGGCGCGCACCTGGTCCACGTAGGACGACAGGGCGCGGGCGGAGTCGCGGATGTCGCCGACGCCGAGCCCGGGGAGTTGGTAGATCCACACCCGGTAGCCGTCGGCCCGCAGCCGGGCGGCGATCGGCTCGTAGGCGATGGAGATGCCGATCAACCCGCCGACGACGATGACCGGGTTGGCCGAGGCCGCCGCCGCGATGGCGCGTTCGGCGGCGACGGAATCGGTCGGCGTGGCGGCGGTGGCCCCGGTCGGGGTGGCGGCCTGGGCGGCGGTGGCGGGGACGAGCAGGGCGGCGACGACGGCGGTCAGGGTGATGATCTTTCGGAGCAGCATGGCTGCACCTCCGGTGGGGAGGCACCCGGGAAGCCGGGAGGCACGGGCGGGGGATCCGATCGATCGTGGGAACGATGATGGGGCTTGCAATGTACGGCCGTCAATTGAAAGTTACGCTTTAGTAACAAGAAGTCGCAGTGGAGGCACGTTCCGGCATTCCGGGCGAAGGTGGGCCACGGACCGCCCGCGGATCGCGGCCGGTACGCCGCCGTCGCGGCCGCCGGATTCAGCGATGTCGCTCGTCGGTGCTCAGTTTCCCAACGCCTGGACCCTGGCGATCGTCTCCTGGACGTGTTGCCTGGCGGGCGCGCCGCCCTGGGCGGCCTGGGCCAACGCCTGCCGGTAGGCGTCGATCACGCCGATCAACGGTCCGGCCGCCGCACCCTCCAGCGCGCCCGCCACCAGCGCCCGCGCCTCGGCGGCGTCCTGCGCCGCGGCGGCCGACTTGGCCTTCGCCTCGTCCAGCTTCTGCGCCGCCGCCGCCAGCCGGGCGATGATCTGCGCCGCGCTCACGCCACCGCCTCACTACTGAACCCGATGGTCGGCTCGCTCACATGCCCTCCCCGACGTCGCCCGCCTCACTCGGCCCGCGCCACCACGGGCACAGAGGAGCCTACGAGACCGCGCGCACCCCCGCGAGCATGCGATCACCGGCAGTCCGGCCGCTCCCGGGAAGCAGGCGGGACCCCTTGGGGACGGAACCGGTTCAGGCGAGGCGGGCGGCCACCAGGACGGCACAGTAGAGCGACGGGGACAGCAGCGCGCAGATGACGAAGCCGAGCGGGACGTACCGCGACGACGGCGGGCCCGCGTCCATCACCGGCCGGCCCCAGCGGCCCAGGATCAGGTGACCGGCGAGGAACGACAACAGCGGAATCCCGGTGCAGCTCACCGCGAGCACCAGGCCGAGGCCGACCGCCTGGCTCGCCGGAGACAGCGCCGCAGCGGCCATCAGCACCGAACCGGCCAGCGCGCAGGCCGCGTAGACCGCGACGGCCCGGGCCGCCGCCGACCAGGTGGGCAGCAGCGTGGGCCGGTGCGCGATCGACTCGGCCTGCTGCCCGTACCGGTCGGCCTCGTCGGCGAGCTGTCGGGCCGCGGCCAGCTCCGCCACCGGGTCCGGCTCCGGCGTTCGCGGCGCGGGCACCGTCCCTTCCGGATACGCCCCGACCTCCGGCCGCCCCGGCGCGGCGGCTGCGCCGCCGGTCGCCCCCGCCCCGGCTCCGGACGGCGGCACGGCGCTCGGGGACGCCAGGGCGGCCACGGCCGGCGTACCCTCCGGGACCGCCAACGGACCGGCGGCGCCGATGGCCCGGCCGAGCTGATCGAGGCGCTGCCCCTGGGCGGTGAGCCGCTGGCCGAGCTGGTCGGCGGCGGCGTGCAGGCCGCGGCGGCGTTCCGCCTCGGCGGCAACGGCCCGCTCCCCGCCGCGCTGGCGGACGGACAGCTCCCGCACCAGGGCCGCGTACTCCTCGAATCCGGTCACCACTCGTCTCCGTCGCCGACGAAGGGCACGATCAGGTCGGTCCGCTGGTCGTGCCGGTCCACCAGCAGGGCCCGCCCGTCGCGCGGGGTGTAGGTGAGGTCGTGCACGCCGAGGTGCAGGCCGAGGTCGGCGCCGGGCACGTTCAACGCGACCAGGCAGGCCACGTCGTCGCGGTTCTGCGTACCGCCGAGGTCCTCGCCGAGCCGGCGTAGGCCACGCCACCAGCCGAGCAGGTGCACCCCGTGTGCCGGCCCCTCGCGCAGCACGACCCGCAGGTCGTCGTGGCCCGAACGGAAGGTGTCCGGGTCGGTGGCGGCGAGCGCGCCCGAGGCGGCGTCCACCCCGAACACCACGAGATAGGTCCGGCCGTCGGTCGAGGCGGGGTCGGCGGCCAGCTCGGCGAGCTGGGCGCGCAGGGCCGGGACATCGAGCCGGCGCACCGGGTGCCCGGCCGCGGCCAGGGTCATCGCCAGGTCGTCGGCGAGGCCGGTGGTGCCCGACGCCAGCGGGGCGAGCAGGAAGCGCACCGTGCCACGGGCGTGCTGCCGGGCCAGGCTGAGGGCGGCCGAGCGCAGCACGTCCGCCCCGGCCGCGGCGGTGCCGACCACCGCCAGGTGCCGGCCGGGTACGGGGTCGAGGCGGATCGCCGCGCTGCTGCCGGTCACGTCGACGGTCCGACCGAGCAGGGCGAGCGGCGCATCGGCGCCGGGTCGCAACCCGGCCCAGCCGGGGTCGTCGGCCAGCCGAGGCGTCTCGTATCCCCGGAAGACGACGGGGGGCGGCGAGCCCGCCGGCCGGGCCTGGAACAGCTCGTGCCGCAGCGCGGCCAGCTCGGCGCGGGCGCCGTGCGCGTCCGGGAAGCGGACTTCGGTGTTCGCGCCGGCCGCGCCGCCGGCGGGGTTGACCACGGCCGTCCCCACCGCCAGCGCCCTCGCGGCGTCGTTGACCGGGTCGAGCACGCCGCCCCCGCCGGGCAGCGCGATCCGCAGCGGGAACTGGCCGAAGATGGTCTCGGCCCGGCCGTAGAGGGCCTCGATCCCGGTGGTGCTCTGACTGGCCAGCACCAGGTGCAGACCGTACGAGCGGCCCTTGCGGGCCAGTTCCTCCAGCAGGTCGACGGCCTGCCGGGCGAGGGCGTCGTTGCCGGCGAAGAGGACGTGGAACTCGTCGACCACGGTGACGATCCGGGGCGGCCGGGCGTTCGGCGGCAGGTCGGCGAGCTTGGTGACGCCGTGCCGCTTGAGCAGGCCGGCCCGGCGGGTCAGCTCGGCGCGCAGCTCGCGCAGCACGGCGACGCCGTACTCCCGGTCGGACTCGATGCCGACCGCGCGGGCATGTGGCAGCCAGGACGGGTCGCGCTCGGTGGGGACGAACTCGGTGAAGCTGACCCCCTCCTTGAAGTCGAGCAGATAGAGCTGGAGTTCGGCCGGCGAGTAGCGGGCGGCCAGCCCGTAGAGCACGTCGAGCAGGAACACCGTCTTGCCGGCGCCGGTCCGCCCGCCGACCAGCCAGTGCGGGGTGGCGTCGTCGAAGGCGACGGTGACCGGCTCCCGCCCGACGGCTCCGGACGCCCGGCCCAGCACGGTCCGTAACCCGTCTCCGGACGACTCGGCCCAGCGCCGTGCCGGGAGCAGGTCGGTGAAGGTGATCGCGGCGGCCCGCCGGGTGGCCGCGCCGAGCTGCCGGGCCAGTCCGGAAACGGTGGCGTGCGACGGGTCGCCGTCGAGCACGACCGGGGCGGCCAGACCGGTGCCGTCGACGCTGAACGGCTGCCCGGGCGGATCACCGACCAGCGCGTACCGGTCGTTCAGCCGGAGGTGGGTGGTGGCGCCGAGCGGCGGTGACGGGTCGCCCGGGCCGGCGGCCGGGTAGCCGGCGAACAGGACGCAGACCGCCGCGGCGGGACCGGCGTGGGTGAGCGCGGCGAGCCGGGCCAGCTCCCGGGGCGGCGGGGCGGACGCGGCGACGAGCAGCAGCAGCTCCTGGTCGTCGCGGGCCGCCTGCTGAGCGGTCCGGGCGTGCCGTTCCGCGTCGTCGAGCAGCGCGGTGATCTCGGCGGCGGTGGTGGCGGCCGGGGCGAGCACGCCGGCGTCATGCAGCGGGCGCAGCGGCAGGAACGCGGCGCCGAACGCGGTTGGGTCGAGGCCGGCGACCCGCACCGTGCCGGCCGGTGCCGCGGCGAGCAGCCGTACCACCACCGCCCGCAGCAGCTCGCCGACCCGGGGGTCGCGGGCGTCGGTATCGACCGCCAGATGGTTGCCACCGGCCAGCGGCACCAGCACCGGGAAGCCGCCGTCCAGGGTGGTCGCCTCGCCGAGACGCACCGGGACGGGCGTGGTGACGGGCCGGGCCGGGCCGGGCGCGGCCAGCTCGACGCCGAGCCGGGCCAGCCGGGCGACCAGCTCGGGGCTACCGGGGGCCACCGGTCCGGCGGCGGCGAGCGCGCGCCGCACCGCCTGCCACCGGCGTACGGCCTGCCGATGGCAGGCGACCGCCTGCCCGTACACGGTCGCGAGCCTGCCCACCGTCCGCCCTCCGACACCGGTTTGCGATCAACGGAACCCTAACGGACCCACGCCGCCCCGGCACAGTACGCGGCGGGCGCCCGCACTCCGGAGATCGCGCTCGATCGTGGAAGCAGTGGCATCCCCCGGCGTGGCGGGCCACTACTTCCCAGGTCGAGCGTGGCCTTGCTGGGCCGGTGGCGCGCCCTCCCAGGCGGGGCGGGCGGGCGGGGCGGCCGCGAGGCGGCCGGGCCGGGGGCGTAGGCCGGCGAAGCGCGTACCGGGCGGACGCGGTCGCGCCAGGCGGGACGCGAGGACCGGGCCGGGGCCCTCGGCTACCGCCGGGTGGGCGGCGCCGGTGGTGGCCGCCGGGCGGACCACGCGGGCGGCGGTGGCCGCGAAGCGGCGTACCGGGCGGCGCACGGCGGGCGCGTTGAGCACCCGGGTGAGCCGGCCCCGCAGCCGCCGCTCGCGGAGCCGGTCGAGGGCCACCCCGGCCGCGACGGTGGCGACCGAGGTGACCGCGCCGGCCAGCACCAGCGTCTGCCGGGGGCCGGTGTGCTCGGCGAGCCAGCCGAGCAGGGGCGCGCCGACGGCGGCGGAGATCGACCCGGTGACCGCCAGGGCGGACAGCACCCGGCCCCGCATGGCGTAGTCGGTGTCGAGCTGGGCGCGGGTGCCGACCGTGGTGTCGATGATCACGGCCGCCGCCGCGACGGGCAGGATCACCGCGGCGAAGCTCAGCGTGCCGGGGGCCAGTCCGGCGACGATCTGCAGGAGGCTGGCCAGCAGGCCGGCGCCGACCAGCACCCGGTAGCCGAGCACCCGGCGGCGGGCCGCGACCAGCGCGCCGAGCACGGTGCCGACCGCGAAGACGGTGGAGAGGAAGCCGTACCCGGACGCGCCACCGCGCAGCGGCCCGTCGCTCATCGCGGCCATGGTGACCTGGTAGTTGCGGCCCAGGCTGCCGAGCACGAAGGACAGCGCCAGGGCCACCAGCACCACCGGCTGGCGTAGCAGGTAGCGGAAACCGGCCCGGATGCTGTGGTCGGCCGATGCCGCGTCGGCCTCCGACGGCTCCGGTCCGCCGGTGTGCCGCTCCCGCTCGCGTACGGCGAACAGGGCCGCGAGGACCGCGACGAAGCTGGCGGAGTTGATCGCGAAGAGCAGCGCGGGGCCGATGACGGCGACCACCACGGCGCCGACACTCATGCCGAGGATGCGGCCGGCGGAGTTGGTGAGCGAGCCGAGGGCGAGCGCGTTGCCGAGGCTCTCCCGGTCCACCAGGGTCGAGTACCAGCGCCCCATCACCGGGCCCTCGATCGCCGACACCGCACCGGTGGCCAGGGAGATCGCGTAGATCGCCGGCAGGCCGCCGGCGCCGGTGACGGCGACCAGGGCCAGCCCGGCGGCGAGGGCCGCGTGGGCGCCCTGGGCGACGATCAGCAGCGGCTTGGCGGGCAGCCGGTCGGCCAGCGCGCCGCCCCAGACGCTCAGCACCAGGCTGGGCAGCGCCTGCAGCAGGATGGTGAGCCCCATCGAGGTGGCGGATCCGGTCTTCGCCAGGACGTACCAGTTGACGCCGAGGACCTGCATCCAGGTTCCGATGACCGACACGAAGCCGGCGGCGGCCCAGATCCGGTAGTTGCGGTGGCGCAGCGCGGCGAACGTGGCGCCGAGGGCCATGAGGATTTCCCGTCCAGGTGATGGCAGAACGAAAGCCGGACCTCGCGGGTCCGGCCAGCCGCCAAGTCTGACCGCGGGTAAACCTCATCGCCGCAGTTCGTGAGGCGTTTCACGGGGTGCGTCCGGCATCCGGGCCGCGCCGGGCAGGAACCGGACCGCCCTGGTCCGGGCCGGATCGGCCCGGACCAGGGCGGCGGTGGTCGCGGGGGGTCAGCGGGCGGCGAGCGGCTGCCGGCCCGGGTCCACCGGCGCGGGCAGGGCACCCGCCCCGCCGAGGTACGCGTGGATCGCCGCGGCGGCGGCCCGGCCCTCGGCGATCGCCCAGACGATCAGCGACGCGCCCCGGTGCATGTCCCCGGCGACGAAGACCCCGTCGGCGTCGGTCTGCCAGTCCGGGCGGGCGTCGACCGCACCCCGGCCGTTGCGGGTCACCCCGAACTGGGCCAGCAGCGGCTGCTCCTCGGTGCCCTCGAAGCCGATGGCCAGCAGCACCAGGTCGGCCGGCAGCTCCCGCTCGGAGCCGGGCAGCACGGTGATGATCCGCCGGCCGTCCCGCCTCTGCACGGTCACCTCGGCGATCCGGACCGCCCGCACCTGGCCGGTGCCGTCGTCGACGAACTCCTGCACCGCCACGGCGAAGACCCGCTCGCCGCCCTCCTCGTGGGCCGGGTAGTTGCGCAGGATCCACGGCCAGGTGGGCCACGGGTCACTGGCGGCGTCCCGGTCGACCGGCGGCTGGGGATAGCGGTCGAGCTGGTACACGCCGGCCGCGCCCTGCCGGTGCGCCACGCCGAGACAGTCGGCGGCGGTGTCGCCACCACCGATGATCACCACGTGCTTGCCCGCCGCGTCGATCGGCGTGCCGTCGCTCAGGGTGGCCGGGGCGGGGCGGCCGTCACCCGCCGCCGCGGCGACCACCCGATTGGCGGCCACCAGGTGCGCCATCGCCTGGTGTACGCCGCGCAGCGCCCGGCCCGGCGTCTCCGGGGTGTCCCGGCCCTGCAACGCGCCGCAGGCCAGCAGCACCGCGTCGTGCTCGGCGCGCAACCGCTCGGCGGTCACGTCGACGCCCACGTTCACCCCGGTACGGAAGACCACGCCCTCGGCGGCGAGCTGGGCCAGCCGCCGGTCGATGTGGTGCTTCTCCAGCTTGAAGTCGGGGATGCCGTACCGGAGCAGGCCACCGAGCGCGTCGTCCCGCTCGTACACGGTGACGGCGTGCCCGGCGCGGGCGAGTTGCTGCGCGGCGGCGAGCCCGGCCGGGCCGGAGCCGACCACGGCGACGGACTTCCCGGTCGGGGCCGGTGCCGGGCGGGGACGCAGCCCACCGCGAGCCACCGCCGCGTCGGCGATCTCCACCTCGACCTGCTTGATGGTGACCGGCTGCTGCCCGCCGAGGCCGAGCACACAGGCCGCCTCGCAGGGCGCCGGGCAGAGCCGACCGGTGAACTCGGGGAAGTTGTTGGTGGCGTGCAGCGAGCCCACCGCGGCGTCCCAGTCGCCGGTCCGGACCAGGTCGTTCCAGTCCGGGATGCGGTTGCCGAGCGGACAGCCGTCGTGACAGAAGGGGATGCCGCAGTCCATGCAACGGGTGGCCTGCTCGCGGATCAGCTCCTCGCCGGCCGGCGGGTACACCTCCCGCCAGTCCATGATCCGCACCGGCACCGGTCGGCGGGCCGGCAGCCGCCGCTCGTAGCGCAGGAAACCGTTCGGGTCAGGCACTGGCCACCTCCTGGGCGACCGCCCGCGGGGCAGGCGGTACCGGCATGGACGAGTTGGACGGCGCCGCGAGGGCGCTCATCACCGCGTCGTCGACGTCACGGCCGGCGGCTTCGGCGGCCCGCATGATCTCCATCACCCGGCGGTAGTCCCGGGGCACCACCGCGGTGAACTCCTCCACCGCCTCCGGCCAGCGCTTCAGCAGCTCCCCGGCGACCGCCGAGTCGGTCTCGGCGAAGTGCCGCTGCACGAGGTCGTGCAGCCGGTCCCGCTCCTCGTCGCGCAACGGCGACAGGTCGACCAGCTCGGCGTTGACCAGCCGCCGGTCGAGCCGGTGCACGAACGCGGTGCCACCGGACATGCCGGCGGCGAAGTTACGCCCGGTCGGCCCGAGCACCACCACCGTGCCGCCGGTCATGTACTCGCAGCCGTGGTCGCCGACACCCTCGACGACGGCCACCGCGCCGGAGTTGCGTACCGCGAACCGCTCGCCGACCCGGCCACGCAGGAACATCTCGCCACCGGTGGCCCCGTACAGGATGGTGTTGCCGGCGATGATCTGGTCCTCGGCCCGCTCCCCCGGCCGGGCCGCGCCGTCCGCGAAGGGCGCGGCCGGGTCCGGACGGACGATGACCCGTCCGCCGGAGAGGCCCTTGCCGACATAGTCGTTGGCGTCGCCGTACAGCCGCAGGGTGACCCCGGGCGGCAGGAACGCGCCGAACGACTGGCCGGCGGTGCCGCGCAACAGGAACTCGATGGTGTCGGTGGGCAGGCCGGCGCCACCGAACCGGCGGGTCACCTCGCCGCCGAGCATCGCGCCGACGCTGCGGTGCTCGTTGCGGACCGCCACCTCGGCCCGGACCGGTACGGGCTCCGGCGTCTCGGCGTCGGCCGCCTCCGCCTCGGAAACCGGGGCCCGCAGCGCCGGCTCGGCCAGGGCGATGAGCTGGTTGTCCAGGGCCAGCTCCAGGCCGTGGTCCTGGGCCCGGACGCCGCGCCGGGCCGCGCCCTCGGGCAGCTCGGGCAGGTGCAGCACCCGGCTCAGGTCGAGCCCGTGGCCCTTCCAGTGGTCGATGGCTTCGGTGACGTCGAGCAGCTCGGCGTGCCCGATCGCCTCCTCGACGCTGCGGAAGCCCAGCTCGGCCAGATAGCCCCGAACCTCCTCGGCGAGGAAGAGGAAGAAGTTCTCCACGAACTCCGGCCGGCCGGTGAAGCGCTCGCGCAGCACCGGATTCTGGGTGGCGATGCCGACCGGGCAGGTGTCCAGGTGGCAGACCCGCATCATCACGCAGCCCTCGACGATCAGCGGGGCGGTGGCGAAGCCGAACTCCTCCGCGCCGAGCAGCGCCGCGATCAGCACGTCCCGGCCGGTCTTGAGCTGGCCGTCGACCTGCACGGTGACCCGGTCGCGGAGCCGGTTGAGCAGCAGGGTCTGCTGCGCCTCGGCCAGGCCCAGCTCCCACGGGGTGCCGGCGTGCTTGAGCGAGTTGAGCGGGGACGCGCCGGTGCCGCCGTCGTGGCCGGAGATCAGGATGACGTCCGCCTTGAGCTTGGCGACGCCCGCCGCCACCGTGCCCACGCCGACCTCGCTGACCAGCTTGACGTGCACCCGGGCGGCCGGGTTGACGCACTTGAGGTCGTGTACGAGCTGGGCCAGGTCCTCGATGGAGTAGATGTCGTGGTGCGGCGGCGGGGAGATCAGGCCGACGCCCGGGGTGGCGTGCCGGGTACGCGCGATCCACGGCCAGACCTTGTTGCCGGGGAGCTGGCCGCCCTCGCCGGGCTTGGCGCCCTGGGCCATCTTGATCTGGAGGTCATCGGCGTTGACCAGGTATTCGCTGGTCACGCCGAACCGGCCACTGGCGATCTGCTTCACCGCCGAACGGCGGCGTGGATCGTACAGCCGCTCGACGTCCTCACCGCCCTCGCCCGTGTTGGACTTGCCGCCGAGGCGGTTCATCGCGATGGCCAGGGTCTCGTGCGCCTCCGCCGAGATCGACCCGTACGACATGGCGCCGGTGGCGAACCGCTTGACGATCTCGCTGGCCGGCTCCACCTCGTCCAGCGGCACCGGTGGGCGTACGCCGGTGCGCAGGGTGAACAGGCCGCGCAGCGAGCCGGCCCGCGCGGCCAGCTCGTCGACCTTGGCGGTGTACTGCCGGAAGACGTCGTACTGGCGGCTGCGGGTGGCGTGCTGGAGCAGGAAGACCGTCTCCGGGTTGAACAGGTGCAGCTCGCCCTCGCGGCGCCACTGGTACTCGCCGCCGACCTCCAGCCGGTCGGTGGGCTGCGCGCCGGGCGCCGGCCAGGCCAGGGCGTGCCGGGCGGCCACCTCGGCGTGGATCTCGGCCAGCCCGACGCCGCCGATCGTGCTCGGGGTGCCCCGGAAATACCGCTCGACCAGGCGGGTGTCCAGGCCGACCGCCTCGAACACCTGCGCCCCGCAGTACGACGAGACCGTCGAGATGCCCATCTTCGACATGATCTTCAGGACGCCCTTGCCGAGCGCCTTGACGTAGTTGCGGACCGCCTTCCCGGGTTCGACACCGACCAACGCGCCGGTGGAGATCATGTCCTCCACCGACTCGAAGGCCAGGTACGGGTTGACCGCCGCCGCGCCGTAGCCGATCAACACGGCCGCGTGGTGCACCTCGCGGCAGTCGCCGGACTCCACGATCAGCGCCACCTGGGTACGGGTCTGCTCGCGGACCAGGTGCTGGTGAACCGCCGCGGTGAGCAGCAGCGACGGGATCGGGGCCAGGTCGGCGTTGGAGTCCCGGTCGGAGAGCACCAGGATCCGGACGCCGTCCTCGATCGCCTCGGATACGTGCCGGCAGATCTCGGTGAGCCGCGCCTTGATGCCCTTGGCGCCCTCCCGGAGCCGGTAGAGCCCGGAGACCCGGACCGCCTTGAAACCGGGCAGGTCGCCGTCCTCGTCGATGGAGAGGATCTTGGCCAGCTCGTCGTTGTCGATCACCGGGTACGGCAGGACGATCTGCCGGCAGCTCGCCGGGCCCGGGTCGAGCAGGTTGCCCTCCGGCCCGATGGTCGACGCCAGGCTGGTCACCAACTCCTCCCGGATCGCGTCCAGCGGCGGGTTGGTGACCTGGGCGAAGAGCTGGTGGAAGTAGTCGTAGAGCAGCCGCGGCCGGGTGGACAGCGGGGCGATCGGGGTGTCCGTGCCCATCGAGCCGATCGGCTCCGCGCCGCTGCGGGCCATCGGGGCGAGCAGGATCTTCAGCTCCTCCTCGGTGTAGCCGAAGGTCTGCTGCCGGCGGCGTACCGAGTCGTGGGTGTAGACGATGTGCTCGCGCGGCGGCAGCTCGTCCAGGCCGATCAGGCCGGCGTGCAGCCACTCGCCGTACGGCCGGGCGGCGGCCAGCTCCGTCTTGATCTCGTCGTCGTGCACGATCCGGCCGGCGACCGTGTCGACCAGGAACATCTTCCCGGGTTGGAGGCGGCCCTTGGCGACCACGGTGGCCGGGTTGAGGTCGAGCACACCCGCCTCGCTGCCCAGCACCACCAGCCCGTCGGCGGTGCGCCACCAACGGCCGGGGCGCAGGCCGTTGCGGTCCAACACCGCGCCGACGATCTCCCCGTCGGTGAAGGCGACCGAGGCGGGCCCGTCCCACGGCTCCATCAGGCTGGCGTGGAAGCGGTAGAAGGCGGCCTTGTCGGCGCGCATGCCCGGGTCGTTCTCCCACGCTTCGGGGATCATCATGAGCACCGCGTGCGGCAGGCTCCGCCCGGCCAGGTGCAGCAGTTCGAGGACCTCGTCGAAGTTGGCCGAGTCGGAGGCGTCCGGGGTGCAGACCGGGAAGACCCGGCGGAGGTTGCCGGGAATGTCGGCGGTACGCAACATCGACTCGCGCGCCTGCATCCAGTTCCGGTTGCCGCGAATCGTGTTGATCTCGCCGTTGTGGGCGATGAACCGGTACGGGTGGGCCAGCGGCCAGGACGGGAAGGTGTTGGTCGAGAAGCGCGAGTGCACCAGGGCGATCGCGCTGACCATCCGCTCGTCGGTCAGCTCGGGATAGAACGCGGGCAGTTGGTCGGGGGTGAGCATGCCCTTCCAGACCATGGTCCGCGCGGACAGCGACGGGAAGTACGCGGGCACGCCCCGTTCGGCGGTCTCCCGCTCGGCCTGCTTGCGTACGCAGAACGCCACCCGGTCGAGGTCGAGCCCGGTGAGTGGGGAGCCGGCCGGGCCGGCGGGCGCCGCGGTGAGCCGGTGCGCGACGAGGAACAGCTGCCGGACCCGGGGCATCGCCGCCAGGGCGGTCTCGCCGAGGCCGCTCGGGTCGGTGGGAACGTCCCGCCAGCCGAGGACCGCCGCCCCCTCGACCAGGGCGTACTTCTCCACCACCTGGCGGGCCCGGGCCTCGGCCGCGTCGTCGTCGGGGAGGAAGACCAGGCCGGTGGCGTACTGGCCGGCGGGCGGCAGCGGGAAGCCGGCGACCGCGCGCAGGAACGCGTCCGGCACCTGCATCATGATCCCGGCGCCGTCGCCGGTGTTGTGCTCCGCGCCCCGGGCGCCCCGGTGGTCCAACCGGCGCAGCGCCGCAAGACCCCGCGCGACCACCCCGTGCGAGCGGCGGCCGTGCAGGTCGGCCACGAAGGCCACCCCGCAGGCGTCGTGCTCGTAGACGGGGTCGTAGAGCCCCTTCTTCTCGGGGGTCGGCGGTGGGGTGAGAGGGTACGGAAAGGCCACCGGGCCTCCTGACGTCACTCAGTGGGATGTTGTTGCGGGACGACGTCGGCCCTTGCTGGCTAATTGAGTCTACGTTAGGGCGAGGGACGCAAGGCCAGTGCAGATTGATCACACCTTCCAAACTCTGGGACGTGTAGTCTCGCGCCGTGGATGTTGCACGCGCTGAGACGTTTGGCCGGTTGGAGCGCTTCTACGACGCGGTGCCCCGCGACGGCGCCCGTGTCGAGGAGTACGGCCCGCTGGTGCTCTTCGTCCGTGACGGTGCCGGATGGCCGTTCTACGCCCGCCCCCGGCTGGACGCGACCGAGCCGCCCACGCTGGCCGACGTGAACGCCGTCCGGGCCCGGCAACGGGAGCTGGGCCTGCCAGAGGCGTTCGAGTGGGTGCACGAGGTCAGCCCGGATCTGCTGGCCGTGGCCCGCTCGGCGGGGCTGTCCGTGCTGGAGGCGCCGCTGATGGTGCTGGACCCGGCCCACCTGCCCGACCCGGCGACGCTCAGCGACGTACCGGTGCGGGTCCTCGACCCGGCCGACCCGGGCTTCCCGGCGGACGTGGCGGCCCACCGGGCCATCGCGACCGTCGGCTTCTCCAGCGGCGGCACCGCCCGGGGCGAGGCCGGGCCGGCCGAGCGGGACGCCGCGATCCCCCCGCTGGACGTGGCCGCGCTGGAGGAGGAGGCCACCCGGATCGCCGACGGGCGGCGGGTCTCCGCACTCGCCGAGACGCCGGAGCAGGGCCCGCTGGCCAGCGGGGCGGCGATGCGGGTCGGCGACGTGGCGGAGATCGCCGGGGTGGCCACCCTCCCGGCGGCCCGTCGGCGCGGCCTCGGCGCGGCGGTCACCGCCACCCTCGCCCGCGAACTGCGTGCCGCCGGCACCGACCTGGTCTTCCTCTCCGCCGGCAGCGAGGACATCGCCCGGGTCTACCTGCGGGTCGGCTTCCGCCGGGTCGGCACCGCCTGCATCGCCGAGCCCGCCGCCCTCGTCGGCTGACCCGGCGGCGCCCCGATCAGGTGGGCGGCTGCCAGGAGGCGGCAGCCGCGGCGGCCGTGTTGCGCAGCCGCGGGCTGATCGTGCCGAGGGCGGCGTCGCGGGCGCGCAGCGCCAGCCGGCCCCGGGTCTGCAGCACGGCCGACATCCGCCGGGTCTGGCGCACCATGGTCGCCGCGCGGGGCCGGCGCAGCCGGTCGTACGCGGCCAACGCATCGGGCAGCCGGGACTCGCGCAGCAGTGCGGAGAGCGTCGCCGCATCCTCGAAGGCGAGGCAGGCGCCCTGCCCGAGGTGCGGCGGCATGGCGTGCGCGGCGTCCCCGAGCAGCACCACCCCGCCCGGCCCGGCCGGGAAGCCGTACGACCGGGGCAGCGGGCGCAGCTCGCGGATCTCCCGCTGCACCAGGTCGGCCGGGTCGGTGGCGTCGAGCAGCTCGGCGATCGGCGCGGGCCAGCCCGCGTACCAGCGCTTGAGCAGGGCGAGCTGGGTCTCCGGCGACTCCGGGCGGGGGGCGCCGGCGGCGGTGGCCACCCAGTAGACGCCGCCCCGGCGGGAGGTGCCCGCCGTGCCCCGTTCGCCCAGCGAGGCGGCCACGAAGCGGTAGCCGGCGCCCAGCGTCTCCCCGAACACCGGCTGGTCGACCGCGAGCTGCGGGACCCGGTACCAGGGGATGACGGCCCGCCAGGCGGCGCAGCCGGAACTGACCACCGCCGCCTCCGGGGCGAGCTGCCGGCGGAGCTCGCTGTCGGCGCCGTCGGCCACGATCACCAGATCCGCCGTCACGGTGTGCCGGCCGTCGCCGACCCCGGGGCGCTCCCCCGGCACCGCCCGCACCGTCCGCACGGTCACACCGGTGCGTAGCTCCACCTGGTCGCCCAGGCCGGCGATGAGCGCGTCGTGCAGGTCCTCCCGGTGCACCACCACCGGCATCCGCTCGGCCGGCATGGGGCGGGGCTGCGCCAGCCAGTGCCCGTCGGGCCGGCGTACCCCGCCGTCGGGGACCGGGGTGGCGATCGCGTCCAGCCCCGCGCCGAGGCCGAGGGCGCGCAGCGCGCGTACCCCGTTGGGCCAGAGCATGACGGCGGCCGGCTCCGGGCGGACCCGGTCGGCCCGTTCGAGGAGGGTGACCCGCCACCCGGAGCGGGCCAGCGCGCCGGCCACCGCCAGGCCGCCGAGGCCGGCGCCGACCACCACCGCGGTTCGCATGGCTCCCCCGCTCAACTGTCCCGGTCGCGGGCCGCCGCCGGGGCTTCGTCGCCCGTCTCGGCACCGGTGCGGGCGACCGCCTCGGCGCTGGGCTCGGCGTCGCCGTCGGCGTCCGTCGGCGGCTCCTCGTCGGCCACCGGCGGCTCCTCGTCGGGAACCGCACCGGTCTCCCGGTACGCGCGGAACGGCTCCTCGCCGACCACCCGGTAGCCCTCCGGCGCGACCGTGCCCGACCCGGCCTCCCGGGCGGAGAGATCGACCTGCGACACGTCGCCGCCTGCGGGCGGAACCGGGGTGGCCGGGGCGCCGAGCGGGATCAGGTACTCGCGGGGGCCACGGACCCGCACGAAATAGGCCAGCGCGCCCAGGAAGACCAGCCCCGCGGTCCACACGTTCAGCCGCAGGCCGAGGAGGTGGGTGGCCTCGTCGGTGCGCATCATCTCGATCCAGAACCGGCCCGCCGTGTAGCCCATCACGTAGAGCGCGAACGCCCGGCCCCGGCCGAACCGCAGCTTCCGGTCGAGGAAGTAGACCAGCGCGGCGACGCCGACGTTCCAGAGCGCCTCGTAGAGGAAGGTCGGTTGGTAGAGACCCGGCAGGAGGACGGCGTTTCCGGCGTCGTCACGCAACGCGTGGCCCGGATTGTCCGGATCCATCACGTGCACCTGGAGGCCCCAGGGCAGGCTGGTGCGGCCGCCGTACAGCTCGTTGTTGAACCAGTTACCGAGCCGGCCGACCGCCTGGGCCAGCGGCAGGCCCGGGGCCAGCGCGTCGGCCGCCACCGTGAGCGGGAGGCCGAGCTGGCGCACCGCGATCCAGGCCCCGAGCGCGCCACCGGCGATCGCGCCCCAGATACCGAGCCCACCCTCCCAGATGGCGAACGCCTTGAGTGGCTCGCCACCGGTGCCGAAATACTTCTCCGGCGAGGTGATCACGTGGTAGATCCGGGCGCCGACGATGCCGGCCGGCACCGCCCAGACGGCGATGTCGAGCACCGCACCGGGGGCGACGCCGCGCTGGCGCAGCCGGTACTCGGTCACCACACCGGCCAACACGATGCCGGCGATGATGCAGAGCGCGTACGCCCGGATCGGAAACGGTCCGAGCTGCCAGACGGCGGTGCTGGGGCTGGGCAGGGCCGCCAGTGGGGTCATCGGGGCGAGGGTCACGGGTGAACACGCTACCCGTGCGGAGGGCACTTCCGGCACCCCGGTCGGCCCGCTTCGCGGGTCGCCTGACTTCTGCCTCGCGCGGTCGTAGGCTCGTTCTCCGTGAGCACGCTCATCTGGGCGGTCGCCGTGGTCGTCACCGACCGGGCCGGCCGGGTGCTGCTCTGCCGGCGCTCTGCGGGCGGCCGGCGCTGGGCGTTGCCGGGCGGGCGGCTGCGCCGCGACGAGAGCCCGATCCCGGCGGCCGTACGCGAGGTCCGCGCGGAGACCGGCTGGCACGTCGAGCTGGTCGACCTGGTGGGCCTCTACCGGCTCGACGACCCGGCCGCTCCCCCACCACCGGCGGGCCGTCGCGGGCCCCTGCCGGACGTGCTGGTGCACGTGTTCCGCGCCCGGACCCGCGGCGACGCGCCGGCCGCCACTGGGATCGGCGGCTGCCAGTCGGGCTGGCACCCGCCGGACGCGCTGCCCGAGGCACTGACCCCGACCACTCGCGCCGCCCTCGCCGACGCCCTGGCCGGCCGGGCCGGGGTGCTGAGGGAGTCCGTACCGGAGCCGCTCCCCACCGGCGTACAGGAGGCCGGCGGGGACACCGACCCGGCCGGCCACCCGGGTCCTGCGCCCGACCCGCGTCCTCCCGGCCCGCGTCCTCCCGGCCCGCGGTCCCCCGGCCCGCTGGGGTCCGGTCGGCGCTGAGGCCGGCGCTCAAGGGGGCGGGTCCGGGTCGACGCCGGGAGGCGGCGGGCGCGGGTCCAGGTCGACGCCGGGAGGCGGCGCCGAATGCGGCAAGTCGTGGTCTTCCGGAGCTCGGATACCACCACATGCCGCACCTGGAGTGGATCACGCCGTTCGGCGGCGGGCGCGGGCGGCGGGCGGCGGGCGCGGGCGGCGGCTCCGGCGCCGAAAGGCGATGCCCCGTGCCAGGCAGAGCCGGCCGGGCCGGGGCCGAGGTCAGCGGGCCGGGTTGCGGACGCCTTCGGCCAGTTCGGCGCTCAGCGCGCGCAGCGCGGCCAGCCCGGTGGCCTGGTCGGGGGCGTCGAGCAGGCAGCGGATGAGCGCGCTGCCGACGATGACGGCGTCGGCGTACCCGGCGACGGTGCCGGCCTGCGCGCCGGTGCCCACGCCCAGCCCGACGCCGACCGGCAGGTCGGTGACCGCACGCGTCCGGGAGACCAGGATCGGTGCCGCCTCTGAGGTCTGCGCCCGGGCACCGGTGACGCCCATGATCGCGGTGGCGTAGACAAAGCCCCGGCAGTGCTCGACGGTCATCCTCAGCCGCGCGTCCGTGGACGACGGGGAGACCAGGAACGTCCGGTCCAGGCCGTACGCGTCGGAGGCGGCCAGCCACTCGCCGGCCTCCTCGGGGATGAGGTCCGGGGTGACCAGGCCGGTGCCCCCGGCGGCGGCCAGGTCGCGGGCGAACGCGTCCACGCCGTACTGCTCGATCGGGTTCCAGTAGGTCATGGTGACCACCGACGCGCCGGTCGCGGCCACCGCCTCGACGACCCGCAGCGTGTCCCGGGTACGCACGCCCCCGGCCAGGGCGATGTCGCTGGCCCGCTGGATGACCGGGCCGTCCATCACCGGGTCGGAGTACGGGATCTCCACCTCGATGACGTCCACGCCCGCCTCGACCATCGCCTTCATCGCGGCGATGCTGCCCTCCACGGTCGGGAACCCGGCCGGCATGCAGCCGACCAGCACGGCCCGACCGTCCGCGCGGGCCTTGTCGAAGGCCACCCCGATCCGGCTCACGCCACCGCCTCGCTTCGCTCCGCGGCGGCGCGAGCCGCCAGGCTGCTGAACCGAATGGTTCGCTCGCTCCGCTCGCTCACGCCACCGCCTCGCTTCGCACCACGGCGGCGCGAGCCGCCAGGCTGCTGAACCGAATGGTTCGCTCGCTCACGCCTACTCCTTGTCGAGGATGCCGAAGAACTCGCCGGCGGTGTGCACGTCCTTGTCGCCCCGGCCGGAGAGGTTCACCACGATGACCGGCTCCCGGCCCAGCTCGGCGGCGAGTTGCGGGGCGATCTTCAGGGCACCGGCGAGCGCGTGCGAGCTCTCGATCGCCGGGATGATCCCCTCGGTGCGGCAGAGCAGCTCGAACGCGGCCATCGCCTCGTCGTCGTCGACCGGCAGGTACGTCGCCCGGCCGGTGTCGTGCAGCCAGGCGTGCTCCGGCCCGACGCCCGGGTAGTCCAGGCCGGCCGAGATCGAGTGCGACTCGATCGTCTGCCCGTCGGAGTCCTGCAACACGTACGTACGGGTGCCGTGCAGCACTCCGGCGGTGCCGCCGGTGATGCTGGCGGCGTGCCGGCCCGTGGCCACGCCCTCGCCGCCGGCCTCGAAGCCGTAGAGACGGACGCCGGTGTCGGGCACGAAGGCGTGGAAGATGCCCAGCGCGTTGGAGCCGCCGCCGACGCACGCCGCGACCGCGTCCGGCAGCGTGCCGGTCAGGTCGAGGCACTGCCGGCGGGCCTCCTCGCCGATGCCGCGCACGAAGTCCCGGACCATCTCCGGGAACGGGTGCGGCCCGGCGGCGGTGCCGATCAGGTAGTGGGTGCTGTCGACGTTGGCGACCCAGTCCCGCATCGCCTCGTTCATCGCGTCCTTGAGGGTCCGCGAGCCGGTGGTGACCGGGACGACGGTGGCGCCGAGCATCCGCATCCGGGCCACGTTGAGCGCCTGCCGCTGGGTGTCGACCTCGCCCATGTAGACCACGCACTCAAGGTCGAACAGCGCGGCGGCGGTGGCGGTGGCCACGCCGTGCTGCCCGGCGCCGGTCTCGGCGATCACCCGGGTCTTGCCCATCCGCTTGGTGAGCAGGGCCTGGCCGAGCACGTTGCGGACCTTGTGCGCGCCGGTGTGGTTGAGATCCTCCCGCTTGAGCAGGATCCGCGCCCCGGCCTTCGCGGACAACCGCCGGGCCTGGTAGAGCGGCGAGGGGGTGTCGGCGTAGTCGCGCAGCAGGGCGCCGAACTCGGCGAGGAAAGCCTCGTCGGTCATCGCCTTCCGGTACGCCGCGTCCAGCTCGTCGAGCGCCGCGACCAGCGCCTCCGGGACGAATCGCCCACCGAACCGGCCGAAGTGACCGGCGGCGTCGGGGACCCGGGCGGCCGGGGCGTCAGCGGTCATCGCGCTGTCCTCTCGCTGCGTGTGGACCGGCGCGGCTCAGCGCACCGGGCGGGGCGTGGCCGGGTGGTTGCCGGCGTTGACCAGCTCGGCGACCGCCTCGCGGGGGCTCTTCTGGGTGACCAGGCCCTCGCCCACCAGGACCGCGTCGGCGCCGGCCGAGGCGTACCGGATGAGGTCGTGCGGGCCGCGTACGCCGGACTCGGCGATCTTGACGACGCTGCTCGGCAGGCCGGGCGCGATCCGCTCGAACACCGAGCGGTCGACCTCCAGGGTACGCAGGTCACGGGCGTTGACGCCGATCACCTGCGCGCCGGCCTCCAGGGCCCGGTCGGCCTCCTCCTCGGTGTGCACCTCGACCAGTGCGGTCATGCCGAGCGACTCGATCCGCTCCAGCAGGCCGACCAGCGCGTTCTGCTCCAGCGCCGCGACGATCAGCAGCACCAGGTCGGCGCCGTGCGCCCGTGCCTCGTGCACCTGGTAGCTGGAGACCACGAAGTCCTTGCGCAGCACCGGGATGCCGACCGCGGCCCGCACGGCGGCCAGGTCGGCCAGCGACCCGCCGAACCAGCGGCCCTCGGTGAGCACGCTGATCGCCCGCGCGCCGCCGGCCGCGTAGTCGCCGGCCAGGTCGGCCGGGTCGGCGATCTCGGCCAGCCGCCCCTTGGACGGCGAAGAGCGCTTCACCTCGGCGATCACCGCCACCCCGGGCCGGCGCAGGGCCGCGTACGCGTCCAGCGGCGGCGGCGCGGCGGCGGCCAGCTCACGGATCCGCTCCAGCGGCACCTGCGCCTGTCGCCGGGCCACGTCCTCGCGCACCCCGGCCAGGATCTCGTCCAGTACGCCTGTGGACGCCGCCGGACCGGCGTCGTCCCCCTCCGCGTGCGCATGCTCAGCAGTCACCAACGGACTCCCCTCTCCGGGTGTCATGGGCCGATGCTAGGGGGCGCCACCTGGCGACAAGTGCCGGGGGTATGGCGCTCCTCACCACATGGGCTGTGGCATGATGACCAGCCTCGGTGAACGGGATGTCACACAGTGCCACCTCGGCCGGCGGCCGGCGCCACCCCGGCCACGCCGCGACCCGACCGCCGCATCGATCAACGCCCATGCCCTATCTCACCACGGGCCACCCCGGGCGCGCAGGACCGTGATCATCCTCGATGTTGTGAGCAAGCTCAAGGACGAACGCCCCTGCCCAGGTCGCCCCCGCTGTCGGACTGTTGACCTGGACGTCACGGCGGCGAAACGCGAGCCCGGCAGGATTCCGATCGGGCAGACTCGATAGGGCGCCCGTCAGCCGGCGTCAACGAACTCGTGCGGGGTGACCATGAGCGCCAACGGGCCGAACCACATCGGGCTCACCACCATCTCCCGGACCGTCGCGTCGCTCGCCGTCGGCGTGGTGCACACGGTCGAACGCGCCGTGATCGGCGACAGCCGGATGCGGACCGCCCGCGGCAACGCCTGGGAGGCGGTCTGCGCCGACCGGGCGCGCGCCGCGCAGCGCCGCGAACTGGACCGCCTGGTCGCCGAGCTGGGCGCCGCCCGGGCCGCGGCTCGGAAGCGCCGCGACGCGCGGGACGACCTGCCGGTCAGCTGACCGTCGGATCCTCGCCCCGGTCGAGCGCCTCCCAGGCGTCCCGGGTGCCCCGTTCCACCACCGGCCGTCCGGCGCCCGCCGGGTCCGGCGGGCGGGCCGACCGCTCGTATCGGGCACCCATCGCCGGCCAGCCGCCGCCACGCAGCGCGGTGAACCCTCCGCCGACCGCCGCGATCAGCCCACCAAGCAGCACCAGCGCCGGCCACTGCCGGCTCACCCCGCCGCCGAGGTCGGCGGTCAGGCCGTACCCACCGCCGGCCGCCACGGCCAGCCCGACCAGGGTCAGCAGGCCGCCCAACAGGCGCCGGACCCGGCCCCGGGTGGCCAGCACCGCGCCACCGCCGGCCAGCCCGACCAGGGCCAGCGCCGAGGCCCAGGGCAGCAGGTCCGCGCCGGTGCGGGCGTGCCGCACCGGCGGCAGCGGGCCCCGGGCGACCAGCTCGACCGACCAGGTCCGGGTCACCGCCCACAGCGCCAGGCCCGCCCCGGCCAGGCAGAGCAACACCGCGTACGTCAGCTCGCGCCGGCCCCGCGCGGCCGGAGTCCTGGTGGCGGACGCCGTCATCTGTTCCGCCTTTCGTTCGCGACTGCGGGGCTCCGCTCCGCTGCACTCCTCGCGCTCACCGGTACCGCCTTCCGTTCGCGACTGCGGGGCTCCGCTCCGCTGCGCTGCGCTGCACTCCTCGCGCTCACCGGGCTGGCCTCAGCGTCTCGGCGGCGGCGATGGCGGCGAGCACCGCGGCGGCCTTGTTCCGGGTCTCCTGGTCCTCGGCGGCGGGATCGGAGTCGGCCACCACCCCGGCCCCGGCCTGCACGTAGGCCCGGCCGTCGCGGATCAGCGCGGTACGGATCGCGATGGCCATGTCCAGGTCGCCGCCGAAGCCGAAGTAGCCGACGGTGCCACCGTAGAGGCCGCGCCGGACCGGCTCCAACTCCTCGATGATCTCCATGGCCCGCACCTTCGGCGCCCCGGAGAGGGTGCCGGCGGGGAAGGTGGCGGCGAGTGCGTCGAAGGCGGTGCGGTCGGCGCGCAGCTCCCCCACCACGGTGGAGACGATGTGCATGACGTGGCTGTACCGCTCGATGGTGGCGAACTCCGGTACCTCGACCGTGCCCGGCCGGCAGACCCGGCCCAGGTCGTTGCGGCCCAGGTCGACCAGCATGACGTGCTCGGCCCGTTCCTTCGGGTCGGCGAGCAGCTCGGCGGCGAGCCGGGCGTCCGCCTCCGGGGAGCCGCCGCGCGGCCGGGTGCCGGCGATCGGGTGCAGCAGCGCCCGCCGCCGCCCGCCCGCGCCGGCGCTCACCTTCAGGTGGGCCTCCGGCGAGGAGCCGACGATGTCGAAGCCGTCGAAGCGCAGCAGGTACATGTACGGGCTGGGGTTGGTGGTGCGCAGCACCCGGTAGACGTCAAGCGGATCGGCCTGGGTGTCCCGCTCGAACCGCTGGCTGAGCACGATCTGGAAGCACTCGCCGGCCCGGATCGCCTCCTTGGCCGCCGCCACCGCCTTCGGGTAGCCGCCGTCCGGAGTACGGCTGACCACCTCGCCGGCCGGGGGCCGGGCCACCGTCGAGATCATGGGCGGAATCGGCCGGGACAGGGCGCTGGTCATCGCGTCCAGCCGCCCCACCGCGTGGTGGTACGCCGCCGCGACCAGCGCCTCCCGGCCCGGCGCGTCCAACGGTGGCAGGACCGCGTTGGCGACCAGGATCGCCGACCCCTCGTAGTGGTCGAGCACCACCAGGTCGGTGGCGAGCATCAGGCCCAGCTCGGGCACGTCCAAGTCGTCCTCGGTCAGCTCGGGCAGCCGCTCGAAGCGCCGGACCAGGTCGTACCCGAGGTAGCCGACCATGCCCCCGGTGAGCGGCGGCATACCGCTGGCCGGGTCCCACGCCGGGCCGGCGAGGGCGGCGACGGTCTCGCGGAGCACGACCACCGGGTCGCCGGAGGCCGGTACGCCGGCCGGCGGCACACCGGTCCAGGCCGCCGCGCCGTCCCGCTCGGTCAGCGTGGCGCTGCTGCGTACGCCGATGAACGAGTAACGGGACCAGGCCATCCCGGCCGAGCCGACGCCCTGCTCGGCGGATTCCAGCAGGAAGGTGCCGGGGCCGCCGGCGAGCTTGCGGTAGACGCCGACCGGGGTCTCCGCGTCGGCCAGCAGCCGCCGGGTGACCGGCGCGACCCGCCAGCGGGACGCCAGCTCGGCGAAGCCGCTCTGGTCCGGGCTGACCGTGCCGTCCGTCATGATGTCGCCTCCGGGAAGCTGACCGGCAGCTCGGTGAAGAAGCAGGTGCGGTGCCCGGTGTGGCAGGCCGCGCCGACCTGGTCGACGCTGACCAGCAGGGCGTCCCCGTCGCAGTCCAGGGCGACCGAGCGGACGTACTGGTGGTGGCCGGAGGTGTCGCCCTTGACCCAGTATTCCTGGCGGCTGCGCGACCAGTAGGTGGCCCGGCCGGAGGTCAGGGTGCGGTGCAGCGCCTCGTCGTCCATCCAGGCGACCATCAGCACCTCACCCGAGTCGTGCTGGCGCACCACCGCGGCCACCAGACCGTCGGGGGTGCGGCGCAGCCGAGCCGCGATGGCCGGGTCGAGCCGGGACGGGCGGGCCGGGCCGGAGGCCGCGGCGTCACCGGAGCTGGCGGGGGCGCCGGTCACCGGCGCATCAGAGGCGGGCACGGTGAGCCATTCTCCCGCACGCGGCGTCGGCACCGCCGACGTGTCCCGAGAGGTGGCCCCCGGACGGCCGAGGGCGCGGGTCAGTTGCGCCAGGTAGCGGTCCAGCCGGCCGTCGACCAGGGCCTCCGCCAGGTCGGCGCCGGCCACCGCGGCGATCTCCTCGGCGTACGGGCGGACCAGCGGGACGGCCCCGGTGACCAGCCGGCCGGCGGCGGCGGCGACCTCGCCGGTGGTGCCGGGGCGCAGCCCGAGGCAGCGCAGCATGTCGTCGCGGTAGCCGGGCGGGGCGACCGGTAGGTCCAGCGCGGCGGCCAGGGCGTCCCGGCGGGACACCACCCGGACCGACGGGTTGACCAGCCGCAGCACGGACGGGCAGAGCCGGGCCAGGTCGGCGGCGGCGAGCCGGACGCCGAGCGGGTCGTCGGCCCACCGGGCGGCGGCGATCTTGCCGAGGGTGGCGATCAGCTCCTCCAGCCGGGGCTCGTCGGCGGGCTGGCAGAGCACCGGCAGGTCGATCCGCCGGCGCCACTCCGGCGTGGCCCAGATCAGCCGGGCCGGCGCGGTGACCGGCAGCCCGAACGCCCAGTCGGCCGGCTGGCCGAGCCGCTCGACCCAGGACCGGACGTCCCGGGCGGCCACCGAGACGTGCACGAGGCGGCCCTCGAACTCGGCCAGGTAGGCCCGCCGCACGGCGTACGGGTCGGCGGCCCGGGAGGCGACGCCCGGCGGGACCGCCGGCCGGGGGATCGACGGGCCGTCCGCCGCTCGGTCAGCGCCGGACAGCAGGTCGCCGTTCGGCTCCTCGGTGGCGACCAGCACGTCGACGTCGACGTCGCTGTGCTCGGTGGCGGCCCGTCGGGCGTGGCTGCCGCGCAGCATGATGCCCACCACCGGGCGATCGGCGGCCTGCCGCAGACGGGCGGCCCACTCGTCGAGGAATCCGGTCTCGGGCAGCGCAGGGGGACCCACCGCGACATGGTGCCGGAGTCCGATCTTCGACGCAATGACCGTTGCCGGAGCTGGTGTCCGGTGAGATGGCTAGTGCCCGACCCAATCGCATTGCTGCCCGGGGGTACCTTTCCCCGGGCCCGCCGGCCCGATCAGGCCAGCTCCGCCTCCGCCCGGCGATACGCGTCGATCTTGTAGTCGAGCACCTTGAGGTCCTCCCTCAGGTCGGCCATCCGGGCCAGCACCCGGGCCCGATGCGCCTCGAAGAGCGCCCGCCGGGCGCCCAGCGTCCGGTCGCCCTGCCGGGCCAGCTCGGCGTAGCGGCGCATGTCCCGCACCGGCATCCCGGTCCGCCGGAGCCGGGTGAGCAGGAACAGCCAGTCGACGTCGGACTCGGTGTATCGCCGACGACCGGCGGAGTCCCGTCCGACCGGGGCGACCAGCCCCTCCTGTTCGTACCAACGCAGCGTGTAGGTGGTCAGGCCGACCCGTTCCGCCGCCTCACCGACGCTGAGGCTCGTCTCCCGCGTGCTGATGTCCACCCGTCAAGGGTTCCAGTTCGAGCGCGCTCGAAGTCAACCGTTGCGCGGAAGGATGAAACTCAACTAGCGTTGAGTTCAACGCATGGTGAGTTCTTGGAGGCGGGCATGGACGGCACAGTCGTGGTCCGTGACCTGGTGGTCGACCGGGGCCGGCGGCGGGTGCTTCAGGGCATCTCCTGCGCGGTGCCCCGGGGCACGGTCACCGGGCTACTCGGACCGAGCGGCAGCGGCAAGACCACCCTGATGCGGGCGATCGTCGGGGTGCAGACGATCAGCTCGGGCACAGTGACCGTGCTCGGCCGGCCAGCCGGCGCGGCGGAGCTGCGACAGCGGGTCGGCTACCTGACCCAGGCGCCCAGCGTCTACGCCGACCTGACCGTGCGGGAGAACGCGCGCTACTTCGCCGCGCTCCACGGGCGCGGCCGGGCCGAGGCGGACCGCGCGGTGACCGACGTCGGGCTGACCGACGCCGCCGACCAGTTGGTCGGCACCCTCTCCGGCGGGCAGCGCAGCCGTGCCTCGCTGGCCTGCGCCCTGGTCGGCGACCCGGAGCTGGTCATCCTGGACGAGCCCACCGTCGGGCAGGATCCGGTGCTCCGGGCCGACCTGTGGGCCCGGTTCCACGCCATGGCCGCCGCCGGCACCACCCTGCTGGTGTCCAGTCACGTGATGGACGAGGCGGCCCGCTGCGACCGGCTGCTGCTGATCCGGGACGGTCGGCTGATCGCCGACGACACCCCGGACGCGATCCGCGCCACCACCGGCGTACAGGACCTGGAAGAGGCGTTCCTGCGGCTGATCCGAGCGAGCGAGGCGGGCCGCGACGGCCACGCCGGGGCGGAGTCGTCGTGAACCCACGGATCCTGGCCGCGACCATCGGTCGCATCCTGCGTCAGCTCCGGCACGACAAGCGCACCATCGCGCTGCTGGTGGCGGTGCCGATCGTGCTGCTCACCCTGGTCTACTTCATGTACGTCGACCAGCCCCACCCGCCGGGGCAGCCCACGGTCTTCGACCGGGTGGCACTGGTCATGCTCGGCTTCTTCCCGTTCATCATCATGTTCCTGGTGACCAGCATCGCCATGCTGCGCGAGCGCACCACCGGCACCCTGGAACGGCTGCTCACCACGCCGCTGGGCAAGCTCGACCTGCTCTTCGGCTACGGCATCGCGTTCGGGCTGGCCGGCGTGGCGCAGGCCACCATCGCCTCGGCCGTGGCGTACTGGGTGTTCGGGCTGAGCACCGCCGGCAGCAGCGGGCTGGTGATCATGATCGCCGCGGTCAACGCGGTGCTCGCGGTCGCGCTCGGGCTGTTCTGCAGCGCCTTCGCCCGCACCGAGTTCCAGGCCGTACAGTTCATGCCGATCGTGGTGGCGCCACAACTGCTGCTGTGCGGGCTGTTCGTGCCCCGGGACCAGATGGCCGGCTGGCTCCAGGCGATCAGCGACGCGCTGCCCCTGTCGTACGCGGTCGAGGCGCTGCAGGAGGTCGGCGCGCACGCCGAGCCGACCGGGACCATGTGGCGGGACGTGGCGGTCGTGGCCGGGGCTGCGGTGGCGGCCCTGGTGCTCGCCGCGGCCACCCTGCGCCGGCGCAGCGGTTGACGCCGCCGGTGGCCCGCCCCGGGCGGGGCGGGCACCGGCGCGGTGACGGAACGAACGAAGGGCGGCGATGGCGCGGCGTACCGGACGACGACCGGGCAACCCGGGCACCCGGGAGGCGATCCTCGACGCGGCCCGGTCCGCGTTCGCCGAACGCGGCTTCGACGGCGCGTCCATCCGGGGCATCGCCGCCGCCGCCCAGGTGGACCCGGCGCTGGTGCACCACTACTTCGGCACCAAGGACCAGCTCTTCCTGGCCGCCATGAACTCACCGTTCGACCCCCGTGAGCTGCTGCCGAAGGTGTTCGCCGGGGAGCGCGCGAGCATCGGCGAGCGGCTGGTCCGGCTGTTTCTCGGGTTGTGGGACTCGCCGGCCGGCACCGCCGGAGTGGCGCTGCTGCGCTCCGCGCTCAGCAACGAGTGGACCGCGCGGCTGCTCCGGGAGTTCCTGACCACCCAGGTGCTGCGCCGGGTGCTCGACAACCTCGACGTCGACCCGGCCGAACTGCCGCTGCGCGGGTCGCTGGTGGCCAGTCAGCTGATCGGGCTGGCCATGATGCGGTACGTCATCCGGCTCGAACCGGCCGCCTCCGCCGACCCGGAGACCCTGGTCACCGCGATCGCACCCACCATCCAGCGCTACCTGACCGGCCCGCTGCCCGCCCCGCCGGGTTGATCAAGGAGTTCGCGTCTCCGGGCGGCCGGATTCCGACGCGAACGTCTTGATCAACCCGACGGGGGGCGCCGGGTCAGCGGGTCTGTTCGAGCCAGGAGGCGTAGAGCAGGGCGTAGACGGAGTCGGGGTCCTTGACCAGCTCGTCGTGGGGACCACGCTGGACGATCCGGCCCCGGTCCACCACGATCACCTCATCGGCGGCCTGGGCGGTGGAGAGCCGGTGGGCGATGGCGAGCGTCGTCCGTCCCCGGGTGACCGCGTCCAGGGTGCGCTGCAGGCGTACCTCGGTGGCCGGGTCGACAGCGCTGGTCGCCTCGTCCAGCACCAGCAGGTCGGGGTCGGCGACGTACGCCCGGGCCAGCGCGACGAGCTGCCGCTCGCCGACGCTGAGCGCCTCACCGCGCTCGCCGACCGGAGTGTCCAGCCCGGCCGGCAGGCCGTCCAGCCAGTCCCCCAGCCCCAGCTCGGTGAAGGCGGCGGTGAGCTGCGCGTCGGTCAGCTCCGGGCGGGCGAAGCGAACATTCTCCCCGACCGTGGCATCGAAGAGGAAACCGTCCTGCGGCACCATCACCACCCGGGAGCGCAGCGAGTCGAACCGCACCTGGCGCAGCGACACGCCGGAGAGCAGCACCTCGCCCTCGGTGGGATCCATCAGCCGGGTGAGCAGCTTGGCGAAGGTGGTCTTGCCGCTGCCGGTCTCGCCGACCACGGCCACCCGGCTCTTCGCCGGGATGTCCAGGGTCACCCCGTGCAGCACCGGCGGCCCACCGGGGTAGGCGAAGGTCACCTGCGCGAAGCGGATGTCCAGCGGGCCGGGCGGCAGCTCCCGCCCCTGCTCCCCCGGGTCGGCCACGTCCGGCGCGACGTCCAGCACGTCGAGCACCCGACGCCAGCCGGCGATCGCGTTCTGCGCCTCGTTGAGCACCTCGGTGGCGATCTGCACCGGCTGGATGAACAGGGTCACCAGGAACAGGAACGCGGTGAGCTGGCCGATGGACAGGGTCCGGTCGACGCCGAGGTTGACCCCGACCACCACCACGCCGGCCAGGGCCAGGCCGGCCGCCAGCTCCCCCACCGAGCTGCCCAGAATGCTGATCCGGATGGCCCCCTGTTGGGCCCGCCGCTGCCCGTCGATTGCCGCGTCCAGCCGCCGGGCGGTCCG
This sequence comes from Micromonospora eburnea, assembly GCF_900090225.1. Lineage (NCBI taxonomy): Bacteria > Bacillati > Actinomycetota > Actinomycetes > Micromonosporales > Micromonosporaceae > Micromonospora > Micromonospora eburnea. The sequence goes on from NZ_FMHY01000002.1 coordinate 5,256,083, forward strand.
CCCGGCGATCCCGTACGCCCGGATCACCGGAGCGCCCACCACGCTCTCGCCGATGGCGCCGAGCATGGCGCCCGTCCGCTGGCGGACCACGCCGTACGCGGTGGCGAGGCGGCGCTGCAGCACCCGGATCACCAGCACCGCCGGCGCGAACGCGGCGATCACCACCAGCGTCAACTGCCAGGAGTACGCCAGCATGACGGCCGTGGTCACCAGGAGCTGGCCCAGGTTGACGATCAGGATCACGCCGCCCCACTGGAGGAACTGGGTGATCTGGTCAACGTCGCTGGTGACCCGGGAGACCAGCGAGCCGCGCCGCTCGGACTGCTGGTGCAGCATCGACAGGTCGTGCACGTGCCGGAAGGCCCGGGTACGCACCCCGGCGAGGGCGGTCTCGCTGACCGTGAAGAGCCGGCGCATCATCAGATAACCGCAGGCGGTGGTGACCACCAGCACGGCGGCGGTGGCGATCACGGTCAGCGAGATCACGTCCACGTCGAGGCCGCCCACGATGCCGTGGTCGATGCCGCGCTGCACGGCCACCGGCACCGCGACCCGGCCGACCATGTAGACCAGCGCCAGCCCGAGCGTGCCGGCCAGCCCGGTCTTCAGCTCCGGGGAGAGGGCCAGGCCGCGCCGCAGCGTCCGCCAGGTCGACTCGGTCTGCTCCGCCGACTGCCCGGCCTCCACGGTCGTCCTCGCGCTCACCGGCTGAGCCTTTCGTTCGCGACTGCGGGGCTCCGCTCCGCTGCACTCCTCGCGCTCACCGGTGCCGACCTCTCGTTCGCGACTGCGGGGCTCCGCTCCGCTGCACTCCTCGCGCTCACCGGTCAACCTCGACTTCCAGGCCGGAGGTCAGCTGGGGGTTGACCTCGTCGTACGGGTGGTTCTGCTCGCGTTCCTGCTCGGCCTGCTCGTACGCGGTGACCAGGTCGGCGTAGCCGGGCACGGTGGCGAGTAGGTCAGCGTGCGTTCCCCGGGCCACCACCCGCCCCTGCTCCACGTAGATCACCTCGTCGGCGAGCGCGATGGTGGCCCGCCGGTATGCGACCACCAGGATCGACGCGGGCGCGACGCCATCCGTGGGGGCGCGCAGCCCGGCCAGGATCGCCGCCTCCACCCGCGGGTCGACCGCGCTGGTGGCGTCGTCGAGCACCAGCAGCCGGGGACGCCCGGCGAGCGCCCGGGCCAGGGTGAGCCGCTGCCGCTGGCCGCCGGAGAGCGAGGTGCCCCGCTCGCCGACCATGGTGTCCAGCCCGTCGGCCAGCGCGGCGATGAACCCGTCCGCCTCGGCCAGCCGCAGCGCCGCCCAGACCTCCTCGTCGCCGATCCCGGGCCGGTCCAGGGTGATGTTGGCCCGGACGGTGTCGTCGAAGACGAACGGCACCTGGGCGACCAGGGCCACGTTCGCGGCGAGCGAGGCGGCGGTGAGGTCGCGGACGTCGACACCGTCCAGGGTGACCGTTCCCTCGCCCGGATCGACCAGCCGTACGGCCAGCGAGGCGATGGTGGACTTACCGGCCCCGGTCGGCCCGACCAGGGCGACCGTCTTCCCGGCCGGCACGGTGAAGGTGACCTCGCCGAGCACCTCGACGCCGGGCAGGTGCGCCTCGGCCGGCTCGTACGCGAAGTGGACGTCGTGGAAGGCGAGGGTGGCCGGCGTCGGCGTGGCCGGGTCGAGCGTCGCCTCGCCGTACGGCATCTCGCCGGTGGCGTCGAGGACCCGGCGTACCCGGTCCCAGCCGGCGACGCTGCGCGGCAGCTCGGCCAGCACCCAGCCGATGGCCCGGACCGGGAAGGCCAGCACGGTGAACAGGAAGGCGACGCTGACCAGCTCGGTGACGGTGATCGCGCCCTGCCGGAGCCGGATCGCGCCGACCACCAGCACGGCGAGGGTGCCGAGGCTGGGCAGGGTCTCCAGCATCGGGTCGAAGACCCCGCGCAGCCGGCCGACGGAGATCAGCGCGTCGCGCAGCTCACCGGCACGGGCGGCGAACCGGTCGGTCTCCTGTGCCTCGCGGCCCATCGTCTTGACCACCAGCGCGCCGTCGAAGCTCTCGTGCGCGATGCCGCTGACCTCCGCGCGCAGCCGCTGGGCGCGTGCCTGACGGGGCGCCATCCGGCGGGAGTAGACCACGTTGAGCGCGAACAGCGCCGGGAAGACGGTGAGGCCGACCAGGGCGAGCGCCCAGTCGGTGAGGAACAACGAGACCACCGCGCCGACCAGCATCACCACCGTGCCGACCGCGAACGGCAGCGGCGCGATCGGATACCAGGCGGCCTCCACATCGGAGTTGGCGTTGGACAGCAGGGTGCCGGTGGAGTTGCGGTGGTGCCAGGACAGCGGCAGGTCCAGGTAGCGGCGGGTGACCCGGCGGCGGTAGGTGGCCTGCATCCGGTACTGCATGTAGCCGGCGCCGAGCCGGCGGCCGAAGATGCCGACCACCCGCAGGACGCTGATCCCGAACAGCGCGGCCGCGGCGAGCGCGAGCGTGCCGCGGGCCACCGAACCGCGGGCGATGGCGGGGACCACCACCTCGCCGACGACCGCGCCCACCACCGCCGCGCTGGCGATCACCATCAGGCCGAAGAGCACGCTGCCGGTCACCGCGACCGCGAAGATCCGCGGTTCTTCCCGGATGGCCCGACCCAGTACCCGCAGCCCTCTGCCGAGGACGTCCCGACTTGTCCCGCTCGCCACGCTCTCCCCCGCCGTAAGCCGCAAGTTTCTCCCACATCCTTACCGGTCCGGACCACCTCCGCCGACCCGGGCCGGATATGTCCACCGTCACGTCCCACCGGCCGGGGCGGCGGCGGGCCTACGATCGAACCATGCCGCGGTACGCCCGATCGGAGCGCGAGGCGCTTGCCGATCTGCTGCTGGACCTGGGACCGGACGCGCCGACGATCGACGCGGGATGGACCACCCGTGACCTCGCGGCGCACCTGGTGGTGCGGGAACGCCGGCCGGACGCCGCCGCCGGCGTCCTGCTGCGTCCGCTGCGCCGGCACGGCGAGGCGGTCCGCCGGCGGGTGGCCGCCGGGCCGTACCCGGACCTGGTGGCCCGGGTCCGCCACCCGCCGGTGTGGAGCCCGGTGAGCAACCCGCTCACCGACGAGCTCGCCAACACCCTGGAGTTCTTCATCCACCACGAGGACGTACGCCGGGCGCGGCCGGGATGGCTGCCCCGTGACCTGCCGGCCGGCCTGGCGGCGGCGCTGTGGAGGCGGGGCGCGACGCTGGCCCGCCTGGCGTTGCGACGCTTCCCGGCGGATCTGCTGATCCAGGCGCCCGGCCACGGCGAACGCACCGCCGGCCGCGGCGGCGAGCGGCTGCGGGTGGTGGGCAGCCCCGGCGAGTTGGCGCTGTTCCTTTCCGGCCGACAGCGGGTGGCACGGGTGCAGGTGGACGGGCCGGCGGCACCGGCGAAGCGGCTGCGGACGGCCCGCCTGGGCTTCTGACCGGATGGGCGGAACCGGTCACGGGGAAGGGTGAGTCGTCCGTCACCTGACCGACCGTCGCCGATCTCTGCTGCCGTACGCTGCATTCCCATCGCCGCACTGGCAAGGCGACGGGACAGGGGGCCGGGGATGCGGAGCTTCGCGGTCGCGGCACTGTGCGAGCCTCCCTTCCCGACACGCCGGCACGACGCCGTCGAGCTGGTCGCCGCCGAGAGCGCCGGGTGGGTACGCGAGCTGGGCCTGATCGACCGCCCGGCGGGGCTGCGCCGGCTCGCTGAGGCCAACCCGGCGGAGCTGGCCGGCCGGGCCTGCCCGGAGGCGCCGGCGGAGGCGCTGCGCCTGCTCACCGACCTGATCTCCTGGCTGTTCGTGATGGACGACGCCTGCGACGAGGACGGCCTGGGCGCCAGCCCGACCCGGCTCGCGCCCACCGTGGCGGAGTTGCTGGCGGTGCTCGAACGGCACGGCGACCGATCGGTGCCGGCCCCGACCGGGGTCGGACCGCTCGGGGTCGCGCTGGACGACCTCTGCCGGCGGGTACGCGCCCGGCGCCGGCCGGCCCTGCTGCTCCGCCTGGTCTCCGAGCTGCGGGAGTACCTGCTGGCGCTGCTCTGGGAGGCGGCGAACCGGGAGCACCGCCGAATCCCCGGGGTGGCCGAGTACGTGCAGATGCGCCGGCACACCGGCGGCGCCCGGCCCAGCTTCACCCTCACCGACCTGGCCCATGACGGGCTGCCGGGGGCGGGCCGGTGGGCGGACCCGACGCTGGCCGCGCTGGACGCCCTCGCCGCCGACCTGGTCTGCTGGTGCAACGACGTGTTCTCCTACGGCAAGGAGCGCACCGGCACGCCGGACGCGCACAACCTGGTCGCGACGATCGTCGGCGAGACCGGGCAGGGCGAGGCGGCCGCGCTGCGCGAGGCGGCCACCCGGTTCAACGAGGCACTGGCCGAGTACGCGGCGCGGGAAGCGGCGCTGGCCGCCGGGGCCGACGAGGCGGTCCGGGCCGTCCTCACCACCCGGCGGAACTGGATCCGGGCCACCTACGACTGGTCGCTGGCCGCGACCCGGTACGCCTGACCGCGACGCACGACGTCCCGATGCGCCAGGACTAGCCGCTGGCCGGGTACAGGCAATACTCTTCGGTAACCGCAAAATGTCGTGACCCCCGTCACGTCCGTCCACCCCCGAAGGCGGCTACCGCGATGGCGCTCGATATTCCATACCGTTCCATCCCCGACATGTTCCTCAAGCGCGTGGCGGCGACCCCCGACCAGCCCGCGTTCGGCCACCCGGCCCCCGACGACTCCGGGCCGGTCTGGTTGAGCTGGGAGCAGGTCGGACGGCGGGCCAGGGCGGTCGCGGCCGGCCTGCACGGGCTCGGTGTCGGCCTGGAGGACCCGGTGGCGATCCTGGCGAACACCCGGCTCGACTGGGTGGTCACCGACTTCGGCATCATGTGCGCCGGTGGGGCCACCACGACCGTCTACCCGACCACCGAGCCGGAGGACGCGACCTACATCATCGCCGACTCCGGGTCGCGGGTGCTCTTCGCCGAGAACCCGGCCCAGGCGGCGAAGATCACCGGTGCGGAGCTGCCGGCGTTGACCCACGTGGTGCTCTTCGACGGCGAACCGGACCCGGCCGCCACGGTCCCGCAGCTCACCCTGGCCGAGCTGGAGGCGCGCGGGGCGCGGGCGTTGGAGAACGAGCCGGATCTGATCGACATGCTGGTCGCCGGCATCGGCCCGGACCACCTGGCCACCCTGATCTACACCTCGGGCACCACCGGCCGACCGAAGGGCGTCGAGCTGCTGCACGGCGGCTGGTGCTGGGAGGGCGTGGCGCAGGCCGAGCTGGACCTGCTGCGCGACGACGACCTCCAGTATCTCTGGCTGCCGCTGTCGCACTCGTTCGGCAAGACGCTGCTCTGCGGCGTCACCCACGTCGGCCTGCCCACGTACGTCGATGGTCGGGTGGACCGGCTGGTCGAGCTGCTCGGCGTGATCCGGCCGACGCTGATGTGCGGCGCCCCCCGGGTCTTCGAGAAGGTCTACAACAAGGTGGTCACCACGGCGCAGGACGCCGGCGGCGCGAAGGCGAAGATCTTCGCCTGGGGCGTCGGGGTGGGCAAGGAGAAGGTCGCCCTGGAGCAGGCCGGCAAGCCGCTGCCGATCGGGCTGCGGCTGCGGTACGCGGTGGCCGAGCGGCTCGTCTTCAGCAAGCTCCAGGCCCGGCTCGGCGGCCGGATCCGGGTGCTGGTCTCCGGCGCGGCGCCGCTCAGCCAGGAGATCGCCACCTTCTTCGCCGCCGCCAACCTGCCCATCTCCGAGGGGTACGGCCTGACCGAGACCAGCGCCGGCAACTTCGTCAACCCGCCGGGCAGGCCGCGCATCGGCACCGTGGGCCGGGCGATGGGCGACCTGGAGTGCCGGATCGACACCGACGGCGAGATCCTGGTCCGCGGTCGGCCGGTGATGCGCGGATACCACAACCTGCCCGAGGAGACCGCCGCCGCGTTCACCGAGGACGGCTTCTTCCGCACCGGGGACATCGGCAGCCTCGACGACGACGGCTACCTGCGGATCACCGACCGGAAGAAGGACCTGGTCAAGACCTCCGGCGGGAAGTACGTCGCGCCGTCGCACATCGAAGGCATGTTCAAAGCGATCTGCCCGTACACCTCGCAGGCGGTGGTCATCGGGCAGGCCCGCAACTACTGCACCATGCTGGTCACCCTCGACCCGGACGCGATCCAGGGCTGGGCGGCCGGCGGCCCGCTGGAGGGTCGCGACTACACCGACCTCGTCACCTCGCCGGAGGCACAGGCGATGGTCGACGGCTACGTGGCGGAGCTGAACGCCAAGCTCAACCGCTGGGAGACGATCAAGAAGGTGACGATCCTTCCCCGCGACCTCACCATCGAGGACGGCGAGGTCACCCCGTCGCTCAAGATCAGGCGCCGGAGCGTGGAGAGCAACTTCGCCGCCGAGATCGACAAGATGTACGCGGGCAGCCTCGCCGAACTGTAGCTTCGACAACTCCAGCTCGCCGCGTCCAGCACCGCGCCGCGACCTGGAGCCGTCGTCCCGCGCCGGCCGGTGGCCGTGCCCCTCCGTCCCGGGGCACGGCCGCCGCCGCGCCCGGAGCCGGTCACAGGTGCCGCCGCGCCTCGGACCGGTCACAGGTGCCCCGCCGCGCCTGGGACCGGTCACAGGTGCTGCCGGCGCCAGCGGCTCTGCTCGGCCTCGGCGGCGACCTGCTCCTCCAGCGCGAGCTGCCGGATCTGCTGCCGCCGGCCGTCCTCGCGCAGCGTCTCGGCGACGGTGCCGGCGACGCACAGCAGCGCCAGCAGGATCACCGCCAGCAGCTCCGGCAGCCCCGCCGCCAGCGGCTCGGCCAGGAGGATCGCCACGGTCGCCAGCAGCAGCGGCCAGCGCGGGCGGCGCAGCACCAGCAGTCCGCAGGCCACGATGCTGAGCAGGTAGAGGCTGACCCCGCCGTAGAGCACGGTCACCCAGAAGAAGCCGAGCGGCTCCCCCCACGTCGGCGTCTCCGGCGCCCCCGCCTCGGCGAGCAGGTTCTTGAGCCCGAGGGCGTAGAAGATGATGCCGGCGACCATCGGCAGGTGCAGGTAGGTGTAGGCGTTACGGGCGATCCGGGCCCGCTCGTGCGGCTCGCGGGCGGCGTGCAGCCGCTGCTCCATCCCCCAGGCGAGCGTGTCGAAGTAGGCCCACCAGAGCACCGAGGCGATCGCGACGCCGAGCACCGCGGTGGTCATCACCGGCCCGGTCAGCGACAGCGCGCCGATCGCCTTCGGTCCGAACCCGAGCGCGATCATCGCCTCGCCGAGCGCGAGCAGGATCATCAGGGCGTGGCGTTCCGCCCAGTGCCCGGCGGAGACCACCACCCAGTACGCGCCGCCCAGCATGACGCCCGCCACGTACTCCACCAGCACCGCGGCCGTCCAGAGGCCAAGTTGCAACCCGGTCGCCAGGCCGTCGGAGGTGACCCGGATCGGCACCTGCCCGGCGACAACCAGCAGCGCCGTGGCGATCAGCGGCAGGGCGGCGAGCTTGAGCCAGCGCCGGAACTGGGCCCGGTCGGTCCGGGCCACCCAACCGAAGACCGCGATCTGCGACGCACGGACCAGGAAGTAGCAGAGGGCGAAGACGAGCGGGACGTTCACTCTCCCGGGCCGGCTGGTGAACGCGCCCTGGATGGTCAGCACCAACAGGAAGGTGGCGGCCACGTTGACGAAGCCGACCACCGGCAGTACGCCCTGGTCGGCACGGACCACGTTGCCGAGGCCGGCGAACGCGGTCCAGGCCCACCAGAGCAGCGCCAGCACGAGCAGGGCCCGGAACAGGTTGACCCAGCTCGGCTCACTCGCGGTCAGTCCGGTGACGGTGAGGAACGCGAAGACGAAGACCAGGTCGTAGAAGAGCTCCAGCCGGGTCGTCCGCGACCCCGGCGCGCCGAGCCGGACCACGCTCGCCCACCGGGTGTCGCCGCCGTTCGCCACCTGCGCAGTCTCGCAGCCGGTGACGCGCGGTGGGCGTGATCCAAGCAGGTTGGCACCGGGCCGGCCGGGTCAGGCGATGACGGACGGCTCCCGCCACTGCGGGCGGGCCCGGTCCAGGTCGTAGCGGACCGCGGCGAGCCGGCCGACCGCCTCCACCAGATCGGCGGCGGGCAACGTGAAGGGCAGCCGCAGGAACCGTTCGAGGGTGCCGTCCAGGCCGAACCGGGGTCCGGGCGCCAGGCGTACGCCGACCTCCTCGGCCGCCCGGGCCAGGGCGCTGGAGATCGGACCGTCCAGCTCGGCCCAGAGCGTGACCCCGCCGCGCGGCACGGCGACCCGCCAGTCGGGCAACCGCTCGGCCAACGCGCCGACCAACGCGTCCCGCTGGGCGACGAGCTGGGTACGCCGGGCGGTCACGATGCTCGCCGCCTCGGCCAGCAGGTGCACCGCGACGAGCTGGTCGAGCACCGGGCTGGCCATGTCGACGCCGACCCGCGCGGCGGCCAGCCGCTGCACCTGCGGAGCGGACGCCCGGACCCAGCCGATCCGCAGCCCACCCCAGTAGGGCTTGCTCATCCCGCCGATGCTGATCACCCGGGAGTGCCGGTCGAACACGGCGACCGGCGGCGGCAACGGGGTCCCGTCCAGCGGCAGGTCCACGAAGGACTCGTCGATGACCAGGTCGGTCCCGGCGCCGTGCGCGACGCCGACGAGCCGCTCGCGCAGCTCGGTCCCCATCAGGTGACCGGTCGGATTCTGGAACTCGGGAATCAGGTACGCCAGCTTCGGCCGGGTCTGCCGGATGCTGCCCAGCAGCAGGTCGGTGTCCCAGCCGGCGCCCTCGCCGGCCAGGCCGTGGGTGGTGATCCGGGCGCGGCGGGCGGAGAGCGCGGCGAGGGCGTTGGGGTATGTCGGGGACTCCACCAGCACCGCGCCGCCGGGCGACAGGGTCAGCCGCAGCACGAGGTCCAGCGCGTGCTGGGTGCCGCTGGTGACCATGATCTGCTCGGGGCTGGTCGGCAGCCCCCGCCCGGTGTACGCGTGGGCCACCGCCTCGCGCAGCTCGATGATGCCGGTCGGGTGGTATCCGGCTCCGCCGAGGTAGCGCGGCAGGTCCTCGGCGGCGGCCCGGGCGGCGGCCATGAGCTGCGGCGGCGCGGCGAGCGCGGCCACCCCGAGGTCGATCATGTCCCGGTCGTCGAGCGGGGTCCAGAGCCCGGTGCTGGCGACCCGGTGCGTGCCGGGCAGCATGGTCCAGCTCCCGGCGCCCCGGCGGCTGGCCAGGTGGCCGCTGTCCCGCAACTCCCGGTACGCGGCGGTGACCGTGGTCCGGCTGATCCGCAGCGCCTCCGCCAGCTCCCGTTCGGCCGGCAGGCGTACCCCGAGGGCGAGCCGGCCGTCGGCGAGCAGGCCGCGGACGGCGGCGGCGAGCGCGGCGTAGTCGGGGCTGCGACGACGGCCGGGCAGCGCGTGCCACTGACCGAGCAGTCGAGCCAATTGGCTGCCACGGACCTGACTCGTCATAGCCACTCCTCCGTAATTGGCTCTATTCTCGGCAGGATTGGACCCTAGGGTGGCACGCATGGCAGCGATTGGCAATCTCCGGCACCGGCCGGCTCGGCGGCTGACCCAGCTCTATGTCGGGCTCACCCTCTACGGCGTCAGCATGGCGCTGATGATCCGGTCCAGCCTCGGCCTCGACCCGTGGGACGTGTTCCACCAGGGCCTCGCCCGGCAGACCGGGCTCTCGTTCGGCACGGTCACCATCCTGGTCGGCGCCATCGTGCTGCTGCTCTGGATCCCGCTGCGACAACGCCCCGGCCTCGGCACGGTCAGCAACGTCGTGGTGATCGGTCTGGTGGTGGACGCCACCCTGGCCCTGCTGCCACCCATCAGCGGGCTGCCGCTGCGGATCGGGATGCTGGCCCTCGGGATCATCGCCAACGGCGCGGCCACCGGGCTCTACCTGGGCGCGGCGCTCGGCCCCGGCCCGCGCGACGGGCTGATGACCGGCTACGTGGCCCGCCGCCCCGGCCGGTCGATCCGGCTGGTCCGGACCGTCATCGAGGTCACGGTGCTGGCGCTCGGCTGGCTGCTCGGCGGCAAGGTCGGCATCGGCACCGTCGCGTACGCGCTCGCCATCGGGCCGCTCGCCCAGATGTTCATCCCGCTCTTCGCGCTGTCGGCGCAGCCGCTCCCGTCCACCGTGGAGCCGGCGGTCGGCCCGGCGCCGGGGCCGGCCGGCGAGGCGGCGTGACCCCCGCTCCGGCACGCCGCCGTCGTGCCGAGCCGGGCCGGCAGCCCTGAAATGGGACGGCCGGCACCCCGCTGAGCTGCGGTGACGGGGCCCGACGAAACCGGGTGTTTCCTCCGCCGTCAACGCCGGGCAGAATTCCCGCATGGGGGAGAACGGATGGCGTAGGACCGACGCCTGGATCTTCGTCGCACTGGTTATCGCGAGCGGCGCCGGCCGGCACCGCCGGTCGGCCGCCACCCGCCGGCCGGAGGGCGTCCGCCTCGCTGACGTCCTCTCCACCGCCGACCACCTCAACCGGTCCATCCCCGAGCGGCACGAGGTGGAGGGCGCGGTCCGCCGGCTGGCCGGCGCGGGCCTGGTCAGCGTCTCCGACGGCTGGTTCCGGATCACGCCGGACGGTGAGCGGCTGTGGCGCACCCGGCCGAGCGCCGGGGTGGGGACCACGGTGGACACCGTGCAGGGCGTGCTGAGCCGCCGGCACGCGCCGGGCGAGTCCGACTGGCGCCTCGACGCGGACGACCACGCCGCCGCGGTCCAGGAGTATGCGGTCCGCTCGATCCCGATGCCGCGCCGCTCCCCGAGGGCCAGTCCGGCCGGGCCTGACCCCGGCACCCGACCTCGCTGCCCGGTCAGCGCACCGGGTGGCCCGCGCCGCGCAGGGCGTCCTTGACCTCGCCGACGGTCAGCTCGCCGAAGTGGAAGACGCTCGCCGCGAGCACCGCGTCGGCGCCCGCTCCGATCGCCGGCGGAAAGTGCGCCACCGCGCCGGCACCGCCACTGGCGATCACCGGCACCTCGACGACCTTCCGGACGGCCCCGATCAGCGGCAGGTCGAAGCCGGCCTTGGTGCCGTCGGCGTCCATCGAGTTGAGCAGGATCTCCCCCGCGCCCAGCTCGGCGCCCCGCCGGGCCCACTCCACCGCGTCGATGCCGGTGCCCCGGCGACCGCCGTGGGTGGTCACCTCGAAGCCGCTCGGCGTGGTGCCGGCCGGCGCACGCCGTACGTCGAGGGAGAGCACCAGCACCTGCCGGCCGAACCGGTCGGCGATCTCGGCAATCAACTCCGGGCGGGCGATCGCGGCGGTGTTCACCCCGACCTTGTCCGCCCCCGCCCGCAGCAGGGTGTCGACGTCGGCGACCGCCCGTACGCCGCCGCCGACGGTGAGCGGGATGAAGACCGACTCGGCGGTGCGCCGGACCACGTCGAGCATGGTCCCCCGGTCGCTGGACGAGGCGGTCACGTCGAGGAAGGTCAGCTCGTCCGCCCCGGCCCGGTCGTACGCCGCGGCCAGCTCCACCGGGTCACCGGCGTCGCGCAGGTCGAGGAAGTTGACCCCCTTGACCACCCGCCCGGCGTCCACGTCCAGACACGGGATCACCCGTACCGCCACCGTCATGCCGCGAGCCTATCCAACCCGTCCTGCACGGCGGCCGGAGCCGGTGCGCCGACCGCCCCGGAACGAGTCCCGCGTCACACCGGCCCGCCGGCGGCAGCGGGATCAGGGTGCGGGAGGTACGCCTCCAGCTCGACCTCCACCAGGTGGTCCGGGTCGATCAGCCCGGCCACGACGACCATCGTCGCCGCCGGGCGGACCGCACCGAACACGGCCTGGTGCGCCCGGCCCACCTCGTCGGCGTGACTCCGGTTGGTCACGTACATCCGGGTCCGGATCACATCGGCCGGCCCCGCCCCCACCTCGGCCAGCGCGGCCAGGCCGATGCGCAACGCCTCGGCGGTCTGCGCCGCCGCGTCCCCGACGTGCACCACCCGCCCGTCGACGGTGGCGGTGCAGCCGGCGGTGACCGCCAGGTTCCCGGCCCGGACCACCCGCGAGTAGCCGTACGCGGCCTCCCAGGGGCCGCCCGAACCGAGCCGGGTGACGGCCGTCACCCGGCTGCCCGCAGGGTGGCGAGGGCCTCGGCCACGGTGAACGCCCCGGCGTAGAGCGCCTTGCCGGCGATCACACCCTCCACGCCCGCCGGCTCAAGGGTGGCCAGGGCACGCAGGTCGTCCAGCGTGGAGACGCCACCGGAGGCGATCACCGGGGCGTCGGTGCGGGCGCAGACCTCACGCAGCAGGTCCAGGTTCGGCCCGCGCATGGTGCCGTCCTTGGTGATGTCGGTGACCACATAGCGGGCGGCGCCGGCCTTGTCCAGCCGCTCCAGCACCTCGTACAGGTCACCGCCCTCGCGGGTCCAGCCCCGCGCGGCGAGGGTACGGCCACGCACGTCCAGCCCGATCGCCACCCGGTCGCCGTACTCGCCGCAGATCCGGTCACACCACTGCGGGTCCTCCAGCGCGGCGGTGCCGATGTTGACCCGGGCCGCCCCGGTCGCGAGCGCCGCCCGCAGCGACGCGTCGTCCCGGATCCCGCCGGAGAGCTCCACCTTGACGTCCAGCTTCCCCACCACCTCGGCGAGCAGCGCGGCGTTGGAACCCCGGCCGAAGGCGGCGTCCAGGTCTACCAGGTGGATCCACTCCGCACCGTCGGCCTGCCAGGCGAGGGCCGCCTCCAGCGGGTCGCCGTACGCGGTCTCGCTGCCGGCGGCGCCCTGCACGAGCCGGACGGCCTGACCGTCGGCGACGTCCACGGCGGGCAACAGGGTGAGGCTCAAGCTCTTCTCCTCGCTTCAGGTCCGACGGTCCAGGGCGATCACCACGATCGCCGGCAGGACCAGCAGCAACAACACGACCAGGGCCAGCCGCAGCGCCAGGTCGTCGACGAAACTCCAGATGCCGACCAGTGCCAGCCCGGTGAGCAGCACGATCGCGGCGCGCTCGCCCCGGGTGTGCCGGGCCAGCCGGCCGGTACGACCGCGCCGCAGGGTCGGGGTCAGCCGGCGTACCAGGGCCCGCCGCCACTCCCGGCGGGCCACCCGGCGCCGACGGGCGGCACGTTCGGCCGCCAGTTGTGCCTCGCGGGCCTCCCGGCGGCGGGCCCGCTCCTTGCTCACCGAGCCACCGTGCTTCCCGACCGCGGTGCGCCCGTCGCGCTCACAGCGTCGCCAGCCAGTTGCGCAGCAGGAGCGCGCCGGTGTCGGCCGACTTCTCCGGGTGGAACTGGGTCGCCGACAACGGACCCCGCTCCACGGCGGCGACGAAGTCGCTCCCGTGCGCCGCGGTGGTCACCGCCGCCCCGGCGGCGGCCAGCCCGGCGAGATCGGTCACCCCGTAGGAGTGGACGAAGTAGAACCGGGCGTCGGCCGGCAGCCCGGCGAGGAGCACCGAGCCCTCCGGCGGGTGGACGGTGTTCCAGCCCATGTGCGGCAGCCGCTCGGCGGGCAGCCGGGTCACCCCGCCGGGCAGCAGCCCGAGCCCCTTGGTGACCACACCGTGCTCCTCGCCGTACTCGAAGAGCACCTGCATCCCCACGCAGATGCCGAGCACCGGCCGGCCGGCTCCCACCCGCTCGGCGATGACCGGGCCGGCACCCAGCGCCTCGATCCCGGCCATGCACGCGGCGAACGCGCCGACGCCCGGCACCACCAGGCCCGCGGCCTCGGCGGCGACGGTCAGGTCGTCGGTCACGGTGACATCCGCGCCGGCCCGCTCCAGCGCACGCTCGGCCGAACGTAGGTTGCCCGAACCGTAGTCGAGCACCACCACCCGGTTGGCCATCACGCTTCCCCGGGCAGCAGCCAGAGCAGACCACCGGCGGTGGCCAGCGCGGCGAGCAGGCCGGTGACCACCACGCTGAAGCGCGACGCGCCCTGTTTGTGGAGCGACAACGTCCCGCCGACCAGCACCCCGGCCAGGATCAGCAGCAAAGTCGGCAGCGCCCTGCCCATCACAACGCACCCTTCGTGCTGGGAATCGCGCCCTGCGCGCGCGGATCGACCGCGGTGGCCTCGCGCAACGCCCGGGAGACCGCCTTGAACTGGGCCTCGACCACGTGATGGGCGTCCGGGTGGCCACCGGGACGGGCGGCCCGCAGCACGTCGACGTGCAGGGTGACCCGGGCGGCCTGACCGAACGACTCCCAGATGTGCCGGGTCATGCTGGTCGGATAGACCGGCCCGATGTACGGCGCGAGCGCGGGCTCGTCGTGCACCACGTACGGCCGCCCGGAGAGGTCGACGGCGGCCCGGACCAGGACCTCGTCCATCGGGACGGTGGCCGAGCCGTACCGCCGGATGCCGGCCTTGTCGCCGAGCGCCCGGTCGAACGCGGCGCCCAGGGCCAGCGCGGTGTCCTCCATGGTGTGGTGCGCGTCGATCTCCAGGTCGCCGACGGTGTGCACGGTGAGGTCGAAGCCGCCGTGCCGGGCGATCTGGTTGAGCATGTGGTCGTAGAAGCCGATGCCGGTGCTGATCTCGGCTCGACCGGTGCCGTCGAGGTCGAGCTCGACGAGGACCTTGGTCTCCTTGGTGACCCGCTCGATCCGGGCGGTGCGACTCATCGGTTGCCTTTCGGTCGCGGCTGCGGGGCTCGCGAGCTCACTCCTCGCGCTCCCACTGAATCATCTCCATGGCGGAAAGGAAGGCGTCGGTCTCGGCGGGGGTGCCGGCGGTGACCCGCAGCCAGCCGGGCAGGCCGACGTCGCGGACCAGCACACCGGCGTCGAGCAGGGTACGCCAGGCGGCGGCCTGGTCGCCGCCGACGGAGAAGAGCACGAAGTTGGCGTCGCTGTCGGCGACCCGGTGGCCCCGGGCGCGCAGCTCCGCCACGATCCGGTCGCGCTGCCGCATGATCGCCGCGACCGTGCCGAGCAGCGCGTCGCGGTGCGCCAGCGCCGCGCGGGCGGCGGCCTGGGTGAGCGCGGAGAGGTGGTACGGCAGCCGGACGAGCTGCACCGCCCGCACCACGGCCGGGTCGGCGGCCAGGTAGCCGAGCCGGCCGCCGGCGAAGCCGAACGCCTTGCTCATCGTCCGGGTGACCACCAGCCGGGGGTGGTCGGGCAGCACGGCGAGCGCGCTGACCGTGCCCGGCCGGGCGAACTCGGCGTACGCCTCGTCCACGATCACCATGCCGGGCGCCTCGTCGAGCACGGCGGCGACCACGGCCGGGTCGAGCGCGGTGCCGGTCGGGTTGTTCGGCGAGCAGAGGAAGACCACGTCCGGCCGGTGCGCGCGGACCTGGGCGACCGCGTCGGCCGCGGTCAGCCCGAAGTCCACGCCACGCTCGGCCGGGAGCCAGCCGGTGCCGGTGCCGAGCGCCAGCAGCGGGTGCATCGAGTACGCCGGGGTGAAGCCGAGCGCCGTGCGCCCGGGACCGCCGAACGCCTGGAGCAGCTGCTGCTGGATCTCGTTGGAGCCGTTGGCCGCCCAGACCTGGTCGACGGTGAGCCCGTGGCCCAGGTAGGCCGCCAGGTCGGCGCGGAGCGCCACGGCGTCCCGGTCCGGGTAGCGGTTGAGGTCGCGCAGCTCGGCCGCGAGGGCCTTGGCGATCGCGTCCACCACCGGCTCCGGCACCGGGTAGGAGTTCTCGTTGGTGTTCAGCCGGACCGGCACGTCGAGCTGCGGCGCCCCGTACGGCGTGAGCCCGCGCAGGTCGTCCCGGATCGGCAGGTCCGCCAGCGTGGTCATGCCGCCGGCCGGAGGCCGGTCGGGGCGGAGGCTCGCGGTTCCCTCGCCGCGCTCGCTCACGAGGTCTCCCCCGGGAACCGGACGCTGACCGCCTGGCCGTGCGCCGGCAGGTCCTCCACGCCGGCCAGGGTGACCACGTGCGGGGCCACCTCGCGCAGCGCGTCCCGGGTGTATTCCACCAGGTGAATGCCGCGCAGGAAGGACTGCACGGAGAGCCCCGAGGAGTGCCGGGCGCAGCCGCCGGTGGGCAGCACGTGGTTGGAACCGGCGCAGTAGTCGCCGAGCGACACCGGCGACCAGGCGCCGACGAAGATCGCCCCGGCGTTGCGTACCCGCATCGCCCAGTCGCGGGCGTGCTCGGTCTGGATCTCCAGGTGCTCGGCCGCGTACGCGTCGACCACCCGCAGGCCCGCCTCCAGGTCGTCGACGAGGACGACGCCGCTCTGCTCGCCGCGCAGCGCGGTGGAGATCCGCTCGGCGTGCTTGGCCGCCGGCACCTGTCGGGCCAGCTCCGCGTCGACCGCGTCGGCGAGCGTCAGGGACGGGGTGACCAGCACGCTGGCGGCGAGCGGGTCGTGCTCAGCCTGGCTGATCAGGTCGGCGGCGACGTGCGCCGGGTCGGCGGTGTCGTCGGCGAGGATGGCGATCTCGGTGGGGCCGGCCTCGGCGTCGATGCCGACCACCCCGCGCAGCAACCGCTTGGCGGCGGTGACCCAGATGTTGCCCGGGCCGGTGACCAGGTCGACCGGAGCGCAGCGCTCGGCCCCGGCCGGGTCGACGGCCGCCCCGTACGCCAGCATGGCCACCGCCTGGGCACCGCCGACCGCGTAGACCTCGTCGACGCCGAGCAGCGCGCAGGCCGCGAGGACCCGCGGGTCGGGCAGGCCGCCGTTGTCCTGTTGGGGCGGGCTGACCACCACCAGCGAACGGACCCCGGCCGCCTGGGCGGGGACCACGTTCATCACCACGGTCGACGGGTACATGGCCAGGCCGCCGGGAACGTACAGGCCGACCCGGTCGACCGGCACCCAGCGCTCGGTCACCGTGCCGCCCGGCACCACCTGGGTGGTGTGGTCGGCGCGGCGCTGGTCGGCGTGCACCTTGCGGGCCCGGCTGATCGACTCCAGCAGCGCGGCCCGGACCTGCGGGTCGAGCGTCCCCTCGGCGGCGCGGATCGCCTCCACCGGCACCCGCAGGCACTCCGGGGAGACGCCGTCGAACCGAACACTCGCCTCCCGGATCGCCGAATATCCATGCTCCCGGACCGCCTCCACGAGGGGGCGGATCCGCTCGACGGCCACCGACACGTCGAGCTGGGCACGGGGCAGCAGGCGGCGCGGGTCGGGGGTGCCGCCGCGCAGGTCGATCCGAGTCAACACCCCTGCGAGTCTAGGCGGGCCGGCCGGGGGCCGGCCGGGGCTGCCCGCACGGCGGGACGGTGAGCCGGGACACGTCGACCCGGCGCGGTCGGGCTACGCTCGGACGCGTGACCGCACGGCTGCCGGTGTTTCCGCTCGGGACGGTCCTCTTTCCCGGGCTGGTCCTCCCACTGCACATCTTCGAGGAACGCTACCGGGCGCTGGTGCGC
Organism: Micromonospora eburnea; assembly: GCF_900090225.1. Taxonomy (NCBI): domain Bacteria; kingdom Bacillati; phylum Actinomycetota; class Actinomycetes; order Micromonosporales; family Micromonosporaceae; genus Micromonospora; species Micromonospora eburnea. The sequence goes on from NZ_FMHY01000002.1 coordinate 5,273,438, forward strand.
CACCTGGTCGGGCTGCCGGAGGGCGCCCCCCGGGAGTTCGGAGTGGTGGCGATCCAGGCCGGCTGGGAGGTGGCCCTCGGCGCCGGCCGGGCCGGCGGCGACGTGACCCTGCACGAGGTGGGCTGCACCGCGGAGCTGCGGCAGGTCACCGAGCTGGCCGACGGCGGCTTCGACATCGTCACGGTGGGCCGCCGGCGGTTCCGCATCGCCGAGGTCGACGAGGGCACCGCGCCGTACCTGACCGCCGAGGTGGAGTGGCTGCCCGAGCCGGCCGCCACCGACGAGGTCGCCGACCTGCTCGCCGCGCGGGTGATCTCGGTCTTCCGGCAGTACCTGAGCCTGGTCCGGCCGGACCCGCAGGAGATCTCCGAGCAGCTCCCGGAGGATCCCACCGTGCTGTCGCACCTGGTCGCCGCCACCGCCGCGCTGACCGTCGCCGACCGGCAGCGCCTGCTCGCCATCGACGACACCGCCGCCCGGCTGCGGGCCGAGCTGCGGCTGCTCAACCGGGAGACGGCGCTGCTGCGCCACGTCCGGGCGGTCCCGGTCCCGCTCAACGAGCTGGCGGGTCCTCCGGCGCCGAACTGATCCCCGGGCCGGCCGGCGGCCAGCCGCCGAGCCCCGGGCCGGGCCAGCCGGCCTCGATCGACGGCTCCGGCTCCGGCCGCAGCGACGGCCACCGTGACCAGCCGGCCAGCAGGGTGTACGCCACGGCCACCCCGAACGCGGGCAGCAGCAGATTGCCGTACGGCACGGGCAGCACGTGCAGGTACCAGTCCACGCCGCCGGCCCGCAGGTCGGCCGGCTTGGTGAAGGCCGCCCCGTCCGGCGCGGTGGCCAGCAGCCGGTGATAGGTGTCCAACCCGATCCGGCGGCCGAGCTGCCAGGCCACCACGGCCGCGCCGAGGCCGCCCAGGATCCCGGCGAGCAGGCCCACCGGGCCGCGCCGGCGGCGCAGCAGGAACCACAGCGCGATCGCGGCCAGCACCCCGAAGCCGAGCCCGAGGAGGCTGAACCAGCCGTCCGCGGCGATCGGCTGCTCCGGCTGCGACGTGGCGTAGATGGCGCCCTCGGCGGTCTTCCGCACCGGGGTGGCCGGCGCCACGGCCGCCCAGAGCAGCCCCAGCGGCGCGCCCAGCCCGGTCAGCACGAGCGCGGCGCCGAGCGTGATCCAGACCGACCGGCCCCGGCCGGCGGTGGACGGCTCACCGGGCGCCGCCGAAACGGCGCCGGGACGCGCGAGCGGGTCCGCGCCGAGCCCGGCGACCGGGGCACCGGCAGGCACCGGCCCGGGCCCCGGCCAATCGGAGGGGTCGCCCAGGGCCGGCGGCCCGTCGACGGCCGGATGGTCGGGGGACGGCGCGGGACGGTGGCCGCCCGCCGGGCCGCCGGACGGGCGGTCGGGGGCGCCGGACGGGCCGGGAAGGTCGGCGGCCCGCTCGGGATCAGGGGTGTCCGGACTCACCCGGTGATCCTCTCAGGCCGCGGGCCGGTGCGGGGTGGCGGTCAACGGGTGAACGGCTCCAGCATCACCGCGGCGGCCTTGAGCCACGCCTGCCGGGTCTCCGCCTGGAGCTGGTGGTAGTCGATCGAGGAGCCGGTCTCCAGCGCCGGGTCGTAGGGCACCACGGCGACCGCCCGGGTACGGGTGGCGAAGTGCCGCTCCAGGTCGTCCTGCAGCCCGCTGCGCCCCGGCGTCGGGCAGGAGATCAGGGTCACCGCGTTGTCGGCCAGCTCACCCATGCCCACCTCGTGCAGCAGGTCGAGCATCCAGTCCGCGCTGAACGCCGCGTCCTCGCGCGGCACGGTGGTCACCACGAGCTGGTCGGCGGCCTGCATGACGGTACGCCAGTTCGGGCTCTCCACGTTGTTGCCGGTGTCCACGCAGACCACCTCGTGGGTACGCCGCAGCAGCTCCAACACCCGCTTGACGGTGAACTGGTCCAGCCGCTGGGCGAACCGGGGGCTCTCCTCGCCGGCCAGCACGTCGTACGAGCCGTCGGAGGCGTGCCGTAGGTAGTCGTCGAGGTGCTCCAGCAGGGTGTTGCCCTCCAGGATCTCGATCTGGGCGAGGTCGTGGATCAGGTGCCGAATGGTGCGGGCGTGCCGGGCGCTGCCGGCCCGCAGCCCGAGGGTGCCGCGCAGCTCGTTGTCGTCCCAGGCGAGCACCCCGCGCCCGCGTACGCTCCCCACCGTCGCGGCGGCGAGCACGGTCGCGGTGGTCTTGTGCACCCCGCCCTTCGGGTTGGCGAAGGCGACCACCCGCGGGCCGCCCAGCTCGCGGCGGAGCACTCCGACGGCCCGCTCCAGCCCGTTGTCGGGCTCCGGGGCCCGCCACTCGACCCGGGCCCGCGCGGCGGGCGGGGCCGGGTAGCCGTCGGCGGCGGGCGGGGCCGGGTAGCCGTCGGCGGCGGGCGGGGCCGGGTAGCCGTCGGCGGCGGGCGGGGCCGGGTAGCCGTCAGGGGCGGGCGGGGCGGGGTAGGCCGGGGCGAGCGGGGCCGGCTCCGCGGGCCGGTGGTCCTCCGGGCGGTAGCGGCCCCGGTCCAGCAGCGCGTACCGGGACTCCGGCGGGGACGGGTCGGCCCGGTGGCCGTTGTCGGGCAGCGCGTACCGGGCGTCCACGGAGGCGGTGCCCCGGCCGCGCGGCGCCGGCTCGGGGCCGGCCCGGTACGTCGGCTCGGCCCGCCAGGACGGCTCGGCGCGCTGTTCCGGCTCGGGGCGGTACGCCGGCGCCCCCTGGTACGGCGGCTCGGCGCCGTACCCCGGGTCGGCCCGGTAGGCGGGCTCCACCCGGTAGGCCGCCTCGGCCCGATAGGGCGGCTCGGTGCCGTACGCCGGCTCCGCGGGTGGCCGCACGGGCTGGGCCCGGCCGGTCCACCCGGTGCCGGCGCCACGCCGGGGCAGCGGCTCGGAAGGCGGTGGAGGGTACTCCTCGGCGTGGTGGTCCGCCTCGGCGTGGTGTTCCACGCCGCGACCGCCGTGCCGGGCCCGGTCGAGCAGCGCCCGCCATCGCGGTGCCGGCTCAGCCGGCCGACCCCAGCCGGTCTCGCTGCCGTCCACGGCTTCGCCCCTCCCCAGCACCATCGATCATTGCCTGACAGGCTACGAACGAAACCCTATTCGGACCACACCCGGCTTCGCACATTCCCCCGGTGTCCCCGTTCGCCACCACTCGGGGCGGTGGCCCGCCGACGGCAGTGTCTCAGGAGGTGGCAGCGGGGTTCGGCGGCCCCGTGCCGGTCGGCGACCCGCCGGAGGAGGGTGATGCTCCGCTCACCGTCGGTGCGGCTTCCGACGAATCGCCCAGCCCCGGGGCGGTCGGGTCGGCCAGTCCGGTGTCGGCCGGCGGCCGGACGACGTCCCGCTGCTCGGGCAGCGGCGGGGTGAACACGGTACGGTCCAGCCGCCGCACCTCCGGCGCGGCGTCGACCACCCGTACGCCGGGGCGGGCGGCCAGGGCCCGCAGCGCGTCCGGGGTGTCCCGGACCACGGCGGCGTACACGCAGGCGCAGCCCGACCGGTACGCGGCCGCCTCCTGGGCCGAGACCGACGCGCCGGTGTCGTACACCCGGCGCAGCTCGGCGTCGGCGGCGGCCGACGGGGCGGCGGCGCGGGCCCGGTAGTCGGCGGCCTCCCGGTCCTTACGGGTGGCCACCTCGGCCATCCCGGCGACCACGTCGTCGGGCAGGCGCATCGCGGCGATCCGGACGATCTCGGTCTGCCGGTCGGGCAGCGGCAGCCGGGCGACCACCGCGGCGACCGGGGTGCCGCCCAGCGCCTCGGCCAACCCGGCCGGCGTCAGGTACGCCGCGAACGAGACCAGGGCCCAGTCGCCCGGCCCCGGGCTGGCCGGCGCGGCCAGGGCGGCCAGCTCGGCGGCGGCCCGGCGCTGGTAGTCCGGGATCGAGTCGCCGTCGGCCACGCCGACCCGGGTGACCTCGCCGACCGTGCGGTCCCCGACCGGCTCGCGGCGGCGCTCCCAGAGCCCGGCGGCCAGCACCGCCACCGCGCAGGCCAGCGCGATCCAGGTGAGCAGGCCGGACCGCGACGGCCGGCGCCGGGGTGGGCGCGGCGGTACGTCGGCGGACACGGCGTTTCCTTCGTCTGGCGGGCGGGCGGGGGCGGGTCAGTCGCGAAGGATCTCCAGCGCCCGGGCCAGGTCGTCCGGGTAGTCGCTGACGAAGGTGACCTCCGCGCCGGTGCGCGGGTGCAGGAAGCTCAACGAGCGGGCGTGCAGCCACTGCCGGGCCAGCCCGAGCCGGGCCGAGAGCGTCGGGTCGGCGCCGTAGGTGAGATCGCCCACGCAGGGGTGCCGCAGCGTCGAGAAGTGCACCCGGATCTGGTGGGTACGCCCGGTCTCCAGCTTCACGTCGAGCAGGCTCGCCGCCGGGAACGCCTCCAGCGTGTCGTAGTGGGTGATGCTCGGCTTGCCGCCGGAGACCACCGCCCAGCGGTAGTCGTGGTGCGGGTGCCGGTCGATCGGCGCGTCGATGGTGCCGCGCAACGGATCCGGGTGGCCCTGCACCACGGCGTGGTAGCGCTTCTCCACCTCGCGGTACTTGAAGGCCCGCTTCAGCGCGGTGTACGCCGGCTCGCTCTTGGCCACCACCATGATCCCGGTGGTGCCGACGTCGAGCCGGTGCACCACGCCCTGCCGCTCGGCGGCGCCGCTGGTGGAGATCCGGTGGCCGATGGCGGCCAGCCCGCCGATCACGGTCGGGCCGGTCCAGCCGGGGCTCGGGTGGGCGGCCACCCCGACCGGCTTGTCCACCACCACGATGTCGTCGTCGGCGTGCACCACGGTCAGCCCTGGCACGGCCTGCGGCACCACGGTCGGCGGGGCGGCCGGCGCGGGCAGCGTGACCTCCAGCCAGGAGCCGGCCTTGACCTTGTGCGAGTTGGCCCGGACCACACCGTCGACCAGCGCGTCCCCGGCGTCGACCAGGGCCGCCGCGGCCGTCCGGGAGAGCCCGAAGAGCCGGGCGACGGCCTGGTCGAGCCGCATCCCGTCGAGGCCGTCCGGGACCGGCAGGGACCGGTGGTCGCCACCCGTGGCGAAGGCGGAGGTCATGCCCGCCCCCGCTGCTCGCCGCCGTGGGCCGCCTCGGCGGACGTGGGCTCGACGGACTCCGCCGCCTCGGCGCCGGCCCGGCCGCCGTCGCGTTGCCGGCCGGTCAGCTCCAGCAGCACGGCCAGGACCACCCCGCACACCAGCGAGCTGTCGGCCAGGTTGAACACCGGCCACACCTGCCCGTACGGGTCGAAGAGGCTGACCATGTCGACCACGTGGCCGACGAAGTGCCCGGGCGCCCGGAAGATCCGGTCGGTGAGGTTGCCCAGCGCCCCGCCGAGCACCAGCCCGAGCGAGACGGCCCACGGCAGCGAGCGCAGCCGCAGCGCCATCCAGCCGATCCAGGCGATCACCCCGCAGGTGATCAGCGGGAAGACCCAGGTGTGGCCGGACCCGATGCTCCAGGCCGCCCCGCTGTTGCGGGTCAGGGTGAGGTAGACCGCGCCGCCGAGCAGCCGTACCGGGCCCCGGCCGGTGAGCTCCGAGAGCGCGAGCTGCTTGGTGACCACGTCGGCGACGAGCGAGAACAGGGCGACGCCGAGGAGGATCCCGACCGCCCGACGACGGGGCGTGCCGTGCCCCGACTCGGCGGTGCCGGACCCGGCGGGCGGTGCTGCGGTCATCTGCTCCCCATCGACGCTCGCGACGGTGACCCTCACCGTCTGGCGGTCAAGCCGCCGGGGAGCGTGCGTCAGCGCCGCTCCTCCAACTGCTTGCAGCTCACGCAGAGGGTGGCCGACGGGAACGCCGCGAGCCGTTCCACCGGGATCGGGTTCCCGCACCGCTCGCACCAGCCGTACCCACCCTCGTCGAGGCGCTCGAGAGCGCGCTCGACCTGCGTGATCCGTTCTTTGATGCTGTTGGCGAGGGAGATCTCCTGCTCCCGCTCGAACGTCTTGGTGCCGGTGTCGGCCTGGTCATCCCCGGCCGAGTCGGTCAGCCGATCGCGCTGCAGCTCGGTGATCTCGCTCAGCGTCTGATCGTACTCGGCAGTCAGCTCGTCCCGCCGTGCCGCCAGGGCGGCCCGGATCTTCTCGGTCTCCGCCGTGCTGCGGGTGGCCTTCGCCACCGGCTTGCGACCGGCGGTCCTGGTGTCGACTGGCTTCGCCATCGTCAGCTCCCTCGGCCGCGTAGCGCGGCGGTCGGCGGTGCCCGGGCAGGGAAACCGGCACCGGTGTCCCCCATGTACAAAACGGGCGCACGGCCACTTGGACCGTGCACTCCGGAGGGTGGCAAGAATACGGAACGTACAGGCGTCCGACAACGTACCGCACCGTAGCGCCGCGATTCAGCCCCAAATAGCCACTAAATTGGGGCAAAGGGAACGCTAGCAGATCAAGCGCCCCGATCCTCGCCGTACTCGCCAAACCAACGGGCCAACCGGCCCCGGCGGCTCACCGCGCGCAGCCGCCGCTCCACCTCGTCCCGCACCTCGGCGGTGGCGACGATGAGCAGGCTGTCCCCGACCTTGAGCCGGGTGCCCGGACCGGGCACGAAGCCTGCCCCATCGCGCAGCACGAGGGTCACCGAGGCGCCCACCGGCAGCCGCAGCTCGTCCACGTGCACCCCGCCCAGCCGGGAACCCGGCGGCACCTCCACCTGGAGCAGGTCGGCCCGCATCCGTTCCAGCGGGGCCGTCTCGACCCGGATCTCGGTGGCCTCGGCCGGCGCGGTCACCCGGAGCCGGCGGGCCACCGGAGCCAGCGTCCCCGCCTGGAGCAACGTGAAGATCACCACCAGCACGAAGACCGCGTCGAAGAGCCGGTCCGCCCCGGGCACCCGGGCCGACAGCGGGATGGTGGCCAGCACGATGGGCACCGCGCCGCGCAGCCCGGCCCAGGACAGGAAGAGCTGCTCGCGCCGGCGGAACCGGAACGGCAGCGCGGAGACCACCACCGACAGCGGGCGGGCGAGGAGCACCAGGGCCAGCCCGGTGACCACCGCCGGCAGCACCGCCTCGTCCAGCCGGCCCGGGGAGACCAGCAGACCCAGCAGGACGAACAGGCCGATCTGGGCCAGCCAGGCCAGCCCGTCGGCGAACCCGAGAATGGCCTGCCGGTGCGGCAGCCGGGCGTTGCCGAGCAGCACGCCCGCGACGTAGACGGCGAGGAAGCCCGAGGCGTGCAGCACCGCGCCGACCGCGTACGCCAGCACCGTGAAGCCGACCACCGCGATCGGGTAGAGCCCGGCGGAGGGGAGCGCGGCCCGGCGCAGCGCGTACCGGCCGGCTAGCCCGGTGGCCACCCCGACGGCGGTGCCGACGCCCAACTCGTACCCGACCAGGAGAACCTCGTACCACCAGGGGTGGGCCGCCACGGCGTCCCGGGACAGCAGCAGCACCAGGATCACCACCGGGGCGTCGTTCATGCCCGACTCGGCCTCCAGGGTGGCCACCAGGCGGGGTGGCAGGCGCAGCCGGCGCAGGGTGGCGAAGACGGCCGCCGCGTCGGTGGAGGAGAGCACCGCGCCGTAGAGCAGCGCCAGCCGCCAGTCCAACCCGAGCAGGAGGTGCACCACGGCCCCGACGACCAGGATGCTGACCAGCACGCCGATCGTGGAGAGCGCGGTGGCCATCCCGAGCACCGGGCGCAGGGTGCTCCACCGCGCGCTCAGACCGCCCTCGGCGATGATCACGATGAGGGCGCAGAACCCGAGCATCCGGGTCAGCTCCACGTCGTGGAACCGGATGCCCAGCCCGGCCTCGCCGATCCCGACCCCGAGCGCGAGGTAGACCAGCAGGCTCGGCACGCCGAGCCGGGTGGAGAAGCGCACCGCCCCCACCGCGACCAGCAGCACCGCCGCGCCGAGCAGCAGCGCGAGATCGAGCCCGGGGGTCATCCGCGGCCGGCCCGGGCAGTCCTCACTCGGCCGACCCGTCCCGCAGTCGGCGCAGCACCTCGGGCAACCCGGCGGCCGGGCGCTCGACCAGGAAGAGCTTGTCCCTGCTGGCCGCACCGGCCCGCAGGGAGACCACCGCCGGCCGGACACCGAGGGCGTCGGCGAGGGCCCGCCGGGCCGCCTCGGTGGCGCGACCGTCCACGGCGGGAGCGGTCACGGCGATGACCAGGGCCGGCCCGTGCGGGCCGTCGTGTCGTCCGCCGACCCGGGCCCGGGATACGCCGGGCTTCACCCGGACCGCGATGGTGAGCGAGTCGTCCACGGTACCCATGATCAACCAGGCTCGGCGTCGGCGAGCAGGACGGTGGCGGGAGCGCAGCCGGCGCACGGGGTGAAGCCGAGCTCCACCGCCTCGGCGACCGGCAACGCCTCGTCGTCCCGGTCCAACAGGTGGAGACATCCGCGCAGATGGAACCGGGGGCGGCCGTCGACCACCCGGACCGGGTCGTCGAGCCGGGCCAGCCGGTCGAGGTCGGCCGGCGACACGTGCTGCGCGGGCGGCTCGTCGTCCAGCGGGTCTCCGCCGGCCGGCGAGGTGGGCGTCGGATCGTCACCGACGCCGTCGGACGGCTCCCGCTGGCCGGGCCGGGCGTGCCCGTCGGCGGTCGGCGGCTCGCTCGGGTCGGCCACCGGGGGGCCGGGCGGTTGCCGCCACCCGTCCCCACCGGCAACGACCGTCGACGGGATGTGCTGAACCGGGATCTCCGGCTCGCCGGGCCGGGCCCCGTACGGGGTGCCGGCCGGTTCGGTCCGGATGCGGGGGCCGTTCGTCCGGTCCGCCGTGGCCCGGTTGGCGGCCGCCTGGCGGGCGCCCGCGACGAGGGCGACGGCGGCCAGCAGGCTGGCCGCGATGGAGGTGGTCAACAGCGGGCTGGACCCGTTGGCCAACCCGACCACCAGGAGCACGACCGCGACGAGGATGAGCAGGACACTGGCGAATATCACGACTCACCCCCGCCGCGTCGTGTCGGTCTACGCAGTCGGCGCGGCCGTCAACCGACGGCCGCCGACGGCGGGATCAGCGGCCGGACTCGAGCGAGCCGGCGCGACCGCCACCGTAGGAGCCGGCCAGGCCGGCGGTGGCGAGACCGTTGCTGCCCCCGGCGGCACGGCTGCCCTCGGCGCGGTTGATCTCGGCGTCGAGGCCCTGGCCGCGACCGTCGAGGTCACGCAGCTGGCTCTCCAGGTACGCCTTGAGGCGGGTGCGGTACTCGCGCTCGAACTGCTTGAGCTCCTCGATGTGCTTCTGCAGCGCGGTGCGCTTGGCGTCCAGGCCGCCCATGGCCTCCTGGTGCCGCTGGCGGGCGTCCCGCTCGAGGGCGTCGGCCTTGGCGCGAGCCTCCCGGGTGACCTCCTCGGCCTTGGTACGCGCCTCGGAGAGCAGCTGGTCGGCCTCGCGGCGGGCGTCCGAGAGGTGGTCGTCGGCGGTGCGCTGGGCCATCATCAGCACCCGCAGCGCCTGCTGCTCGCCGTCGGCGGCGGAGGCGGCCGGGCCGCCCTGGGCGCGGACCTGCTCCAGCTCGGCCTGCATCGCCCGGGCCGCCTGCTCGGCGGCCGCCTTGTCCCGCTGCACCCGGTCGAGCTGGGCCTTGACGTCGTTGAGCTCCGCCGCGAGCCGGGCGTCGCCGCCGGGGCCGGCGGGTGCGCCGCCCCGACCGCCGCGCTCCACCTGGGCGCGCAGCTCGTTGTTCTCCTCGATCAGACGGGCGAGCTCGCGCTCGACCTCGTCCAGGAAGGCGTCGACCTCCTCCTCGTCATACCCCCGCTTACCGATCGGCGGCTTTTTGAAGGCGACGTTGTGGACGTCGGCCGGGGTCAGCGGCATCGAAACTCCTCGGGTCAGTTGCGGCCGCGAAAGCGCGCTGGTCAGGCAAAAGCCAGGAACAGCCGCCTAAACACGAGCTCCATCAGCACGAACAGGATAACCAGGAGCACAAGCGAGGCCAGGTCGATGCTCACGGTACCAATTCGCAGTGGTGGGATCACCCGCCTCAACGCGCGTAGGGGCGGATCAGTGACGCTCCACACCAATTCCAGTCCTGCGGAAGCGCCCCGACCGGGTTGCCAGCGACGACCGTAGGCCAGCACGGCGCTGAGGACAAAACGGGCCAAAAGCACGAGCAGGAAGAGGTAGGCGAGCAGGTAGAGCACCTGGAACAGGATCGACAACACGGCAGGCGACGTCCCTCGGTCGAGCGGGCTAGCTCAGGCTGAAAAAGCCGCCCTCGGCGATCTTGGCCTTGTCCTCCGCGGTGACCTGCACGTTCGCCGGTGAGAGCAGGAACACCCGGTTGGTCACGCGCTCGATCGTACCGCGCAGCCCGAAGGCGAGCCCGGCGGCGAAGTCCACCAACCGGCGGGCGTCCGCCTCGTCCATCTCGGTGAGGTTGATGATCACCGGCACGCCGTCCCGGAAGTGCTCACCGATGGTGCGCGCCTCACGATAGGTGGTCGGGTGCAGCGTGGTGATCTGATAGCGCTGCTCCTCCTCGGCCACCACCGCCCGCTCCCGTGACTGCACCTGCGGCGCGAGGGCGAGATTGTCCCGGGTGTGGTACGTCAGCGCGCCGGAGGTCTCGCCGGCCCCGGAACGGGTGATGGAGCGGACACTGGACCGCTCGGTCCGCTCCGGACGCTCGCGCTCCACCTCGGCCCGCTCGGTGTCCACGGCGCGGCTCGTGGCGCGCTCGGACAGCCGGCCGCGCTCGCCGACGCGGGAACGGCTCACCGGCGGCTCCTCGGACTCCTCGTCCTCGTCGTCGGCGAACTCCTCCGAGTACCGGCTCGACCGGTAGCGCGAGTCCCGGTAGCCACCCTTGTCGTAGCCACCGTCCTCGTACGCCCGGTCGTCGTCCTCCTCGACGAGCCCGAGCCAGACCCCCGCCTTGCGCAGTGCACCCATCCCCGCGCCCTTCCGTCCGCCGTGCGGCACGCGCCCCCGTGCCGTGTCGCTTGATCACGAGTGGACAACATGCCCACCGGACCGGATCGGCAATCCCCGGCGAGCGGTTCGCGGTCCGCTCACCACGGCCCCCGGGCTGCGGGAACGCCGCTCCTAACCACACTGATGTAATTTGCTTCTCTCGCGGCCAGGCTACCGCAGCGTGGGACGCATTCCGAGCAACGCGCTCCCGACGCGGACATGTGTCGCGCCGTACCCGATCGCAGTCTCCAGGTCGCCGCTCATCCCGGCCGAGAGCACGGTCGCCTCCGGATGCCGGTCGCGGAACCGCTGCGCCACCGCCGCCAGCCGGGCGAACGCGCGTTCCGGCTCCCAACCCAACGGAGCCACCGCCATCAGCCCGCCCAGCCGCAGGGCCTCGGCGCCGGCGACCGCCTCGGCCACCGGGTCGAGCCCCCGATCGGGATCCGCCGAGTCCGGCAGCGCCCCGCCCCGGGCCGGGTCGCCGTCGATGCTCACCTGCACCAGCACCTCCAGCGGCCGGTCCCGGCCGGCCGCCGCGGCGGCGGCGTCGAGCGCGGCGGCGAGCCGCGCGCTGTCGACCGACTGGACGACGTCGGCGTACCGGACCACCGACCGGCACTTGTTGCGCTGCAGTTGGCCGATGAAGTGCCAGCGCGGCGTGACCCCGGCCGCCGCCACCTCGGCCGCCTTCGGCGCCGCCTCCTGGTCGCGGTTCTCCCCCACGTCGGTCACCCCGAGCCCGGCGAGGGCCACCACGTCGCCGGCCGGGTACGTCTTGGTCACCGCGACCAGGGTCACCGCGCCACGGTCCCGGCCGGCGGCCGCACAGGCGTCGGCGATCCGCGTACGTATCCGGGCGAGCCCGGCCGCTAGCTCGGCGCGACGGTCGGGTCGCACCGGGGCAGGTGTGTCGGTCATCGGTGCGACTCAGGACCCGTTCTTGAGGAAGTCGGGCACGTCGACGTCGTCGAAGAGCACCCGACGCGGCGACTGCTGCGGGGCGGCCATGGTGGTCGGCGGCGTGACCGGCGTGCTCGGCTGGGCCGGCTGGTTCTGGTTGGTCTTGCGGCCCGGCTCGACCGCCTTGTACGCGGGCGCGCCCCCGTCGAAGCCCGCCGCGATCACGGTCACCCGCACCTCGTCGCCGAGCGCGTCGTCGATGACCGCGCCGAAGATGATGTTCGCGTCCGGGTGGGCCGCGTCGGTGACCAGCTGCGCGGCGTCGTTGATCTCGAACAGGCCCAGGTCGGAGCCGCCGGCGATGGAGAGCAGCACGCCGCGCGCGCCGTCCATGCTCTGCTCCAGCAGCGGGCTGGAGATGGCCGCCTCGGCCGCCTCCACGGCGCGGTTCTCGCCCCGGGCGCTGCCGATACCCATCAGCGCGCTGCCGGCACCGCTCATCACGCTCTTGACGTCGGCGAAGTCCAGGTTGATCAGACCCGGGGTGGTGATCAGATCGGTGATGCCCTGGACACCGGAGAGGAGCACCTGGTCGGCGGTACGGAAGGCGTCCATCATGGAGATGTTGCGGTCGCCGAGGGCGAGCAGCCGGTCGTTCGGGATGACGATGAGCGTGTCGCACTGGTTGCGCAGCTCCTCGATGCCCGCCTCGGCCTGCACCTGGCGGCGCTTGCCCTCGAACGAGAACGGCCGGGTGACCACGCCGATGGTGAGCGCGCCGAGCTTGCGGGCGATGTTCGCCACCACCGGCGCGCCGCCGGTGCCGGTGCCGCCGCCCTCGCCGCAGGTCACGAAGACCATGTCGGCGCCCTTGAGCACCTCCTCGATCTCGTCGCGGTGGTCCTCGGCGGCGTTCTTGCCGACGTCCGGATTCGCGCCGGCGCCCAGCCCCCGGGTCAGCTCACGGCCGACGTCGAGCTTGACGTCGGCGTCGCTCATCAGCAGCGCCTGGGCGTCGGTGTTGATCGCGATGAACTCGACGCCCTTGAGCCCAACCTCGATCATCCGGTTGACGGCGTTGACGCCGCCGCCCCCGATGCCGACGACCTTGATGACCGCCAGGTAGTTGTGCGGAGGTGTCATCTCCGGTCCTTTCCCTTCGAGATTGGCATGGGCCGACCCCACACGGCTTGGCCGGACCAGCGGTGGAGCATTGCTTGCCCGACGAGGTCGACGACCGAAACCCTCACCCTCTACTAGAGGCTTAGAGCTATGTCAACCACTGATCTCTTCCGGGCAACGTATGCGCCGCTGCGCGATGAGCCAAGGACCTTTTCGGCGTGTCGCCGGCCGGAGCGGGGTGGCTCACTTTCCTGATCGGCGGATCACCGGAAGGTGACCACGTCCGGCGCGCTGACGTCGATCGTGTCGGCCTTCCGACCGAGCAACGCGGTGGCCACCTTGGACTTCTCCTCGCCCCGGGTGGCGTCCCCCCAGACCACCGTCCGGTCGTCGCGCAGCCGCAGGCTGATCCGGGCCAGCCCGGCCACGTCCACCGAGACCAGTTCCGCGCGCAACCGCGGACCGAGCGCGGCGAGCACCGCCAGCCCGGCCCGGGTGCCCGGGTCGTCCGGGGCCGGCCGGTCGACCCGGATCACCGGCAACCCGTCGGGGAGCCGGGGCACGGTCCGGAAGACGACCCCGGCGCGGTCGATCACCGCGTACCCGTCGCCCTGGGGAACCGCCGCCGCCGGAGTCCGCTCCACCACCCGGATCACCAGTGCGCCCGGCCAGTCCCGCTCCACCGTGGCCCGCTCCACCGGGGCGAGCCTGCCGACCCGCCGGGCGGTCGCCGCCAGATCCACCCGCGCCAGCGGCGTGTCGTCCGCGACGGCCGCGGCGTCGCGCACCTCGACCGGGGTGACCAGCCGCGCGCCGACCACCCGTACCTCGCGCACCCCGAACAGGCCGGTGCCGAACACGGTCCAGGCGACCAGCCCGGCGAGGGCGAGCACCGCGACGGTGACCGCCCAGGGCAGCGCCGCCCGCATCCGACGCTGCCGGGCCCGCGCCATGAACCGCCGGGTGGACGGCGGCACCGCGTCCGCGCCGGCCCGGATTAGCTGCCACCGCCGCACCGGGTTGCGCCGGCCGGCCCCGCCGTCCTGCCCACGGGTCCGGCCGCGGGCCGGGCCGGGGCTCATCCGGCCGGGGTCGCCGCGCCGTCCGGGCCGACGCCGGTGCCGACCGCCGCCGCGTCGCCCGCCCCGCCGGTACGGGCCAGCAGGGCGTCGAGCAACTGGTCGCCCATCAACGAGATCGGCGGGGCGCCCATGGTCACCACGACGTCGCCGGGGCGGGCCCGGCGGGCCACCTCGGCCGGCACGTCGTCCCACGCCTCGACGAACACCTTCCGGTCGGCCGGCAGCGGCACCGCCTCGACCAGCGCGACCGAGCCCTCGCCCGGCTGGCGCAGCTCGCCCGGGCCGAACACCTCCAGCAGCACCAGTTCGTCGGCGATGCCGAGCGCCGCGGCCATCTCCGCCTGTAGGTCCCGGGTGCGGTAGAGCCGGTACGGCTGGAAGACCACGATCAGCCGGCCCTCGCCGGCCACCTCGCGCAGCGTCTGCAGGGCCAGCGTCATCGAGGTCGGGTGGTACGCGTACTCGTCGTAGACCAGCACGCCGTCCGCGACGCCCTTGCGCTCGAAGCGCCGCCGCACGCCGGGGAACGCGCCCAACGCCGCCTCGGCCGCCTCGACCGGCAGCTCCAGCAGGTACGCCGCGAGCACCGCCGAGGCGCTGTTGAGCCCCATGTGCCGCCCCGGTACCGGCAGCCGGATCTCGCCCAGCGACCGGCCGTCGATCTCGGCCAGGTAGCGCACCCCCCGGGCGGACGAGGCCATCCCGCTCAACCGCAGGTCGGCGTCGGGCGACTCGCCGTACGTCCAGACCCGGCGCCCCTCGGCCCGCAGCGTCTCGGCCAGCCGCCGGCCGCCCGGGTCGTCCGCGCAGGTGACGATGAACCCGTCGGGGTCGGTGAGCCGGGCGAAGTCGGCGAACGCCGCCTCCAGGCTGGCCAGGTCGCCGTAGGTGTTGAGATGGTCCGCCTCGATGTTCGTGATGATCGAGACGTACGGGCGGTAGATCAGGAACGAGCGGTCGCTCTCGTCCGCCTCGACCACGAAGTGTTCCCCGGTGCCGTGGTGCGCCCCGGAGCCGACCTCGGAGATCTCCCCGCCGATCACGAAGGACGGGTCGGTGCCGGCCTGCTGGAGCACCATGGTGACCATCGAGGTGGTGGTGGTCTTGCCGTGCGTGCCGGCGACCGCCACCGTCCGCCGGCCGGTCATCGCCGCGGCCAGGGCCTCGGAGCGGTGCAGCACCCGCAGCCCGCGCCGGCGCGCCTCGACCATCTCCAGATGGTCCTGCGGGATCGCCGAGGAGTAGAC
Organism: Micromonospora eburnea; assembly: GCF_900090225.1. Lineage (NCBI taxonomy): Bacteria > Bacillati > Actinomycetota > Actinomycetes > Micromonosporales > Micromonosporaceae > Micromonospora > Micromonospora eburnea. The sequence continues at coordinate 5,288,684 of NZ_FMHY01000002.1, forward strand.
CACCGTGTCCACGCCGTCCAGGTTGGCCGCCTCGTGGGTCATGTGGATGGTGCCGCCCAGCGCCCGCAGGCCGGCCAGGGACGGCCACTCCCGCAGCTCGCTGCCGGAGACCGGCAGGCCCCGGGTGAGGAAGAGCCGGGCCAGGCCGCTCATGCCGACCCCGCCCACCCCGATCAGGTGGATCCGGCCCAGATCCTCCGCGGTCATCGTGCCGGCGGGGGTGAACTGCGCGGTGTTCATGAGCGGTACCTTCCCGTCGCGGCGGCCGGCCTCACCGGCGCACCGCCTCGTAGACGAAGTTCAGCAGGGCCACGTCCCCGTCGCGCCGGCCGTACGCGGCCGCGGCGGCGCCCATCGCGGCGAGCCGCCGCGGGTCCCGGACCAGCGGGATCACGGTGCGCTCCAGCCAGGACGGGGTCAGCTCGGCGTCGTCGACGAGCAGCCCGCCACCGGCCTCCACCACGGGCAGCGCGTTGCGCTTCTGCTCCTGGTTGCTGTGCGGGTACGGCACGTAGATGGTGGGCAGGCCGATCGCGGCCACCTCGGCGCAGGTCATCGCGCCGCCCCGGGCCAGCATCAGGTCGGCCGCGGCGTAGCCCAGCTCCATCTCGGACAGGTAGGGCAGGGTCACGTACGGCACCGGCAGGTCGGTGGGGACGGAGATCGGCTCGTTGCGCGCGCCGATGACGTGCAGCACCTGCACCCCGTTGCGGGCCAGTTCCTTGGCCGCCCCGGCGACCGCCAGGTTGATCGAGCGGGCGCCCTGCGAGCCGCCGGCGACGAAGAGCACCGGCAGGTCGGGGCGGAGTCCGAAGTGGGCCCGGGCGGCGTTGCGCATGGCGGCCCGGTCCAGGCCGGCGATGCCCCGCCGCAACGGCACCCCGACCACCCGGGCGTCGCGCAGCGACTCCGCCTGCGACGGCTGGTGCGGGAAGCCGGCCGCGATGTTCTTGGTGAACTTCATCCCGAGCCGGTTGGCCACGCCCGGCGGCACGTTCACCTCGTGGATCACGATGGGCAGCTCGCGCCGCCACGCGGCCAGGTAGCCGGGCACCGAGACGTACCCCCCGAAGCCGACCACGACGTCGGCCCGCACCTCGTCGATCACCTTGCCCGCCGCGCGGGCCGCCTTCCACATCCGGTCGGGGGTGCGGACCAGGTTCATGTTGATCGAGCGGGGCAGCTGGTAGGCGGGGATCTGCCGCAGGTCGTAGCCGGCCGGCGGGATCAGCTCGTTCTCCAGGCCCTTCGGGGTGCCGAGACAGGTGATCCGGACGCTCGGGTCGTGTCGGCGCAGGCAGTCGGCGAAGGCCAGCAACGGGTAGATGTGCCCACCCGTACCCCCTCCGCAAAGCACCACCGAACGCAGCGGACCCATCAGCGTCTCCTCTCGCTCGCCGTGCCGGCGCGCGTCCGGCCCGGCCGTGGGCCGCGGGCTGCGGCCTGGTCGTCGGACCGCCGCGTCCTGGACCGGGGTACGGACCCGCGGTCCGGAGGTGGCGGCGCCGGCCGGCGCCGCCGGCCGGGAAGCGGCGGCAACGGGGCCCAGACTAGTCGGACCCATCGGGCCGGTGGACGGGCATGCAGGGCTCGGGCCGCGTCCGGCTCGGCGCGGGCGAAGGAGGCGAGCATGCCGACCGCCGCGAGGGTCACCACCAGAGCGCTGCCGCCGTCGGAGATGAACGGCAGCGGCACGCCGGTCAGCGGCAGCAGGCCGGTGACCCCGCCGATGTTGATCACGGCCTGGCCGACCAGCCAGGCCGTGACGCCCGCTGCGGCCAGCCGGCGGAACGGGTCCTCCACCCGCCGGGCGATCCGCAGCCCGGTGTACGCCAGCACGGCGAAGAGCACCAGCAGCACGGTGCAGCCGACCACGCCCAGTTCCTCGGCGACGATCGCGAAGATGAAGTCGTTGTGCGCCTCGGGCAGCCAGTCCCACTTGAAGGTGCTCTTGCCCAGGCCGACCCCGAACCAGCCACCGTGGTCGATGGCGCTGCGGGCCTGGACGGTCTGGTAGCACCAGCTCTCGAAGCATTCCTTCGGATCGGGCGGGCTGAGGAACATGGTGAGCCGGGCCAGCCGGTAGTTGTCGGCGTCCCGGGCCCCGGAGCCGGCGCCCAGGGAGGCGGCGGCGACCAGCAGTCCGATGCCGGCCAGGCCGACCGCGGAGAGCGTGGCGAAGACCTGGAGCCGGACGCCGGCCGCCCAGAGCAGCCCGACCAGCAGCGCCAGCAGGCAGAGCATGCTGCCGAGGTCGTTGTAGCCGACCAGCACGAAGAGCAGCCCGACCACCGGAAACAGGGGTGTGGCCAGCTCCTTCCACCAGCCCAGCGTGGCGCCCTTGCGGGCCAACACGTGCGCGCCCCAGAGCACCAGCGCGAGCTTGGCCACCTCGACCGGCTGGATGGTGATCGGGCCGAGGAAGAGCCAGAGCAGCTCGGCCTTCAGCGGGCCGATCGACTCGACCCCGAACAGCGCCTCCAGGGCGACCAGCAGGTTGAGGATCAGCAGCAGCACCACCGCCACACCGAGCACCGGCCGGGCCAGCGCCCGGAAGGTGCGGGCGGGCAGCCGCTGGCAGGCCCAGAACGCCACGATGCCGATCACCGCGAAGATCGACTGCCGGACCAGCGACGCCGACGCGTCACCGCCCGTGGCGAAATCCCGCACGCTGGTGGTCGAGAAGACCATGGTCAGGCCGATCAGCAGCAGCAGGCCGGCGCTGGAGAGCAGCAGGTAGTAGGAGGCCAACGGCCGGTCCAGCAGCCCGCGCAGCGCGGCCAGCCCGCCGGCCGCGTCCCAACCGAACAGCGGTGCCGGCGGGTCCGCCGCCCGGGTCGCGGCGGGCGGCCGCCGGGCCGGCGCGTCGGTGGCCACCTCGGTGTCTCGTCGTCCCTCCCCCACCCGCTCATCATCGCGGCTCGGCCCGCCCGCCCGTGGCGCAACCGCCCGGTCGGCGTGTCGGAACGCGAGCGGAGGGGTCTCCGGCAACACCGGGCGACCCCTCCGTGACGCCAGGTCAGGAGACCGCGGCGAGGAACTCGCTGTAGAACAGGCCCAGCGCGATGGCCACACCGATGCCGGCGATGATCCAGAACCGGACCACGATGTTGACCTCGCTCCAGCCGGCCAGCTCGAAGTGGTGCTGCAACGGCGACATCCGGAACACCCGCTTGCCGGTGGTCCGGAACGAGATGATCTGGATCACCACGGACATGGTGATGATCACGAACAACGCCCCGATGATCGGCAGCAGCAGGATGGTCCGGGTGGACATCGCCATGCCGGCGATCAGGCCGCCCAGGCCGAGCGCACCGGTGTCGCCCATGAAGATCCGGGCCGGTGACGTGTTCCACCAGAGGAAGCCGACGCAGGCACCCGCCGCCGCCCCGGCGATCAGAGCGATCTCCAGCGGGTCACGGACCGTGTAGCAGTACGCCTCGGTGTAGTTCGGGTCGGCGCACCAGTGCCGGTACTGCCAGAAGGCGATCAGCCCGTACGCGGCGAGCACCATCACCGAGGCGCCGGTGGCCAGGCCGTCCAGGCCGTCGGTGAGGTTCACCCCGTTGGTCGCGGCCATCACCACCAGGACGATGACGATCACCGCACCGATCTTTCCGATCTCCAGCGCGGGGATGTCCCGGATGAAGCTCAGCGTGGTGCTGCCCACCGTCTCGGCGTTGGTCCGGTTGCCGGCCCGGTCGTACATGGTGCTCGGGAAATAGAGCGCGACGACACCGAAGGCCGCGCCGACGATGATCTGGCCGGCCAGCTTGCCCCGCTTGTTGAGGCCACCGCTGTGCCGCTTGCGGACCTTCAGGAAGTCGTCGATGAAGCCGACCGCACCGGAGAACACCATCAGCCCCAGCAGCACCAACGCCGTGATGGTCGGCTCGACCTGGGCGATCTGCGCGTTCGGCAGGGTGGTCAGGGCCAGGTGGCCGGCGACGTACGCGATCACCGTGGCCAGGATGAAGACCACGCCGCCCATGGTCGGCGTGCCCTTCTTGCCCTCATTGCTGGCGAGCCCGAGGTTTGATCGGATCGGCTGGCCGGCCTTCAGCCGGGCGAACACCTTGATCGCGATCGGGGTGCAGAGCAGCGAGACGATGAAGGCGACCCCGATGGCGACGATCACCGCCCTCATGAGGCGGCCCCGTTCCCGGCGGCCGTGCGCAGCGCGTCGGCCACCTCCCAGGTGCGGTACCGGGAGCCCTTCACCAGGACCACGTCCCCTGGACGCAGTTCACTCCGCAGCACCTCGACGGCCGCCGCCTGATCGGTGAGCAGCACCGACTCTCCTCCCCAGTCACTTACCGCTGTGGCGCCTTCGTGGATCGGCGCCGCCGGCTCGCCCACCACGAGCAGCCGGTCGACACCCAACTCGGCCGCGAGCCGGCCGACCTGCTGGTGCCCCTCCCGTTCGAAGTCGCCCAGCTCGGCCATGTAGCCGAGCACCGCGACGGTACGCCCCGCCCCGCCCATGCTGACCAGCGAACGCAGCGCGACGGACATCGAGGCCGGGTTGGCGTTGTACGAGTCGTCGATCACGGTCACCCCGTCGGGGCGCTCGAACACGTCCATCCGCCGGGTGGAGACCAGGCCCAGCTCGCCCAGCGCGGCGGCCAGCTCGGCCAGGGGCATCCCCAGCTCACGGGCGACCGCCGCGGCGGCGAGGCTGTTCGAGACCTGGTGCCGCCCGGTCAGCCCGAGCCGCACCGGCGCGCTCCCCTCCGGGGTCACCAGGGTGTACGACGGCCGCCCCCGCGGGTCCAGGGTCACGTCCACCGCCCGTACGTCGGCCCGCTCCGCCTCGCCGTACCGGACCACCCGGGCCTCGGTACGCGTGGCCATCGCGTCGACGAGGGGGTCGTCGGCGTTCAGCACGGCCAGCCCGTCGGCGGGCAGCGCCTCGACCAACTCCCCCTTGGCCAGGGCGATGGTCTCCACCGAGCCGAACTCACCGAGGTGCGCGACCCCGACGTTGAGCACCACCGAGATCCGCGGCGGCACCACCTCGCACAGGTAGCGGACGTGCCCCACCCCGCGGGCGCCCTTCTCCATCACCAGGTAGCGGGTCTCCGGGCCGGCCTGCAACGCCGTGTACGGGTGCCCCAGCTCGTTGTTGAACGAGCCGGGCGGCGCCACCGTCGGACCGAGTCGGGCGGTGAGCTGGGCGATCAGGTCCTTGGTGGTGGTCTTGCCGGAGGAGCCGGTCAGCCCGATCACGGTCAGCCCGGGCAGCCGGTCGACCACCGTGCGGGCCAGCCGGCCCATCGCGTCGAGCGCGTCGGCGACCAGCACCATCGGCACGCCGGGCACCTCGCGGGTGCCGAGCACGGCCACCGCGCCGGAGGACACCGCGGCGGCGGCGTAGTCGTGCCCGTCCACCTGCTCGCCGGGGAAGGCGACGAAGAGCCCGCCGGGGCCGACCTTGCGGGAGTCGAACTCGACCGAGCCGGCGACCCGGGCGGCCGGGTCGGCGGCGACCAGCCGGCCGTCGACGGCGGCGGCGATCTCGGCCAGGGTCAGCGTGATCATCGCTGCCCCACCAGGTCGCCGAACCGGGCGCGCAGCGCCTCCGCCAGCTCCACCCGGTCGTCGAACGGCAGCACCTCGCCGTTGATCTCCTGACCGCGTTCCTGGCCCTTGCCCAGCAGCGCCACCACGTCGCCCGGTTCGGCCAGCCGGACCGCCTCCTCGATCGCGGCCCGCCGGTCGGGCACCTCGATGATCCGCGCGGCGGTGCCCGCGGCGTACGCCCCGGCCAGCACCTCGGCCCGGATCGCGGCCGGGTCCTCGGTGCGCGGGTTGTCGTCGGTCACCAGCACCACGTCGGCGCCCGCCGCGGCGGTGGCGCCCATCACCGGCCGCTTGCCCCGGTCCCGGTCGCCGCCGGCGCCCAGGACGCTGATCAGCCGGCCGGCGGTGAGCTGCCGCAGCGCGGCCAGGACCGCCTCGATGGCGTTCGCCTTGTGCGCGTAGTCGACCACCCCGCGGACCGGGGCGTCGCCGCTGACCAGTTCCAGCCGACCGGGCACGCCGCCGCAGGCGGCCACCCCGGCCGCGGCGGTGTCCGGGTCGACTCCGGCGGCGACCAGGATCGCGATGGCGAGCAGCGCGTTGGCCACGTTGTGCCGGCCGGGCAGCGCCACGCCGGTGGGCCGGGTCAGCCCGTCCGGGCCGTGCACGGTGAAGCGCTGGGAGTAGCCCTCGCCGTCGACGCCGTCGGCCCACCAGGTGGCGGTCGGGTCGCCGGCCGCCGAATAGGTCACGGTCGCCGGCTTGACCAGCGGCCGTAGCGCCGGGTCGTCGTGGTTGAGCACCTCGACCTGGCAGCGCCCGTCGAAGAGCTTCGCCTTCGCGGCGAAATAGTCCGCCTCGTCGGCGTGGAAGTCGAGATGGTCGGAGCCGAAGTTGGTGTAGCCGCCCACGGTGAACCGCACCCCGCCGACCCGCCCCATGGCCAGCGCGTGGCTGGACACCTCCATGACCACCGCGTCGACCCCGCGCTCGCGGGCCACGGCGAGCATGGCGTGCAGGTCGGTCGCCTCCGGGGTGGTCCGGACGCTGTCGATCACCAGGTCGCCGAGCCGGGTCTCCACGGTGCCGATCAGACCGGTGGTGCGCCCGGCGGCGCGCAGCCCGGACTCGATCAGGTAGCTGGTGGAGGTCTTGCCGGCGGTGCCGGTCACCCCGATCACCAGCAGCCCGGCGGTGGGATCGCCGTAGACGGTGGCGGCGACCTCGCCGAGCACCGCCCGCGGATCGTCGACCACCAGCGTCGGCAGGCCCGTGGCGGCGGCCAGCTCCGCGCCGGCCGGGTCGGTGAGCAGAGCCACCGCGCCGGCCTCGGCCGCGGCGGCGGCGAACTCCGCGCCGTGCCGGCGGGCGCCGGGCAGGGCCGCGTAGAGGTCGCCGGGGCGGACCTCCTGGCTGGCGTGGGTCACCCCGGTCACCGCCACCTCGGCGGCCGCCGGAGGCAGCTGAGCCTGACGTTCGCTCGCGGCTGCGGGGCTCGCGAGCCCGCTCCTCGCGCTCGTCTGCAACCGGACGGCGAGGTCGCCGAGCCGGACGGGATTCACGGTACGGGGACGTGGATTGCCGGGCACGGCGTCAGACCCTACCCGGTCGTCCGGTCCCGACCGCACAGCCGCCCCGGTGGTTCGTCCCCACTCACCGATGATGTCCCTCCGTGCCCGCTCAGCGCGGAAAGACCTCGAACTTGGGGGACTTGTCGGTCGCGGACGGCGGCACCCGGTAGTGGTGGAGAGTGAAACCCATGATCTCGCGGAAGGCCGGCGCGGCGAGCGCGCTACCCTCGCCGCCCGGGCTCCACACGAAGACCGCCACCACGTACCTCGGCTTCTCCGCCGGCGCCATCCCGATGAACGAGCCGACCGCGCCGGGCTGGAGCTTGCCGTCGACGTACCGCGACCCGGTGCCGGTCTTGCCGGCCACCCGGTAGCCGGGGACGGCGGCGGCCAGGCCGGTGGCCCGCTCGCCGGGGCCGTTGTCGATCGTGGTGACCGCCTCCAGCATGCGCCGCAGCGCGGTCGCGTTCTGCGGGCTGAGCACCGGCCAGGTACGCGGGGCGGCGGCCGGGGTCTGCTTCCCCTCCGGATCGATCGTCGCCTTGACCAGGTGCGGCTGGACGTACGTCCCGTCGTTGGCGATCGCGGCGTACGCGGCGGCCATCTGCAACGGGGTGGCGTCCACGCTGTGCCCGATCGGCACCGACCCGTACGACGAGCCGCTCCACTCGTTGGCGGGAAGCAACCGCCCGGCGGCCTCCCCGGGCATGCCCTCGCCGGTGCGCTGCCCCAACCCGAACCGCTTCTGGTAGTCGATCAGGCGGTCCGGGCCCAGCTTCTCGGCGATCTCGATCGTCCCGACGTTGGACGAGAACGCCAGCATGCCGGGGATGCTCATCCGCTGCCCGTTGGCCGGGTGGGTGTCCTTGAAGACCACGCCACCCCTGGTGATCGTGTTGGCCACCGGGAAGACGGTGTCCGGGGTGATCACCCCCTCCTGGAGGGCGGCGCCGTAGGTGATCGCCTTGTGGATCGAGCCGGGGTCGACCACGAAGCTGGTGGCCGCGTCCTCCCGGTCGGCCGGCGAGTTGACCTTCGTCGGGGCGGCCGTGCTGTAACCGGGGTAGCTCACCTGGGCCAGCACCTCACCGGAGGACGGTTCCAGGATCACCGCCGCGCCGACGCTGTTGCGGGTCTGGGCCATCTGGGTGGACAGGATGCGCTGAGCCTGGAACTGCAGGTCACGGTCGAGGGTCAACGCCAGCGAGCTGCCCGGCTTCGGCGGCGTGGTCTCGCTGAAGCCGCCGGGGATCGGCGCGGCCAGGTCCCCCCGCCCTGACTCGTACCGCTTCCGGCCGGGCTGCCCCCGCAGCAGGTCGTCGTACTTCGCCTCCAGGCCCTCCAACCCGATCATGTCCTGGCTGACGAAGCCGAGCAGGTTGGCGGCCAGGTCGCCGCCGGGCACCTCGCGCCGCTCGTCCCGGTGCGTGCCGATCCCGGCCAGCTCCAGCGCCATGATCTGCTTGGCCTTGTCGATGGGGACGCCACGGGCCAGGTACTCGAACCGGGACTTGATGGAGGTGCCGGGGAGGGTGCGCTCCTTCATCCGGTCGGCCAGGTCGGAGGCCGGCACCCCGAGCAGCGGGGAGAGCAGCTTCGCGGTGGCCACCCGGTCCTTGACCTTGGGCGGGTCGGCGTAGACGTAGCGCGCCTCGATGCTGTGCGCCAGCGGGGCGCCGGTCCGGTCGTAGATGGTGCCCCGCGGGGCCGGCAGCTCGACCACGGTGAGCCGGTTGACGAGCCCGCCGTCGGCGAACGCCGGGGTGTCCACGGTCTGGAGGTAGACCAGCCGGATGCCGATGGTGGTGAAGAGCGCCAGCGCGAGCAGCGTGCCGAGCCGCAGCCGGCGGCGCGGGTCGGCGAGCTTCGGCGGGCGGCGCTTCTTGCGGACCGGCCGCCGGGCGGCGGGCCGCTCCGGGCGGCGCGGGCCGGGCCGGCGCCCCGGCGGCACCTCGTCGTCGTCGAACGGCTCCCGCACCGGCCGGGCCGACACGGTCCGCACCACACCGCCCCGGGCGCCCGCGGGAGCCTCCCGGCGGCCGGTGCGGGCCGCCCCGGACCGACCGCCGTCGAGCACCTGCAAGGCCGGGCGGAACGGGTCGCCGGAGCGGCCGCCGCGCGGGGTACGCCGCTGCTCGGCGCCGCCGACTCCGGTCCGGGCCGTGCCGCCGCCCTCCCGGATGGTCCGCCCCCGGGGCGTGTACGCGCGCGCGTCGGAGATCCCGCCGACCCCCGGCTCACCGGAGCGGGGGTCGGTGCCCCGGCCGTCCCGCGACGAGCCGCGCCGGGAGCCCATGGCGTCCCGGCGCGGTTCCTCCGATCTCGGCGGCACTGCTCAGCCTCCGTTGCCCTGCTGGCTGGTGATGGCCGGCGCGCTCTCCGCCGGCTGCGGCACGCCGATGACCTTCCCGTCCGGCAGCCGGATGTACGCCAGCTCGCCCGACTCGACCAGACCGAGCTTGCGGGCGTTGGCGGTCAGGTTGCCCGGGGCCTTCTGGTCCGCGATCTCCTTCTCCAACTGCTGCTGGTCGACGTCGAGCTTGGCCTGCTGCTGCTGCAGCCGCTCCAGCTTGAACGCGTTCTCGTTGATCTTCGTGTTGACCGCCAGGATGCCGAGCACCCCGCCGACCACCAGCACCAGGATCAGGCCGACGAACGGCGCCTGGGGCACGGACACCGGCGGCGGCGGGGCGACCCGCAGCCGCGGCGTCGACGTACCGGTCTTCCGGGTCCGCTCGGCCGGTCGCAGTGCCGCGCTGCCCTGGGTGGGGAACTCGCGCGCCCCCCGGGCGCGAGTCTCCTCCCGGCGGTCGAGCCGGTCGGCCCCCGCCGTGGTCGCGGCCCGTGTGGTGCGCTGCGCCGTGGTCCGGCCCCCCGACCGCGGTGCGCGCTGCCCGACGGCGTCCCGGCCGTCGCGCTGATTGACGTTCATGTTCCCTCCCCCTCTTCGTCCGTCCCGTTGCCGTCCACCGGGGCCGAGCGGGGATCCGAACCGGATCCCGGCGACCCTGTCCCCGGTTGGTGCATCGCCTTCACCCGGCGGCGGTACCGTTCGCGGTCGGTACGCCTCTGCCGGGCCGCCTCCGGGTCGAGCCGCTCGGCGGCCCGCAGCCGCACCGAGGCGGCCCGCGGGTTTGCGGCGACCTCCGCCTCGCCGGGAAGCTCGGCGCCCCGGCTGAGCAGCCGGAACGTCGGGCCCGACCCGGGCAGTTCGACCGGAAGGTCGACCGGGCCCTTGCTACGGACCCGGTCGGCGAGCGCCTGCTTGGTGAGCCGGTCCTCCAACGAGTGGTAGGACAGGATCACCGCGCGACCGCCCACGGCGAGTTTGTCGAGCGCGGCCGGCAGCGCCGTCTCCAGCGCTGCCAGTTCCCGGTTTACCTCGATACGTAAAGCCTGAAACGTTCTCTTTGCCGGGTGTCCCCCGGTTCGTCGGGCTGGTGCCGGAATGCTCTCCCGAACCAGCTCGGCCAGTCGCGCCGACGAGGTGATCCGGCCCCGCTCGCGCTCCCGGATGATCGCCGAGGCGATCTTCCCGGCGAACTTCTCCTCGCCGTACACCCTCAACACCCGGGCCAGCTCCGGGTGGGAGTAGGTGTTGACCACCTCCTCGGCGGTCACCCCCCGGGTCTGGTCCATCCGCATGTCCAGCGGCGCGTCCTGCGCGTACGCGAACCCGCGGTCGGGCGCGTCGAGTTGCAGCGACGACACGCCCAGGTCGAACAGGATCCCGTCGATCGCCGGATACCCGAGCCGGTGCAGCACATCGGGCAGCTCGTCGTAGACGGCGTGCTCCAGGTGGATCCGGTCGGCGAAACGGGCCAGCCGGACCCGCGCGTGGGCCAGGGCCTCGGTGTCCCGGTCCAGGCCGATCAGCACCGTGTTCGGGTGCGCGGCCAGCACCGCCTCGGCGTGCCCGGCCAGGCCCAGCGTCGCGTCGACGTGCACGGTACGTCGGTTCCGCCCCAGCGCGGGGGCCAGCAACTCGAGACACCGCTCAAGCAGCACCGGCACGTGCGTGCCGCGTAGCTCCCCCATGTCGACCCCCACCGGTTGAAACCAACTTCCGTCCATGTCGCGTCCGTCGTCGCCACGACGCCCCGCCGTACCGCCAGATCCCCATCCGCTCCCCGCCCGCCGGAGGCCGCGGCCCTCCGATCGGATCGTGCGCCTGGCACCGGGGAAGGGGCGCCAGGAACTCGAAAGCGGCTGGAGATCTCGCAGTACGTCGGGCGTCGTCACGCCCTACAGACCGCCGGGCAGCACCCCCTCCTCGATGTCGGCGAAGTCGTCTTCACTCTCCGCGAGGTAGGCCTCCCAGGCCGCCCTGTCCCAGATCTCCACCCGGGTGCTCGCGCCGATCACGACCAGGTCGCGCTCCAGCGCGGCGTACGAGCGCAGGTGCGCGGGGATGGTTACCCGCCCCTGCTTGTCCGGCACCTCGTCGTGGGCGCTGGCGAAGAAGACCCGGCTGTACGCGCGGGCCGCCTTGCTCGTCATCGGCTGCGCGCGCAACTGGTCCGCGATCCGCTGGAACTCGGGCATCGGGAAGACGTAGAGGCAGCGCTCCTGCCCTTTGGTGATCACGACACCCCCCGCCAGCTCATCCCGGAACTTCGCCGGAAGGATCAACCGGCCTTTGTCGTCCAGGCGCGGAGTGTGGGTGCCGAGAAACATCGGCCCAACCCCCTCGCCCTGAGCGGCGTTCGCGGCGCCGCTGACCCCCCGGGCCGGTGTGGCCCTCCCGGCCTCACCATCGCGCCCCACTCTACTCCACTTCCCTCCACCTGCAACCGGAAACGCCCGCGCGGCGTGGCGTTTTCGGTCGCAAAAGCGCACGTCAAAGGGGGTGGAGTGGAGTGGAGGGCGGCGGTGGCCCCCGGGGCGCGTCCGCTACCCGACATAGATCGACTCCATCCGGGCGAAGGCGTGTTGGCCGTCCGCCGGGCGCTCCCACCCGAACGGTCCGCCGTCGGCAACGATCCGGCGGCCGCCGGGGTCCGGTAACCTCGCTCGCGTGACGGACGCGAAAATGCCCCTGCGGGCGAAGGTGGCCAGCTCCGTGTCGCGCACCGCGGCGGCGCTGTCCCGGGCCGCGGGTCGTGGCGACGGCTCGGTGATCGGCGGCTGGATCGGCCTCAAGATCGACCCTGACCTGCTCGCGCACCTGTCGGCCGGCCGCGCCATCGCGCTGGTGTCCGGCACCAACGGCAAGACCACCACGACCCGGCTCACCACCGCCGCCGTCGGCGTGCTCGGCCGCGTCGCGACCAACTCCTTCGGCGCCAACATGCCCACCGGCCACACCTCGGCCCTGGCCAAGGCCGGCAGCACCCCGTACGCCGTGCTGGAGGTCGACGAGCACTACCTCGCGCAGGTGCTGGAGGCCACCGACCCGCACGTGGTGGCCCTGCTCAACCTCTCCCGCGACCAGCTCGACCGGGCCAAGGAGGTCGCCATGATGGCGCAGCTCTGGCGCACCGCGCTGGTCCGGCACCCCGAGGTCCGGGTGGTCGCCAACGCCGACGACCCGATGGTGGTCTGGGCCGCCACACCGCCCGCCGACCCGGCCCAGGGCCACACCCCGCCGCACGTCACCTGGTTCAGCGCCGGCCAGCGCTGGCACGACGACTCGTGGGTCTGCCCCGAGTGCAGCTCCACCATCCAGCGCTCCGGCGAGCAGTGGTGGTGCACCGGCTGCCACCTGCGTCGCCCGCAGCCGCAGTGGACCGTCGAGGAGGACGGCGTGCTCGACCCGAGCGGCGCCTGGCACAAGGTGCAGCTCCAGCTCCCCGGCAAGGTCAACGTGGGCAACGCGGCCACCGCCCTCGCGGTCGCCGCCGAGTTCGGCGTACGGCCGGTGGACGCGGTCTCCCGGCTCGCCGCCGTCACCTCGGTCGCCGGCCGCTACGCGCAGGTCGACCGGGACGGGCGCAACATCCGGCTGCTACTGGCCAAGAACCCGGCCAGCTGGCTGGAGGCGTTCGACATGGCCGACGTGGAACCCACCCTGCTCTCCATCAACGCGCGCGACCCCGACGGGCTGGACACCTCCTGGCTCTACGACGTCGACTTCGCGCCGCTGCGCGGCCGTCAGGTCCTGATCACCGGCGACCGGGCGTACGACCTCGCCGTCCGGCTCGACGTCAACGGCGTGCCGTTCCAGCACGTACGCAGCTTCGAAGAAGCGGTCCGGTCGGTGCCACCGGGCCGGCTGGAGGTCATCGCCAACTACACCGCCTTCCAGGACATCCGAGCGGAGCTGGACCGTGTCAACTGAGAGCGTGCGCATCGTCTGGGTCTACCCCGACCTGCTGTCCACCTATGGCGACCGGGGCAATGCCCTGATCCTGGCCCGGCGGGCCCAGCTGCGCGGCATGCCGGTCGAGGTGCTGGAGGTCCGCTCCGACCAGCGGCTGCCCGCCACCGCCGACATCTACCTGATCGGCGGCGGCGAGGACGGCCCGCAGGCGCTGGGCGCGCAGCGACTGCTCGCCGACGGCGGCCTGCACCGGGCGGTGGCCCAGGGCTCGGTGGTGTTCGGCGTCTGCGCCGGCTACCAGCTCCTCGGCACCTCCTTCTTCGCCAAGGGCACCAAGTGCGCCGGGCTGGAGCTGCTGGACATCTCCTCCGACCGGGGCCCCTCCCGGGCCGTCGGAGAGCTGGCCGGCGACGTCGACGGGCGGCTGGGCATCCCGTACCTGACCGGCTTCGAGAACCACGGCGGGCGGACCCACCTCGGACCCGGGGTGTCGCCGCTGGCCCGGGTCACGGCCGGGGTCGGCAACGACGGGGTGACCGAGGGCGCCTGGCGGGGCAAGCTGCTCGGCACCTACTCGCACGGCCCGGCGCTGGCCCGCAACCCGGCCCTGGCCGACCTGCTGCTGCGCTGGGCGACCGGCATCCACCAGCTTCCCGCGATCGACGACACCTGGGCCGACCGGCTCCGGTCCGAGCGTCGCGCCGCGGTGGCCGCCGCCGCCCGGGTGTGACCCCCACCGCCCGGCGGCCAGCCGCGGGCCGGTTCGCCGCGCTGCTCCGGCAGCCGTCCGCGCGCCGGTTCGGGCTGCTGCTCCTGCTGCTCGCCGGGTGCGGGGTGGCCCTGCTGCTGGTGCCCCGACCGGACCCGGCCGACCTGCCCCGGCTCGCCCTCTCCCTCGGCGGGTACGCCCCGGTCGCGGCAGTCCTGGGCGGGGCGTTGCTGATGGTGGCGCTGGTCCCGCGTACCTTGGTCACGCTCGCCGCGGGCGCGATCTTCGGCCCGCTGGCGGGCACCGCGTACGCCCTCGGCGCGGCGCTGCTCGCGGCGGCGCTCGGCTTCACGGTCGGCCGCCTGCTGGGCCGGCAGTTCGTGGCCGAGCGGGTCCGCGGTCGGCTGGCCCGACTGGACGGCTGGTTCGCCCGGCAGAGCGTACTCGGGGTGATCACCGTACGGCTGCTGCCGATCGCCGGGTTCGGGCTGGTCAGCTACGGCTACGGCACCACCGGGGCGCGGCTGCTGCCGTTCCTGGCCGGCAGCGTGATCGCCGCCGTCCCCACCGCCGTCGGGTACGCGGCGATCGGCGCGGCCGTCACCTCCCCCGGCCAGATCAACTGGTACGCGGCCGCACCGGCCGGCCTCGGCCTGATCGCCAGCGTGTTCATCATCCGCACGTGGTGGCGCGCCGAGCGCCGGCCGGCCCCGAGCTGAGAGCAGCGCATCGGCTCGAAAGCGGCACCGGGCACACCTGCCCACCCGAGCGCCCAAGTGCACGGAAAGAGTGGCCATCCTTCGCGGAATGGCCACTCTTTCCGTGAAACCGCGCGAACGCCCCGCGGCCGCGCTCCCCGGCACGCGGGCCGGGGTGCGCGAGCGCGCGGCGGGTCAGGCGACGACGGAGACCATGCGGCCCTTCACCACGATGACCTTGCGGGGCTCCTTGCCGCCCAGCGCACCGGCGACCGCTTCCAGGGCGGCCGCGCGGACGTCGTCCTCGGACGCGTCGGCGGGCACCTCGATCCGGCCGCGCACCTTGCCGTTGACCTGCACCGGATAGGTCACCGTCTCGGCGACCAGCAGCGCCGGGTCGGCGGTCGGGAAGTCCGCGTACGCCAGGGAGGTGTCGTGGCCCATCCGCCGCCACAGTTCCTCCGCGATGTGCGGGGCGAACGGGGCCACCATCAGCACCAGCGGCTCGGCCACCTCGCGCGGGGTGCCGGGCAGCCGGGTCAGCGCGTTGGTCAGCTCGATCAGCTTGGCGATCGCGGTGTTGAACCGGATCCCCTCCATGTCGCCGCGAACCCCGTCGATGACCCTGTGCAGCAGCCGCCGGGTCGCCTCGTCGGCCGGCGCGTCGGTGACCCGCAGCTCGCCGGTCTGCTCGTCGACGACCGCCCGCCAGACCCGCTGCAGGAACCGGTACGAGCCGACCACCGCCCGGGTCTCCCACGGGCGGGACACCTCCAGCGGACCCATCGACATCTCGTACACCCGGAAGGTGTCCGCGCCGTACGCCGCGCACATCTCGTCGGGGGTGACGACGTTCCTCAGCGACTTGCCCATCTTGCCGTACTCGCGCTTGACCTCGGTCTCGCCGTGGAAGAACCGGCCGTCCACCTCGACGACCTCCTCGGCGGGCACGTAGACGCCCCGGGCGTCGGCGTAGGCGTACGCCTGGATGTAGCCCTGGTTGAACAGCTTGCGGAACGGCTCGAACGACGAGACGTGGCCCAGGTCGTACAGCACCTTGTGCCAGAACCGGGCGTACAGCAGGTGCAGCACGGCGTGCTCCTGGCCGCCGACGTACAGGTCGGTGCCACCGCAGTCGCCGGGGCCCTGCGGGCCCATCCAGTACGCCTCGTTCTCCGGGTCGACGAAGCGCTCGCCGTTGGTCGGGTCGACGTAGCGCAGCTCGTACCAGCAGGAGCCGGCCCACTGCGGCATCACGTTGGTCTCGCGGGTGTAACGCTTCGGCCCGTCGCCCAGGTCCAGCTCCACCTCGACCCAGTCGCGCCGCCGGGACAGCGGGGTCTCCGGGTTGCTCGCGGCGTCCTCCGGGTCGAAGGTACGCGGCGAGAAGTCGTCCACCTCGGGCAGCTCGACCGGCAGCATCGACTCGGGCAGCGCGATCGGCGTGCCGGTCTCGTCGTACACGATCGGGAACGGCTCGCCCCAGTAGCGCTGCCGGGAGAACAGCCAGTCGCGCAGCCGCCAGGTGACCGCGCCGGTGCCGTGCCCGTTGGCCTCCAGCCACTCGATGATCCGCGCCTTGGCGTCGGCCACCCCCAGACCGTTCAGGTCCAGGCCGCGGTCGGGCGCGGCGCTGTTGATCGCCGGGCCGTCCCCGGTGTACGCCTTGCCGGCGAAGCCCTCCGCCGGCTGCACGGTCCGCACGATCGGCAGGTCGAAGACCTCGGCGAAGTCCCAGTCCCGCTCGTCCTGGGCGGGCACCGCCATGATCGCGCCGGTGCCGTAGCCGGCCAGCACGTAGTCCGCGATGAAGATCGGGATGCGCCCGCCGGTGACCGGGTTGGTGGCGTACGCGCCGACGAAGACGCCGGTCTTCTCCTTGGTCTCCGCCTGCCGTTCCACGTCCGTCTTGGCCGCGGCGGCCTTCCGGTACGCCTCGACGGCGACCCGCGGGCTGGCGTGCCCACCGGTCCAGGCGTCCCTCGTCCCCTCCGGCCAGGCGGCCGGCACCAGCACGTCGACCAGCTCGTGCTCGGGGGCCAGCACCAGGTAGGTGGCCCCGAAGATGGTGTCCGGCCGGGTGGTGAAGACCCTGATGCGGGCTTCGCCCGCAAAACCGGAATCAGTGGTCGAGGTCGGGAAGTCGATGTGCGCGCCGGTGGACCGGCCGATCCAGTTGCGCTGCATCAGCTTGATCGGCTCGGGCCAGTCCAGCGTCTCCAGGTCGTCCAGCAGCCGGTCACCGTACGCGGTGATCCGCATCATCCACTGCTTCAGGTTCCGCTTGAAGACCGGGAAGTTGCCCCGCTCGGAGCGGCCGTCGGCGGTGACCTCCTCGTTGGCCAGCACCGTGCCCAGCCCCGGGCACCAGTTCACCGGCGCCTCCGAGACGTACGCCAGCCGGTGGTCGTCGACGACCTTCCGCCGCTCGCCCACGGTCAGCTCGGCCCACGGGCGGCCGTCCGGGGTGGGCCGGTCGCCCTTCTCGAACGCGGCGGTCAGCTCGGCGATCGGCCGGGCCTTCCTCGCCTCCGGGTCGTACCAGGAGTTGAAGATCTGCAGGAAGATCCACTGGGTCCAGCGGTAGAAGTCGGTGTCGATGGTGGCCACCGAGCGGCGCTCGTCGTGGGCCATTCCCAGCCGACGCAGCTGCGCCTTGTAGCGCTCGATGTTCGCCTCGGTGGTGGTCCTGGGGTGGGTGCCGGTCTGCACCGCGTACTGCTCGGCGGGCAGGCCGAACGCGTCGAAGCCCATCGCGTGCAGCACGTTGCGCCCGGCCATCCGCTGGTAGCGGGCGTAGCAGTCGGTGCCGATGTAACCCAGCGGGTGGCCCACGTGCAGGCCCGCACCCGAGGGGTACGGGAACATGTCCAGCACGTACAGCTTCTCGGCGCCCGCGCGGGGGTGGTCCGGGTCGGCGAGAGGGCCGGTCGGGTTCGGCGCGTGGAAGGTGCCCTCCCGCTCCCAGGTGTCCTGCCAGCGGTGTTCGATCTCCTCGGCCAGGGCCGCGGTGTACCGGAACGGGGGGATGTCGGTCGCCGGTGCGGCTGCCTCACTCATGGCGTCTCCTCGGCGCGGGTCATGTCGGATATGGGGAGGTCTGCTGCGGGCACAAAAAAGCCCCTCGCGCAGGAGGGGCTGCCGTGCTGTCGCGCGCTCAGCGCATCAGCACGGCTCGGTAAGAAGCAGGAACACTCCGGCCATGACCCGCAGTGTACTCCCCCCGCCCGACGGTCATCCGGCCCGCTCCATCGAGCGGGACATTCCCCCGGTCCGGGGAATATTCCCGGCGTAAGCGACGGACCGGCTGCGGGGGTCGGCGGGGACGACAAACATGGTTAGCCTGAGAGGCCAGTGAGATTTCTGCGGCAAACGAGGCTCGGCGTCGCGAACCCAACGGCGGGTCCAGGTGCTCTTAATCAGAGCTGCCGTCCAGGCGACGAGGAGGAGGCCCGTGACACAACAGACCTGGGACGAGGTGGGCGGTCTGCTGCCGCACGACGAGTTCCGCGCCGCCAGCGAGGCCATCGTGGCCAACATCGAGCAGGTCATCGAGGGCAAGACGGCCACCGTCCGGCTCGCCCTGGCCGTGCTGCTCGCCGAGGGGCACCTGCTGATCGAGGACGTGCCCGGCGTCGGCAAGACCAAGCTCGCCAAGGCCCTCGCGCGCTCGATCGACTGCTCGGTCCGTCGGATCCAGTTCACCCCCGACCTGCTGCCCAGCGATGTCACCGGGGTCAGCGTCTACAACCAGGAGACGCACGACTTCGAGTTCCGCCCGGGCGCGGTCTTCGCCAACCTGGTGGTCGGCGACGAGATCAACCGGGCCTCGCCGAAGACCCAGTCCGCCCTGCTCGAATGCATGGAGGAGCGTCAGGTCACCGTCGACGGCGTCACCTACCAGCTACAGACCCCGTTCATGGTGATCGCGACGCAGAACCCGATCGAGATGGAGGGGACGTACCCGCTGCCGGAGGCGCAGCGCGACCGGTTCACCGCCCGGATCGCGATGGGCTACCCGGACGCGGGGGCCGAGCTGGCCATGCTGGACGGTCACGGCGCCACCGACCCGCTCCACGAGCTGCGCCCGGTCTCCGACGCGGCGACCGTCCGCCAGCTCATCGGTCACGTCCGGCAGGTGCACGTCGCCGACCCGGTCAAGCAGTACGCCATCGACCTGGTCACCGCCACCCGCGAGGCACCCGACCTGCGGCTCGGCGCGTCCCCGCGGGCCACCCTGCAGCTGCTGCGCACCGCCCGCGCGGTGGCCGCCCTGGAGGGGCGGGACTACGTCCTCCCGGACGACCTGCAGGCCCTCGCGGTGCCGGTGCTGGCGCACCGGATCATCCCGACCGCCGACGCGCAGCTGGCCCGCCGCACCACCGACGCGATCGTCGCCGAGCTGGTGCACCGGCTGCCGGTGCCGAACGACCGCAAGCGCTCCTCGTACGACAACCGGGCCGGCGGCAGCGGTCGTGGCCCGTTCGAGCCGCGGAGGCCGTGAGGTGCGCGACGGGCTGCGCGGGCTGACCACCCGCGGCCGCTCCTTCCTGGCGGCCGCGGTCGCCGCCGTCCTCTCCGCCGCCATCCTTGGCGAGAAGGACCTGCTCCGGGTGGCCGTCCTGCTCGCCATCCTGCCGCTGCTCGCGGCGGCCTACGTGGGCCGCAGCCGCTACAAGCTCGCCTGCAACCGCTCGCTGGAGCCGCACCGGGTGCCGGTCGGGGCCAGCTCCCGGGTGGTGCTGCGCCTGCAGAACCTGTCCCGGCTGCCCACCGGCACCCTGCTGCTGGAGGACCGGCTGCCGTACGCGCTGGGCAGCCGGCCCCGGGTGGTGCTGGAACGCCTCGGCGCGCACCAGGCCAGCTCGGTGGCGTACACCGTCCGGGCCGACGTGCGCGGCCGGTACGAGGTGGGCCCGCTGGTGATCCGCCTGACCGACCCGTTCGGGCTCTGCGAGCTCAGCCGCGCCTTCCCCAGCGTCGACCACCTCACGGTCATCCCGCAGGTCACCCCGTTGCCGCCGGTCCGCCTCCCCGGCGAGTACGCCGGCAGCGGCGACAGCCGGGCCCGCTCGGTCGCGGTGCACGGCGAGGACGACGCCGCCACCCGGGAGTACCGGGTGGGCGACGACCTGCGCCGGGTGCACTGGAAGTCGACGGCCCGCACCGGCGAGCTGATGGTGCGCCGGGAGGAGCAGCCCTGGGAGAGCCGGGCCACGGTCGTCCTGGACACCCGCGCCGCCGGGCATCGCGGTGACGGGCCGACGGCCAGCTTCGAATGGGCGGTCTCGGCCGCCGCCAGCATCGCCGTGCACCTGCGCCAGGCCGGCTACAAGCTGCGCCTGGTCACCGGCTCCGGTGTGGACGTGGACGCCACCGAGGCGGCCGGCGAGGGGCTGTTCCTCGATCACCTCGCCGACGTACGCCTGGCGCAGCGCGGTGAGATCACCACCCTGGTGCAGCAGGTCCGGCAGCGGTCCGACGGCGGGATGATCATCGCGTTGTTCGGCGCGCTGAGCACCGCCGAGGCGGAACTGCTGGCCGGCCTGCGCGGCAACGGCGCGACCTGCGTCGGTTTCCTGCTCGACAGCACCACCTGGCAGAACCTGCCGCCGAAGGCCCGGGCCGAGGCGGAACGCGCGCACGGCACGGCCGCGCTCGCCCTGTTGCAAGCCGGATGGCGGGTGATCGGCGTGGCGCACGGCAACCGGCTGCCCATGCTCTGGCCGCAGGCGGCCCGGGGCTCGCAGGGCTTCGCGCTACGGGCGGCCCTGGCCGAGACGGTGGCCGGAGGCGTGCGATGACCGAAAGGGCGGACTCGTGAGCGAGCGGAGCGAGCGAACCATTTGGCTCTGCACCGGGGCGCGTCGCGCCGTCGGAGAGCGAAGCGAGGCGGCGGCGTGAGCGCGCACCGCAACCTCGGCTTCGTCGCCGCGGCGGCGACCCTGCTGGCCGCGGCGCCGTTGTCGGCGATCTTCCAGCACTGGACGTGGCTGATCGAGGCGGCCATCGTGGTCGCCCTGGTGGCCGGCGCCGCCGCGCTGAGCCGGCTGGCCCGGGCACCCCTGTGGGGCCAGATCATCGCCATGCTCGCCGGCCTCATGCTGGGCCTGACCTGGGTCTTCCCGAGCGGCACCGAGCTGCTGACGTTCCTGCCCACCCCGGGCACCTTCGCCCGCTTCGGCGAGCTGCTCGGCGCGTCCATGCAGGACATGCGCACGTACGGCGTGAAGGTGAAGGACGTCGACTCGCTGCTCTTCCTCGCCGTGCTGGGCATCGGCGTCGTGGCGGTGGTGGTGGACGTGCTCACCGTCGGGCTGCGCCGGCCGGCACTGGCCGGGCTGCCGATGCTGGCCATCTACTCGGTGCCGGTGGCGGTCTACGTCGACACCGTCCCGGCCACCCCGTTCGTGGTGGGCGCCTGCGGCTACCTGTGGCTGCTGGTCACCGACAACGTCGACCGGGTACGCCGGTTCGGCCGCCGGTTCACCGGCGAGGGTCGCGACGTCGACGTCTGGGAGGCGTCACCGCTGGCTGCGGCGGGTCGCCGGCTCGCCGTGGTCGGGGTGGCCCTCGCGGTGGCGCTGCCGCTGGCCGTGCCCGGGATGACCGGCGGGCTGCTGGACACGATGGGCGACTCGACCGGCAACGGCAACGGCCGGTCCGGCCAGGGCGGCAGTCCCGGCCGGGTCAACCTGTTCGCCGCGCTCAGCGGCCAGCTCACCCGGAACGAGGTGACCGAGCTGGTCAGGGTCACCACCAACGAGCCCACACCGTTCTACCTGCGCTTCGGAGTGGCCGACGAGCTGAGCCCGAGCGGCTTCCGGGACCGCGTACCCAGCGGGCAGCCGGTGAACCGGGACCTGCCGGACCCGTCAGCGCGAGTTGGCAACGGCGTCGAACAGCACCGCTACCGGGCCACGGTCGAGGTGAAGCACCTCGACATGCCGCTGCTGCCGGTCTACGCCGAGCCGGTGAAGACCGAGAACCTCGGCGGCAACTGGCGCTACGACCCGAGTCTCCAGATCATCTTCTCCAACCGCGAGAACTCGCGGGGCAAGCGGTACTCGTTCGACTACGTACGCTCGACGTACAGCCCCTCGACGCTGCGCGCGGCGCCCTCCCTGCCGGCCGACGACCCGGTGCTGCGCCAGCAGGCCGTTCCGCCGCCGATCCGCGCGGTCAACGAGCTGGTTGACCGGCTGATCAAGGGCAAGCAGAACGACTACGACAAGGTCCGGGCGATCTACGACTACTTCTCGGTGGAGAACGGGTTCAGGTACTCGCTCTCCACCCGTGGTGGCACCAGCGGCGAGGACATCACCGATTTCCTCGACACCAAGGTGGGCTTCTGCCAGCAGTACGCCGCCTCGATGGCCTGGCTGGTCCGGGCCGCCGGTATCCGGGCCCGGGTGGCCTTCGGCTTCACCAACGGCAGCAACTCCGGCGGCACCTATGTGCTGACCAACAAGAACCTGCACGCCTGGACGGAGGTCTACTTCGACAGCATCGGCTGGGTGCCGTTCGACGCCACCCCGGCGGCCGGCGTGCCGGGCTCGGTCCGGTCGGCCTGGGCCCCGGACGCCGACGCCCCGGACGAGATCGCCCCGTCGGCCGGAGGCACCACCGCCCCGGGTGGGGTGGACCCCTCGGCCGGCCCGAACGGCCGGGACCGGCTCGACAAGGACGCCGACCAGGGTCTCTCCCTGGGCGACAGCGGCCCCACCGAACAGCCGCCGGTCTGGCCGTGGTGGGCGGCCGGCCTGGTCGCTCTGCTGGCGCTGCTCGCGGCGCCGGCGCTGCGGCGGTCCGCGCTGCGCCGACGCCGCCGGGCCTCGGCTCCGGCACCGGCGGCCACCGCGTTGACCAGCATCCCCGGCTCGCGTGGTGAGGTACGCGACATCGTGGTCGAGGTGGACCCTGATCGGGCCCGCGCGGACGCGCACGCCGCCTGGGACGAGCTGTTGGACACCCTGGTCGACTTCCAGGTCCGCGTCGACGGGACGGAGACCCCCCGGACGACCGCCGAACGGCTGGCCCGGGAGGCGCTGTCCGAGGACGCCGGGGCGGTCGACGGGGTCCGGCTGCTCGGCCGGGCCGAGGAGCGGGCCCGCTACGCCCGTGACCCGCTGACCGGCGAGGCACTGCACCCGGCGCTGCGGGCGGTACGCGGGGCGCTCGCCAGCCGGGCGGACCGGCGTACCCGGATCATGGCGGCCCTGCTGCCGCCCTCGGTGCTGCTGCGCTGGCGGACCGCAACGACGGAACGCTCGGCCCGCCTGGTCGCCGGCGGCGGGCGGCTGCGCCAGCGGCTGCTGCGCTGGAACCCGCGGCGCCTGCTGGCGGGCCGGCCGGCCCGCTGACCGGTCCCCGCCCGCCGGCGCTCCCCCGCCGGCGGGCGGGGATCACCATGCCATTCCACCCATGATCCACTCCGGGTGCAGCACATGGGTGCATCCGGTCTCCGGGAGACCACAACTTGCCGCATCCCGCGTCGACCCCACCGGACCGGGCGGCCGGATGGGTCAGCTGCGGGTGCGGTGCCGCTGGTCGGGCGGCACGAAGAAGCGACCACGCTCGCCGGACTGTTCCGGCGACACGCCGTCGCGCACGCCCCTCAACGGCGGGACGTGGTCAGCGGTGCCCCTCCGGGCGCTGCCGCCACCGATCCTCCATCCGGTCGAGGAACGAACCCCGCCGGCCCGTCCGACCCCGGGGACGACGGCTTGTCGTGCCGCCGACCACGTGCAGGTCGGGCGACTGGGATCGCCGGTGCGACTGCACCGCGTAGCCCAGTGAGGCCAGCATGACGACGAAGCCCGCCACGGCCAGCGGAGGCGTCTTGATCACGGCACCGTAGATCAACAGTGCCAGACCAGCGATGACCACGCCGGCAGCGACGAGCACGCGACGCCGCGCGTGGAAACGCGGGTCGCTGGCGCGCACGGCCGAGGCGAACTTGGGGTCCTCGGCAAGCGACCGCTCGATCTGCTCGAACAGCCGCTGCTCGTGCTCCGAGAGCGGCACAGCACTCCTCCCCGGTCACGTTGGTCGGCCCGGTCGGGCCGACAGACCGTGGCAGCCAGCCGGCTGCTTACCCGCAAGTCTACGAGGGGGCTCGCGCGTCGGAAAGCGGGACGACCTATGGCCCGCTCGGTTTTTCGACCCGTCGTGGATCACGCTTCCCGAGCAGACTGGCCGGACCTATGACGGACCGCCCGAATCGGGCGGCCGCAGCGTCCGCCGCCGCCTCCGCCTCCCGCCAGCCGCGCTCCGGCGCGCCGAGAGTGAGTTGGCGCGGCGTCTCCTGGGCGGCGCCCAGCCCCTCCAGGCGTACGCCGACCAGGCGGACCGGCTCACCGGGGGCGAGCGCGGTCCACAGGGCCCACGCCGTGTCGAACATCTCCCGTGCGGTGTCGGTGGGCACGGTGAGGGTGCGGGACCGGCTGACCGTGCGGAAATCGGCCAGCCGGACCTTGAGCGACACGGTGCGCCCCACCTGGCCGGCCGCGCGCAGCCGGGTGCCGACCTTCTCGGCCAGCGCCAGCAGGGCGCGGCGGATCTCCGCCGGGTCGGTGACATCGGTGTCGAAGGTGACCTCGGCGCCGATCGACTTCTCCACCTGCTCCGGGGAGACCCGGCGCGGGTCCCGCCCCCAGGCCAGCTCGTGCAGGTGGGTCGCGGCCGCCTCGCCGACCGCCCGGCGGAGCAGGCCGACCGGTGCCTCGGCCAGCTCGCCCACGGTGTTCAGGCCGAGCCGGCGCAGCGCCTCCGCGGAGCGCTCCCCCACGCCCCACAGCGCCGCCACCGGCAGCGGGTGCAGGAAGTCCAGGACCCGGGCGGCGGGCACCACGAGCATGCCGTCCGGCTTGGCCCGGGTGGAGCCGAGCTTGGCCACGAACTTGCTCGGCGCCACGCCGACCGAACAGGTGATCCCCTGTTCCTCGGCGACCCGGCGGCGGATCAGCCGGGCGATCCGGGACGGGGAACCGAAGAGCCGGCGGGCGCCGGCCACGTCGAGGAACGCCTCGTCCAGGGAGAGCGGCTCGACCAGCGGGGTGACGTCCCGGAAGATCCGCATCACCGACCGGGAGGCCGCCGAGTAGCGCGCGAAATCCGGTGGCAGGTAGACCGCGTGCGGGCAGAGCGCCCGGGCGCGGGCGGTGGGCATGGCGCTGCGGACGCCGTACCGGCGGGCCTCGTAGCTGGCCGAGCTGACCACGCCGCGCGGCCCGATCCCGCCCACCACGACCGGCCGGCCGCGCAGCTCGGGCCGGTGGCGCACCTCGACGGAGGCGAAGAAGGCGTCCATGTCGACGTGCAGGATCGGGCAGCCGGTGTCGTCGGCGTCCGGCCCGAAGCGCGGATCACCGCCCCGGGGCAACGACTGGCTGCGGCCCATTCCGGCAGGCTAACCGCCCGGTCCGACAGTCCGGCCGGCCGGTCAGCCGCGAACGACCAGGAGCGGGATGGTCATCTCGGCCGCGGTGTCCGCGCCGTGGTACGCCACCAGCCGGGACTCGATCGGCCGCTCCGAACGGGTGGCGACCACCGCGTACGTGTCCCGGCAGACCACCACCACGTCGCCGATCCGGCGCAGGTGCTCCTCGGGCACCGGCCCGAACCAGCCGGTGGCCACCGCCTCGTCCCGGGTCATCACCCGGGCGGCGCCGTCGAGCACGGCCGACCAGGCGGCCACCACGTCGGCGGTGGCCCCCGGCTCGACGTGCAGGTAACGCACCCGGGGCTCGCCGGCGACCACCCGCACCCCGGCGCGTAGCCGGGGATCGGTGTCCAGGTCGATCCGGTGCTCGTCCGGCACGTTGAGCTGACCGTGATCGGCGGTGACCAGCAGCGCGGCGTCCGACGGCAGCCCGTCGACCAGCCGGATGAGCAGCCGGTCCACCTCGGCGGCGGCGAGCCGCCAGGGCGCCGAGTCGACGCCGCTCAGGTGCCCGTGCCGGTCCAGGTCGGGGTGGTAGCCGGAGACCAGGACCGGCCCGGCGCCGGCCACGAGCGCGCTACGCAGCTCCCCGGCCAGCTCGTCGACGCCGGAGGCGCCCCGGTAGTCGCCGCCCCGGTTCGCGGCCAGGGTCAGGCCGCTGCCGTCGTACTCGGGACGGCTGACCACGGTGACCGCGACCCCGGCGGCACGCGCCCGCTCGTACCAGGTCGGGACGGGCTGCCAGCGCAGCGGTTCCGGGTCGCCGATCCAGTCGATGTGGCTGAGTACCCGGTCGGTGTCGGGGACCCGGACCTTGAAGCCGAGCACGCCGTGCGCGCCGGAGGGCGTGCCGGTGCCGAGGGTGACCAGGCTGGTCGGGGTGGTGGAGGGGAAGCCGGAGGTGAGCGGGGCGCCGACGGTGGCGGCCAGGCCGGCCAGGGTCGGGGCGTACGGGGCGGCGGTGGGGATCTGGTACCAGCCGAGCCCGTCGACCAGCAGCACGGCGATCCGGCGTACCCCGGCCAGCCGGGGCCCCAGGCCGAGCAGGTCGGCCGCGCCGGGCACGCCGAGCACCGCGAGGGCGCTGGGCAGGACGTCGGCGAGGCTGCCGCCGCCGTAGCGGGGCGCGACCGCCGCGAACGGATCGACCGGCGGGCCGGTCATGCCGGGCGGCGGGCGAACAGGTGCAGCTGGGCGGCGAGGTCCCGGTACGGCGGCCGGGCCGCCAGGGCCCGTTCCAGCTCGACCAGGGCGGCCGGCTGACCGTCCGCCACCGCGGCCGGGAGCAGATCGGCGAGCACGCGTACGCCGTGGATCTCCTCGACGGCGAGCCCGGCGGCGGTGAGCAGCGCCGCGGCGTCGTCGGCGTCGTACCGCCGGCGCAGGGTGTCCCGGGGGCCGGCGCTGCCGTTCGGGTCGGCGGCCAGCGCGGCGGCGACGTCGAGGTGCCCGTTCATCGCCCGGGCCAGCACGGCGGCCGCCCGGCCAGCGACCAGGACACTGGCCGCGCCACCGGGACGCAGAGCGGCGACCAGCGCGGCGGCCACCGGGGCGGGATCGTCGACCACCTCCAGCACGGAGTGGCACAGCACCAGGTCGACGGTGGCCGGCTCGACCAGCCCGGCGAGCGCGTCACCGTCGCCCTGGATCGCGCGTACCCGGGCGGCGACCCCGGCCTCGGCGGCCCGGCGGGTCAGCGCGGCGAGCGCGTCGGGGCTGGCGTCGACCACGGTGACCCGGTGGCCGGCCTCGGCGAGCGGGACGGCGAAACCGCCGGTCCCGCCGCCGACATCGAGCACGGTGAGCTGCTCGCCGGCCCGCCGGTCCAGCTCGGCCCGGAGCACCGCCCAGACCACGGCGGTACGAGGGGTCAGGGTTCGGGTCTGCTCCACTCCGCCGAGCCTAGTCACCGGGCCGCCCGGGTCAGGACTCGCCACCTCCGGCCGGGTCCTCCTCGGCGCGGGAGCGGTGGGCGTTGGCCACCGGCCCGTCGGTCACCGGGTACTCGTGCGCCTCGGTGTCGTGCACCGGCACCCAGTCCGCACCGAGCCGGGTCCTGCGGGCATTGGCGACGCCACGATAGGTGTTGCTCCCCGTCATCGTTATCCACCTTCTTCATTCCCGCGTGGGCCACTCTGCCCACGCTGGCGGACGGTATCTCCGGCCCGTCGGTCTGTGGAACGCGGGTGTGACCAACAACATGCCCACCGCCGGCTCGGTGTGGCGAAGATCTCCGCGACGTGGGCCTGCGGCGGGCTCCCCGTCGACCCGATCAGGCTGGCCCGATGGTCGTCCTGCTCAGCGCCTTCGGCATCGTGCTGCTCGGGGCGTTCGCCCAGGCGGTCAGCGGCTTCGGGTACGCGTTGCTGACCGTGCCGCTGCTTACCGCCGCGATCGACCCCCGCAGCGCGGTCGTGCTCTCGGCGTTGACCGGCATCGGGCTGACCCTCACCACGGCCGTCCGGGAGCGCGCGTACGCCCGGTGGCGGATGGCGGCCGCGCTCAACGTGACCGCGCTGCTCGGTCTGCCGGCCGGCCTGCTGGTGCTCGCGTACGCGCCGGAGTGGCTGCTCAGCGTGCTGATCGCGGTGGTGGTGCTGGGCTGCGTGGCGCTGGTCGGCAGCCGCGCCCGGATCCGCACCGGCCGGCTCGGACTCGGCGCGGTCGGCGTGCTCGTCGGCGTGCTCACGGCCGCCACCGGCACCAACGGGCCGCCACTGGTCGCCGCGTTCCATTCGCTCGGCTACGACCCGCGCACCTTCCGGGCCACGCTGGCGGCGACGTTCTCCGGCACCGGGCTGATCGGGCTGGCCGGATTCCTGCTCGCCGGTCAGGTGCACGCCGAGCTGGTGTGGATCTCACTCGCGGCGCTGCCCGCCGTGCCGCTCGGCTGGTGGCTGGGGAACCGGCTGTTCCACCGGATCGCCCCGGTGGTGTTCCGCCGGATCGTGCTGTTCGGGCTGCTCGGCAGCGCCGGCGCCGCGCTGGCCTCGCTGGCCGGGTGAGCCGCCACCCACCCGGCCCCGGCGCGCCCCATCACCGGAAGTCGCGGGAGGCCGGGGTGACCGGCGGGTCGATCGCGTCCAGCCGGTCCGCGACGAGGCTGGTGACGCCCTCGTGCCGGTGCAGCCGGCCCCGCACCACCAGCGCCGCGCTGGTGCGGGCCACCCGCCGGTAGCGCTGCCACAGCCCCGGCGAGCAGGTGACGTTGAGCATGCCGGTCTCGTCCTCCAGGTTGAGGAAGGTCACCCCACCCGCGGTCGCCGGCCGCTGCCGGTGGGTGACGATCCCGCCGACCCGGATCCGCCGACCCGGCTCCACCCGGCCGAGCCGGTCGATCGGCACCGCGCCCAGGGCGTCCAGCCGGTCCCGGACGAACCGGGCCGGGTGGCTCTCCGGGGACAGGCCGGTGGCCCAGACGTCGGCGACGAGGCGGTCCACCGCCTCCATCCCGGGCAGGGTGGGCGGGGCCGCGCCGGGCACCGTGCCGGGCAGCCGGCCCGGCCGGTCCTGGGCCGCCGCGCCGGCGGCCCAGAGGGCCTGCCGCCGGGTCAGCCCGAAGCAGGCGAAGGCGTCCGCGGTGGCCAACGCCTCCAGCTGCGCGGCGGTCAGGCCGACCCGCCGGGCCAGGTCCGGCATGTCCCGGTACGCCCCGTGCGCCGTCCGCTCCGCCTCGATCCGCTCGGCCACGTCGTCACCGAGGGTGCGTACGCCGCCCAGCCCGAGCCGGACCGCCGGACCGCCCAGCCCCCAGGCGTGCGGTGGCTCCCCCGGTTGGCTCCCCCACCGGGTTTCCGGGGTGGACTCCAGCACCGCCCTGGCGCCGCTGGCGTTGATGTCCGGCCGGCGTACCTCGACGCCGTGCCGGCGGGCGTCGTCGACCAGGGTCTGCGGCGAGTAGAAGCCCATCGGCTGGGCGTTGAGCAGGGCGGCCAGGAACGGGCCCGGGTGGTAGCGCTTGAGCCAGGAACTGGCGTACACCAGGTAGGCGAAGCTCATCGCGTGGCTCTCCGGGAAGCCGTAGCTGGCGAACGCGGTGAGCTTGCGGTAGACGTCGTCGGCCAGCTCGCCGGTGATGCCCCGCTCGGCCATCCCGGTGTAGAGCCGGTCGGCGATCTGCGCCATCCGCTCCACCGAGCGCTTCGCCCCCATCGCCCGGCGCAACTGGTCGGCCTCGGCCGCGTCGAAGCCGGCCAGATCGATGGCGAGCTGCATGAGCTGCTCCTGGAACAGCGGCACGCCGAGGGTCTTCTCCAACGCGTTGCGCATCAGCGGGTGCGGGAACGTCACCGGCTCCTGGCCGTTGCGGCGCCGGATGTACGGGTGCACCGAGCCGCCCTGGATCGGGCCGGGCCGGATCAGCGCCACCTCCACCACCAGGTCGTAGAACTCGCGGGGCTTGAGCCGGGGCAGGGTGGCCATCTGGGCGCGGCTCTCCACCTGGAACACCCCGACCGAGTCGGCCCGGCAGAGCATGGCGTAGACCTCGGGATCGTCCAGGGCCATGTCCCCCAGGTCGAGCGTGGACCCGATCATGTCGTAGCCGTAGTGCAGCGCGGAGAGCATGCCGAGGCCGAGCAGGTCGAACTTGACCAGCCCGACGGCGGCGCAGTCGTCCTTGTCCCACTGGAGGACGCTACGGCCGGGCATCCGCCCCCACTCCACCGGGCAGACCTCGATCACCGGCCGGTCGCAGATCACCATGCCGCCGGAGTGGATGCCCAGGTGCCGGGGGAACCTCTGCAACTCGTTGGCGTACGTGACGACCTCCTCGGGGATGTCCGCCACGTCCACCGTGGCGACCGAGCCCCAGCGGTCGATCTGCTTGCTCCAGGCGTCCTGCTGCCCGGGTGAGAAGCCGAACGCCCTGGCCACGTCCCGCACCGCCGACCGCGGCCGGTACGAGATGACGTTGGCGACCTGGGCGGTGTGCTCCCGGCCGTACCGGGCGTAGACGTGCTGGATCACCTCCTCCCGGCGGTCGGACTCGATGTCCACGTCGATGTCGGGTGGGCCGTCGCGTTCCGGGGCCAGGAAGCGCTCGAAGAGCAGCCGGTGCCGGACCGCGTCCACGTTGGTGATCCGCAGCGCGTAACAGACCGCCGAGTTGGCCGCCGAGCCCCGCCCCTGGCAGTAGATGTCCTGCTCCCGGCAGAACGCGACGATGTCGTAGACCACCAGGAAGTAGCCGGGGAAGCCCAGGTCGGCGATCATCCGCAGCTCGTGCTCCAGCTGCGCGTACGCCTCCGGGTGCGCCTCGGGCGGACCGTAGCGTTCCCGGGCGCCGTCCATGGTCAGCTTGCGCAACCAGCTCATCTCGGTGTGCCCCGGCGGCACCGGGTACGCCGGCAGCCGCGGCGCGACCAGTTGCAGGTCGAAGGCGAGTTCCCTGCCGAACTCGGCGGCCCGCGCCACCGCCCCCGGGTACGCGGCGAACCGCGCCGCCATCTCCGCGCCGCTGCGCAGGTGCGCGGTGCCGGCGGCGGGCAGCCAGCCGTCGAGCTCGTCCAGGCTGCGCCGGGCGCGGACCGCGGCCAGGGTGGTGGCCAACCGACGGCGCCCCGGGGTGGCGTAGTGCACGTTGTTCGTGGCGACCGTGGGCAGCCCCGCCGCGGCGGCCAGCTCGGCCAGGGCGTCGTTGCGGTCGGCGTCGACCGGGTGGCCGTGATCGGTCAGCTCCACCGCCACCGTCTCCGGACCGAAGAGCGTGGTGAGCCGGTCCAGCTCCCGGGCGGCGGCGTCGACACCCTCGGTGAGCAGGGCACCGGGCACGTGCCCCTTGCGGCAGCCGGTGAGCACCAGCACGTGGTCGCGCAGCTCGGCGGCGACCTCCTCCAGCTCGCCGTAGACCGGGCGGCCCTTCTCGCCGCCGCGCAGCTGGGCGCGGGAGATGGTGGCGGCGAGGCGGGCGTACCCCTCGTGTCCGTGGGCGAGCACCAGCAGGTGCGACCCGTGCGGGTCGGGCTCGCCGTTCTGCGGGCCGGGCAGCCCGAGGGAGAGCTCCGCGCCGAAGACCGTCGGCAGATGCAGCGCGCGGGCCGCCTCGGCGAAGCGCACCACGCCGTAGAAGCCGTCGTGGTCGGTGACGGCGAGCGCGGTGAGCCCCAGCCGAACCGCCTCCTCGGCCAGCTCCTCGGGGTGGCTGGCGCCGTCGAGGAAGCTGAAGTTGGAGTGGGCGTGCAGCTCCGCGTAGGGCACCGGGGCGTCCGGGCGGGGCAGCTCGGGCGGCTCGTACTGCTCCCGCTTGCGGTTCCAGGCCGGGGAGTCGCCGCCGTCGGCGTCCACCGCGAGCGGGTCCACCACGTGCAGGTGCCGCTCGTCCCGGGACCGCCCCCGGCCGGAGAGCACCTGCTCCAGCTCCGACCAGGGCATGTTCGGGTTGTGGAAACTCACCGACCCACCGCCCGGCCTTTCGCCCCGGCCGCTCGGCTGTGGGCCAGCGCCGGACGGCGGGTGACTGTTGGTCGCCTACGAACTTGATGACGTGGGTGAATCAGCGGGCCGGAGACGGGCGGCGATCCAGCTACGTCATCAAGTTCGTAGCGTCCGACGGGTCGAGTCCGGCTCGGCGTGTCCGCTCCTCCTCGCTCAGTCATAGATCGCCTCCACCAGCCATTGGCCGGCCTCGACGGCGAGCAGTAGGGCGGCCCCGTCGGCGAGGCAGACCTGGAACCGGGCCCGACGCCGGGCCTCGGCCGGTGCCCACCAGCGCTCGTCCACCGGCCACGGGCCGGCCCAGCCGACGATCTCGGCCGGCCGGCCGGTGCCGACGACCAGCCGCGCGGGCGCGGCGCTCACCGCCAGCCGGGCGCTGACCCCGACCGGCTCACCGGCGGCGTCGTGCACGGCGGCGAGGAGCGGGGTCGGCAGCACCACGGCCGGCGCGGGCGGCGGTAGCCGCCCCGGCCACGGCGGAACCGCCGCCACCCCACCCGACCGCACCACCCCAGCCTGCGGGGCCGCCTCGTCCGTTGAGCCGGCGGGCAGCGGCGGTGGGCCGGGGCGGGCGGGCAGCCGTTCGTCGCCCCACGGAACCAGACGCACCTGGTCGGCCGGGGAACGCCCGCCACCGAGCACGGCGGTGACCACCGCCTCGGGGCCGAGGATGCCCTGCACCCGGCTCAGCGCGCGGTGCGCCCGCTCCCGCTCCTCCCCGGTCTCCCCCCACAGCCCGGGTTGCAGGCCGGCCTGGGCGAGCACCCCGTCCGGCACCAGCCGCAACCGGATGATCCCGGCGGTGGGGCGGGCCGGGCGGGTGCCGCCCCGGCCGGTGCCGCCGGAGAGCCACCCGTCCAACTGCCAGCGGACCCGGTCGGCGATGGCCACGGCGGTGAGCAGGCCGTCGTGCCGCCAGACCCGGTGCAGTTCCTGCCCGTGCGCGGTGACCGCCTCGATGCCGAGCCGGGTGCAGGCCAGCCCGTACGCGGCGAGCCGCTCGTGCAGCTGCTCGGCCAGCGCCCGGGCGGCGAACGCCGCGGCGTCGACCCGGTCGAGCGGGTCGTCGTACCCGGCGGTGACCGCCAGGTCGGCCGGCGGCTGTCGGACCGCGAGCGGCCGGTGGTCCCGACCGGCGGCGAGCCGGTGGGCCAGCGCCCCGTCGAAGCCGAACCGGGCCAGCACGTCGCCGCCGGGCAACGCGGCGAAGTCACCGAGGGTACGCACCCCGAGCCGACGCAGCAGGTCGGCCAGGGCGGGCCGGCCGAGCGCCTCGACGGGCAGCGCGGCCAGGAACTCCGGGGTCCCGCCGGGCGGCACGATCCGCCCTTCCCGGGCGGCCAGCCCGGCGGCGAAGACCCCGTCGGCGATCCCGACCTGGCTCTCCACCGCGCAGCTCTGGGCGACGTGCTCGACGATCCGCTCGGCTGCCGCCTCCTCCCCGCCGAGGTAGCGGGTCGGCCCCCGGGCGGCCAACGCGCAGGCCCCGGGGCGGATCACCTCCACCCCGACGGCCACCTCCTCGACGGCGGCCACCACCGGCTCGAACGCCCGGGCGTCCCGGCCCGGGTCGTGGTCGACGACGGTGAGCTGCGGGCAGCGCCCCTGCGCCTCCCGCTTGCGCAGCCCCCGGCGTACGCCCTCGGCGCGGGCCCGCTCGGAACAGGCGACCACCCGGTTGGCGTGCAGCACCGCGACCGGCCCGGTGGCGGGCACCCCGTCGACGATCTCGGCGGCGAGGACCGGCCAGTCCGGGCACCAGAGCAGCAGGGTCCGCACCGGCGTACCGCTCATGCGGCCACCTCGCTCCGCTCACTCATGCCGGGCCGACCACGGTGCGGGACCGGGCAGCCGGGGCGGACGACGCCACCACCCGGAGCCGGGGTGGGACGGCGCGGGCGGCGGCGCCGGCCGCCCGGGGGATGACGCGGGTCAACTCGTCGCCGGGCAACCAGACCTTGATCTCCTTGGGGCGGGCGGCCGCGCCCCGCCCGCGCGCCGAGACGGTCACCTCTCGCCGGCGCAGCCGCCCCCGGCCCGGCCCGAGCCCCTCCCAGACCCCCCGGACCACCCGCAGCGTGACGTCCGCGCCGTCCCACCGGCCGTACGGGACGAGCACGCTGCCGCGCTGCCGGGCCCGGGCGGCCAGCCGGTCGGCGACGGAGGCGGAGACCGTGGCCGGTACGGCGGTGACCACCACGTCGACGCCGTCGATGAGCGCGGCGACGACGGTGGGCCACTCGGGCCCGGGATGCGGCACCAGGGCGAGCCGGTCCAGGGCGATCCCGGCCTCGGCCGCCGCACCGGCTCCGAAGGTGGGCACCCCGACCACGGCGCACCACGAGCCGGCCCGGGACGCCTCGGCGAGCAGGGCGAGGATCAGCGACGTCCCGCCGCTGTGCCGGGGCTGCCCCGCGCCGACCGCGATGGTGCTGCCGCGTCGCAGCCCACGGTGGGGCAGCAGCCCGGTCAGCTCGGGCCGGACGGGTAGCACCCGGTGGCCGCCCGCCGGGTCGGGCGCGCTCGCCGGCCGTACCAGCTCGGCCAGTGCGGCGGAACCAACCACCATGCGGCCCGCCATCCGGACCTACCCCCCTGTCGGGTGTCGCCCACGGGTACCGATCCGTGGTGCTGCTGCTGAATTTCCGCGTGCGGCGGCCGCCGCCGGATCGGGCACGACACGTCCGGCCACCCGCCTCCCCGCCGGGTGGCCGGACGTCGTCGCCCGGTCAGGCGGCGGCCGCTCCGGGTCGCGGCGTGATGTCAGACGCGCCGCGTCGGAGTGACGGAAACAGACCGCCGAGCGGCGGTTGCAGGCCGAGGGCGGTCTCCACCACGGCCACGAACTGCTCGGCGGCGCGGAGCAGGTCGTCGGCCTCCCGGGCGGTGACCACCCGGGGGATGCCGGCCTCGGCGGCGGCCCGCTTACCCGCCCCGGCGGCGAAGTAGCCGGCCCACTCGTCGAGCTCGGGGGCGACGGCGGCGAGCAGGACCCAGACGCTGGTGATCCGGCTGCGTCGGGCGGGCGTGGGGCGGGCCCGGGCGGCGAGCAGGGCGGCGGCGGCGCGCAGCGCCGCGAGGTGGGCGGCGGCGTACCGGAGGCCGTCGGGGCGGGTCCGGGCCGCCTCGGCCAGCCCGTGGCGGGCCACCACGAGCAGTTGGGCGGGGGTGCGGTGCGGCAGCACGTGCGCGGGCACCGTCGGTGCCTGGGCCGGACTGGTCGACATGGTCTCTCCTCCGCATGGGCCGGGGCGGGTGGTGCGGAGGAAGACGCACCGGGTGGGGCCGGCCGGGTGTGGACGCTTCCCCACACCACACCCGGCCGGCGTACCGGCGGGTCCGTCGCCCGCCGCCCGGGGGTCGTGGGCGGCGGGCGACGATCCTGCCTGACGGGCCCGGACTCGCGACTGTCCGGAGCCCCGGTGCGGTCCGCGGAACCGCACCGGCTCGGGAGCCGGCGCCGCGAAACACCGCTCCCGACGTTGGAACGAGCGTACGACTGAATCGAACACTCGTTCTAACTACCCTGACAGTACACCCCTCCCCCGACGAAAATGCAACGTGTGCCCCGGCCGGCGCGCCGATCCGCCGTCCGGCCGGCGAGTCGGCGGCGACACCCCACCGGCCGGAGGATTCTCAGGTGGCGCACAGCATCGGCAAAGCCAACGCCGAGTTCCCCGGCCCAGGGTGGACGCCATGAACGCCGCCAGCCGTACCGAGGGGACCGCCCGGTGACCGCCGCCGTCGCCGACCAGCGGGCCGTACGCCGCGCCCGGCCGGTGGCTCCCGCCTGGTGGACCGACGTTGCCGGCAGCGCCGCGGTGCTCAGCCTGCTGGCCGTCACCGCCCTCTGGACCGCCGACCGGGGAGTGCAGGAGCTGCTGGCCGGCCCCGCCACCGGTCTCACCTCGCTCGGCCGGCTCGCCGGCCTGGTCAGCGCCGACCTGATGCTCGTCCAGGTGGCGCTGATGGCCCGGGTGCCGCTGGTCGAGCGGAGCTTCGGCCAGGACCGGATCGCCCGCTGGCACCGGCTGGCCGGCTTCACCTCCGTCAACCTGCTCCTCGCCCACGTGGCACTGACCACCCTCGGGTACGCCGGCACCGCCCGGCAGGGCGTGCTGGCCGAGACCTGGGACCTGGTCGTCACGTACCCCGGGATGCTGCTGGCCACCGCGGCGCTGGCACTGCTGGTGCTGGTGGCGGTGACCTCGGTCCGGGCGGCCCGGCGCCGGCTGCGCTACGAGTCCTGGCACCTGCTGCACCTGTACGCGTACCTCGGCGTCGCGCTGGCGCTGCCGCACCAGCTCTGGACCGGCGCCGACTTCGTCGGCTCGGCGGCCGCCCGCGCCTACTGGTGGACGGTCTACCTGCTGACGCTGGCCAGCGTGCTGGTCTACCGGCTCGGGCTGCCCGCCTGGCGCTCGCTGCGGCACCGGGTCGAGGTGGCCGCGGTGGTCCCCGAGGCCCCCGGGATCACCTCGGTCTGGCTGCGCGGACGCGACCTGCACCGGCTGCCCGTCCGGGCCGGGCAGTTCCTCCTCTGGCGGTTCCTGGACGGTCCCGGCTGGTCCCGGGCGCACCCGTACTCGCTGTCGGCGCCGCCGAACCGGGACCTGATGCGGATCACCGTCAAGGACCTCGGCGACGGCAGCGCCCGGGTGGCCACGCTGCGCCCCGGCACGAGGGTGCTGGTCGAGGGCCCGTACGGGCGGCTGACCGGGGAGCGCTGGCGCGGCGGCGGGATCACCATGTTCGCCTGCGGGGTCGGGATCACCCCGCTGCTGGCGCTGCTCTGGGAGCTGCCGTACGCCCCGGGGCAGGCGGTGCTGCTCTACCGCGCGCGTACCCCCGAGGACCT
The DNA here is from genome assembly GCF_900090225.1 of Micromonospora eburnea. Classification (NCBI taxonomy): domain Bacteria; kingdom Bacillati; phylum Actinomycetota; class Actinomycetes; order Micromonosporales; family Micromonosporaceae; genus Micromonospora; species Micromonospora eburnea. Next base: position 5,325,184 of record NZ_FMHY01000002.1, read on the forward strand.
GGCCTTCCGGGCGGAGTTGGACCGGCTCGCCGCGGAACGCGGGCTGGTCGTGCACCACCTGGTCGGCCCGCGGGCGCGGCGCCCGTCCTGGCTGCCGGCGTACGCCGAGGGGATGTCCGACGCGGAGGCCCTGCGCCGGCTCTCCCCCGGTGTCGCCGCGCACGACGTCTTCCTCTGCGGCCCGGACGGCTGGGTCGACGCCGCCCGCGCCGCCGCCCGCGCCGCCGGGGTCCCCGACGCGCACGTCCATCACGAAAGCTTCGCCTGGTGACAGGCACGAACCCACAAGGAGGATCCGTGCGCCGGATCACCCTCTGGCTGCTCTCCACCGTGGCCGTCGTGGTGCTGCTGTTCAGCTACAAGACCAGCACCATGGGTCCGGGCGGGGAGACCAGCGCGATCGCCGACGGCTCGGCCGGCAGTTCCTGGACCGGCACGGGCGACGGCTCCACCGCAGGCTCCACCGGGTCGGGCCCGTCGGGCGGGCCGTCCAACGGCGACGGCACGGCCACCGGGTCGGTGGCGCAGACCCGGTGGGGGCCGGTGCAGGTGAAGATCACCGTCTCCGGCGGGAGGATCACCGACGTCCGCGCCGTGCAGGTGCCGGACGGCAACCGCCGGGACCGGGAGATCAACGACTACGCGGTGCCGATCCTGGGGCAGGAGGCACTGGCCGCGCAGAGCGCCCGGATCGACACCGTCTCCGGCGCGACCGTCACCAGTGACGGCTACCGCGAGTCCCTCCAGTCCGCGATCGACGCGGCGCACCTGAAGTGAGCGGGGTGGCGGCGATGAACCTGGCGACGGAGCCGGACCGGCGGGCCTGGGTGGTGCAGGTGATGGGGCTGCCGGTCAGCGTGCACCTGCGTGGGCCCGGGGTGCGCACCGACGCGGTGGCGGAACGGGTGGAGCAGGTCTTCGCCGAGCTGGGCGAGATGGACGCGGTGTTCAGCACGTACCGGCCGGAGAGCGTGCTGGGCCGGCTCGGCGGCGCGCTGCCCGACCCGGCCACCGCCGAGCCGGTGGTGCGCGAGGTGGTGACGCTCTGCGAGCTGGCCCGGACCCGTACCGGCGGATGGTTCGACGCCCGGCGGCTGCCGCTGCCCGGCGGCGGCCTCGGCTTCGACCCGTCCGGGCTGGTCAAGGGGTGGGCGGTGGAGCGGGCCGCGCGGTGGCTGACCGACCTGCCCGACCACGACCTCTGCCTCAACGCCGGCGGGGACGTGCTGCTGCGCACCGCGCCGGGCCGGCCGGCCTGGCGGGTCGGGATCGAGGACCCCGGCCACCCCGAGCGGCTGCTCGACGTCGTCGAGCGGGCGCACGGCGCGGTCGCCACCTCGGGCACCGCGCGGCGCGGCGCGCACATCACCGACCCGCGCGCGGGCCGGCCCGCCGAGGCCGTCCGGTCGGTCACCGTGGTCGGCCCCGAGCTGCTCTGGGCCGACGTGTACGCGACCGCGGCCGTCGCCCGTGGCGCGGACGCGCTCGACTGGCTGGCCACCCTGGACGGGTACGCGGCCCTGCTGGTGGACGCCGCCGGCCGGGTCCGGGCCACCCCTGACTGGCCCGGCTCCCGGCCAGCCGTTCAGACCCGGGCGAGGTAGTCGGGCAGGCCGGCATCGGTGGCCAGCGCGCCCGTGCCGCGGACCATCATCGCCTGGACCGGCCGGGTGGCCAGCAGCCGGTCGCGCAGCCACAGGCCCCACCCGCTGGCCGGGGCGAGGAAGTGGCCGGGGTTGGCGCCGCGCTGCCAGCGGGACGCGTACCCGCGCATCCGCCGCTCGTACGCGGGCAGCGCCACCCGGGGATCCCCGCCGGCCAGGGCCAGCTCGCCGGCGAGCGCGTACGCCCCGACGACGCCGGTGCCGACCCCCATCCCGCCGAGGGTCACCCCCCACGCCGCGTCGCCGAGCAGCACGCTCCGATCGGTGTGCCAGCGGGGTACGCGGACCCGCGCGATGGCGTCGAAGTAGAGCTCCGGCACGGCGCGCAGGCCGGCCAGCAGGTGCGGCACGTGCCAGCCCAGCCCGGCGAAGGCGTCGGTGATCAGCGCCTTCTGCCGGTCGAGGTCGAGCCGGTCGTGATCCTGCCGGGGCGAGGCGAAGACGACGAGGGCGCCCGCCCGGTCCGGGTCGCGCTGGTCGGCGGAGACGCTGGCCATCCGCCCGGGCACGTTGTACTGCCGGGGGACGACGTCGAAGCCGCGGTCGTTGGGCAGGTCCCAGCCGGCCAGGTGGTAGCCGAGGTGGGTGACGTACGCGGACTCCGGGCCGAGCACGAGCCGGCGTACGCCGGAGTGCATCCCGTCCGCGCCGACCACCAGGTCGACGGTGCGGGAGCCGGCCCGGGCGAGGTCGACGTGCACCCCGTCGGCGGCCTCGGTGAGCGCGACGATCCGGTCCCCGAACAGGTACTCGACCCGGTCGGCGCCGCGCTCGTACAGGATCCGGGACAGGTCCCGGCGGCGGACCTCCAGCTCTCCGCCGGCGAACTCGGCCGGCAGTCGGAAGAGCTCCCGGCCGTGCTCGTCCACCCGGCTCATCGCGCCGGCGTGGGTCTGCACCGCGCGCAGTTCGTCGAGCACGCCCATGGCGGCCAGCACGCCGAGGTGGGTCGGCCCCCGGAAGTCGACGGCGAAGCCGCTGGTCCGCAGGGCGGGGGCGACCTCGACGACGGTGACCTCGGCCCCGTAGCGGGCCAGCCACCAGGCCACCGCCGGGCCGGCGACCCCGGCGCCGGAGACGAGCACGCGTGTACCGCGCAGCGGAAGAGACATGATTTCCCCCGATCAAAAACTGTGTCCGTCGGATACAGAGTACGATAGACACAGTTTCGGCCCGGAGACAAGCGGGGTGATCGTGGAGACCGGTGACGCGGACCAGCGGCGGCTGTACGAGCTGTTGTGGAACCCGCCCGGCGGGCCCCGGCGCGGGCCCCGCCCCACCCTGACGCTGGCCGCGATCGCCCGGGCCGGCATCACCATCGCCGACACCGACGGGCTCGACGGGCTGACCATGCAGCGGGTGGCCGAGTCGCTGGACGTCACCAAGATGGCGCTGTACCGGTACGTGCCCGGCAAGGCCGAGCTGGTCGCGCTGATGCTGGAGGCGGCGATGGGGGAACCACCCCCACCGCCGCAGGGCACCGACTGGCGCGGCCAGCTCGACGACTGGGCCCGGCAGTTGTTCGACCGGTTCCGCCGCCACCCGTGGGCCCACACGGCGACCATCGGTCCCCGGATTCCCGGCCCCAACGAGCTGGCCTGGCTGGAACGGGTCGTCACCGCCCTCGCCGGCACCGGGCTGACCGGCGACGAACAGCTCGACGTCGCGGTGCTGCTGGTCGGGCACGCCCGCAACCTGGCCCAGCACACGGCGTCCCCCACCGGCGCCCCGGGACCCACCCAGGAGGCCGGCTTCGCCGCGCTGCTCCGAGGCCGGGAGGAGCGCTTCCCGGCGCTCACCGCCGCCCTGCGCTCGGCCCGACACGACAGCGACCAGGCCCTCGACTTCGGCCTCGCCCGCATCCTCGACGGCATCCAGGCCCTCATCACCGCCCGCGCCGCCGGCCCCCACCCCGTCGATCAGGAAGTTGTTGCCGCGACACGCCGGGGACGAGGGCGACAGCTTCATGATCGACGTACGGAGGGTGGGCCGGACCGGCGGGACGAGGCGGGGCAGGGAGAATGAGCGGCATGCAGTCACAGCCAGACACGCAGGCGGTACACCCGAACGTGCGGGCGGTGCAACAGGCGCTCGACGACGCGGGCGCACAGGACGGCTCCGGCGCGGCGAGCCGGGTCCGCCTGCTGCCCGATGCGGTGCACACCGCCGCCGCGGCGGCCGAGGCGCTCGGCGTCGGCGTGGGCGCCATCGCCAACTCGCTCATCTTCGACGCCGACGACGCGCCGCTGCTGGTGCTCACCTCCGGCGCACACCGGGTGGACACCGCCGGCCTGGCCGCCTCCCTCGGGATCACCCGCCTGCGCCGGGCCACCCCGGAGTTCGTCAAGCGGCACACCGGCCAGGTGATCGGCGGGGTCGCCCCGGTCGGCCACCCCGAGCCGCTGCGCACCGTGGTCGACACCGCGCTGCGGGCGTACGACGAGGTGTGGGCGGCCGGCGGGGTGCCCCGGGCGGTCTTCCCCACCACGTACGCGGAGCTGCTGCGGATCACCGCCGGCACCCCGACAGAGGTGGCGTGAGCGAGCGCACCACCAAGCTCAGCGACCTGCCCGGACTCGTCACGCTGCACGTGTGGCGGATCCCCCGCCCGGCCGTCCCCCGGGCGCTGGCCCGGATGGCGGCGCATCCGTCGCGGCTGCGGCGGACCCCCGGCGTACGGTTCGCCAAGCTGCTCGGCACCGGGACGGGCACCGGCTTCGGCCCCGGCGACGCCGACCTGACCCGGTGGGCCGCCCTGGTCGTCTGGGACTCCCCCGCCGTGGCGGCCGGCTTCGACGCCTCTCCGGTCGGCCGCTCCTGGGCCCGGATCGCCCGCTCCGCCGTACGGGTGGAGCTGCGCCCGCTGACCAGCCGGGGCGAGTGGTCCGGCCAGCGGCCGTTCGGCGAGCCGTCCGGCGGCCCGGGCACCGGTCCGGTCCTGGCGCTGACCCGGGCCCGGCTGCGGCCCCGTCGGGCGGTCACCTTCTGGCGGGCCGTCCCACCGGTGGCCGCCGCCCTGCCCGGCGCGCCGGGGCTGCTCGCCCGGTTCGGCGTCGGCGAGGCCCCGCTCGGCTGGCAGGGCACGGTGACCGTGTGGCGGGACGCGGCGGACCTGGTCGCGTTCGCGTACCGTCACCCGGAGCACCGCGCCGCGATCACGCGCACCACCACCGAGGGCTGGTACGCGGAGGAACTGTTCGCGCGGTTCGCGGTGTGCGACGTGGTCGGCGACCTCGCGGTGTTGGGATGGGCCGCCGAGGGCGACCCGCAATCGGTGAGAGGACACGCATGAGGCTGGTGCGGTGGACGCCGGACGACCTGGTCCGGCGGCTCGACGACGTGGTGGCCGTCTACGGCGAGGCGATGGGCTACCGCGCCGACCTGTTGGAGGCCCGGCGCGGCTACATCGCCACCCACGTCCGCCGTCCCGGCTTCCGCGCCGTGGCCAGCCTCACCAGCGAGGGGCACCTGGCCGGCTTCGGGTACGGCTACCTCGGCGCCGCCGGGCAGTGGTGGCACGACCAGGTGCACCGGGCGCTGGGCACGGAGGCCCGGCGGCGTTGGCTGACCCACTCCTTCGAGGTGGTGGAGTTGCACGTCCGCCCACCCGCGCAGGGGCACGGCCTCGGCGCCGGCCAGCTCCGCGCCCTGCTCACCATGGCGGAGGGGGCCACCGCGCTGCTCTCCACACCGGAGGCCGACGAGCAGCGGTCCCGGGCCTGGCGGCTGTACCGCCGGTTCGGCTTCGTCGACCTCCTGCGCGACTTCTACTTCCCCGGCGACGAGCGGCCGTTCGGGGTGCTCGGCCGGGACCTGCCGCTGCCGCCACCGGACCCCGGCGTCGCACCGGGCGCGGCCACGCCGTGAGCCGCGGCCGGCTGCTCTGGGCGCTGCTGGCCGTCCTGGTCCTCGCCCAGATCTGCTACCCGCTCACCACCGGCGCCACCCGGGCCGGGCTGACCATGGCCACCGTCGTGCTCGGGTACCTGCTCTCCGTCGGCCACGCGCTGCTCAGCCGGGGTACGCGTACCGCGGTCGCGCTGGTCGTGGTGGCCACCGGCGGCGGGTTCGCCGTCGAGGCGCTCGGGGTGGCCACCGGCTTCCCGTTCGGCGGCTACGGCTACTCCGGCGAGCTGGGCCCGAAGCTGGTCGGAGTGCCGCTGATCATCCCCCTGGCGTGGACCTGGATGGCCTGGCCGGCCTGGCTCACCGCGGTCCGGATCACCGGCTCCCCGGCGCCGGGCTGGAGCTGTCGAAGCGCCGGGCGGATCGCGCTGGCCGCGGTCGGGCTGGCCACCTGGGACCTCTTCCTCGACCCGCAGATGGTGGCCGAGGGCTACTGGATGTGGCGGGACGCCACCCCGGCCCTGCCCGGGCTGCCCGGCGTCCCGGCCAGCAACTACCTCGGCTGGCTGCTCTTCGCGGTGCTGCTGGCGGCGGCGCTGCGCCCGCTGGCCGGACCGGCCGCCGACCGCACCGACCGGCGGGACGCGCCGATGTTCGCGCTCTACCTGTGGACGTACGCCGCCAGCGTGCTGGCGCACGCGGTCTTCCTGCGGCTGCCGGCCTCGGCGGTCTGGGGCGGGATCGGCATGGCGCTGGCCGCCGTGCCGCTGGCGGTGGCGCTGCTGCGCGGCCGACGACCGGCGGCAGGTGATCCCGGCAGCCCGCCCCGGCGCCGACACGCCGGCATGAGCGAGCGCCAGCGAGCGAATCATCGACACAGCGCATCGGTGCCTCATGACGTCGCCGACCGCAGGGAGGTGACGGCATGAGCGAGCGTCAGCGAGCGAATCATCGACACAGTGCATCGGTGCCTCATGACGTCACCGACCGCAGGGAGGTGACGGCATGAGTGCTGCTGTCGCCCTGGCCGTCGCGGTCGCCGCGCTCACCGCCCACACCTGGGTGAACAGCACCCGCTGGCTGCGCCGCCCCGCCGCCGGCCCGGTCGAGGTGACCGAGGCGGTGGCGGTGCTGCTGCCGCTGCGCGACGAGGCCCACCGGGTGACACCGTGCCTGCGCGCGCTGCTCGCCCAACGGGGCGTACCGGACCTGCGGATCGTGGTGCTCGACGACGGCTCGACCGACGGCACCGCCGACGTGGTCCGCGCGGTGGCCGGCGACGACCCCCGGGTAACCCTGCTCACCGGGGTCGCCCCGCCGCCCGGCTGGCTCGGCAAGCCGTACGCCTGCTGGCAGCTCGCCACCCGGGCCCACCCGGCCCCGACCGTGCTGGCCTTCGTCGACGCCGACGTGGTGCTCACCCCGTACGCCGTCGCGGCGGCCGTGACCGAGCTGCGCGCGGCGGGGGCCACGCTGCTGTCGCCGTACCCCCGGATCGTGGTGCGGACGGCGGCCGACCGCCTGGTGCAGCCGCTGCTGCAGTGGCTGTGGCTGACCTTCCTGCCGCTGCGCGCGATGGAACGCTCGCCGCGGCCGTCCCTGGCGGCGGCGGGCGGGCAGTTCCTGGTGGTCGACCGGGCCGGTTACCGGCGGGCCGGCGGGCACGCGGCGGTGGCCGGCAAGGTCCTGGAGGACATCGAGCTGGCCCGGGCGGTGAAGCGGGCCGGCGGCCGGATCGCCCTGGCCGACGGCTCCCGGCTGGCCGCCTGCCGGATGTACGACGGCTGGCCGCAGCTGCGCGACGGCTACACCAAGTCGCTGTGGGCCTCGTTCGGCCACCCGGCCGCCGCGGCCCTGGTGGTGGCCCTGCTGCTGCTGCTCTTCACCGCGCCCCCGCTGGTCGCCGCCGCGGCCCTGGTCGCGGGCGCGCCGACGGTGGCCGGGGTGGCGTTCCTGGCCTACCTCCTGGGCGTCGCCGGGCGGATGGTCAGTGCCCGAGCCACTGGCGGACGGGCCTGGCCCGACGCGCTGGGCCACCCCGTGTCGGTCGTGGTCCTCGGTTGGCTGACGTTCCGGTCGTACCATCTGCGGAAGCGACGCCGGCTCGCCTGGCGGGGTCGCCCGGTCAGCTAGGAGGGGCGCGGCATGGCGCGGATCGTGGTCATCGGCGCCGGCGTCGGCGGGCTGGCCACCGCCGCCCGGCTGGCGGTCACCGGGCACGAGGTCACCGTCTTCGAGCGGGCCGACACGGTCGGCGGCAAGCTCGGCCGGCACGTCCACGACACCCCCGAGGGCACGTACCACTTCGACACCGGGCCGAGCCTGATCACCCTGCCGCAGGTCCTCCACGACCTGTTCGAGGCGACCGGGGCGAAACTCGACGAGTACCTCGACCTGGTGCCGCTGGACCCGATCGTCCGGCACGTCTTCCCCGGCGGCGGCCCCACCCTCGACTCCTGCGCCGACCCGGCCGAGTTCGCCGCCCGGATCGGCACGGCGTTCGGCGACCGGGCCGCCGCCGACTGGCAGCGGCTCTGGCGGCGGGCCGCCCGGGTCTGGGCGGCGTCGCACCGCGACGTCCTGCGCCGCCCGATCGACTCCCCCCGCGACCTGGCCACGCTGGCCTGGCGGCTCGGCGACCTGGCCGCGATCGCCCCCGGCCGTACCCTGCGTGGCCTCGGCCGCCGCGAGCTGTCCGACCCCCGGCTGCGGATGCTGCTCGACCGGTACGCCACCTACACCGGCGCCGACCCGCGCCGCGCGCCGGCCGCGCTGGTCGCCGTCCCGTACGCCGAACTGGCGTACGGCGGCTGGTACCTGCGCGGCGGGCTGGCCACCCTCGCCGACGCGCTGCTGTCCCGTTGCCTCGACCTCGGCGTGACGGTACGGACCGACACCACGGTCACCCGGATCGACGCCGCCGGCGGCCGGGTGCACGGGGTACGTCTCGCCGGGGCCGCCGCCCCGGTCCCCGCAGACGTGGTGGTGGCCAACGTGGACGCGCTCACCCTCTACCGGGACCTGCTGCCCACCCCGCGCCGGCTGGCCGGGCTCACCGACCGCAGCCTGGCCGGCTTCGTGCTGCTGCTCGGCGTACGCGGCGACTCCGGGCTGGCGCACCACACCGTCTTCTTCCCCGACAACAACGATGCCGAGTTCGACGCGGTCTTCGGCGACCCGGGGCGGGGGATGCGCGCCCGGCCGGCCCTCGACCCGACGGTCTTCGTCACCGTGGCCGCCGACCCGGCAGTCCGCCCGGACGGGCACGAGGCGTGGTTCGTACTGGTCAACGCCGCCCGCCACGGCACCGCCGCCGGCGCGGTCGACTGGCGCCGGCCGGGGCTGGCCGAGGCGTACGCCGACCGGATCCTCGACGTGCTCGCCGAACGGGGCGTGGACGTCCGGGACCGGCTGGTGTTCCGCGAGACCCGTACGCCGGCCGACCTGGACGCGGCGACCGGCGCGCCCGGCGGGGCGATCTACGGCACGGCGGGCGGGCTGCTCCGCCCGGCCAACCGGGGCCCGGCGGCCGGGTTGTGGCTGGTCGGCGGCTCCAGCCACCCCGGCGGCGGCCTTCCCATGGTCGCCCTCTCCGCGGAGATCGTCGCCGACGAGATCGGCCCGGCTTGGTAAGGAGGGGCCCCTTCTTAACGCCTGCGGTAGAGAGGGGCTCCCTTCTCACCACCGTGCAGGTGCGGGGCGGTCAGCCGGCGTTGAGGAGGGTGCGACGGACGGTGGAGATGAGTTGGCCGAGGCCGAAACCGGCCAGCAGCACCCAGACCGTGGCAGCCATGGTGATGGTGCCGGCGATCACGTCGGTGTCGATCAGACCGGTGAGCCCGGCGACCAGCAGCCCGACCAGGGCCACGCAGACCCGGGTGGGCCGTTCCCCCACGGTCACCGTGCCGATCTCGCGCATGCCGGCGGCGACCGCCCGGGCCCGCACGTACTCGTGCAGCCAGGACAGGCCGCCGGCCGCGACGACCACCGCGCCCGGTGCGCCGAGCAGCCAGAACGCGACCAGCCAGGCGGCCTCGCCGAGCCGGTCGGCGATCGAGTCGTAGACGTAGCCGAGCCGGGTGGTGCGGTTGGTGGCCACCGCCACCGCCCCGTCGACGCTGTCCGCCACCGCGGCCAGCAGCACGAACAGCGCGCCGAGAAACGGCCCGTCGGTCGGCCGCCCGACCAGCAGCGGCACGCAGACGCAGAGCAGCACCCCGAACACGGTCACCGGGGTCGGGCCGACCCGGAGCCGGCCCAGGACGTAACCCACGTGGTAGGAGAAGCGCAGCCAGGCGCGGACCACCGGCGCGGCGGCCCGGGGATCGAACCCGCCGTGCAACCGCGCCCAGGCGGTCGCGTACTGGTCCCAGTTCAACTGTGTGCCCACCACGGGATCAACCGTAGAAGGGCGGACCGGGTGTCGTGGGCCGGCCGGTCACACCCGCGCGTCGGCCCGCAGGTGCTGCCAGACCTCGCGGGTGGCGGTGGACCGGTTGAGGGTGATGAAGTGGATGCCGGGCACCCCCTCGTCCAGCAGTCGCGCGCACATCTCGCTGGCCTGCTCGATGCCGAGCCGGCGGACCGCCTCCGGGTCGTCGGCGACCTTCTCGAACCGCGCGGCCAGGGCCGGCGGGAAGGGCGCCCCGGAAAGCTGCACGGACCGCTCGATGGTGCTCATCTGGGCCACCGGCATCACGCCGGCCAGGATCGGGGTGTCGCAGCCGGCGGCCGCCACCCGGTCCCGTAGCCGCAGGTAGTCCTCGGCGTCGAAGAACATCTGGGTGATCGCGAACGCGGCGCCCGCCCGGCACTTGCGGACGAAGTGCTCCGTGTCGCTGGCCACGTCGGGCGAGCGCGGGTGCTTGTAGGGAAGGCGGCCACCCCGACGCTGAAGTCGCCGGCATCGCGGACCAGCCGGACCAGCTCCTCGGCGTACCGCACGCCCTCCGGGTGCCGGATCCACTCGCCGCCCGGGTTGCCCGGCGGGTCACCCCGCACCGCCAGCACGTTGCGGACGCCGACGGAGGCCAGCCGGCCGATGACGTTACGCAGCTCGGCGACCGAGTGGTTGACCGCGGTCAGGTGCGCCATCGGCAGCAGGGTGGTCTCGGTGGCGATCCGCTCGGTCACCGCGACCGTGGTGTCCCGGGTCGAGCCGCCCGCGCCGTAGGTGATCGAGACGAACGAGGGGCGCAGCGACTCCAGCTCGCGGATGGCCTGCCAGAGCAGGCGCTCCCCACGGGGCGTCTTGGGCGGGAAGAACTCGAACGAGAAGGTCGGCCGGCCGTCACGGATCAGCTCCCCGATGGCCGGCTGCGGGTTGGGGAGGACCGAGGGAAGACCGAGCGCCACGGATCGACTCTAACCGGTACGCCACGTCGTACCCGAGATCTTCCCAGCCTGCGAGCACGGGCGCACGGAGCGTCGTACCCCCGGGGTAGAAACGGGGGCAGCGCGGTGGGGCCGGTCGAGGGCCGGCCCGGGGGTCCGCGCGGGGGTCAGCACGATCGGCGGCGCGCCGGTCCGGCACTGCCGGGCGTCCGCGCCGTCGCCCCGCGCCGACGCCCTCCGGAGGACCGATGACCCCGATCCCACCAGCCGACCCGCGCCCGCTCGGACCGCTCCTCGCCGAGTTGCGGTCCGCGCGCGGCTGGAGCCAGCAGCGGGTCGCCGCCGAGCTCTGCGCCGCCTCGGGTGTGCCGACGCTGACCCGGCACGAGGTCTCCCGGTGGGAGCGGCAGCGCCGGCTCCCCGGCGACTTCTGGACCGGCTGGCTCGCGACGGTCCTCGGGGTGCCGGGTGAGCTGCTCGCCGAGGCCGCGGCGCACACCCGGCGGCTGGGCGTCGTGCCGGCCGTGGTCGACCGGGCCGGTTCCCGCTCGCGGGTGGCCCTGCTCACCCTCGCGTACCGCTGGGCGGCCGACCCGTCCGGCGCCTCGCTGGGCGGTCCGCTCGCCGCCCGTACCCCCGGGGCGCCGGGCCGGTCGGCGGGCCCGGCCATCCCCGGCATCCCCGAGGTGGCCGAGCTGCGGCGCTGGGACGACCTGCTGGGTGGGGCCGACCTGGCCGGGCACGGCACCCACCGGCTACGCCGCGCGGCCCGGGAGTACACCGTCGCCGGGCCGACCGGCCGTCGCCGGCTGCTGCCGGCGCTGGCCGAGTCGGCGCAGCTCGCCGGCTGGCTCGCCGCCGACGCCGGAGACCTGGCCGGTGGCCTGGACGCCTACCGGCTGGCGCTGCGCGCGGCGGTGGCCGCCGCCGACCCGGGGCTCGCCGGGCACGTGCTCGGGTCGGCCAGCCACCTGCTGGCCGGCGTCGGGGACGCGCCGGGCGCGCTGGCCCTGGCCCGGATCGGGTACGCCGGCTGCCGCGGCGCGGCCTCCCCCGGCCTGCGGGCGCTGCTGCTGCACCGGGTGGCGCTCGCCGCCGCGCTCGCCGGGCGGTCGCGCGCCGCCCGGCAGGCGCTGGACGCCGCCGAGCGGACCGGGGGGCCCGGGCCGGGCCGGGAGCCGCCCTGGCTGTACTGGCTCGACGCGGCCGAGCTGGCGGCGATGACCGGCCGTGCCCTGGTCGCGGTGGGCCGCCCCGGGCCCGCCGTGCCGCTGCTGACGCCCGTCACGGGCGGTCGGGGCGGGCCGCGCCGGGCGGCGGTCTACGGCGGCTGGCTGGCCCGGGCCCACCTCCAGCTCGGCGAGGTGACAGCGGCCTGCGCGGTGGCCGGCGAGGCGCTGCTCGACGCCGTCCGGTCCGGCTCGCCACGGGCGGTCGGCCAGCTCGTCGAGGTACGCCATCGGCTGGCCACGCACCGCGACGAGCCGGCGGCCCGCCGGTACGCCGACCAGCTCGCCGCCGCCCGCCCGTACCTGCCGTGCGGGGCGGCGGACGGGCCCGACGCGGTGCGCTCACGGCGGCCCGGCGTCACCCGCCGCACGGCACACCGACATGCCGGGACGACGCGGTCGACGGGGACCGGCTAGCGTCGTGGCGTGACCGACGCTGCTCCCGTATCCCCCGTCGACCGCGCCGGCCTGCGTCAGCGGATCGACAAGGCCCTCACCGAGTTCCTCGCCGGCCAGCGCGGCTGGCTGGCCGCCGTCGACGACGGCCTCGTCCCGGTCGCCGAGGCGATCGAGGCGTTCGTGCTGAGGGGCGGGAAGCGGCTGCGGCCGGCGTTCGCCTACTGGGGCTACCGGGGCGCCGGCGGGCTCGACTCCGACCACCTGGTCGCGGCCCTCGCCGCGCTGGAGTTCGTGCAGGCCAGCGCCCTGATCCACGACGATCTGATGGACCGCTCGGACACTCGGCGCGGCGAGCCTTCGGTGCACCGGAGCTTCGCGTCCCGGCACCGCGCGGCCGGTTGGGGCGGCGACCCGGACGGGTTCGGCGACGCGGCGGCGATCCTCCTCGGCGACCTCTGCCTGGTCTGGTCGGACGAGCTGCTGCACTCCGCCGGCCTCGACCCGCGTACGGTGGCCCGGGCCCGCCCGGTCTTCGACGAGATGCGCACCGAGGTGACCGTCGGGCAGTACCTCGACGTGCTGACCCAGGTCACCGGGGACACCTCCCGGGAACGGGCCGGCAAGGTGGCCCGCTACAAGTCGGCGAAATACACGGTCGAGCGGCCGCTGCTGCTGGGCGCCGCGCTGGCCGACGCCCCGGCCGAGGTGCACGCGGCGTACTCGGCGTACGGGCTGCCGCTGGGCGAGGCGTTCCAGCTCCGCGACGACGTGCTGGGCGTCTTCGGCGACCCGGAGCGCACCGGCAAGCCCGCCGGCGACGACCTGCGCGAGGGCAAGCGGACGTACCTGGTGGCGACCGCCCTGGAGGGGGTCGACGACGCCGGCCGGGAGCTGCTGCTCGGCGGGCTCGGCGACCCGGGGCTGGACACCGCCGGGGTGACCCGGCTGCGCGAGTTGATCACGGCCAGCGGGGCGCTGGAACGCACCGAACGGCGAATCGCGACCCTGACCGAGAGCGCGCTGGCCGCCCTCACCACGGTCGACCTGGACACCGAGGCCCGTCAGGCCCTGGTCGACCTGGCCATCGCCGCCACCCGCCGCACCGACTGACCCGCCCGCCGCCACGCTCGCCCCCGCCCGAGCCGTTGATCATGTTGTTGTCGCGCCGCTGATCGGCGGGTCGCGACAACAACATCATGATCAACGAGCGGAGCGGGGGCAGGGTGGGTCAGAAGCCGAGGGCCTGGGCTCGGCGTTTGACCTCGCGGGCCTGGTCGGTGGCGAGGGCGGCGGCGGGGGTGCCGGGGAGGGTGGGGTCCTCCTCGTAGAGCCAGCGCAGCGCCTCCTCGTCGTCATAGCCGGCGTCGGCGAGCAGGTTGAGCACGCCGGGCAGATGCTTGAGCACGGTGTGGTTGGCCACCATCTCGGCCGGGACGCGGCGGACACCGTCACGGCGTACCGCGATCAGCTCCCGGTCCCGGATCATCTGGTGCACCTTGCTGATCGACAGGTCGAGACGCTCGGCCACGTCGGGCAGGGTCAGCCAACCGGCCGGGTCGGCCGGTCCGGGCAGGTCGACGCCGGCGGTGGCCGCGTCGGCGGGTACGGAATCGGTCACCCGAACACCCTGCCACGTGCCGGAGCGGCCCGGGCACCGGTACCCCCGGCCGGGCACCTCCGGACCCGGCGGCGCCGCCCTGCCGCGCGACGAGACGGGTGTCGGACCCCGGCTGTAGCATCCTGTTCAACCCTCACCCCATGGACACATAGACTGCCTGCCGATGGACACACAGGTCGCCGACACGTTGCTGGGCTCGCTGATCGACGGGCGCTACCGCATTCGCGGTCGCGTGGCCCGTGGCGGCATGGCGACCGTGTACACCGCCACCGACGAGCGCCTGGAGCGCACCGTGGCGGTCAAGATCATTCACCCGACCCAGGCGGCCGAGGCCCGCTCCCGAACGGCCGGCTTCGTCGAGCGGTTCACCGACGAGGCGAAGACCATCGCCCGGCTGACCCACCCCAACGTGGTGGCGGTCTACGACCAGGGCACCCACGGCGGGCTCCCCTACCTGGTGATGGAGTACGTCCGGGGCCGCACCCTGCGCGACGTCCTCGCCGAGCGGCGCCGGCTCAACCCGGACGAGGCCCTCGCGATCGCCGAGCAGATGCTCGCCGCGATCGCCGCCGCCCACCGGGCCGGCCTGGTGCACCGCGACGTCAAGCCGGAGAACGTGCTGGTCGCCGAGGCACCCACCGGCGGCACCTTCAACCTGGTGGACTGCGTGGTCAAGGTGGCCGACTTCGGGCTGGCCCGCGCGGTCGAGGCGAGCGCCGAGGACGAGAACGGCACCCAGCTCATGGCCACCGTGGCGTACGTGGCTCCGGAGCTGGTCACCGAGGGCCACGCCGACCCGCGCACCGACGTCTACTCCGCCGGCATCGTGCTGTTCGAGATGCTCACCGGCCGGGTGCCGTACGACGGCGCCCGCCCGGTGGACGTGGCATGGCAGCACGTCGACCGGGACGTACCGGCCCCGTCGACCCTGGTCCCGAGCCTGCCGAAGGTCCTCGACGACCTGGTCTGCCGGGCCACCCGGCGGGATCCGGGCGCCCGGCCCGCCGACGCGGGTGCGCTGTTGACCGAGGTGCAGGTGGCCCGGGACGGCCTGGGCAACCCCAACTCGCACACCACCGTGCTGCGGAGGGTGACCGACGAGACCGCCCCGGTGGCCCAGCCCACCATGGTGGTGGCGGCGGTCCGCCCCACCGAGCGTCCCTCCTGGGCCCGGCTACCCGAGGGGGGCGGGCAACGTCCGCACCGCCGGGCCGCCCCCGCGGACGACCGGGGTGGCGGGCTGGCCGAGCTGCGTACCCGGCTGATGGGCTCCCCGCGCGGCCGCCTGGCGGTGGCCGCGGTGGTCGTGGTGCTCGGCCTGGTCGCCGCGGTCGGCGGCTGGTGGTTCGGGGTGGGGCGCTACACCGTCACCCCGCAGCTGGTGAGCCTGACCAAGGCAGACGCGGAGGGGCAGGCCGCCCGGAGCGGCTTCACCCTGAAGTACACCGACTCCCGCTATGACGAGAAGGTGCCGAAGGACAGCGTGCTGAGGCAGGACCCGGCCGCCACGGCCCGGATCGTCAAGGGCGGCACCATCACCCTGACCCTGTCGCTCGGCCCGGAGCAACTCCCGGTGCCGGACGTGGTGGGCAAGGAGTTCGAGGTGGCGCAGGCCGAGCTGACCGGCGCCAAGCTGGTGGTGGTCAAGGGCACGGCCAAGTACGACGACGAGTTGCCCGCCGGGGTGGTGGTGACCACCGACCCGAAGGTGGGCACAGTGGTCAAGCCGGGCACGAAGGTGACCGTGATCCTGAGCAAGGGCCGCGCCCCGATCTCCGTACCGAACCTGGTGGGCAAGAACCTCAACGAGGCCCGGAACATCCTCGCCCAGCTCGGGTTGACGCCGGTGGAGTCGTACAAGGACTCGGACAAGCCGAGGGACGAGATCCTCGGCCAGAGCCCGGCCGACGGCACCGGGGTGGAGAAGGGCGCCCAGGTCAAGCTGGAGGTCAGCAAGGGGCCGCCGCAGGTGCCCGTCCCCCGGGTGATCGACATGCCCTGTCAGGAGGCCAAGCAGGTGCTGGAGAGCCAGGGCTTCCCGGCCAACATCCAGTTCAACCCCAACGGGGTGGTCCGCTTCCAGAACCCGGGCGAGAACACCCCGGTGCCGCCGGGCACCCCGGTCACCCTGACGTGCCTGTGAACGCGAGGAGCGAGCCGGTCCTGCGGCGGCGGGTCGGCTCGCACACCCCCACCTCGGGTGGCCTGGCGAAGGCGGCGCTGCCATACGTCGACGCCGCGGCGTCCGAGGTGGTGCAGGTCTACGTCTCGAACTCCCGGGGCTGGGCCCTGCCGGCGGGGAACCCCACCCAGGACGCGCTGTTCCGGAGCGGCTGCGCCGAGCGCGGGGTGCCGGTGTTCATCCACGCCTCGCTGCTGGTGAACCTCGGCTCGCCCACGCCGGCCACGGTCGAGCGGTCGGCGCAGACCCTGGCGCACGCGCTGCGCCGGGGCCGGGCGATCGGCGCCGAGGCGGTGGTGTTCCACGCGGGCAGCGCGGTGGACGCGGGGCACGCCGAGACGGCGATGCGGCAGGTACGCGAGGCCCTGCTGCCGCTGCTCGACGAGGCGGCAGCCGTCGAGGGGCCGATGCTGCTGGTCGAGCCGAGCGCCGGGGGCGGCCGGTCGCTGGCCTCCCGGGTGGAGCACCTGGGCCCGTACCTCGACACGGTGGACCGCCACCCGATGCTGGGCGTCTGTTTCGACACCTGCCACGCCTGGGCCGCCGGGCACGACCTGGCCGTCGAGGGTGGGATGACGGCCACGCTGGACGCCCTCGTCGCCGCCGTCGGCGCCGACCGGTTGAAGCTGGTGCACGCGAACGACTCGAAGGACCTGTGCGGTTCCACCCGGGACCGGCACGAGAACATCGGCAAGGGCAACATCGGGGAGGCGCCGTTCGCCGAGCTGATGCGCCACCCGGCCACCGCGGGCGTACCGGTCCTGGTGGAGACCCCGACGGAGGCCCACGCCGGCCACGCCGCCGACATAGCCACCCTCAAACGCCTCCACCCCTGACCACCCACCCGTGGGCGCGGCGCTCAGGCGGGCGTTGATCAAGAAGTTTGCGTCCGCCGGAGCGCGGATTCCGACGCAAACTCCTTGATCAACAAGGGCGGGTCAGGCGCGGAGGATTCCGGCGATGGCCTCGGCGGCACGGTCGACGGCCGCCTCCGACACGTCCAGGTGGGTGACCAGGCGCGCGGTACGGGGGCCGAGCACCGAGATCAGCACGCCCGCCGCCCGGGCCGCGGTCGCGAGGGCCTTCGCGTCGAGCGGGTGCTTGGTCAGGTCGAGCGGCACGATGTTGGTCCGCACCGGGGTGGCGAGCACCCCGTACGGGGCGACGGCCTCGGCCAGCCGGGCCGCCTTGGCGTGGTCCTCGGCGAGCCGCTCGACGTGGTGGGCGAGGGCGTACCGGCCGGCGGCGGCGAGGATGCCGACCTGTCGCATGCCGCCGCCCATCCGCTTGCGGACCCACCGAGCCCGGTCGATCTTCTCGGCGCTGCCCAGGACCAGCGAGCCGACCGGCGCGCCGAGGCCCTTGGAGAGGCAGACGGACATGGTGTCGAAAAGCGCGCCGTAATCCGCCAGCGGCACCCCGTCGGCGACGTGTGCGTGCCAGATCCGGGCACCGTCGCAGTGCAGGGCGAGCGCGTGCTCGTCGGCAACCCGGCGCAGCTCGCGCAGGGTGGCGAGGGGAATCACCCCGCCGCCGCCCCGGTTGTGGGTCTGCTCGACGGCGATCGCCCGGGTCGGCACCGCGAAGTAGCCGTCGGGCCGGACCATCCCGGCCACCACGTCCGGGTCGAGCTGCGCGCCGACCGCCGGCCAGGTCCGGGACGAGATTCCCCCGTACGCGGCGGCCGCGCCGATCTCGTACGTGACGACGTGCGCGTCGGCGTCGCAGAGCAGTTCCTCGCCGGGCGGTACGACGAGCTGGAGAGCGATCTGGTTGGCCATCGACCCGCTCGGGGCGAACAGCGCGGCCTCGTGCCCGAAGCGGGCGGCGACCTCGGCCTCCAGCGCGGCGACGGTCGGGTCCTCGCCGTACACGTCGTCGCCGACCTCGGCGGTCGCCATCGCCTCCCGCATCCCGACGGTCGGCCGGGTCACGGTGTCCGAACGGAGATCGATCAGGTTGTCAGCCACTGTTGTCCCTTCGGCCGCCGACTGCGGGGCTCGCAAGCTCACTCCTCGCGTCAGCCACTGTCGTCCTTTCGGCCGCCGACTGCGGGGCTCGCAAGCTCACTCCTCGCGTCAGCCACTGTCGTCCTTTCGGCTGCCGACTGCGGGGCTCGCAAGCTCACTCCTCGCGTCAGCCACTGTCGTCCTTTCGGCCGCCGACTGCGGGGCTCGCAAGCTCACTCCTCGCGTCAGCCACGGAGCATCTCCGCCACCAGGAAAGCCAGTTCCAGCGACTGCTGCGTGTTCAGTCGCGGGTCACAGGCGGTCTCGTACCGATCCGGCAGGTCGAGGTCCTCGATGCCCTGGGCGCCGCCGAGGCACTCGGTGACGTCCTCGCCGGTCAGCTCGACGTGCAGGCCGCCCGGGTGGGTCTCCAGGCCACGGTGCACCTCGAAGTAGCCGAGCACCTCGTCGACGATCCGGTCGAAGTGCCGGGTCTTGTAGCCGTTCGAGGACTCGTGGGTGTTGCCGTGCATCGGGTCGCACTGCCAGACCACCTTGGCGCCGGCCGCGGTGACCTTGGCGACGATCGGGGGCAGGACGTCGCGGACCCGGTGGTTGCCCATCCGGCTGATCAGGGTGAGCCGGCCGGGGATGTTGTCCGGGTTGAGCTTCTCGCACAGCTCGATGGCCTCGTCCGGGGTGGTGGTCGGGCCGAGCTTCACGCCGATGGGGTTGGCGATCCGGGAGATGTAGTCGATGTGCGCGCCGTCGAGTTGCCGGGTGCGCTCGCCGATCCAGAGGAAGTGCCCGGAGAGGCCGTACGCCCGGTTGTCGGAGATCCGGGTGAGCGCCCGGTCGTACTCCAGCGCGAGGGCCTCGTGGGAGCAGTAGAGGGTGACCGTCCGCAACGCCTCGTCGTCGGTCATCCCACAGGCCCGGATGAACGCGAGGGCTCGGTCGATCTCCCGGGCGATCTCCTCGTAGCGCTCGCCGAACGGCGACTGCCGAACGAAGTCCTTGTTCCAGTCGTGCACCGCGTGCAGGTCGGCCAGCCCGCCGGCCAGATAGGCGCGGAGCATGTTCATCGCGGCGGCCGAGTTGGCGTACGCCCGGATCATGCGCTGCGGGTCGGCGACCCGCGCCTCCGGCGTCGCCTCCAGCGAGTTGATCATGTCACCGCGGTACGCGGGGAGACCCCGCGCGTCGGTCGGCAGCGAGCGGGGCTTGGTGTACTGGCCGGCGACCCGGGCCACCTTCACCACCGGCAGCGAGGCGCCGTAGGTCAGCACGATCGCCATCTGGAGCAGGGTGCGGGCGTTGGCCAGCAGGTGGCTCTCGGTGTTGTCGGCGAAGGTCTCCGCGCAGTCGCCGCCCTGGAGCAGGAACGCCTTGCCCTCGCAGACCAGCGCCAGGCGCCGCCGGAGCTGGTCGACCTCGTACGGCGCGACCACCGAGGGCACCTTGTCGAGCACCTTGCAGACCTGAGCGACCTGGGCCGGGTCCGGCCAGGGCGGGGTCTGAACGCGGGGCAGCTCCCGCCAGCGGTCCAGGCCGAAGGCCGCGTCCTCAGCGGAGTCGGCGGTCGGCCGGCTGGTCTGCAGGCTCGGGCTGCCCACCGCGGGGTGACTCAGTTGATGCCACTCATGGCGCATGACAGAAAGCGTACGGCGACCGCGGTGGCGGCCCACCGCCGAGGGGCACGGTTCCGGTGGTTGGGAGATCGCCCACACTCCCGCCCGGCGCGAGTTCCGCCCGGCGCCGGGTCAGGGGGTGGTGTCGGGATCCGGGGTGTTGCCACCCGGCGCCTCGGCCGAGATGCACCAGTCGGCGCCACTGCGGGTGACCGTGAACAGCAGCGGCCGGGTGGCCTTGCGGGATCCGACGGCGACCGTGACGCTGGTGCTGACCTCCTGGCCGTTCGGGCCGGAGCGGACGTCGGTGATGGTCGCCTGCGGCACGGTGAAGTGGTCGGCAAAGTCGCCGTTGGGACCGGTCGCGGCGGCGTCGAAGGCGGTCTGGGCGGGCGCGCAGAGCTGGCTACGACCCGCGTCGGTGTCCTTGGCGGCCATCGCGTCGAGGTACGCCTGCACCCGCTCGCGGCTCTTGGCCGCCGCTTCCTCGGCCGGTGCCCGCCGCGCGTCGCTGGACGCGGCTCCCCCGGCGGTGTCGTCGTCGCCGCCGAAGCCGCAGCCGGTCAGGACGGCCGGCAGGAGCGCGAGCAGGGCGGCAGCGGCCGCCGTTCTCGGGTGCGTCAGGCCCATCGGTCTCTCCCATCGGCGCGGGCGTCGAGACATGCCGAGCGGCGAGTCTGTCACATCGGCCGGCGACCTCGACGCGGAGCCCGGACGGTCGTGGTGGTCGGCCCGCCCATCCTCGCCTCCGCCGGCCCGTCCGCCCGGGCGGGCACGCGGCGCCGGCCCGGGACCGGGCGCACTTCAGCCGGGCGGTCCGGTCCGCGTACGGGCTGCCGCCCAGGGAACACCGCGAGCGCGGCCCGCGGGGCTGAGCAGCGGGCGGGGAGGGGCCGGTGCGGCCCCTCCCCGCCGGGTGGGTGGTGCGTCGGCCCTCGGCTCAGCCGAGACCGCCCTTGATGGCGCCGATCAGCTCGCCGTTGCTGGTGTCACCGGAGAGCTCCCAGAAGAACGCGCCACCGAGGCCCTGGTTCTTCGCGTACGTCATCTTTCCGCCGATGGTGGATGGGGTGTCGTAGCTCCACCAGTTGCTGCCGCACTTGGCGTACGCGGTGCCGGCCACGGTGCCGGTGGCGGGGCAGGTGTTCTTGAGCACCTTGTAGTCCTCGATGCCCTGCTCGTACGTGCCGGGCGCCGGGCCGGTGGCGGTGCCGCCCGGGGCGGACTGGGTGACCCCGGTCCAGCCGCGGCCGTAGAAGCCGATGCCGAGCAGCAACTTGTCCGACGGGATGCCCTTGGACTTGAGCTTCTGGATCGCCGCGTCCGACCAGAAGCCCTGCTGCGGGATACCGGTGTACGAGGTGAGCGGCGAGTGCGGCGCGGTCGGGCCCTGGGCCGCCCAGGCGCCGAAGAAGTCGTACGTCATCGGCATCAGCCAGTTGAGCTGCGGTGCGGCGCCCGCGTAGTCGGCCGCGTCGATCTTGCCGCCGGCGCTGCCGTCCGCGGTGATCGCCGCGGTGATCAGGAAGCTGGAGCCGAACTTGCTGCGCAGCGCGCTGATCACGTTCTTGAAGGCGTTCGGGCCACTGCTGTCGCATTGCAGGCCGCAGGCGTTCGGGTACTCCCAGTCGATGTCGATGCCGTCGAAAACGTCCGCCCAGCGCGGGTCCTTGATCAGTGAGTAGCAGGAGTCCGCGAACGCGGCCGGGTTCTGCGCGGCCTGGGTGAAGCCGGCCGACCAGGTCCAGCCGCCGAACGACCAGAGCACCTTCAGGTTCGGGTACATCCTCTTGAGCTTGCGGAGCTGGTTGAAGCTGCCGCGCAGCGGCTGGTCCCAGGTGTCGGCGACGCCGTCCACGCTGTCCGCCGCGGTGTACGCCTTGTCGTAGTCGGCGTAGCTGTCACCGATGCTGCACCGGCCACCACTGGTGTTGCCGAAGGCGTACAGGATGTGGGTGAGCTTCGCCGCGGACCCGCTGGTGTGGATGTTCTTGACGTGGTAGTTGCGGGCATAGACGCCCCACTCGGCGAAGTAGCCGACCACCTTCTTGCCCCCGGCCGGCGGCGGGGTCGTGGGCGGCGGGGTGGTCGGGGGCGGAGTGGTCGGCGGGGCCGTGGTGGGCGGGGTCGTCGTCGGCGGGGCGGTGGTGGGCGGCGGGGTGCTGCCGCCGGAGCAGGAGGCGCCGTTGACGGTGCAGTTCACCGGCCCCTGGTACGCCCCGGTGCCGTTGTAGCCCCAGCTGAAGCTGGCACCGGGCGCGAGCGGGCCGGCCCAGCTCTTCTTCACCGCGACGTAGTGGTTGCCGCTGCTGGTGACGTCGGCGTCCCAGAAGGTGCCGATGGTCGTGCCCGCGGGCAGGTCGAACTCGATGCGCCAGGTGTCCACGCTGGCGCTGGTGCCGTTGGTGACGGTCACCCTCGTCTCGTGGCCGGTCCCCCAGTCCTGCACCTTGGCGAAGGTGGCGGTCACGCTGCCCGCGGCGGACGCGGTCGCCATCGGTACCGCCGCGACCACCAGTGTGAAGACGGCACCGGTGGCCCAGAGGGCCTGGCGGAGCGATCTCTTCATATGGCGCCTCCCAACAGTTAGGAAACTTTCCTAATTGATTGCTGAGACGCTACTCACGCCGTCATCACTTCGTCAAGATGCAGATGCATCGATTTGTTGGTGGCTGGCACCGGCGCGCCCGTCAGGGCGCGTAGCCTCGCCCCATGAGCGTTTTCGACGTACGGATCGATGCCCTCTCCGGTGGCCCGGCCGACCTCGGGCGGTACCGCGGCCGCGCCCTGCTGGTGGTCAACGTGGCCTCCCGGTGCGGCCTGACCCCCCAGTACGCCGGCCTCCAGGCTCTCGCCGACTCCTACGCCGGCCGGGGCCTGACCGTGCTCGGGGTGCCGTGCAACCAGTTCGCCGGCCAGGAGCCGGGCACGGCCGCCGAGATCGAGGAGTTCTGCCAGGTCAACTACGGCGTGACGTTCCCGCTGACGGAGAAGGTCGACGTCAACGGCCCGAACCGGCACCCGCTCTACGCCGAGCTGGTGTCCACTCCGGACGACGAGGGACACACCGGCGACGTGCGGTGGAACTTCGAAAAGTTCCTGGTCGCGCCGGACGGCACGGTGGCCGGACGGTTCGCCCCGCAGGTGACGCCGGACTCCCCCGAACTGCGCGCCGCGATCGAGAAGGTGCTGCCGGCCTGACCCTCAGGATCCACCCTGGTTGACGAAAAGAGTGGCTATTCCACATGGAATAGCCACTCTTTTCGTGAAAGCGCAGGTAGTGAGCGCCGCGCCGGCTCAGCCCGCCGTGGAGCGGAAGACCGGGTAGTAGCCGCCGGACTGCCCCGCGGCCGTCGGGTGGTACGAGATGGTGAGGTTGAGGAAGTTCAGCGCGTGCAGCCACTTCGTGCCGGAGCTGCAGAGCTGGTGACCGACGAAGGCCGACCGGACGTCGGCGAACTTGAAGCCGGCCGAGGTGGCGGCCGTGCGGATGGTGTCGTCGAGCAGGTTGATGCCCTCGTTGATCTTCGCGCGGGAGGCCTCGGTGAGCCCGACGCAGATCGGGTTGCCGAGCTGGTAGAAGACCGGGTACCCGACGACCACCACGCGGGCGTTGGGCGAGCGGCTCTTGATGCCGTTGTAGACGTTGGCCAGCTTGCCCGGCAGCTCGGAGCGGACCTTGTTCTCGGCCGTCTGGATGGCGGCGATGCACTGGGACTCGCCGTTGAGCACGCAGGTGGTCATGATGCTGGAGAAGCCGATGTCGTTGCCGCCGATGGTGATACTGACCAGGGTGGTGGTCGACGACAGCGCGGAGAGCTGGTTGTTGATGACGTCGGTCGTGGTCGCGCCCGAGCAGGCCACCGAGCGGTACGACGCCGGCTTGATGTTGGTGCTGTAGAGCGCGGGGTACGCGTTGTTGCTGCGCATGCAGGACCCGCTCTCCGAGGTGTAGCTGTCGGCGCCGACGCCGGCGGCGTACGAGTCGCCGAGCGCGACGTACCGGTCGGTGGCGGCTGCCTGGGCGGGGGTGGCCAGGGCCAGCGTGACACCGAGCGAGGACGCCAGCGTCAGGGCGAGGGTGGCAAGACGGAATCTCCGCACGTCGCACTCCTGGGGGTGGGAAGTGTTGGTGGGAGATTGATATCAATAGATTAACCCTGGCGGAAGATCAACATTTTGCAGGGTCTGCCGATAGACCCTTACGCATACAAATCGTTATCAGCCCCGCCATGATCACTGAAGGTTTTTGCCAGACGGACGCTGCGTCACAACCCGGGTGCCGCCTCTTCGAATAACCAACCGCCATGGCAGGAAATGCTGACGGTGGCCGCCGGCCACGACGCGGTGCTCAGCGACTCACTCGGACGAAGACCCTCTTCTCGGCACGCCGAAGCACCCCCGGCCGCGAACGGAGGCGTCAGCGCAGCGCGTCGGTCGCCCGCAGGTGATCGAAGATGAGCTGGTCCACCGGAGAGACCAGGTGCCGGTC
Organism: Micromonospora eburnea; assembly: GCF_900090225.1. Lineage (NCBI taxonomy): Bacteria > Bacillati > Actinomycetota > Actinomycetes > Micromonosporales > Micromonosporaceae > Micromonospora > Micromonospora eburnea. The sequence continues at coordinate 5,349,528 of NZ_FMHY01000002.1, forward strand.
GGCGTAGCCGAGCCAGGCCAGTTCCTCGATCTCGCTCGCCGGACGCAGCGCGCCCCGAAAGTCGGCGGAGTAGCAGGTCATCCGCACCAGCGTGCCGGCTGCCTGCCCGTGGGCCTGCGCGGTGAACGTGCCGACGTGCGCGGCCGACTCCGGCACGATCGTGACATCCAGCTCCTCGGTGATCTCCCGGGTGAGGGTCGCCAGATCGGTCTCGCCCGCCTCCCGCTTACCGCCGGGCAGATACCAGACGTCCTTCCCGCGGGATCGGGTGCTCAGCACCCGGCCGTCCTCGATCCGGATCCAGGCCACCTTGTCGATCTCGCGCACCGTACTCCCTCAGGCGCGCCCGGATCAGTCGGCCTGGGCGGCCAGCTCGCGGGCGCGGTCACGGGCGGCCTCCAGGGCCGCCAGCATGGCGGCGCGTACGCCGTGGTTCTCCAGCTCACGGATCGCGGAGATGGTGGTGCCGGCCGGCGAGGTGACCGCCTCGCGCAGCTTGACCGGGTGCTCCCCGGAGTCGCGCAGCATCACCGCCGACCCGATGGCGGTCTGCACGATCAGCTCGTGCGCCACCTGACGGGGCAGGCCGAGCAGGATACCGGCGTCGATCATGGCCTCGACCAGCAGGTAGAAGTAGGCGGGGCCGGAGCCGGACAGGGCGGTCACCGCGTCCTGCTGGGACTCGGGGACCCGGACGGTGACGCCCAGCGGCCGGAACATCTCCTCGGCGAGGGCCAGATGCTCACCGGTGGCGTACGCGCCGGCCGAGATCGCGCTCATCGCCTCGTCCACCAGCGCCGGGGTGTTGGTCATCACCCGGACCACCGGGGTGCCCTCGGGCAGCCGCCGGCTGAAGAAGCTGGTGGGCAGGCCGGCACAGAGTGAGATGACCAACTTGTCGGCCGGCACCTTGGGGCCGATCTCGTCCAGCAGCGCCCCGGCGTCCTGCGGCTTGACCGAGATGGCGAGCACCGCCGCCTCGTCCACCGCGGTGACGTTGTCCACCACCCGCACGCCGTACCGGGCGGCCAGTTCCTCGGCGCGGGCGGGACGCCGGGCGGTCGCGAGCAGCCGCTCCGCCGGCCAGCCGGAGCGGAGCAGCCCGGAGAGCATCAGCTCGCCGATCTTGCCCGCGCCGATCACCGCGACCGTGTGCACCTCGGGTGCCATGACGCCGTACCCCTCTCGATGGCGGCGGGGCGCGGCGGACCCTCGCGGGCCCGCCGCGCCACCGGCCGTCGGTCAGCTGCCGAAGAAGACCTCGGCCTCGGCGTACCGCTCCAGCGGCACCGTCTTCAGCTCCCGGGTGGCGTCGGCCAGCGGGACGCGGATGATGTCGGTGCTCTTCATCGCGACCATCTTGCCCCAGTCGCCCTCGTGCGCCGCGTCGATCGCGTGCAGGCCGAGCCGGGTGGCGAGCACCCGGTCGAAGGCGGTCGGGGTGCCACCACGCTGGATGTGGCCGAGCACGACGGTACGCGCCTCCTTGCCGGTCTTCGCCTCCAGCTGCTCGGCGAGCCACTGGCCGATGCCGCCGAGACGGACGTGACCGAAGGAGTCCAGCTCCTGGTTGTGCAGGACCATCTGGCCCTCCAGCGGGTGCGCGCCCTCGGCGACCACGACGATCGGGGCGTACTGGTGCTGGAAGCGCTTCTCGACGTACCCGGCGACCTGGTCCACGTCGAACTGCCGCTCGGGCAGCAGGATCACGTTGGCGCCACCGGCGAGGCCGGCGTGCAGCGCGATCCAGCCGGCGTGCCGGCCCATCACCTCGACCACGAGGGTGCGGTGGTGGCTCTCGGCGGTGGTGTGGAGGCGGTCGATCGCCTCCATGGCGATGTTGACCGCGGTGTCGAAGCCGAACGTGTAGTCGGTGGCGCCGAGGTCGTTGTCGATGGTCTTCGGCACGCCGACGACCTTGACGTCCAGCTCGTGCAGCTTGGTGGCGACGCCGAGGGTGTCCTCGCCGCCGATGGCGATCAGCGCGTCCACCCCCTGCGCGGCCAGGTTCTCCTTGATCCGCTCGACGCCGTTCTCGATCTTGAACGGGTTGGTCCGGGACGAACCGAGGATGGTGCCGCCGCGCGGCAGGATGCCACGGACCTCCGCGATACCCAGCGGCTTGGTCAGGCCCTCCAGCGGCCCCTTCCAGCCGTCCCGGAAGCCCACGAACTCATGACCGTAGGTCGCGACGCCCTTGCGGACGACCGCCCGAATCACCGCGTTGAGACCAGGGCAGTCGCCGCCACCGGTGAGCACGCCGATACGCATGTCTGCTCATCCTCCTGGAGCATCAGGTCAAGCCCGGATTAAGCCCCAGGATATGTGTCAGATCAGACCATCGGCGCCATTGCCGGCCCGGGGCGGGCCGTCAGTCCGCACTGTAGCCCGCGCGGGTGTACGACCACACCGCGCCCCGGGGGCTACCCCTCGGTAGTAGGCCGGTATCGGCTAACCGGTCATCGCCCGCCAGCGCGCCAGGTTGTGCCGGGCGTCGACCAGGGCGTCGTGCCGGTCCGCGTCGGCGTCGGGCAGCCTCGGCCGGCCGCGGTCCTCCCAGAGCTGGCGCAGCTCCTTGGTGAACCGCGGGATCTCCCGGGGCAGTGCCGGCATCGCCCCCCACAACTGGGCCAGCACCACGTGGTCGTACGCCGCGTACCAGGCCCACAGCTCAAGCTGCTCGCCCGGCCGGTCCCGGATCGGCTCCAACAGGAACTCGTAGAGGTCGTCGCGGATGCGCGACCGCGACCGCCAGGCCCGGTCGGCCGGCGACGGAAGCTTGTCGAGCACGTTACGGCGCACCCACGGCACGGCGCGGGAGTCGTCGAACTCGGTGGAGACCGCGTAGAACTCGCGGCCGTACTCGTCGACGACGCCGATCGACACCAGGTCGACGATCCGGCCGTCCTCGATGAACTCGCAGTCGTAGAAGTAGCGGTAGACCATCCCCACCATCCTCACGCACCGTCGCCGACGGCCGCTCGCCGGGGCTGCCACCGAGGTCGGTGCCGCTGCTAACGGCGCAGCTGACGAAGGGTCACGGAAGTGTCTCCGGGGGTGTACAGCACGCGACCGGAGCGTCATGATCTGATGTGTATCGCTACCGGACGCCGGAACCGGATCAGAATGCCTCACACCGGGCTGTCAGGTTAACCCGGTGAGCGAGTTGTGGTCCTTGACCGGGGAGGGGTTGGGCCGTGGAGGGTCGCCTGCCGGAGCCGGGTGACGCGCTCACGGGCGTGGAGATGTTCGCCGGGCTCGAGCCGGAGGTGCGACAGCGGGTCATCGCCGCGGCGGTGCCGCGCACGTACCGCAAGGGTCAGTTGCTCTTCGTGGAGAACGACCCCGGCGAGTCCCTCATCGTGCTGCGCCGGGGGGCCGTGGCCGTGTTCCGCACCGCGCCGACCGGCGAACGCGCCGTACTGACGGTCATCCGTCCGCCGGACGTGCTGGGTGAGGTCTCCCTGCTGGACGCCTCGACCCGGTCCGCCTCGGCCGAGGCCATCGAGGACTGCGCGGCCCTGGCGCTGTCCCGTCCCGCTTTCATGGAGCTGGTGCACTCCAACCCGCGCATCCTCGACGCGGTGATGCGATCGCTCGGCGGGCTGATCCGCCGGCTCACCGAGCAGAACGCCGACCATGTCTTCCTCGACCTGCCCGGTCGGGTGGCCAAGACGCTGGTCCGGCTGGCCGGCGAGAGCCAGGCCCCGATGATCACGATCGAGCTCAACCAGAGCCAGCTCGCCGAGATGGCCGGCGGCTCCCGGCAGAGCGTCAACCAGGCGATCGGATCGTTCGCCAGCCGGGGCTGGCTGCGCACCGAGGGGCGCCGGATCGTGGTGACCGATGTGGGCGCGCTGCGCCGCCGCGCGGGGATGAACGACCGCTGACCCGGCCGGCGGCCGCCGCGCTGAGAACGGCCAGGTGGGGCCGGCGGGACGACCGCCGACCCCACCTGCCGGTCACTTCTCCGTGTTGTCGGCCGGGGGCGAGCTCGGACCGGGGCCGATCTTCTGCGGCGGCGCGCTCGGGCCGGGGCCGATCATCTGCGGGTCGGTCTTCGTGCTCTCGGTCGAGCCAGAGCTCTGACCCTCGGGCTGCTCCACCATGCCCTTTTCCTCCAGTTCGGCGAGGGTAACGACGTCGACGTCGACCGTGTCGCCCGGGGCCCAGACCTTCCCATGCGGATCGATCCAGGAAGCGCACAGCCGAACGTTCACGGCACTCTCCCTGTCGGCGTCTCTTTCTGGTACGGAACACTAGACCGAGCCGATCAGCCGTGACGTCCCGCCGCACGTCGGGTACCCGACTCGGTAGCCGGGCGGGATACTGGGAACCTCTCGCGTACGGAGCCGGACATCGACCTCACCTGTGGACACTGCTCCCGGTCCGCCGGGCCGGACGACCGCTTCTGCGGCGGATGCGGTCGGCCCCTGACGGTCACCTGTCCGGGCTGCGGCCATACCAACAACGCCGAGGCCAACTTCTGCACCAACTGCGGCCAGCCGCTACGCGACCACTCCGTCGCGCCCCAGGAGGACCGACGCCAGGTCAGCGTGCTGTTCATCGACATCGTCGACTTCACCAAGTACGCCGAGCGCGCCGACCCGGAGCAGGCGCGGGGGCTGCAACAGGCGTACTTCGCCACGGTCCGGCGGCTGGTCCACCAGTACGGCGGCGTGGTCGAGAAGTACATCGGCGACGCGGTGATGGCGCTGTTCGGCGCCCCGGTGGCGACGGACAACGACGCCCTGCGCTGCGTCCGGGCGGGGCTGGAGCTGCAGCGGAGCCTGGCCCGGCAGCCGGGCGGCCCACACCCGCCCCTCGGGTTCCGGGTCGGCATCGCGACGGGTGAGGCGCTGGTCGACCTCACCGCGGCCCGCGACGGCGGCCAGGCGTTCGTCACCGGCGACGTGGTGAACACCGCCTCCCGGTTGCAGGGGCTGGCGCCCGCCGGCGGGGTGGTGGTCGACGAGAGCACCTGGGCGGCCACCCAGCACGAGATGGAGTACGCCGACCAGCCGCCGGTGACGCTGCGCGGGCGGTCCGCGGTCAGCCGGATCTGGCTGGCGCTGCGCGCCCGGCCCCAGCGCGACGCGCACAGCGCCGAGCTGACCCCGATGGTCGACCGGGACCACGAGCGGGGCCTGCTGGTCAGCGCGCTGCACCGCACCGTCACCGAGCGCACCTCGCAGCTGGTGACGGTGTTCGGCCCGGCCGGGGTGGGCAAGAGCCGGCTGCTGCGTGAGCTGGCCCGGCACGCGGCGAACCTGCCCGGCTCCCGGGTGACCTGGCTGACCGGCCACTGCCCGCCGTTCGGCGAGAACGTCACGTACGCGGCGCTGGCCGACATCGTCAGAAGCTGGACCGGGCTGCCGGACTCCGACGATCCGACCGGCACGCGCGAGCGCCTGCGGGAGCGGCTGGGCCGACTGGCCGACCCGCACGCGGTGCGACTGGCCGAGGCGCTGGGCCCGCTGGTCGGCGTACCCGGCGAGCGGCTCACCTCGGCGGAGACCGAGGCCGCCTGGCGGCGGTTCCTGCTCGCGCTGGCCGCGACCGCGCCGACGGTGCTCGTCTTCGAGGACATGCACTGGGCGGACGAGGCGATGCTCTCCTTCGTCGAGCAACTCGGCGCGGCGGCCCGGGGCGTGCCGCTGCTGGTGCTCGCCACCGCCCGCCCGGAGCTGCGCGAGCGGCACCCGGCCTGGACCGGCACGATCAGCGGCGCGATGTCGATCTCCGTGCCGCCGATGCACGACGGGGACATCGACGTTCTCTACTCGCTGCTGCTGGGGCAGGCCACCCTGCCGGCGGAGGCCCGCGCCCCGCTGATCGAGTTCGCCGACGGCAACCCGCTCTACGCGCAGGAGTACGCGCGGATGCTGCTCGACGGCGGGCTCGTCAACCCGACGAGGAACGCGGTCCGGCTCGACCCGGTCGGCGGGGCGGAGATGCCCCGCACCGTGCAGGCGGTGATCGCCAACCGGCTCGACCTGCTCGACCCGGCCGACCGTGGGGTGCTCCAGGCCGCCTCGGTGGTCGGGGTGCAGTTCTGGGCGGCGCCGGTGGCGCTGTCGCTCAACCGCCCGGTGGAGTGGGTGGAGCGGGCGCTGCACCGGCTCCAGCGCCGGGACATGGTCTACGAGCTGCCCACCTCGACCATGCCCGGCCAGCCGGAGTACCGGTTCCGCCACATCCTGGTGCGGGACGTCTGCTACCAGCGGCTGCCCCGGGCCGAGCGGGTGTCCCGGCACCAGCGCACCGCCGACTGGCTGGAGCAGCTCGCCGACGACCGGCCGCACGACCTGGCCGAGGTGCTGGCCAACCATCGCTGGGCGGCACACGAGATCGCCCGCACGATCGGGCTCGATCCGGCCCCGTACGCGCGGGCCACCCGCACCGCGCTGCACCGCGCGGCCCGCCGGGCGTACGAGCTGCACGCGCTGGACACCGCGGCCACCCTGGTCGGCCGGGCCCTCGCCGTGGAGTGCGGCCCGGACCCGACGTTGGAGCTCTTCCAGGCCGAGGTGGCGTTCTACCGGGACAGCGACGGGTTCCTGGTCGACGGGGGCACCGAGGTCCTCACCGAGCTGGCCGAGCGGCTGTCCGGTGCGGGCGACCTGCCGGGCGCGGCGAAGGCCTGGCGGCTGCTGGCCACCGCGGCCTGGGCCCGGGCCGACCGGTCGGAGACGCTGCGCTGCCTGGATCGGGCGATCGGCCTGCACGCCGGGCTGCCGGACAGCGAGGACAAGGTCGGCGCGCTGCTGGAGCTGGCACGGTTGCACATGCTCGACGCCGCGGCCGAGCCGGCCTGCGCCGCCGCCGAGGCGGCCACCGAGCTGGCCGAGCGGCTGGAGCTGCGGGAGGCACGGGCGAACGGCCGCATCACCCTCGCCGTGGCCCGCTACCAGGCCGGGGCCGAGGAGGCGTACGCGGAGCTGGCCGCGATCACCGAGGAGTGCCGGGTGGAGCGGCTGACCAGCCGCCGGCGGGCCGTGCACAACCTGGCCTGGGCGCTACAGGAGGAGGGTGACCTGGCCGGCTCGGCCCGACTGATCGACGAGCAGCGGTCGCTGGACCTGGCCGGTGAGCACGGCCTGACGGTGAGCTTCGCCGATCAGTGGACCCGCTCGTACTACAGCGGCGACTGGACGGCGGCGCTGCGGATGGCCGAAGGGTCGACGCGGCGACCGACCGACGAGTGGGATCTGCACATCGTGGCCGTGTCCGGCTGGATCCGCGCCCTCGGCGACACGCCGGACACCGTGCCGGAGGGCGGCGCGGCACCGGACCTGGTGGACCAGGCGCTGGTCGCCGCCCGGCGCAGCGGCTTCCACCGGGTGCTGCGCTCGACCGTGGCGCACGCGGCGCTGTGCCGGGCGGTGCAGGGCCGCCGCGAGGAGGCGTTGGCGCTGCTGCGCGAGCTGGACGCCGACTGGCGGCGTACCCGGATGATCCCGTTCGCCGAGTGGGTGCCGGCGGTCGGGCACGTGGCCGGGGTGCTCGGCGGCGAGGCGGCGCTGCTGGTACGCGACCTGCTGGCCCGCTCGCCCCGGGCGACCCGCTGGGCGCGGGCGGCCGGGCGCTCCGCCGACGCGGCCCTGGCCTGGCGGGCCGGCGACGCGCGGCGGGCGGCCGACCTGCTCGCGACGGCGGCCCGCAGCTACGCCGAGATGACCGACGTCACCGACCACGTCATCGCATCGGCCCTGTCGGTCGGGCCACTGGCGGAGGTGGATCCGAAGGCCGCGGCCGACACGCTCGCCCGGGTACGCGCGTTCGCCGAGCGGAACGCGGCCGGCGGCCTGCTCCGCCTCGCGTCGACCTGAACGGTCGTCGGTCGAACCGGGCTGGCCCGCCGCGCGGCAGACACAAGGCTGATGAGCGATGTGCCTCTGAGGCATGTCACTCTCAGACGTGTGCGACACCACGTCGGCCACTCCTTGATCCCTTTCCCGGCGAGGTACCTCCGCTTTGGCGACGAATGTGACTTTTCGCTTGCGGGCACCGGTTGCCGGATGGCGCTCGGTTCAGTCGACCTACGCGCGCAGGATCAGCCCCGGCGGCAGGCCACGGACGGCGCACTTCAGCAGCCAGTACAGCAGGGGAGTCCGCCAGGCGGGGCGGTGCCGACCGCGGCCGGCGGGGGCCGCCGGAACGCGCGCGGACCATGCCCCGGGGCGCCGTCGGCGAGCGGGACCGCCGGGGGAAGAGCCTACGAACGGGAGCGGCACGCCACAACGCACTCCCGGAACCGGGTGCGGACGTGTCACGATTCAGGGCACGGCGTGCGGGGCGTCGGGACGGGACGCACCGACGGGTGCGGCGAGGAGGGTGGCCGGTGTCAGCGGGTGGGCCGCGCCGAGGGCGGCGGGACAACGGGCTCGACGCGGCGGAGTACGCGGTCGCGGGCGACGTCGATCCGCGCGTCGGCGAACACCTGCTCGACGTGCTCGCCGCCGGCGGGATCGCGGCATACCTGCAACCCTCCGCGGACCTGAACCCGGTCACCCGCACCACCACCGTCCCGTCCCGTCCGGTCGACCGGCTCTACGTCGACCGCTCCCACCTCACCACCGCCCGGGACTACCTCACGCAGCTCGCCGACGAGGGCGCGCGCGATTCGGCCCGCGACGAGCCGGACGTCGAGGCCGAGTGGGCGAAGATCGTGGCCGGCTTCCACACCGCGCCGGCCGCCGGCAGCCACCCGTGGCCGGCCGCCGAGGACGTCGACGAGCCGCCGCTCGACCCGCCCGGTGCCGGCGCGGGCGCCGGTGGCCGCACCGAGGAGACCACCGGCCCGACCGCCACCGACCTGCGGCGCCTGCCCTACGCGGCGGACGTCTCCGGGATCTCGGTGAACCGCGGCCGGCCCGACGAGCCCTCGCTCCTGGACGGGCTGGACACCTTCGGCGCCGACCTGCCCGACGAGGAGGAGCACTACACCCCGCCACCGCCACCCCCGCTGCCGCGCTTCTCGAAGTACGCGGTGGTCGGCGTGCTCTGCATCGTGCTCGGGTTCGCGCTCTTCCTCTCCCCCACCATGCTGCCGGTCACCGACCCGTCGGTGGTGACGCTGCTCGGGTTCACCGGCATCCTGGCCGGCTTCGTGACACTGATCTGGCGGCTACGGCCCGGCGACTCCGACGAGGAGGACCCGGACGACGGCGCGGTCGTCTGACCCGAGTCGCCTCGCCCGCCTCCCGAATGCCGGGACGGCCGCCCCGCTGTGCCGCCGGTGTAACAGTCGTGTAACTTACGGTCAGTAGGAATATCGCTGTACGTCACTTCCCGCGCCGGCTGTCCGGGTTGCCCGTCTCTCCGGGGGGTCGGTCCTCGGCTGATCGGAATGCCCGAGATGCGACAGAGTCCCCTCGTGGTGGTGGCCAACCGCCTCCCCGTCGACGACAGTGTGGCGCCGGACGGCGCCTTCGAGTGGCGGCGCAGCCCGGGCGGCCTGGTGAGCGCCCTGCACCCGCTGCTCCGTAACACCCCGGCCGCCTGGGTCGGCTGGGCCGGCGGCACCGGCGTGGCACCGCACCTGCCCGACGTGGACGGCGTCCGGATGCACACCGTCCCGCTCAGCGGCGACGACCTCCGCGACCACTACGAGGGCTTCGCCAACGCCACCCTCTGGCCCCTCTATCACGACGCCGTCGAGCAGCCCGAGTACCACCGCCGCTGGTGGGAGGCGTACCAGCGGGTCAACCAGCGGTTCGCCGAGGCCGCCGCCGAGGCCGCCGAGCCCGGCGCCCTGGTCTGGGTGCAGGACTACCACCTCCAGCTGGTACCGGGGCTGCTCCGGGAACTCCGCCCCGACCTGCGGATCGGTTTCTTCCTGCACGTGCCGTTCCCGCCGCCCGAGCTGTTCATGCAGCTGCCCCGCCGGGCGGAACTGCTGCGCGGCATGCTCGGCGCCGACCTGATCGGCTTCCAGCGCGCCCAGGCCGCGCACAACTTCGCCCAGCTGGTGGCGAAGGTGCTCGACTTGCCCGCCACCGACCGGCGGATCAACGTCGGCGAGCGGGTGGTCCGGGTCGGCGCGTTCCCCGTCTCCATCGACACCGCCGAGATGGCCGCGCTCGCCACCCGGCCCGAGGTCGCCGACCGGGCCCGTCGGCTCCGCCAGGACCTCGGCGATCCCGAGCGCGTCATCCTCAGCGTCGACCGGATGGACTACACCAAGGGCATCGAGCAGCGGCTCAAGGCGTATCGCGAGCTGCTGGCCAGCGGAGACGTCAAGGTCCGGGACACCGTCCTGATCCAGGTCGCGGTGCCCAGCCGGGACCGGGTCGCGCAGTACCAGATCCTCCGGGACCGGGTGGAACACCAGGTCGGCCGGATCAACGGCGAGTTCGGCCGGGTCGGCGAGCCGGCGATCCACTACCTCAGCCAGCCGTTCGACCGGGCCGAGTTGGTCGCCCTCTACCGGACCGCCGACGTGATGGCGGTGACGCCGCTGCGGGACGGGATGAACCTGGTCGCCAAGGAGTACGTCGCCGCCCGGGTGGACGACACCGGGGCGCTGCTGCTCAGCGAGTTCGCCGGTGCCGCCGCCGAGCTGGAGCAGGCGTACCTGGTCAACCCGCACGACCTGGACGGGCTCAAACAGGGGCTGCTCGCGGCGCTGCGGGCCACGCCCGAGGACGTCGCCGCGCGGATGCGCGCGATGCGCGCGCAGCTGCGCCACGACGACATCCACGCCTGGGCCCGGTCGTACCTGACCGCCCTGGACGAGACCGGCTCACTGCTGCACCGGCTCGGCACGACCGACTGAGCCGGCCGCCCGGCGCTCACCCGGCGGCCGGCGTCGGGACCTTCTCCAGCCAGTCGAGGATCGCGTCGATCGGCTCCCGCCAGCGGGCGTCGAGCATCAGGTCGTGCCCCATGCCGGGGAAGAGCAGCGGGGCCGAGGCGTACCGGCGGGCGGCCCGGGTCAGCGCGGCCGGCGACACCACCCGGTCGTCCGGGCTGCCCAGCACCAGCACCGGCGGGCGGCCCACGGCCGGCTCCGGCTGCCGGCCGGTGACCAGCTGCCACTGCGCCCGCCGGCCCGCGCGACCCAACCGCGAGACGTACCGGCGGGCCTCGCCGTCGGGCAGTTCCCGGCTGAACAGCTGCCGGCGGTGCAGCCGCAGCCGGCCACCGAAGACCGCCGGCAGGGTGCCGACGGGGTTGCGGCGCAGCGCGGTGGCGAGCGTGCCCCAGCCGCCGAGCACCGGCGCCACCAGCACCGCCGCCCGGGCCGGGTAGCGGGCCAGGGCGTGCGCCACCACCCGGGCACCGGCGCCGTGCCCCACCAGCACCGCCTGCCGCGGCAGGCCCGCCGCCGCCTGGACCACGTCATGGGTGTACGACCGCAGCGTCGCCTCCGGCGCCGGCGCGCTGCCGCCGTGCCCGCGCAGGCTGAGCGCGTACGCCGGGAAGCCCCGGGACGCGGCATGCCCCAGCCAGTGCTCGGCGAACGCCCACGCCCCGTGCCCGAACCCGGGTACGAAGAGCAGCGGCGGCTTCGCCTCCTCCAGCTCGGGCACCGTGGCCAGCACCTCGCGGCGGGCCGGGCGCTCCGGGCGGGCCCAGTCCCACGGCCGGACGATCCGGACCCGTTCACCCGTCACGGTGCTGGCCTCTCGTTCGCGGCTGCGGGGCTCCGCTGCGCTGCACTCCTCGCGCTCACCGGTGCTGACCTTCCGTTCGCGGCTGCGGGGCTCCGCTCCGCTGCACTCCTCGCGCTCACTTGGCCTCCAGGTCGTGCAGGGCACGCTGGAGCGCGCGCAGGTAGTCGACGTGCCCGACCTCGAACCAGTGCCGGGTGCTGTCCTTGACCTTCCCCGAGTAGCGCTCGCCGAGGCCGGCGGCCACCTTGCGGCCGAACGCGGCGGCCCGCTCCGGCCGGGTGACGCGGAGCGCGAGCAGCCGGGCGAAGAGCACGCTCTGCCAGTGCGCGATGGGGAACATGCCGGAGTCCGGCTGCACCAGGCCGACCACGGCCAGGGTGGGGTGGCCGGCGGTGAAGGCGTTCAGCCAGAGCCGGGGCCGGCCGCTGCCGTCGGCGTCGCCGAGCACCGCGCCGTCGAGGAACTCGAAGCGCGGCAGGTACCCGGTGGCGAAGACGACCAGCTCCGGGTCGATCTCCCGCCCGTCGGTCAGCGTCACCGTGCGGTCGTGGAACCGGGCCACGTCCGGCACCGGGGTGATCTGCCCGTGACCGACGTGGTAGACGAGCTGGCTGTTGGCGATCGGGTGGGTCTCGTAGACCCGGTGGTCGGGCTTTGGTAGCCCGAACCGGGTCAGGTCGCCGACGGTCAGCCGCAGCGTCCAGTGGTAGAGCCACTGCCGTATCCGCAGCGGCACCCGCAGCGCGAGCAGGGTGTCGTTGACCTGGTCGGCGGGGCGACCGAAGACGTACTTCGGGGCGTACCAGTAGCCCCGGCGGGTCGAGTGCCAGCAGCGGGACGCCTGCTGGGCCGCCTCGACCGCGATGTCGCAGCCGGTGTTGCCGGCGCCGACCACCAGCACCCGCTTGCCGCGCAGTTGCGCCGCGTCCTTGTAGGACGAGGCGTGCATGACCTCGCCCCGGAACTCTTCCAGCCCGTCGTACCTGGGCAGCTTCGGCGACCAGTTGTGCCCGTTGGCGAGCACCACGGCCGCGTACCGGGAGGTGCGTTCGGGGCCGTAGCCGCCGGTGCTGCGGGTGGTGACGTCCCAGCGGTCCCCGTCGACCGGCTCCACCCGGACCACCTCGGTGCCGAACCAGACGTGCTGGCGCAGGTCGAAGTGGTCGGCGTAGCGCTCGAAGTAGGACAGCAGCTGGGCGTGGTGCGGGTAGTCCGGCCAGTCGTCCGGCATCGGGAAGTCGGGGAATTGGGTGAACGGCCGGGACGAGATGAGGTGGGTGCTGGCGTACACCGGGCTGCGGTCGTGCCGCCAGTTCCACGCGCCGCCGACGCCGGTCTCCCGCTCGTAGCAGTCGACGCCGAAGCCGTGCTCGCGGAGGTTCTTCACGGCGGTGAGGCCGCTGGCGCCGGCGCCGATGACGCAGACGGTGTCGCCCCGGTCGGAGACCGGGCGGCCGTCCCGGGTCGGGGCGACCGCCGGGTCCGGGCCTGGGGGGCCGAGGTCGGTGGAGGAGGACACCGGGGAAATCTCCTTTGTGCGGCACGTGTGCCGGGTCGGTGCGAAATCCTGCCGACAATGCCCGCCGTTGTCCAGCCCACCGGGCCGTCCCGGGCCGGTGGCTCAGCCGGCGGCCGGCAGCGACAGGTCGACCAGGATCGGGAAGTGGTCGCTGGCCCGGCGGGTACGCGGGGTGTCCACCACGTCGTAGTCGACCACCCCGATCCGTCGGTCGACGAAGACGGCGTCGATGCGGCGGCGCGGGTCGGCGCACGGAAACGTGTGCCGATCGGCCCGGTCCGCGGCGACCGCGGCGTCGGTCAGGCCCTCCGCCACCGTCCGCCACGCCGACCCGTCCGGCCCCTCGTTGAGATCGACACCGGCGACCACCGGCAGCGTCGCGGCGGCCAGCTCCCGCTTGAACGCGGCCGCCTGGGCCGGCCGCTCGGCCGGGTCGGTGGACAGGTGGGATCCGGCCAGCAGGAACCGGGCCCCACCCACCAGGCACTCGGCGTACGCGGCGCCGCGCAGGTGCCGCCCGGGCGTCAGCGGGTAGCGCCGGCAACGGGTGGCGAGCACCCGTACCCGCAGGCTGACCAGCAGCAGGTTGCCCAGGGCGGGCAGGCCGCCGGCCGCCACCACCAGACCGAACGAGTCGGCCAGCGAGGCGCACTTCTGCCGCCACCGGAACCGCCGTGGCCCCTCCTGGATGATCACCACGTCCGGCTCGGCCGCCCGGACCACCCCGGCGAGCGCGGTGGTGTCGTCCCGCTGGCTGTGGATGTTGTACGACACCACCCGCAACGGCACGCCGGGGCCGGCCATCTCAGATCCGCCGGGCCAGGTCGGCGGCCCCGATGACGCCGGCGGCGTTGCCCAGCTCGGCCGGGCGGACCTCGGCGACGGGCAGCCGGCTGCGCTGGGCGAGCGCGTCACGGTACGACCGCCGGGTCGGCCCCATCAGCAGGTCGCCGGCTTCCACCACGCCACCGCCGACGACCAGCACCTGCGGGTCGAGGATCTGCGCCATGTCCGCGAGGCTGGTGCCGAGCCAGCGGCCGACCTGGGCGAACGCCTCGGCGGAGACCGGGTCGCCGCCCTGCGCCGCGGCGGTCACCATCGGCCCGGTGATGGTGTCGGCCTCGCCACCGGCCAGCTCCAACAGGGCGGTGGCCCGGTGCGGCTCCTGGCGGGCGGCGGCGCGGGCGAAGCGGACCAGGGCGCTGCCGCTGGCGTACTGCTCGATGCAGCCCAGCCGGCCGCAGCCGCACTGGTGGCCGTCCGGCACGGTGAGCATGTGGCCGAGTTCGGCGGCGATGCCGTTGGCCCCGCGCAGCAGCTCGCCGCCGAGCACGATGCCGCCGCCGACGCCGGTGCCGATGGTGAACATGACCATCGAGTCGTCGGCGGACCGGCCCGCGCCGTAGCGGAACTCCGCCCAGGCGGCCACGTTCGCGTCGTTCTCCACGATCACCGGCAGGCCGGTGGCGGCGCTGACGTAGTCGCGCAGCGGCTCGTCGCGCCAGGCCAGGTTGGGCGCGAAGAGCACGGTGGCGCGGGCCGCGTCGATCCAGCCGGCCGCGCCGATGCCGACCGCCTCGATGCTCCGACCGGTGCCCAGCTCGGTGACCACCTCGATGATGACGTCCCGGGTCTTGGCCACGTCGTCGGCGGGGGTGTCCCGTCGGGCCTGCACGAGAACCTTGCCGGTGTCGTCCACGACACCGCCGGCCACCTTCGTGCCACCGACGTCGACTCCGATGGTCAGCGTCACCGCTGCCACTCCCCTCTGCTGTGCTGCCCGACATCGGCCGAGCCGGCCGTGCGCTGCCGGGATGTCCGGTGGTCAGGCCCCGTCGCCTGGTGCGTCCTCGCCCACTTCGCCGGACGCCCGCGAGGCGGGCACCACGGGACGGCCGGCCGGCGGCCGGCGCGGTGCCGGCGCGTCCGGCCCGGCGGCGTCGGCGGGCGGCACGACGGCACCCGGAGCGACCGCGCCCTCCTCCCGGGTGGCGGCGGACCACACGTCCTGCTCGGGTGCCGGCTGAGAATCATGCCCGGTACGGGTCGCCTCGCGCCAGACGTGGTCCTCCGTCGGGGTCCCGGCCGCCCCGGCGGCGCCGGCCGGCTCGGTGGGCGCGGCGGACTCGGCCGGGGCGAAGGCGCGCAGCAGACTGGCCACGCCGGCGGCGAGGTCGCCGGCGCCGGTGGCGAGCCGCTCGGCGAATTCCGGACTCGGATCCCGTAACGCAGCGATACCCCGACAGACCGGGCATACGCAGCACTCGGGCGAGCCAGTGGCGAAACCGGCACCTCCCGTCGCCGCCCCCGGCGACGCCGCAGCCTGGTCACCAGCACCGGCGCCACCCTCGGTGTGACCGAGCACACCCGCCAGCATCCCACCGAGCGGACCCCAGGGCCCCGCGCCGGGTCCGGCGGCGGCCA
This sequence comes from Micromonospora eburnea, assembly GCF_900090225.1. Lineage (NCBI taxonomy): Bacteria > Bacillati > Actinomycetota > Actinomycetes > Micromonosporales > Micromonosporaceae > Micromonospora > Micromonospora eburnea. Next base: position 5,365,092 of record NZ_FMHY01000002.1, read on the forward strand.
GCCGGGCGGTGGCCAGCAGCATGGCGACGAGGCGCTCGGCCTCCTCCCGGGCCGAACCCGGATCAGTGGTGCCCATCAGTCGGCTCCTCTGGAGTGGCGACCGGATCGCCGGTCGGGTCAGTGGGCCGCACCGGGTGCTTCTACCCGGCGCTTGAGCTGCTTCAACGCCGCGTCCATGATCATCTTCTCGGCCTTGCGGCGAAACATGCCGAGCATGGCCACGGAGAGCTCCACCTCAAGGGTGTAGGTCACCGTGGTGGTGCCGTCCGGGTTGCCGACCAGGTCGTACGACCCGCGCTGGGACGTCTGCATCTTCGAGGGCGCCACCAGATGCCACTCGATCCGGGAGAGGTCCTCGGCGTACTCGTAGGCCAGCACGTACTCGTCGGCCATGACGCCGGCGTCGATGGTGAACCGGACCTGGCTGGCGTAGCCGTCCTCGTACTCCTCGACCACCTCCGCCCGCCGGATCGCCTCGGCCCACTCTGGATAGCGGGGGAAGTCGCAGATGACCGCGGCCACCCGGTCCGGTGGCGCGCCGATGATGATCGACTGGGTGGAGGAGTCCGCCATGGGGGGAGGCTACCCGGCGCGGGCCCCGCGCGCCCCGCTCCACCCCCGCCGGGTGTCGTGCCGAGCCGCCGGTGGCCGTCCCACGGTGGCCGTCCCACCAGCCGGGCCGGCAGCCTCCCACGTCAACCCGCCGACGGGACGGGTAGGTTTCGACAGGGCCGCCCACGGCCGGCCCGGCCAGTGCGAGCACGAGGGAGTGCAGGTGCGTGAGTTCTCCGTTCCGCCGATCGTCACCGTCGGCGACTCGGCCAACCTGACCCATCCGGTCTGGGAAAACGCCGAGGTCGCCCCCGACACCGTGCAGTTCGTCCGGCGCGGCTGCGGTGCGGAGCACGCCCAGACGGAGGTCACCTGCCGGCAGTTCCGCGACGAGGTGGTCGCGGTGGCCCGGGGCCTCGTCGCCGCCGGCATCTCTCCCGGTGACCGGGTCGCGCTGATGAGCCGTACCCGCTACGAGTGGACCCTGATCGACTACGCGATCTGGGCCGCCGGCGCGGTCACCGTGCCGATCTACGAGACGTCCAGCGCCGACCAGGCCGCGTGGATCCTCGCCGACTCGGGGGCGGTGGCCGCGGTGGTCGAGACCCCGGCGCACGCCAGCCTGGTCGACGGGGTGCGGGACCGGTTCCCCGAGCTGCGCCAGGTCTGGCAGATCGAGCTGGGCGCGGTGGACGAGCTGATCACGGCCGGCGAGTCGGTCGACCCGGCCGAGATCGAGGTACGCCGCTCGACGACCAAGGCCGACGACATCGCCACCATCATCTACACCAGCGGCACGACCGGCCGCCCCAAGGGCTGTGTGCTGACCCACCGCAACATGTACGCCGACATCGCCAACGCGGTGCCGGTGCTGCCGAACCTGTTCCGGCAGAGCTCCTCCACCCTGCTGTTCCTGCCGCTCGCCCACGCCTTCGCCCGGCTCATCCAGATCGGCGTGGTGCAGGCCCGGGCCACCCTGGCGCACTGCGCGGACACCAAGAACCTGGTCGCCGAGTTGCAGGAGTTCAAGCCGACGTTCGTGCTCTCCGTACCCCGGGTCTTCGAGAAGGTCTACAACGGCGCGCGGCAGAAGGCCGAGGCCGAGGGGAAGGGCCGGATCTTCGACCGGGCCGAGAAGGTCGCCATCGCGTACAGCGAGGCGCTGGAGACCACCAACGGGCCGGGCCTGGCGCTGCGCGCCCAGCACCTGCTCTTCGACAAGCTGGTCTACCGCAGGCTGCGGGCGGCGCTGGGCGGCCGGTGCCGGGACGCCATCTCCGGCGGGGCGCCGCTCGGCGCCCGGTTGGGGCACTTCTTCCGGGGTGTCGGGGTGAACATCTCCGAGGGCTACGGTCTGACCGAGACCTCCCCCGCCGCCGCCGCGAACCTGCCGACCGCCACCCGGATCGGCACCGTGGGCCGCCCGTTGCCCGGGGTCACCATCCGGATCGAGGACGACGGCGAGATCCTGATCTCCGGCGAGCTCGTGTTCCGGGGATACTGGCGCAACGACACGGCCACCGCGGAGGTGCTCACCTCGGACGGCTGGTTCCGCACCGGTGATCTCGGCCACCTCGACGAGGACGGCTACCTGTGCATCACCGGCCGCAAGAAGGAGATCATCGTGACCGCGGGCGGCAAGAACGTCGCCCCGGCGGTGCTGGAGGACCAGGTCCGGGCCCACCCGCTGATCAGCCAGTGCCTGGTGGTCGGCGACCGGCAGCCGTTCATCGCGGCGCTGGTCACCGTCGACGAGGAGGCGCTGCCGAGGTGGTTGGCCGCACACGGCCGGCCGGAGACCACCAGCGTCGCGGAGCTGCGCGACGACGAGGCGCTGCGGGCCGAGATCCAGGGCGCGATCGACCAGGCCAACCAGTCGGTCTCCAAGGCCGAGGCGATCAAGGTGTTCCGGATTTTGCCGCAGGACTTCACCGAGGCCACCGGCGAGCTGACCCCGTCGCTCAAGGTGAAGCGCCAGGTCGTGCAGAAGACGTACGCCGCGGAGATCGCGGAGATCTACCAGCGCTGACTACCATCCGTCACGTGCCCGCCTCGACATCGAGCCAACCGCAGACGCAGCCCCTCGCGGCGGCCGCGCGGGTGGTCCTCCTCGCGCTGGTCGCCGCCCTGACCCTGTTCGCCACCCGCGACGTGTCCCAGCTCTGGTGGATCGCCCTGCTGGGCCTCGCCGGGCTGCCCGCGGTGCTGGCCCCGCAGCACCGGCTGCTCGGCCCGCTCAGCCACTTCGCCGAGGTGGTGGTCCTCGGCCTGGCCGCCAGCAAGGTGGCTGCCGACACCCACCTGAACGGGGTGACCGGCGGGGTGGGCGCCTCGGCGGTGCTGCCGTATCTCGCCGTGCCGGTCACCGTGGCCGCGCTGCGCCGCCGGTTCCGGGAGGGCGCGGCCCTGCTCGCCGTGGTCGCGGCCACCCTGGTGGTCAGCGCGGCCGTCACCGACGTCGGCGACGGGCGGCAGCTCGGCCAGCTCGGCTACCTCGCGGTCTGCGCCCAGTGGCTGATCCTGGCCGCCCTCGGCCTCTACACGGCCGGCATGCTCCAGCGGGTGATGCGGGTCCGGGGCGAGGGCAAGCCGCAGCCGTACGCGGAGGCGACCCGGCTGCTGACCCAGCTCCGTACGGTCGCCCGCCAGCTGCCCGGCGCCACGCTCGACCCGGGCGGCATCTCCGAGCACCTGCTGGAGGAGCTGCGGGTGGTGGCGAAGACCGACCGGGGGGCGGTGCTGTCCGCCGGCGGGGCCGGCCGGCTGGTGGTGCTCGCCCAGCTGGGCGCGGATCGGGTGGACTGGGAGACCACGCTCGACGCGGACTCGGCGATCGCCGACGCCTGGGCCAGCCAGCAGCCGCAGACCTCGACCCGCTCGCAGGCCCGCTCCCTGCACTCCGGGGAGGTCTCCGCGCTGATCGTGCCGCTGGTGGCCGGGGTGCGGACGGTCGGTCTGGTGGTCGTCGAGGCGGACACCGCGCACGCGTACCCGCCGCCGGTGGTCTCCCGGGTGACCGCGCTGACCGGCCCGGCGGCGCTGCGGCTGGAGGCCGCGCTGCTCTTCGACGAGGTCCGGTCGCTGGCCACCAACGAGGAACGGCAGCGACTGGCCCGGGAGATCCATGACGGGGTCGCCCAGGAGCTGGTGATGGTCGGGTACGGCATCGACAACGCCCTGGCCACCGTGCACGACGACGCCGAGGAGACCGCCGAGAGCCTGCGGACGCTGCGGCACGAGGTCACCCGGGTGATCACCGAGCTGCGGCTGAGCCTGTTCGAGCTGCGCAGCGAGGTGGACCGGCACGGCGGGCTGGCCGCCGCGATCGCCGAGTACGCCCGCACCGTCGGCGCGGCCGGCGGCCTGCGGGTGCACCTGTCCCTGGACGAGTCCACCGCCCGGCTGCCCGCCGCCACCGAGGCCGAGCTGTTGCGGATCGCCCAGGAGGCGGTGACCAACGCGCGCAAGCACGCCGGGGCGGCGAACCTGTGGGTCACGTGCGAGGTGGACCCCCCGTACGCGCAGATCGAAGTGTCGGATGACGGTCACGGCATCGGTGACCAGCGCCCCGACGGGCACTACGGCCTTGCGATCATGGCCGAGAGGGCGGAACGTATCCGGGGCCGGCTGGAGATCAGGCCGCGGCGACCCAGCGGTACCACCGTGGCGGTGGTAATCGGCTCCTCGCCCCGGCGCGATATGGTGCGCGGCAGCGCCGCAGCAGCAGCAGAAGGGGAGTAACCCGAGGATGACCACTAGCCCGACACCGGCCACCCGGACCAAGGTTCTCCTTGTCGACGATCACGACCTCATCCGGAAGGGACTGCGGCACGCCTTCGAGCGGGACCGGCAGTTCGAGGTCGTGGGCGAGGCCGCCACGGCCGCGGAAGGCGTACGGCAGGCCGGCGCGCTCCAGCCGGACGTCGTGATCATGGATCTGCGGCTGCCCGACGGCAGTGGCCTGGAGGCCACCCGCGCCCTGCGCAAGTCCAGTGCGTCGATGGGCATCGTCGTGCTCACCATGTACGCCGGCGACGACCAGCTCTTCGGGGCCCTGGAGGCGGGGGCGAGCGCGTTCGTGCCGAAGACCGCCCCGGCCGACGAGGTGGTGGCCGCCGCCCGGCACGCCGCCTCCTCGCCCAGCGCGTTCACCGCGGCCGATCTGGCCGAGGCGATGAAGCGGCGGCTCGCCCCGTCCGGCCCGCAGCTCTCCCCGCGGGAGGGCCAGGTGCTGCGGCTGCTCGCCGACGGCATGAGCGTCGCCGGCATCGCCAAGCAGCTGTTCGTCAGCGAGTCGACCGCCAAGACGCACATCTCCAAGCTCTACGAGAAGCTGGGCGCCGCCAACCGGGCCCAGGCGCTGATGACGGCGCTGCGGCTGGGCCTGCTGGAGGCCCCGGACGCGCCCAAGTTCTGACGGCTGTCCGACAAGCTCGACGGGAAAGGCCCGCGTCCGCGCCCCGGACCCGGGCCTTCCCGGCATTCCAGGCAGTTTGCCACCACGTACGGTGAAGGGCCGACCGCGTAGCGACGGTGGTCTTTGCACCGGGAGGACGGGCGGGCAGAATACCCGGATGGCCAGCGTGGGGCGAGCCCGCGCGCTGTTGACACAAAAGGGGCGAGCCATGCAGCGGCCGGACTGGGCACCCGACACGATCGACATCGACCGCCCGAGCGTCGCCCGCATGTACGACTACTACCTCGGCGGCTCGCACAACTTCGCCGCCGACCGGGCCGCCGCCCGAGCCATGGTGGACGCCGTGCCGGAGGCCCCGCTGATGGCCCAGGCCAACCGGGCGTTCCTCCGCCGGGCGGTGCAGTTCCTGGTCGAGTCGGGCGTACGCCAGTTCCTCGACATCGGCTCCGGTATCCCGACCGTGGGCAACGTGCACGAGATCGCCCAGCGGGTCGACCCGGAGTGCCGGGTGGTCTACGTCGACGTCGACCCGGTCGCGGTGGCGCACAGCCGGGAGATCCTGGCCGGCAACGACCAGGCCACGGTGGTCCGGGAGGACCTCCGCCACCCGGCGGCGATCCTCGGCCACCCCGAGGTCACCCGGCTGCTGGACTTCACCCAGCCGGTCGCCGTGATGATCGTGGCGGTGCTGCACTTCATCCCCGACGCGGACCGGCCGGAGGAGATCCTGGGGACGTTGCGCTCGGCCCTGGCCCCCGGCAGTTACCTGGTCATGTCCCAGGCCAGCGACGACGGCCGTACCGAGACGGGTGAGCGGGCCGAGGCCGAACAGGTCTACCGCCGCACCGACAGTCAGCTCTGGATCCGCAGCCGGGCCGAGCTGACCGCGCTCTTCGACGGCTTCGAGCTGGTCGACCCGGGCGTGGTCTGGGTGCCACAGTGGCGCCCGGAGACGCCGGAGCAGGCGGAGAACGCCGCGCAGGCGGTCTTCCTGGGCGGCGTCGGGCGGCTCGGTGGGTAGCAGCGCCACCGCGACCCGCTCCTGCCCCGACAGCTTCGCGCGGGCCTGGGCCAAGGCGGTCTCCGGAACCAGTTACCTGCCGATGACCCAGGCCCAGCTCGAGGCCCTGCTCCAGCGGCTCACCGAGCGGCTCGCCGTGGCGATCCGGACCGAGCCGTTCGACCTACGCGTCGGCCAGCAGGTCGGCGCCGAACTGGTGCAGGCGCACATCGCCTCCGCCGAGGGGTTGGGCCGCACCATCGAGGTGATCCAGCTCCGCCTGGTCCGTGACCTCGGCCTGCTCGACGGCGATGTCGAGGACCGGATGGCCCGGCTGCTCGCCACGGTCGCCACCGGGTACGCCCGCGCCCTGCGCGACCGCACCCTGGACGAGCAGGAGTCCATCCTGCGGGCCGCGATGGTGGCCCGGGCACAGGCCGAACGGGCGCTGCGGGACAGCGAGGCCCGCTTCCGGCACCAGGCCACCCACGACCCGCTGACCGATCTGCCCAACCGCACCCTGTTCACCGAGCGGCTCACCGCCGCGCTCGACGATCCCGGTCGGGGCGCCGACCGGATCGGGGTCTGCTTCCTCGACCTCGACCGGTTCAAGGTGGTCAACGACACCCTCGGCCACCAGGTCGGCGACTCGCTGCTGGTGTCGGTGGCGCAGCGGCTGCGTCGGGCGCTCGGTGAGCACCTGGTGGCCCGGCTCGGCGGCGACGAGTTCGTCATCCTGGTCGAACGGACCGGCTGCACGGAGGACGCGGTCAAGGTCGCCGAGGCCGCTCTCGCGGCGGTGAGCGAGCCGGCGCTCGTCGAAGGGCACGAGCTGACCGTGTCGGCCAGCATCGGCATCGTGGAGCGGCCGGTGGCCGGCACCACGCCGGTGGAGCTGATGCGGGCCGCGGACAGCACCCTGCACTGGGCGAAGGCGGCCGGCGGGGCCCGCTGGTCGATCTTCGACGCCGACCGCAACCGCCGCGAGCTGGCCCGGTACGCCCTCTCCGCGGCCATCCCCGCCGCCCTGGACCGAGGCGAGTTCTACCTCGACTACCAGCCGCTGACCTCGCTGCGCGACGGCCGGGTGCTCGGCATGGAGGCGCTGGTCCGCTGGCGCCACCCGGAGCTGGGCGTGCTCCGGCCGGACAGCTTCATCGGGCTGGCCGAGGAGACCGGGCTGATCGTACGGCTGGGCGGCTGGGTGCTCGCCGAGGCCTGCCGGGAGGCCCGCACCTGGGCCGGTGACGACCCGCCGTTCGTCAGCGTCAACCTGGCCGTCCGCCAGTTGCACCGGCCCGGACTGGTGCAGGAGGTGCAGGGCGTGCTCGGGCGGACCGGGCTGCCCCCGGAGCGACTCCAGTTGGAGGTCACCGAGAGCACCATGATGAGCACGGTGGCCGAGCCGGTCCGCGCCCTGCGGGTGCTCAAGGAGCTCGGGTGCCGGATCGCCATCGACGACTTCGGCACCGGCTACTGCAACCTGGCGTACCTGCGGGACCTGCCGGTCACCGAGCTGAAGGTGGCCGGCGAGTTCGTCGCCGGGCTCCGCGCCCCGGCCGCCGATCCGGGCAGCCGTACCGACGAACGGATCCTCGCGTCGCTGGTCTCGCTCGCCCACGCGCTCGACCTGACCGTCACCGCCGAGGGCGTGGAGACCGCCGAACAGGCGGACCGGCTGCGGGCGATCGGCTGCGACGCCGGGCAGGGCTGGCACTTCGGCCGCCCCGCCCCCGCCCACGCGGCCCTTCCCGCCCTGGCCTGACCGCACACGCCCGGCTTGATCGACTCAATGTGCGGCATCTTGTGATCAAATCGGGCAACGAGACCACCACTTGCCGCACCCGGAGCTGATCAAGTCGGCGGGATGGCGCGGCAGGCGGATCAGCCGGCGAGCAGGGCGGCCATCCGTTCCGCCTGGGCCTCCCAGCGCCACTCCTTCTCCACCCACGCGCGACCCGCCGCGCCGAACTGGCGGGCCAGATCCCGGTCGGCGAGCAGCGTCGCCACCCGGTCGGCGAGCTGGGCCACGTCGCGACCCCGGACCACGTACCCGGTCTCCCCCTCGCGGACGGCGTCGGGCGCGCCGCCGGAGTCCCCGGCGACCACCGGCAGCCCGGTCGCGCTGGCCTCCAGGTAGACGATGCCCAGGCCCTCCACGTCCAGACCCCGGTTGCGGGTACGACAGGGCATGGCGTAGACATCGCCGGCCGCGTAGTGGGCGGGCAGCTCGGCCGACGGCACCGAGCCGGTGAAGACCACGTCCCGCTCCACCCCGGTCTGCCGGGCCAGCTTCTCCAGCGTCGCCCGGTACGGCCCGCCGCCGACGATCAGCAGCGCCGCATCCGGCACCCGGCGGCGGATCTCCGGCATGGCCCGGATCAGCATGTCCTGTCCCTTACGCGGCACCAGGCGCGAGACGCACACCACGACCGGCCGGTCGGCCAGGCCCAGCCGCAGCCGCACCCGCCCCCCGTCGACGGTCGGATGGTAGGTCTCCACGTCGACGCCCGGCGCGAGCCGGCACAGCTCGGTCACCCCGTCCAGCACCCGGGCCAGCCGCACCCGGGTGTACTCGCCCAGGTAGGTGGTCACGTCCACGCCCTGGCCGATCCGGCGCAACGCGGACCGGGCGCCGGGCAGCGCCGCCCAGCCGGCCTCGTGCCCGTGGGTCAGCGCCACCGCCCGCCGGATCCCGGCGCGCCGGCGCAGCCCCGCCGCGAGCAGCCCCAGCGGGGCGGCCGCACCGAACCAGACCGTGTCACAGTCGTACGCCCGGGCCAGCTTGGCGGCGCGGCGGGCGATCAGCGGGGTGGGCAGCAGCACCTTGGTGCGTTCCCGGATCACCTCGAAGGGCTGGTCGGCGTCGAACTTGGCGGCGCCCCGCCAGCTCGACGCGTAGACCACCACCGAGCCCGGGGGCTGGCGCACCGCGAGGTTGTGTACGAAGGACTGGATGCCGCCGGGGCGGGGCGGGAAGTCGTTGGTGATCAGCAAGGTCCGGCTCATCTGCCGATCTCCCTGGCGTAGGCGCGGGCGGCGGCCATCCGCTCCACGGTGGACGGGTGGGACGCCGACCAGCGGTACTCCCAGCGGGGCGGGTCGGGGTCGGCCAGGTTGACCCCGGCCAGACGGCGCTGCATCGCCTCGAAGGTGCCCGGGTCGCCGGTGAGCGCCAACGCGTGCGCGTCCGCCCGGGCCTCCACCCGCCGCGACATCAGTGCCTGCATCGGGGTGGCCACCAGCCCGGCCACCGTGATCAACGCGATGAGCAGCGGGAACGCCCGGGGCTGGGCGATCGAGTCGACTCCGGCCAGGCGCAGCAGCGGCGGCCAGGAGCCGATCAGGTAGAGGGCCACCACCGCGGCGGCGGCGCCGAGCGCGCCGACCAGCGTGCCGACCCAGACGTCGCGGTCCTTGGCGTGCCCCAGCTCGTGGGCGACCACGCTGGTCACCTCTTCGGGGGTGGCCTCGCGCAGCAGGGTGTCGTAGACCACCACCCGCCGGGTGGGTCCCAGCCCGGAGACGTACGCGTTGACCGCGCGGGTCCGCCGGGACGCGTCGGCGACCAGCACGTCGCGGACCGGCACCCCGTCCCGGGCGGCCAGGCTCATCAACTCGCTGCGCAGCGGGCCGGCCTCCATCGGGGTGAACCGGTTGAACACCGGCTCCACCAGCACCGGCAACACGAACGACAGCAGCACCACCAGCCCGGCCGCCCCGGCCGCGCCGAACGCCCACCACCAGCGGGGCGCGATCCGGACGACCGAGTAGAAGCCGAGCAGGACCAGCGCGCCGATGACCGCGCTGACCGCGTACGACTTGAGCAGGTCGACCCCCCAGCCGCCCCAGCCCTGGGTGCTCAGCCCGTAGCGGGTGAGCACGGTGTGCCGCCACGCGGCGAAGGGCAGGGTGAACAGGTCGGCGATGAGCATCACGGCCAGTCCGCCGAGCACCGCCTGGGCGGCCCAGTGCCCGTTGAACGGGCGGCCGGCCAGCTCCACCAGTCGACTGCCGACCGGGGTGAGCCCGAACGCCAGGGCCACCACCAGCCCGACGGCGAGCGCCGCCCACCCGGCGGGGCGCAGCGCGGCGTGGAACGCCCGGCCCCGGGCCACCTGGTCGACCGGGAGGGACCGCAGCGCGGCGAGCTGGTCGGCGCGCGGGGCGGGCGGGCGGTGCCAGGGCACCAGCAGGGCAGCGGCGACGACCAGCGCGACGACGAGCCCGGCGAGCGTGAGTAGCGCCCACCCGCGCGGCGTCACCGCGCCGCCCCGGCGCGCGGCGCGCGGGTCGCGCCGCACGCGCCGCCGTCGCGTCGTACCCGCGTCATGACGTCGCTCCTCCCGTCGAGAGCGCCCATCCTATGAGGCGGACACCGCCCGGTGGCGACGTGGCGGTGTCACCCCCCTTTCGGCCCACCGGGGCCGGGCGCGCCCGCAGCCGCTTTCCGACGCGGTCCGGTTGTCACCGGGGCGTAGCACGACGGGACCGGGTGGTGCCGATCCGTCCCCGGGACGCCGACGACGGCCGGCACCCCCATGGGTGCCGGCCGCCCGGTCGCCGCGTCAGCCCGCGTTGCTGAACTCGATCGCGATCGACTCGACCGCCGTCTTGCGGTTCATCGACCGCGGCATGCCCATCGCCTCCAGCGCGTCGTTGACGCTGTCCACGTACGCCGTCAGGCTCGGCGTGGCGCCGTTGTAGGTGGCGGTCGTGGTCTGGGTGGACGCGCACGACGTGTCGGTGATCCCGCACGCCATCGTGTAGTGCGTGGCGCTGGTCCACTGGGTCGACTTGCCCCGCACGAACAGGTGGGTGTTCACCCGGCACGCCGCGAACAGGTACGGGCTGGTGACCCTGGTGGTGAACGACGCGGTGTCGGTGCCCGGCCAGTAGTACACGGTCGCCTGCGCCTCACAGCCGCCGTTGAAGGTGTTCGAGTACTTCGTGACGGTGTACATGTCCTGCGTCCCGGCCGCCGCCGGCGTGGCTCCGACGGCCACCACACCGAGGGAGGCGGCCAGCATGGTGAAGGCGGTCGCGGCCGCCCGGATGGTGCGGGCTGGTGCTGCGTTCATGGGAGCCCCTTTCGTGCCGGCCCGGTGGTCACGGCCGGTCGTCGTTCGTCGCCGATGTGACAGGCGGCGGTGACCCGGGTGAGGTTCCGGGTACCGCCGCCGTTGATTCTTCGGCCGCCCGCGAGGGCTGTCCAAGACGCGACACCGATGGGCCATAGGACGCGCCTATGAGTGGTGGTAGATCTTCTGACTGTCGATGCCCGGGGGGCCGGGCAGGGGGGATCGTCATGGTGGAACTTCGTCAACTCCGATACTTCCTCGCCGTCGCCGAGGAGCGTTCCTTCTCCCGCGCCGCCGCGCTGCTGCATGTCAGTCAGCCGACGCTGAGCCAGCAGATCCGCGCCGTGGAGCGGTCGGTGGGCGCGCCCCTGTTCCACCGGGAGCCGACCGGCGTCCGGCTCACCGAGGCCGGATTCGCGCTGCTCGAACCGGCCCAGCGGGCCATGGTCGAGGTCGCCGACGGCGTACGGGCGGCCCAGGAGACGATCGGCGTCGGCGGCACGCTCCGCGTCGGCTTCAGCGCCGGCGGGTTCGGCGACCTCATCCCGTCGATCCTGCCCGCCTGGCAGCGGGCCGCCCCCGAGGTACGGCTGATCCTGCGCGACCTGACCGTGGGCGGGCTGTACACCGCCCTGATCGAGGACCGGATCGACGTGGCGCTCACCCGGCTGCCACTGGATCCCGAACGGCACGACTGGACGGTGTTGTTCGCCGAGCCCCGCGTCCTCGGGCTGAACGTGCGGCATCCCCTGGCCGACGCCGGGGAGGCGGTGTCGCTGGCGGACGTGCTCACGCTGCCCATGCCCCGGATCGAGGACGTGCCGACGATCCGCGACTACTGGCTGCTCAACGAGCACCGCGACGGCTGCCCTCCGCAGCAGCGCGGGGTGGCCGTCACCTCGCCGGCGGAGATCGCGTACCTGATCCTCCAGGACCCGTCGCTGGTGGCCGTGGGTCCCCGCACGGTACGCGGGCTCTCGCCCCTGGCGGAGCTGCGGTTCATCGAACTGTCGGGGGTCACCCCGGTGCCCTTTGTCGCGGCGGCCCGGCGACACGACCGGCGTGCCGCCGTACTCGCCTTCCGTCAGGTCGCGGCGACGGTCGCCCGGCGCCTGCACGGGGTGTCCGCGGCAGCCGGTGGCCGGGCGGACCGGGCGACCGGCGCAGCTCGGCCACCCCGTTCAGCACCCGGGCCAGCGGGACGACGGGGGTGTAAACCCCGGTAGTCGGTGACGTCCAGGCCACCGGCCGGTCCGTCCCTGGCGCCACAGCCGACGCCATGGAGACACCACGTGACGCCAATAGAACTTGCCATGACGCCATGATGATGCCACGATGGCGTCATGGATTTGACGTCGTATGTCGACAGCCTCCGCCGGGAACTGGCCGGCGTCGCCGAACTCGGCGGCGACGAGGTCCGCGCGTTGGCCGAACGGCTCAGCGGGTCGATGGAGTCGGCCTTCCGCCTGGCACTGCTGGAGGCGCTGTCCGCGGCGGCCGGCGAGATCACCCGGGATCTCGCCCCGGGCTCGGTCGAGCTGCGGCTACGCGGCCGGGAGGCCAGCTTCGTGGTGACGCCGCCGCCGGTCGAGCCGCAGTTCCAGGCCGGCCCGGTCAGCTCCGGCGCTGAGGCCCCGACCGTCCCCGACGCCGAGGACGGCCCGGTGTCGCGGATCAGTTTCCGGCTGCCAGACCAGCTCAAGAGCCGGATCGAGGAGGCCGCGAGCCGGGAGGGGCTCTCGGTCAACGCCTGGCTCGTCCGGGCCGCCACGGCCGCCGTGCACTCCGTGCCCCCGGGCCATCCGGCGGCGCGAGCCCCGCGCGGCGGCCAGCGCTACACCGGCTGGGTCCGCTGACCGCCCGGCACCGTCGTCCCCCATCGCCCGAACCCCGGAGGAATCCCGCCATGCCCACCTTCAACACCCCGGAACAGATCCAGGCCGTCGTGGAGATCGCCGTCGGCGACATCCGCATCGCGGCCGGCGACCGTGACACCACGGTCGTCGAGATACGCCCGACCGACGCCAGCAGGGAGGCCGACGTCCAGGCCGCACAACAGACCCGTGTCGAGTACGCCGACGGCAGGCTGGTGGTCAAGGGGCCGCGGCAACGGACGCTGATGCACAAGCTGGTCGGCGACGGCGGCGTGTTCGGCAAGGTCGGGTCGATCGACGTGACGATCGACCTGCCGACCGGCTCGCGGGTCCAGGGCAACGCCTCGGTCGGCGCGTTCCGCTGCACCGGCCGCCTCGGCGAGTGCCGGCTGAAGACCTCCGCCGGCGACATCCAAGCCGACCACACCGGCCCGCTGGACCTCTCCACCGCCGCGGGCGCGGTGGAGGTGGCCTCCGTCGCCGGTCACGCCGAGGTGAGCACCGGAACCGGCCGGATCCGGTTGGGCGAGGTCGACGGCGGCGCGGTGATCAAGAACTCCAACGGCGACAGCTGGGTCGGCACGGTCGGCGGCGACCTGCGGGTGAACGCGGCCAACGGCGACATCTCCGTCGACCGTGCCAAGGCCGGCGTCACCGCCGCCACCGCCAACGGCGACATCCGGATCGGAGAGGTCCGCCAGGGGCCGGTCTCGGTGAAGACCGCGATGGGCCAGCTCGAGATCGGCATCTACGGCGGCACCGCGGCCTTCCTGGACCTGCACACCTCCTTCGGCAACGTACGCAACCAGATCGAGCCCTCCGACACCCCGTCACAGGAGGAACGGACCGTCGAGGTCCGGGCCCGCACCTCGTACGGCGACATTGTCATCCGGCGCAGCTGACCCCGCCCCGCCCAGAGGAGACACGATGACCACCTCACCCCCGCCCGCGATCGCGGCCACCGGGCTCCGCAAGTCCTACGGCGACCACGTGGTGCTCGACGGCATCGACCTGGCCGTGGCACCGGGAACGATCTTCGCCCTGCTGGGCCCGAACGGCGCCGGCAAGACCACCACCGTGCAGATCCTGTCCACGCTCATCCCGGCCGACGACGGTGTGGCCCGGGTCGCCGGGCACGACCTGACCCGGGAGCCCGACGCGGTACGCGCGGCGATCGGCGTGACCGGCCAGTTCGCCGCCGTCGACGGACTGCTCACCGGCACGGAGAACCTGCTCCTGATGGCCGACCTGCACCACCTCGACCGGGCCGAGGGCCGGCGACGCACCCGCGAGCTGCTGACGCGCTTCGACCTCGTCGAGGCGGCCGGCAGGACCGCCGCCACCTACTCGGGCGGCATGCGCCGCCGGCTCGACCTGGCGATGGGGTTGATCGGCACGCCGCGCGTGCTCTTCCTCGACGAGCCGACCACCGGCCTCGATCCGCGCAGCCGACGCGAGGTGTGGCAGATCGTCCGCGACCTCGTCGCCGACGGGATGACCGTCTTCCTCACCACCCAGTACCTGGAGGAGGCGGACCAGCTCGCGGACCGGGTGGCCGTGCTCGACCACGGCCGGCTGATCGCCGAGGGCACCCCGGACGAACTCAAGCGCCTGGTCCCGGGCGGGCACATCGCCCTGCGGTTCACCGACCCGGCGAACCGCGCCGCGGCCGAGTCCCTGCTCGGCGGCGTCCCCGGCACCGACCAGCTCACCCTGCAGGTCCCCGGCGACGGCGGGGTCGCGTCGCTGCGGGTGTTGCTCGACCGGCTCGACGACGCCTCGATCGGCGTCGAGTCGCTCGCCGTGCACACGCCCGACCTCGACGACGTCTTCCTGGCGCTGACCAACCAGCCCACCAAGGAAAAGGTTCCGCTGCGATGACCACACTCTCGTACGCCGTCCGCGACTCGGGCACGATGCTGCGCCGCAACCTGCGACACATGCTGCGCTACCCCTCGCTGACCCTGATGCTCGCCGGCATGCCCGTGCTGTTCCTGCTGCTCTTCGTCTACGTCTTCGGCGGCACGCTGGGCAACGGCCTCGGCGGGCCGTCCGGCGGGCGGGCCGCGTACCTCACCTACGTCGTGCCCGGCATCCTGCTGATGGGCGTGGCCGGCGCGGCCAACGGCACCGCGATATCGATAGCCACCGACATGACCGAGGGGATCATCGCCCGGTTCCGCACCATGGCGATCGCCCGTGGCTCGGTGCTGACCGGTCATGTGGTCGGCAGCATGATCCAGACGATGCTCAGCCTGGTCCTGGTGGTCGGTGTCGCGCTGCTGGTCGGTTTCCGGTCCGATGCCGGCCCACTCGCCTGGCTCGCCACCGCCGGGGTGCTGGCCATGGCGACCTTCGCCCTCACCTGGCTGGCCGTGGCTCTCGGCCTGGTCAGCGAGAGCGTCGAGACGGCCAGCAACCTGCCGATGCCGCTGACGATCCTGCCGTTCCTCGGCAGCGCTTTCGTGCCCACCGAGTCGATGCCGGCCGGGCTACGCCAGTTCGCCGAGTATCAGCCGTTCACCCCGATCATCGAGACCCTGCGTGGTCTGCTGACCGGCGGCCCGGTCGGGTCGAACGCCGTGGTCGCCACCGCCTGGTGCGCCGCCATCGCGCTGGTGAGCTACCTCTGGGCGAAGCGGCTCTACGCCCGCCGGACCGTGCGCTGACCGGCGCCGCCCGAACCGCGGTGGTTCACGCCGCCCGCCCCCGCCGGGTCCGGCGGGGGCGGGCGGCCGGAGCCGGCGCCAGCACCTCCACCGCGAAGCCGGCCCGGGCGAACACCTCGATCGCCCGGTGCTCGGCCGCGTCCAGCCGGGCCACCGGCGAGTCCACGTCGAGCAACGCGGTCACCAGGCAGCCGGAGCAGCCGGCGCCACGGATCCCACAGGTGTCACAGTCGATGAGCATCGTGCCTCCTGACGGAGTCTGGCGGCGGGCGCGACCTCGTCGTCACCACCCGGCCACCGTCGGTCAGGTCGGACACTAGTCACCGGGTACGACAGAAACGGACAACCGGTGATCAACAGTCAGGAGCGGGACAGCCGACGCAGCAGCGAGTCGGCGCCGAGCGGGTACGCGCCGTGTCGGCGTACCCCGTCGGCGACCTCGCGGTCGGAGGAGACCACCACCACCGGCCGGCCCGGCGGCTCGGCGCGGACCAGCCGGCGGATCAACTCGTCCGCGGTCTCCCCCTTGCGGGAGAAGAGCACCCGCACCCCGCGCGGCGAGGGCGGCAACCCGTGGATCCGCTCCGCGCCGTCGAAGACCACGGTGACCTCGTCGCCGGTCTGCGCGGCGATCCCACCCAACCCGCCGATCAGCCGTTTACGCTGCTGCTCCAGCGACATCTCACCGAAGCCGCGCTTGGTGACGTTGTAGCCGTCGACCACCAGGTGCGCCTTGGGCAGCGCGAGCAGCTGGTCCAGCCGGGCCGGATCGTCGGTGTCCCGGGCACGGGCGGCGGCACCGGCCGGGGTGGCCGCCGACTGGTCGGCGAAGGCGTCCGCGACGAAGTCCGCCGGCAGCTTCTCCACCGGATCGAGCGCCAGCTCACGGCGCAACCCCACCGCTGCCTGCCCGATGGTCTCCAGCAGCAGCCACAGTTTCGCGTCGTCGACCGAACGGGCCTCCTTGGCGACCGCCCGGGCCACCCCCGCCGCGGACTCCGCCTCGGCCAGCCGGGCCCGTACGCGGCGCAGCTCGGCGTCCGCGTCCGCCGCCGCCCGCGCGGCCCGGCCCCGCTCGGTGGCCAGCATCTCGGTGGCCTTGCGCTCCCGGCCCTGGGTCTCCCGCAGGGCCCGGGCGAGCTGGCGCGCCTCCTCGCGGAGCTGGCCCAACTCCTCCCGCACCCGGGCCAGCTCGTCGCGGAGCTTCTCCGCCTCGACCCGGGCCACGGCCCGGTCGTGCTCGGCGCGGGTGGCCCGCTGCTCGGCCTCCCGGACCAGCTCGGCCACCACCGCACTGTCCGCCTCCGCGCGCACCGCGGCGCCGCTCGCCTCGATCAGTTCGCGCCAGCCCTCGGGCCGGGCCAGATAGGCCAGGGCGGCCACCTCGACCGGGTCGGCGGCGGCCGGAGCGGTCCCCTCCACGACGGCCGCGCCCAGGTCGCCGGCATCGGCCAGCACCCGTGCGGCGATCCGCTGCCGGAACAGCGGGTCGGCGGTGAGCTGGGCGGCGATGACCGGGGCGCCCAGCCGGGCACGCCGGTTCGGGGCGAACTTGGCGACCCGGCGCAACGGGACGGGCACCTCGTCGGCGGGCAATCCGGGCAGCACGGCCGCGGTGAGCGCCACGATCCGCTGCCGGACCGGCTCGGGCAGGACCGGCTCGGGCTCGGGGTCGGCCGGCCCGCCGGGATCGGTCGACCCGCTGGCGGCGTCCGTACTCGAAGCCCGCGGGCTCTCACCGGCGTCGTGCACGGCGGCCACGGGCCCCTCCTCGGGGAGGTGGTCGTCGTACGGCTCGGTGAGGGGCATGTGGCAAGTCTCCCACCGCGGACGGGCTCACCGCCCGGTGAGTGAGCCGATCTCTCATCCTAATCCTGTGGCAACGGCTGGGACCGGTGGGACGGGAGTGTCGCACCCGGCCGCTAGCGTGCCGCCCGTGACGCGAGCCGAGTACGTCCAGGAGACGCTGGCCGGCCTGGACCGGGCGGCGGGCACCGGGGTCGACCCCGCGCTGCCGCTCTACGCGACCACCTTCGTGGTGGTCGACCTGGAGACCACCGGCGGCGCGCCGGACGGCGGCGGGATCACCGAGATCGGCGCGGTCAAGGTGCGCGGCGGCGAGGAGCTGGGGGTGCTGGCCACCCTGGTCAACCCCGGCGAGCCGATCCCGCCGTTCATCACCGTGCTGACCGGCATCACCCAGGCCATGCTGCTCCCCGCCCCGCCGATCGAGCAGGTGCTGCCGAGCTTCCTGGAGTTCATCGCCGACGCCGTGCTGGTCGCCCACAACGCCCCGTACGACGTGGGCTTCCTGAAGGCCGCCTGCGCGAAGCACGGCTACCGCTGGCCCAACCCGCGGGTGCTGGACACCGCGGCGCTGGCCCGCCGGGTGCTCACCCGCGACGAGGTGCCCAACCGCAAGCTGGGCACCCTGGCCGCCTACTTCCGCACCGCCACCCAGCCGACCCACCGGGCGTTGGACGACGCGAAGGCCACCGTCGACGTGCTGCACGGGCTGATCGGCCGGCTCGGCGGGCACCGGGTGGACACCATCGGCGAGGCGATCGAGTTCGCCAAGGCGGTCACCCCCACCCAGCGCCGCAAACGCCACCTCGCCGACGGGCTGCCGAAGGTGCCCGGGGTCTACATCTTCCGGGCCGCCGACGACCGGCCGCTCTACGTCGGCACCTCCGGCGACATCGCCACCCGGGTCCGCAGCTACTTCACCGCGGCGGAGAAACGGGCCCGGATCTCGGAGATGCTGGCCGCCGCCGAGCGGGTCGAGGCCGTCGAGTGCGCGCACTCGCTGGAGGCGGAGGTCCGCGAGCTGCGGTTGATCGCCGCGCACGCGCCGCCGTACAACCGGCGCTCGAAGTACCCGGAACGCCAGGTCTGGCTGAAGCTGACCGACGAGGCGTACCCGAGGCTGTCGATCGTGCGCGACCTCGCCCCCACCGACACCGCCTACCTCGGCCCGTTCCGCTCCAAGCAGGCCGCCGAGCTGGCCGCCGCCGGCTTCCACGACGCGGTGCCGTTGCGCCAGTGCACCCACCGGCTCTCCCGGCGTACCACCATTCCGGCCTGCGCGCTGGCCGAGCTGGGTCGCTGCCCGGCACCCTGCGAGCACCGGATCACCCCGGAGGAATACGACCACCGCGCCGCCACCCCGTTCCGTACCGCGACCACCGACGACCCGCAGGTGGTGGTGGACGCCCTGCTCGCCCGGATCGAGGTGCTCTCCCAGGCACAGCGGTACGAGGAGGCCGCGGTGGCGCGCGCCCGGCTGGCCGCGGTGCTGCGCGCGGCGGTCCGGATGCAGCGCCTGGTCGCGCTGACCCGCATCGCCGAGCTGGCGGCCGCCCGCCCGCACGCCCGGGGCGGCTGGGAGCTGGCCCTGGTCCGGCACGGCCGGCTGGCCGGCGCGGGCGTCTCCCCGCCGGGCGTCCATCCGAGACCGACGCTGAACGCGATCCGGGCGACCGCCGAGACCGTCCTGCCCGGTCACGGTCCGGTTCCGGCGGCCTCCGCCGAGGAGACCGAACGCATCCTGTCCTGGTTGGAGCGACCGGAGACCCGGCTGGTGGAGGCCTCCTCCGGCTGGGCGTCGCCGACCGTCGGCGCAGGCCGGTTCCGCGCCCTACTGGCGAAGGCCGAAAACGGAGGGTCCCACCAACTCTCGACCGAACGCTCATGACCAAGTGTCCGATCGGACTACGTCAACTCCCTTAGTCTGTTAAGAGAGTGCAGTCCTGCCCGTTTCGCGGGCCTGCTCCCGGTCGCGGCACGGCGGCCCGGGGCCGGGGTGAGGAGGTGTCCCAGGTGGACGTCGACGCCGGACACGGCGCCGCCCTGGGCGGCGCCCTCCCGACCCAGCCGGGCGAACTGCCGCTGACCCGCCGGCTGCGCTCCCTGCTCACCTGGCCCACCAACGACACCGAACCGGTCAGCGCGCTGGTCCGCGCCCACCGGGGCATCCACGCCAACGCCGAAGCGTCGGTGCTGCGGCGGGCGTACACGATCGCCGAGAACATGCACCGCGGCCAGTTCCGCAAGAGCGGCGAGCCGTACATCACCCATCCCCTCGCCGTCGCCCAGATCTGCGCCGACCTCGGCATGGACACCATCACCCTGGTCGCCGCGCTGCTGCACGACACCGTGGAGGACACCCGCTACACCCTCCAGGCCCTCCAGGAGGACTTCGGCCGCGAGGTCGCCCACCTGGTCGACGGGGTGACCAAGTTCGACAAGGCGTTCTACGGCAAGGCCGCCGAGGCGGAGACCGTCCGCAAGATGATCGTCGCGGCCGGCAAGGACGTCCGGGTGCTGATCATCAAGCTGGCCGACCGGCTGCACAACATGCGCACCCTCGGCGTACGCTCCGCCGCCTCGCGGGAGCGGATCGCGCGCAAGACCGAGGAGGTACTCGTCCCGCTCTGCGACCGGCTGGGCATCCAGAGCCTGAAACGCGAGCTGGACGACGTGGTGCTGCTGCACCTGCACCCCGAGGAGCACGCCCGGATCGCCCGGCACGTGCACGACCGGCCCGGGTGGGACGCATACCTCGCCGAGGTGGTGGCGAAGACCAGGGTGGCGCTGCGCCGCAGCCGGGTCGACGCCGAGGTCTCCCCCCGCCCCCGGCACCTCTACTCGATCTGGAAGGACACCGTGGCGGGCGGGTACGCGGTCCCGTACGACCTGCCCCGCATCGCGATCGTGGTGGACGGTCCGGCCACCGACTGCTACGCCGCCCTCGGCGCGGTGCACGGGCTGTGGCGGCCGGTGCCGGGCCGCTTCAAGGACTTCATCGCCTCCCCCAAGAACAACCTCTACCGCTCGCTGCACACCAGCGTCCGCGGCCCGCAGGACCGTACGGTGGAGGTGCTCATCCGCACCGAGGAGATGCACCGTTCCGCCGAGTACGGCATCGCCGCCCACTACCGTTTCCCGGGCGCCGCCGGGCGGGCCGCCGACCGGGCCGACGAGCTGGCCTGGCTGCGCCGGGTGCTCGACTGGGAGCAGGAGACCGTCGACCCGACCCAGTTCATGGAGTCGCTGCGCTGCGACCTGGCGGAGGCGCAGATCCAGGTGGTCGCCGACGGGCGGCAGGTCGTCCTCCCGGCCGGCGCGACCCCGGTCGACCTGGCGTACGAGCTGGGCACCGAGCGGGGCGACCACTGCCTCGCCGCCCGGATCAACGGGCGGCTGGCCCCGCTCTCCTCCGAGCTGGAGGAGGGCGACGTGGTGGAGATCTTCACCGAGAGCGACGCGGAGACCGGCTTCGAGGCCGACGCCGCGCCGCGCGGGCCGCGCCGGGAGTGGCTGCGCTTCGTCAAGTCGCCGCACGCCCAGATGCAGATCAACCGCTGGTTCGCCGAGCACACCGAGCCGGGCATCACGATCGCCGACAAGGTACGCCTCGGCCGGGCCACCATCGGCCTCGCGCTGCGCAAGCACAACCGGGGCCTGGCCAGCGACCTGCCGCTGCTACGGCTGTCCGAGGAACTGGGCTATCCGGACCTGGAAACCCTGCTGGTGGCGGTCTTCGACCGGGCGGTCGAGCCGGACACGGTGGTCCAGCAGCTGATCGACCTCGTCGACCACCGGCACTAGCCGAAAGCCGTTCATCCGGCGGAGCCCCATGGCCACTAGCCTTACAGGCATGATCCCCCGCGCGCGTGCCACCGGACGGGCCCTCGGCTATCAACTCTTCTACCGCCTTCCCGTCCCGCTGCGGCGTCGGCTGGTCCGCCTGGCCGTGCCGAAGTACGTCGTCGGCGCGGTCACCCTGGTCCGGGACGCCGAGGCCGGTGGCGCGGGGCGGCTCCTGCTGCTGCGCCAGCCGCCCGGCTACAGCTGGACCCTGCCGGCCGGGCTGCTGCAACGCGGTGAGGCGCCGGTGGTCGGCGCGGCCCGCGAGCTGCACGAGGAGTCGGGCATCCGGCTCTCCCCCGACCGGCTGCGTCCGGCCGTGCCCAATGCCGTGGTGCACGCCAAGGGTTGGGTCGACGTGGTCTTCGAGACCGAGGTGCCGGCCTCGACCGCCGAGCTGAAGGTGGACGGCGCCGAGGTGCTGGAGGCGGCCTGGCACCCGCTGGACGATCTGCCCCGGCTGAGCCGGGCCACCGCCAACCTGCTCGCCTACTACGACATCGGCCCGCGCGCCGGCGAGGTTCCGCCGGCGGCGCCTCCCACCGCGTGACCGGCCCCGCCGGCCCGCCCCGATCGGGTGGCACGGACCGCCCCGACCGGGCCGGCGGCCAGCGTACGCCGACCGGCCGGGCCGGCGCGGCGGGTCCCGGCTGGCGGGCGGCGGTGGACGTCTGCGCGGTGGTGCTCGCGGCCGGCGAGGGCACCCGGCTGCGCCCGCTGACCGAGCGGGTGCCCAAGGCGCTCTGCCCGGTCGGCAACGTGCCGCTGCTGGACCGGGCCCTCGACCGGCTGGCCGGGCTCGGCCTGACCGGCCCGGAACACGTCGCGGTGAACGCCTGTTACCTGGGCGACCTCGTGGTGGCGCACGTCGGCTCCCGGGCCCACCTGTCGGTCGAGCCGGGCGATCCGCTCGGCACCGCCGGCGGGCTGGGCAACCTGCGGGACTGGGTCGCCGGGCGGGGGGTGCTGGTCGGCAACGCCGACGCGTACCTGGCCGATCCGGTCGCCCCGCCGGGGCCGGACGTCGCCGCGCTGCTGGACGGCTGGGACGGGCGGAGCGTACGCCTGCTCGGCCAGCCGGCCGACGACCCGGCGGCTCCGGGCACCTTCGGCGGCCACCGGTTCGTCGGGTTCTCGCTGCTGCCCTGGCGGCTGGTGCGGGACCTGCCGGCGACCTTCGGCGACCTGGTACGGGCGGTGTGGCGACCGGCGGAGGCGGCCGGCGCGCTGGCGGTGGTGCCCTACCGGGGCACCTTCTACGACACCGGCACCCCGGCCGACTACCTGGCGGCCAACCTGCACGCGGCCGGCGACGGCAGCCTCGTGCACCCGAGCGCGACGGTCACCGGGTGGGTACGCCGGGCGGTGATCGGCGCGGGGGCGACCGTCCGGGGCGAGGTCGCCCGCGCCGTGGTCTGGCCCGGCGCGACGGTCGGGCCGGACGAACGGCTCACCGACGCGGTCCGCGCCCCGGGCGGACTGACCGTCCCGGCGGCCCAGATCGCCGAGCCGGGGACGGGCTGACCAGGCGAACCTCTAGCATGGGCCACGACGTCGACGAACGGAGAAATGTCCCGTGATCACCGCGATCGTGCTGATCGACTGCGCCACCGACTCCATCCCCGAGGTGGCCGAAACCCTGGCCAACCTGCCCGGCGTCAGCGAGGTCTACTCGGTGGCCGGTCACGTCGACCTGATCGCCATGGTCCGGGTCCGCGAGTTCGAGCAGATCGCCCAGGTCATCGCCGGCAGCATCTCCAAGGTGCCCGGGGTGATCAACACCGAGTCGCACATCGCGTTCCGGGCGTACTCGCAGCACGACCTGGAGGAGGCGTTCGCGATCGGGCTGGCCAACGCCGACTGACCCCAGGTACACGTGGTGGCCGGCCCATCCCCCAGGGACGGACCGGCCACCATCGGTCGTACGGGTCAGCTCTGGCTCGGCGCCGGGGTCTCCGTGGTGCCCGGAGCCGGCGTCTCGGTCGTGCCCGGAGCCGGGGACTCGGTGCCGCCCGGAGCCGGCGTGGTGGTGCCGCCCGGGCTGGGCGTGCCGCTGGGGCTGGTCTGCGGCACCGGGATGCCCAGGGTCTCAGCCAGCGACGTCAGGGCGTCGAGGTGCGCCTGGAGCACCGGCAGCGCGTCCTGGGCCAGCGTGATCACCGACTGCTCGGAACCCTGCGAGATCTGGGTCTGAGTGGCCTGGATGGCTTGGACGTGACCGTTCAGCTCGGCGGTCACCCACGCCTTGTCGAACTCAGCCCCGCTGAGGCCGTTCAGCTGGTTGAGGATGTTCTGCTGGTCCGCGGTCGGGCTGTTCGGCAACTGGACGTTCAACTGCTGCGCGGTGGACTTCACCGAGTCGTCCAGCTGGGTGTGGTCCGTAACGAACTGCTTGCCCAGATCCTTCACCTGCTCGTTCTGCCCCTTCTGCTGGGCCAGGTTGCCCGAGGCGATCTCGAAGAGGTTGACCTGGTGCAGCGCCTGCAGGTACTGGGTGTCCTGCGTCGACGGCTGTGCCGCGGCCTGCGCCGCCGCGGCGGGCGCCAACCCGACCACCACCATGGCAGCCAGGAGTCCGAGGCGTTTGATACCCAACATCTTTCCCCCCCTTTTTCGTTGGACCGCACGGATACCCGGCTGACCGGGGTTATTCCTGCGAATCCACCCGTCCGGGTCGGGGGGTGGCGGGGCAGCGGAGCGGAAGCATGGGGCACGCGGCGGGCGGGACGGGACGGACG
Organism: Micromonospora eburnea; assembly: GCF_900090225.1. NCBI lineage: Bacteria > Bacillati > Actinomycetota > Actinomycetes > Micromonosporales > Micromonosporaceae > Micromonospora > Micromonospora eburnea. Next base: position 5,389,072 of record NZ_FMHY01000002.1, read on the forward strand.
GCGCGGAAACGGCCGTGGCGCCCGCCGGAGAGCCGGCGGGCGCCACGATCAGTGGTACTCGGTCAGAGGATCAGCGACGGCTCTCGCCGCTGCCGATCTCCTCGCGCTCCGGTCGGGGCTCGACCGGCGGGTGCCCCGGCGAAACCGGCGCCTCGACCGGCTTCTCGATCGGGTAGAAGAAGCCCCGGACCGCCGGGCCGAGGGCACCGAGCCGGTTCATCTTCTTCGGGACGACCCAGCCGACGTAGTCCAGCGCCTCGTGGCCCTCGGCCGAGCTGAGCGGCTGGTGGACCTCGACGAACCGGCCGTCCGGCATCCGCTTGATGATGCCGGTCTCCACGCCGTGGGCCAGCACCTCCCGGTCGTGCTGCTGCAGACCGAGGCAGATGCGGTGGGTGACGTAGTACGCCAGCGGCGGGAGGATCAGCAGGCCGACCCGGCCCGCCCAGGTCATCGCGTTCAGGCTGATGTGGAACTTGTCGGCGATGACGTCGTTGGCGCCGGAGAGGGTCAGCACGATGAAGAACGTCACCGCCATCGCACCCAGTCCGGTCCGGGCCGGGACGTCCCGGGGCCGCTGGAGCAGGTTGTGGTGGCGGTAGTCCTTGAGGCGGCGGGCCTCCAGGAACGGGTACATCGTCGACAGGCCCACCAGGATGCCGGGGAGCACGACCGTCGGCCAGAACAGCGGCGGGATGACGTACCCGTCGCCGATCGGGATGCTGATCTCCCAGCCCGGCATGAGGCGGGTCGAGCCGTCGAGGAACATGACGTACCAGTCGGGCTGGCTGGCCGCGGAGACCACCCACGCCTCGTACGGACCGAAGAACCAGATCGGGTTGATCTGGAACAGGCCACCCATCAGCGCGATCACGCCGAAGACGACCAGGAAGAAGCCGGCCTGCTTGATCGCGTAGCGCGGGAACATCCGCTCGCCGACCACGTTGTCGTTGGTCCGGCCGGGGCCGGGCCACTGGGTGTGCTTCTGCTTGAAGACCAGGCCCAGGTGGACGCTGATCAGCGCCACCAGCAGACCCGGGACGAGCAGCACGTGGGCGATGAAGAACCGGCTGATGATGATGGTGCCCGGGAACTCCCCGCCGAAGATCGACGAGCTGACCCAGGAGCCGATCACCGGAATCGACAGGATGATGCCGGAGGCGATCCGCAGACCGGTGCCCGACAGGCCGTCGTCCGGCAGCGAGTAGCCGGTGAAGCCCGCCAGGAAGCCCACCCAGAACAGCAGCGAGCCGATGATCCAGTTCGTCTCACGCGGCTTGCGGAACGCGCCGGTGAAGAACACCCGGAGCATGTGCACCACGATGGCGGCCATGAACAGCAGGGCCGACCAGTGGTGCATCTGCCGCATGATCAGACCACCGCGGACATCGAACGAGATGTCCAGGCTGGAGGCGTACGCGGCCGACATCGGAGTGCCCCGCAGCGGGGCGTAGCTGCCGTTGTAGACCACCTCGGCCATCGACGGCTCGAAGAAGAAGGTCAGGAACACACCGGTCAGCAGCAGCACGACGAACGAGAAGAGCGCGATCTCGCCGAGCAGGAAGGACCAGTGGTCGGGGAAGACCTTGTTCAGCAGCTTGCGCAGTGGGGTGGCCGCCGAGAACCGGTCGTCCAGCGCGCCGGCGGTCCGGGCCGGCACCGCGGCTACGTCAAACTTTCGGCGCTTCATGGCCGCTCCCAGAAGTCGGGGCCGATGGTTTCGGTGTAGTCGGACTTCGCCACGAAGAAGCCCTCCTCGTCCACCTCGAGCGGCAGCTGCGGCAGCCGTCGGTTGGCCGGGCCGAAGACCGGCTCGGCGTTGTCGGTGATGAGGAACTGCGACTGGTGGCAGGGGCAGAGCAGCCGGTTGGTCTGCTGCTCGTAGAGGCTCGCCGGGCAGCCGGCGTGCGTGCAGATCTTGGAGAACGCCGCGAAGTTGCCCCACATGTAGTCGCCGTGCCCGACCCGGGCGTTGGCGGTGCGGGACTTCTCCGCGTCGCCGTCACGCAGGTGGATCAGCAGGGTCGGCGAGTCGGCGTACTTGTTGCTGACGCCGCCGTCGACGCCCGGGAACACGGTGAGCTGACCACCGACGCTGACGTCCGCCGGGCGGATCGGCCGGCCGTCCTCGCGGATCAGGCGGATCTTCTTCCCGTCCATCGGCTTGAACCCGGTGGTGAACATCTGGTTGTTCTTGTGCGGGTTCTCGATCAGACCGCCCACCAGCGGCGCCGCGGCCACCAGGCCGACCGGCGCGAGACCGGCCATCAGCGAGGCGCCGAGCAGCGGCCGACGCCGGACGCCCAGCTCGTCGGCCATGTAGAGCATGGTCTCGCCGGTGATCCGGCGGTCCTCCGAGGAGCTCGGCTGGTCGTGCCGGTCCTGGATCGAGACCTCCTTCGGCAGCAGCTTCTTGCCCCAGGTGAGGATGCCGAAGCCGATGCCGAGCAGCGCGATGCCGAGGGTCACGCCGAGCAGCGGGGTGTACCAGTTGTCACCGCCGCGGCCCGGCTCCCACTCCCACGGCCACCAGATGTAGACGACCAGGAACGCGGTGGCGGCCAGGCCGGTCAGCAGGAAGAACGTGGCGACGGTACGGGTCAGCCGGCGCTCCGCCCGGCTGCCCGGGACCACCTGCGGCTCGTAGTGGACGATCTCGATGTCGTCCCGCCGCGCGCCCTCCTGGACGATGTCGAACCGGGACAGCCGCGGGTCGTCCAGGTCGAGCGGCTCCCGCCCCTGCGGTGCCTGGCGCTCGATATGCGTGCTCATGCCGCCACCTCGCTACGGGCGGCGCCGGGGGTCGACGCCGCAGCACTGAAACGAATGGTTCGCTCGGTCACGACTTGCCCGCAATCCACAGGCTCGCGAAGACCAGCGCGACGATGCCGACCAGGAAGGCCGCCAGGCCCTCGGTCGACGGGCCGTACCGGCCCAGGTTGAGACCGCCCTGGTCCTGGTCGGTCTTCAGGGTGTCCTGGATGTAGGCGATGATGTCCGCCTTCTCCTGCGGAGAGATCTGGTTGTCCCCGAACACCGGCATGTTCTGCGGGCCGCTCAGCATGGCGGCGTAGATCTGCCGGTCGCTGGCCGGCTTGAGGCTCGGCGCGTACTTGCCGGAGGAAAGCGCACCGCCGCCACCGCCGAAGGCGTGGCACTGCGAGCAGTTGATCCGGAAGAGCTCGCCACCGGTGGCCAGGTTGGCGTTCTGGCGCAGGTTGTTGCCCGCCGGGACCTCCGGGCCGCCGCCGAGCTCCTGGATGTACTGGCCGAGCTGGCGCACCTGCTCGTCGGTGAACGACGGCGGCTTGCGCATGGCCTGGGCTTCCTGGCGGGCCATCGGCATCCGACCGCTGCTGACCTGGAACTCGACCGACGCCGAACCCACACCGATCAGGCTCGGACCGCGGCCTTCGATGCCCTGGGCGTTGCGACCGTGGCAGCTCACACAGCTCACGTCGAACAGCGCCTTGCCCTCGTTGGCGGCGGCGCTCAGGGGCGGCGTGTCCTGCGCCTGCACGCCGGGGGCGAAGACGGTGTAGGCGCCGCCGGCCAGCATCAGCGCGGCGGCCAGCCGGACCGCGGCACCCAGCCGGCGGCGGCCCCTGCTGCGCGCTACGGGCCGCCCGCGCAACCGCGCGAGCAGACCGCGTCGGCGGTCGTTGTCAGAAGTCATGACCTGTGTCCTTAACCGGTTGGACCTTGTCTCAGGGGACGGAGCAGCGGCGCGGTTCGTGACGCGCCAAGATCACTGGAGCCAGTAGATCATGGCGTAGAGCCCGATCCACACGACGTCGACGAAGTGCCAGTAGTAGGACACGACGATGGCCGACGTGGCCTGCGCCGGGGTGAACCGGCCCATGGTGGTGCGGATCATGAAGATGATGAAGGCGATCAGACCGCCGGTCACGTGCAGACCGTGGAAGCCGGTGGTCAGGTAGAACATCGACCCGTACCCGTCCGCGTTGATCTTGACGCCCTCGTGCACCAGGTTGCGGTACTCGTTCGCCTGGCCGAGCACGAAGATCAGACCCATCACGAAGGTGATCGTGAACCACCGGCGGAGGGCGTGGACGTCACCCTTCTCGGCCGCGAAGACACCGAGCTGGCAGGTCACCGAGGAGAGCACCAGGATCACCGTGAAGGTGGTCGCGTAGGGCACATTCAGGATCTCGGTGTGCTTCTCCCACTGCTCCGGCGCCGCCGCGCGGATCGAGAAGTACATCGCGAACAGCGCCGCGAAGAACATGAGTTCGCTGGAGAGCCACACGATCGTCCCGACGCTGACCATGTTGGGACGCGTCAGGGAGTGGATCCGGCTCTTGTCAATGGCTGGGGCCGCAGTCACGCGGTCATTATTGCCCCTGACCGGGACCGACGATCAGCGGGGTGGCAAACCTGTGCCGGTCGTGGCCCGATCGGGGTCGTCCGCTTCGCCTGACCTACCCTGAAAAGCGTGCTGCACGTCGATCCGATCATCACCGTCACCTCGGTGGCTCCGCCACCCGCCGCCCCGGCGATCCTGGCGGCGGGCGGTGCGGCCGTCCCGCCGCCCTTCACCGTCGCGCGGATCCTCACCGAGACCCAGCTCAACAGCTGGCTCACCCTCGGGCTGCTCCTCGCCGCCGGCCTCTACCTGTACGGCGTGTACCGGCTGCGGCTGCGCGGCGACCGCTGGCCGGTCATCCGGACGGTGTGCTTCCTCGTCCCCGGCCTGGGCGGCATCGCGTCGGTCACGCTCAGCGGGCTGGGCGCGTACGACACCGCGCTGCTGTCGGTCCACATGGTGCAGCACATGGTGCTGTCCATGATCTCGCCGATCTTCCTGGCGCTGGGCGCCCCGGTGACGCTCGCCCTGCGCACCCTCCCGGTGCGGCCCCGCAAGCGGCTGCTGGCGATCGTGCACAGCCGGATCGTCCGGATCTACAGCTTCCCGCTGGTCGCGTTCGCCATCTTCGTGGTGAACCCGTTCGCGCTCTACTTCACCGACCTGTACAGCTACACGCTGCAGCACGAGTGGGCGCACGAGCTGGTCCACGCCCACTTCATCGCCACCGGCTGCGTCTTCTTCTGGCCGCTGCTCGGCCTGGACCCGCTGCCCGGCCGCTGGCCGTACCCGGCCCGGGCGCTGCTGATGGTGCTCTCGGTGCCGTTCCACACCGTGCTCGGGCTCACGATCATGCAGAGCACCACCCTGTTCGGCGGCGACTGGTACCCGTCGCTGGGGCTGACCTGGTCGGACCCGTGGAACGACCAGGTGGTGGCCGGCGGCGTGCTCTGGGCCGGCGGAGAGTTCGTCAGCGTCACCATGCTGGCCGTGCTCGTCGTCCAGTGGATCAAACAGTCGGAGCGCGAGGCCCGCCGGTTGGACCGCGAACTGGACCGCCAGGAGGCCCGCGAGCGGGCCGCGGAAGCCGCTGGTTGAGCTCCCCGAGGGGGTACGCCAGGGCGGGCCGTCCGCCCGCTGTGACGCCCGCTACGATCAGCGGGCAGCTACGAAGTGGGAGTGCCGGTATGAGTGAGCGTCTTTACACCGTCCTGCTCTACAGCGACGATCCGAAGGTCCGTGACCGGATGCGGCTCGCGGTCGGCACCCGGCCCGCGCCGGGCCTCGAGATCGAGTTCGCCGAGGCCTCCGACTACGCCGAGTGCGTCCGGCTCGTCGACGACTACGAGATCGACCTGCTCCTGCTCGACGGCGAGGCGACCCCGGGCGGCGGCATCGGCATCGCCCGCCAGATCAAGGACGACCGGGACGACGCCCCGCCGACCTGTGTGGTGCTCGCCCGCGCCGCCGACCGCTGGCTGGCCGCGTACGCCGAGGTGGACGCCACGCTGACCCACCCGCTCGACCCGGTGACCACCGGCACCACCGTCGCCGAACTGCTGCGGCGTACGCACGCCGTGGCCTGAGCCGGCCCACTCGGCGCCACGGCAGCGTGGCCGTGGCGCCGGCGTTCCGGCCATGATCCGGGCCACCGCGCCGCGCGGCGGCGTTCCGGTCCGCACGAAGGCCGCCACCCCGCATTCCACGCCCCGCTCAGGAGGCCCACCATGGGCGAACGGACCTGGCCACTGCTGCTCAACGCGCTGCTGCGCGGTGAGGAACTCGCCACCGCCGACACCGCCTGGGCGATGGACGAGATCATGACCGGTTCGGCCAGCCCGGCGCAGGTGGCCGGCTTCGCGGTGGCGCTGCGCGCCAAGGGTGAGACGCCGGCCGAGCTGGCCGGCCTGGTGGAGGCGATGCTCGGCCGCTCCGTCGAGGTCGAGCTCCCCGAGGAGGTACGCGCCACCGCGCTCGACGTGGTCGGCACCGGCGGTGACCTCGCCCACACGGTCAACATCTCCACGATGACCGCGCTCGTGGTGGCCGGGGCGGGCGTACGGGTGGTCAAGCACGGCAACCGGGCCGCCTCCTCCTCGTGCGGCACCGCCGACCTGCTGGAGCACCTCGGCGTACCGCTGGACCTGACGCCCGAGCAGGTGGCCCGGTGTGTGGCGGAGGCCGGCATCGGCTTCTGCTTCGCGGCCCGGTTCCACCCTGGGATGCGCCACGCCGGGCCGGTCCGGCGGGAGGTCGGCGTGCCCACCTTCTTCAACTTTCTCGGCCCCCTGACCAACCCGGCCCGCCCCCGGGCCGGCGCGGTCGGCTGCTTCGACCTGCGGATGGCGCCGGTGATGGCGGCCGTCTTCGCGGCCCGTGGGGACTCGGTGGTCGTGATGCGTGGCGAGGACGGGCTGGACGAGTTCACCACCGCCGCGCCGACCCGGGTCTGGGTGGCCCAGCAGGGCACCGTCAGGGAGGCGCTGCTGGACGCGACGGAGCTGGGGGTACCCCGGTCCACCCTGGCCGATCTGCGGGGCGGGGACGCCGCGTACAACGCCGGCGTGGCCCGTCGGCTGCTGGCCGGCGAGACCGGCCCGGTCCGGGACGCCGTGCTGGTCAACGCCGCGGCGGCGCTGGCCACCCAGGGCCCGCTCGACGGCGACCTGCACGAGGCGCTGCGGGCCGGCCTGGCCCGGGCGGCCGAGTCGATCGACTCCGGGGCCGCGGCCGGTGTCCTGGACCGGTGGCTCGAGGTCGGCCGCTCCCTCTGACCGCGGGCCGGCCGGTGATCCGCCGGACCGCGTCGCACCCCGGTACGCCGGGCCCGCGCGGAGGTGTCATACCGGCGTGCCAAACTACACGGGAGTAATTTTCCGTTTTCCGCCGATGCCGGCACCAGTCCTCGGCGGACACCGGAGGCGAGAGGAGACGCCCGTGTCGGACCGAGAGCTCTACTGCGACATCTGCCGGGGCGTCATGCTGTTCGAGACGCCACCCCAGGCCGACGGCCACGCCGGATGGTCAGAGCTGGCCTGCACCGGCTGCGGCGCGGGCCTGCTGGTCGCCGACGCCGCCGTCCGCGCCCCGCGCCCCGGCCGCCGCCCGGCCCCCCGCCGCGCCGCCTGACCCTCCGGCCGACCTGCCCCGGGTGGCGGCGGCACCGGCCGGGACGCATCCGACGCACACGTGAGGCCCGCCTCCCCGACGGGAGGCGGGCCTCACGGTGTGGCCGTCAGCTCAGTGCTCGGCGGTCCGGCGGGTGCCGGAGTAGTACTCGAAGAGCAGGCCGCAGGCGGTGAAGATGACCGCCACCAGGCCCGCGCCCAGCAGCCACATCTGCCAGAAGACCAGCCCCATACCGGCGATCGCGGCGGCCAGGGCCAGGCCGAACGGCCAGTAGCTGCCCGGGCTGAAGAAGCCGACCTCGCCCGCGCCGTCGGCGATCTCGCCGTCCGCCCGGTCCTCCGGACGCAGGTCGATGCGCCGGGAGATGAACCAGAAGAAGCCGCCGCACATCGAGCAGAGCAGGAACGACAGCAGCAGGGCCACCGTGCCGACCCACTCGATCCGGCCGGACTCGCCGTGCGTCCAGGCGCCGTAGAGGATGGTGACGCCGAAGAGGAACGCCGCGACGGTCAGGAAGATTCGCCACTCGGTCTTCATGCCGGATACCTCAGCTTCCCGCGCCGGCCGACGCGTCGGACGGGTTGAAGTTGTTCTTGGTACGCCGGGTGTCGAACGGCACGGTCGTCTCGGCGTACGGCTTCTCGCCGATCGCCGTGAGCGCCTCCTGCGTCGACTTGCCGGCCTTCTTCTCCGCCAGGAACTGGTCGTACTGCTGCGGCGAGACGACCCGCAGCTCGAAGTTCATGAAGGCGTGGTAGGTGCCGCACAGCTCGGCGCAGCGGCCGACGTACGCGCCCTCCTGGTCGAGGCTGGTGACCTCGAAGACGTTGCGGACGTTGCCCGGGAAGACATCGCGCTTGAACAGCAGCTCCGGCACCCAGAAGGAGTGGATGACGTCGCGGCTGGTCTCCTCGAACCGGATGGACTTGCCGGTGGGCAGGACCAGCACCGGGATGACGTCACTGGTGCCGAGGACCGAGGCGACGGTGTTGGCGTCCGGGCCCTGGCCGTCGCGGTAGTTGAACTGCCAGTTCCACTTGAATCCGACAACCTCGACGGTCACGTCGGGGTTCTTCGTGGTCTTGTCCACGTTGGTCTGCACGACGGCCGTGTAGTAGAAGAGCACGGAGACCACGAGGATCGGCGCGATGGTGTAGAGGAACTCCATCGGCAGGTTGTAGCGGGTCTGCACCGGCAGCTTGTTGCCGCGCTTCCGGTAGCGGATCACGCACCAGAAGATCAGGCCCCAGACGAACACGCCGACCGCGAGCGCCGCGATGCAGGACGCGATCCACAGGTCGTACATCCGGTGCGACTGCGGAGTGATGCCACCCTGCGGCCACCCGAAGCCGTCGAACGTCTTGCCGACGTCGCAGCCGGTGAGCAGAACCAGCAGCGCGGCTCCGCCGAGACCGAGCCCGGCGAGCCGACCAGCACCACGCCGCCGGCGTCCACCGGCTCCTGGGGAAGCGCTGTGCCGTACGGCTGACGACCGTACCTCCGAACTCCTTGCGACCACCTGGTCCTGCCTCCCTAGCGCGCCGCGGTGGCTGTTTCCTCCAGCACCCACGGCAAAGGCGTCACCGACGGTCGCAGATTACTCGACCATGACGGGCCAGACCGTCTTGGGGTCACTCTCCGCCCCCATCGAGTCCTCCGCCGGGGGCCGGCGCGATAGCGTCGGCCTTCGTGAGCGATCGAACCATCAGGCTCGGTAGCGCGGCGTCTCGCGCCGGCGCGGAGCGAAGCGAGGCGGCGGCGTGAGCGCCTCCCCGGTCTACCTCGACGCGGCCACCGCCGCCCCGCTGCATCCGGTCGCGCGGCAGGCGCTGCTGGCCGCGCTCGACGACGGCTGGGCGGACCCGGGCAAGCTCTACACCCAGGCCCGCCGGGCCCGCCAACTGCTCGACGCCGCCCGTGAGGCCGCCGCGCAGACCCTCGGCGTCCGCGCCGACGAACTCTCCTTCACCCCCAGCGGTACGGCCGCGGCGCACGCCGCCGTGCTGGGTGGCCTGATCGGGCGGCGCCGGGTCGGGGCGACCCTGGTGCACTCCGCGATCGAGCACTCCGCGGTGCTGCACGCCGCGGAGCAGCACGTGGCCGGTGGCGGCGACACGGTCCGCGTACCGGTGGACCGGCTCGGCCGGCTGGACCTGGACTCCTGGGCGGCGGCGGTGGCCGCCCCGGGGGTGGCCCTGGCGGCCCTGATCGGGGCCAGTCACGAGGTGGGCACGGTGCAGCCGGTGCCGGCGGCGGCCGAGGCGTGCGCCGAGTCGGGGGTGCCGCTGTACGTCGACGCGGCGCAACTGGTCGGCCGGGCGCCACTGCCGGCCGGCTGGTCGGTGCTGACCGCGAGCGCGCACAAGTGGGGCGGGTCGCCCGGCGTCGGGCTGCTGGTGGTCCGCAAGGGCACCCGCTGGGAGTCGCCGTTCCCCGCCGACGAGCGGGAGTCGGGGCGTACCCCGGGGGTGCTCAACCTGCCCGCGGTGGTGGCCGCGGCGGCGAGCCTGCGCGCGGCGGCGGCCGACGCGGCGGCCGAGACGGCCCGGCTGGCGCCGCTGGTGGACCGGATCCGGGCCCGGGTGGCGGCCGAGGTGCCGGACGTGGAGGTGGTCGGCGACCCCGTGGACCGCCTTCCGCACCTGGTCACCTTCTCCTGTCTCTACCTGGACGGCGAGGCGCTGCTGCAGGCGCTGGACCGGCGGGGCTTCGCGGTCTCCTCCGGCTCCTCCTGCACCTCGTCCACGTTGCGGCCGTCGCACGTGCTGGAGGCGATGGGGGTGCTTTCGCACGGCAACGTCCGGGTGTCGCTGCACCGGGACACCACCGAGGCCGACGTGGACCGCTTCCTCGCCGAGCTGCCCGGGATCGTCGCCGACCTGCGCGCCGAGGCGGGGGTGACGGGGCTGTGAGCGAGCCGGACGAGGTGCTGGACTGCCGGGGCCAGCGCTGCCCGCTACCGGTGATCAACCTGGCCCGCCGGCTGCCCGAGCTGCCGGTCGGCGGGGTGGTCCGGGTGCTCGCCGACGACCCGGCCGCCGCCGTGGACATTCCCGCCTGGTGCCGCATGCGCGGCCACGACTTCCTCGCCGCCCACCCCACCCACCCCGCCTACGACGTCCGCCGCGCCCACTGAGGCCCACACTCCGTTGATCAAGAGGTTTGCGTCACGTACCGGCGGGCGGTATGACGCAAACCTCTTGATCGACGCTGTTGGTCAGTACGGGAGCGGTCAGCCGCAGTGCTCGAAGGCGGAGGTGTAGGTCGAGCCGCCGGCGCTGCCGCCCCACCTCACGCAATCCGGCGAGGAACGGATCACCGGCCCCGCGTAGTACGAGAAGTTGCCGGAGTCCGTCGATCTCGTCGAGCCCTGCGGTTCGAGGAAGGCGCTCGTGGCGGTGGCCGTACCGACGCTTGCCATCTTCAGGGTGACCACGCAGTTCTGGCTGGTCGAGCCCTTCCACAGCAGGTTG